>NZ_CP039690.1:1200000-1917500 GCF_005144885.1 Phreatobacter stygius
GCAGACCGCCGACGCCCACACCCTGGACGCCAGACAGCTGCTGGCGATCGAGCAGCGGCTGATGGATCTCTCCGACGAAATTTCCGGACAATATTTCACCCACCGCGAAGCCGAACAGCCGATGAGCGCGGATTCGGACGAGATTCAGTAATGATCTACGAAGTCCGTCAGGTCGCCGAATACGTCTATGCCGCGCCGGTGGCGACGGCCCAGCACGTCTTGCGCGTCGTGCCGGTCGACCGCCCGGGGCAACGGGTGATCGCCTGGGACCTGTCGATCTCGCCGAAACCGGCGCGACGGCGCGACACCACCGATTTCTTCGGCAATCACGTGATCTTCCTGAATTTCGACCAGTCGCACAGCGAAGTGAGGATCGATGCGCGCGCCCGGGTGGCGATTGCCGGGCGCAGCCGGCCGCTGCCGGGCATGGATCCACCGTGGGAGCGCGTGCGCGAGACCGCTTTCGCCTCGGCCGACATCTCGCCGGCCTCGCCCGTGCACGCCCTGTTCGCCAGCCGCCATGTGCCGCGCGATCCGACGATCCGCGCCTATGCCACCGCGAGCTTTCCGCCCGGACGGCCGATCCTGGACGCCGCCTTCGACCTCGCCAAACGCATCCACGGCGATTTCACCTATGACGGCGAGGCGACCGAAAACGACACGCCGGCGGCGGCGACCTTCGCCATGCGCCGCGGCGTCTGCCAGGATTTCGCCCATATCATGATCTCGGGGCTGCGTGGCCTGGGGCTCCCGGCAGCCTATGTCAGCGGCTATCTGCGCACCAACCCGCCACCCGGCCAGCCGCGCCTCGAAGGCGCCGACGCGACCCATGCCTGGGTATCGGTCTGGTGCGGGCCGGAGCTTGGCTGGTGGGGCCTCGACCCGACCAATGGGCTGATCGTCGACCGCGACCATATCGTGCTGGCGACCGGCCGCGACTTCGCCGATGTCGCCCCGAATGGCGGTGTGCTGGTGACCTCGGGCGATCACGAGATCGCGGTCGCGGTCGACGTCAAGCCGGTCGCCGCCTGACCCGGCGGGCGGCGGAGCCGATCAAATGTGATGTGGCGCGCCCTTGCTCCTCGTCAGCGACAGCCATTCCCACAAGGCGACGAGCACCAGGACCCCGGTCGTCACGAGCGATAGCGCCAGCGGCGTGGACAGGTGGAACTGGAACTCGGTCGCGCCGACAACCGCGAGCACGGCAAGGCCGGCCAGATGGGACAGCGGGAAATAGGGTGCGCTGAGCCATTTGAAATAGCCGTTGCCGAGCAGGAACACGACCGGCGCGCCGACGATCGCCAGCAGTGCCGGCAAGGCGACATGCCCGCCGGGATGGCCGAGCACCAGTTCGTCGGCCACCGCCGCGATGATGACGCCGGCGACGATGATGATATGCAGGTAGGTATAGCCAACGCGCGCCACCCGCCCCGGATCCGCAGCATGGGCAATGTGATGCGTGCCGCGCTCGGCGCCGATGGCGAAATAGACCCACCACATGGCGGCGGTGCCGACAACCGCCGAGACGAGAGCCGCCACGGTGGCCGGCGTGACCGCCGATTTCTCGAAGGTCGAGCCGGTGATGATCAGCGATTCACCCAGCGCGATCAGCACGAACAGGCTGCAGCGTTCCGCCATGTGGTGGCCGTCGATATCCCAGTCGCCGGTGGTCGACCGGCCGAGCTTCGGCACCCAGAACCCGACCCAGGGTGAGAAATATTCGAGCCCGATGGCGATCGCCCAGAGCGCCAGCCGCGCATTGCCCTCGGCGAAGGCGCCGGCGATCCAGAACAGGCCCGACAGGACGAGCCAGGCGAGTATCCGCTGGAAGTTGCGGGCATTGCTCTCGCTCGCCGTGCCGATGGCGCAGACCGTGAATGCCGAGCGGCCGACCTGCATGAAGACATAGGCGCAGGCGAAGGCGAGCCCACCGGCGCCGAAGGCCGATGGAATGGAAATCGACATCACCAGGCCAGCCAGCATCAGCACGAACAGCGCGAGCCTGACCGGTGTGCGGTCCGGGTCGATCCAGTTGGTGAACCAGGTCGTGTAGACCCAGACCCACCACACCGCGAAGAACAGCAGCGTGGTTTCGACCAGCCCCTGGACGGTCAGCTTGTGCAGCAAGGTGTGCGACAGCTGGGTAATGGCAAAAACGAAGACCAGGTCGAAGAACAGTTCGACCGGCGCCACGCGGCCTCGATGCTCGGAGGTCTTGTCGCGCATCAGGCCGGCATGACGGGTCAGCGAAACCATGGTTCACCTGTGCGCTGGAGCCATCTCAAGCGGAGCCGGACATCCGCCGCATCGCCAGGCCGGCCGCTCACGAAAACTTCCACCAGATGAACAGGCCGGCCAGCACCGGCAGGGCAAAGACCACGGCGAAGATCGGGGCTTCCTCGGCAACCGAATAGCCGGCGCGCGACACGCCGACCCACATGTTGACCAGCGCCCCGACCAGCCAGACCGGAATGAAGATCTTGACGGCGTTGCCGACCGCGCCGCTGGCATCGCCGCCGAAAAACCGGCCGACCAGCACGAACAGCGCAAGCGCCACCAGGCCACCCCCGATCACCAGGATCGTATGCATGCGCATTACCCCTCAGCCACAACCTGCGTCAGATGATCGAGGCATCGGCCCGACGGGTCAACCGGTTCGCCTCATCGCTGGACTCATCGTTCGACTCAGCCCTTGGGCTTCCACAACCGGCCAATGTCGAAGCGCGCCATGTCGTCGATCAGCTTGACGAAATTCGCCGCCTGGAACTCCGCCGTCAGGCGTCCCTTCTCGGCCGTCGCCAGCGAAGCATCGCCGGCCGTGCCGTCGGGATGAATGTCCTGGGCGATCCAGCCGAAGGCATGGCTGACCGTTGGACGCAAATAGGTGAACTCCTTCTCCATGGCGACCATGACCGGTTCGAACAGCTTGGCCTCGTTCATGTCCACCAGGTCCGGGCGGAAATGCAGCATCAGCGACGTCTCGACGTCGCCGCCATGAATGCCGTGGTTGATGTCGAGATCGCCGAACAGTCCCTTCGGCCGGCCGAAGGCGGTCCAGCTCGAGACCACTGCGAGCTGGCCGCAGCGGATCCTCAACTCGCGCGCCACCACCTTCATCGGATCGAGATTGCCGCCATGCGAGGTCATCAGCAGGATCTTGTCGATGCCGGCGCGCTTGACGCTCTCGCCGATCTCGATCCAGGAGCGCAGCACGCTCTCCGCCGACAAGGTCAGCGTGCCCTTGGAATGGATGTGCTCGTTCGACTTGGCCACCGCCTCGATCGGCAGGAACAGCGCGGTGACGTCGGCGCCGACCAGCGGAAAGGCGGTCTCGATCATGCCCTTCATGATGCTGGTATCGGTGGAGACCGGCAGATGCGGCCCATGCTGCTCGGTGGCGGCGAGCGGCAGGATGGCGACCGTGCGCTGGGGATCCAGGCGATCGAAATCGGTGGTCTTCAAGTCACCCCAGTGGCGTGACGGCATGGGAGGTCTCCAGAAACGAGCGGTGTTGGCGGTTGCGCAAGCCGGGCGACCGCGCGCAATCTCCTACGCAATCGCCGGCCCAGCCCATGGCTTCGCATGGTTCGCGCCGGCATTAAAGTTCCAGGAAGCGGGAGTGCCTTGATGAATTTCGACCTGATCCTGCGTGGTGGCCGCGTCATCGACCCCTCGCAGAAGCTCGACGGCGTGCGCGACGTCGGTTTTGCCGGCGGCAAGGTTGCGGCGGTGGCCAAGGACCTGAAGCCGGGATCGGCGACCGAAATCCGCGATGTCTCCGGCTATATCGTCACGCCCGGGCTGATCGACCTGCATACCCATGTCTATTGGGGTGGCACCTCGCTCGGCATCGACGCCGAGGATTTCTGCCGCACCTCCGGCGTCACCACAGCCATCGACACCGGTTCGGCGGGCCCCGGCAACTGGCTGGGTTTCCGCAAACATGTGATCGAGAAGAGCCAGGTCCGCATCCTGGCCTATCTGCATGTCAGCCACGCCGGCATCTATGGTTTCGACCAGCGCGTGATGGTCGGCGAGAGCCGCGAAATCATGCACATGAACCCGATCGCCTGCGTCGAGGTGGCCGACAAGAATCGCGACCTGATCGTCGGCATCAAGGTGCGCGTCGGCCTGCACGCCTCCGGAACCAATGGCGAAAGCGCGCTCGACCTGGCGCTGCAGGTCGCCAACGAGGTTGGCATGCCCTTGATGTGCCATATCGACCATCCGCCGCCGTCCTATGAACATGTCATTGGCCGCCTGCGTCCGGGCGACGTGCTGACCCATGCCTTCCGGCCCTTCCCCAATGCGCCTTGCACGGCGCAGGGCGCGATCAAGCCGGAGGTCATTGCCGCGCGCAAGAAGGGCGTCATTTTCGACATCGGCCACGGCAAGGGTTCGTTCTCGTTCAAGACGACGCGCAACATGCTGGCCGGTGGTTTCGAGCCGGACGTGATCTCGTCCGACGTCCACACCCTGTGCATCGAAGGCCCGGCCTTCGACCAGGTCACCACCTTGTCGAAATTCCTGGTCATGGGCATGCCGCTCGACCGGGTGATCGCGGCCTCCACCGTCAATGCCGCCATGGCGCTGAAGCGCCCCGAGCTCGGCAGCCTGAAGCCCGGCTCGGTCGGCGATGCCACCATCCTGACCATCAAGGAAGGCCGCTTCGACTATGTCGACGTGGTTGGCGAGCACCTGATCGCCGACAAGAAGATCGTCTCCGAGGGTACCGTCATCGGCGGCAAGTGGTGGCACCCGAAGCGCTCGACCAAGTTCAAGAAGCTGGCGACCGCCTGAACCGCCGGCAACGATCAGGCGGCGCGGATCCGCGCCAGGAACCCTGACACCGCCCCGTCGAGCTGGCTGGAGCCTTGCTTCAGCTTCGACGCGGCGGCCGTCATGGCGCCGGCCGCCTCGCGGGTTTCGTCGGCAGCCCGGGTGACGCGGCCGATATCGGTCTCCACCGTGCGCGTGCCTTCGGCGGCGTCGGCGACGGCACCGGCAATGCCATGGGTCACCGCGGATTGTTCCTCGACCGCCGCCATGATCGACGACGACACCGAGCTGATTTCACCGATCGTCTTGTTGATCGCCTCGATCGCCGCCACCGCCTCGGCGGTCACCGACTGGACCGCGCCGATCTGACTGGCGATCTCTTCGGTTGCCTTGGAGGTCTGCGACGCCAGGCTCTTCACCTCCGAGGCAACCACCGCGAAACCCTTGCCCGCCTCGCCGGCGCGTGCCGCCTCGATCGTCGCGTTGAGCGCCAAGAGATTGGTCTGGGCGGCGATCGCGTTGATCAGGTTCACCACATCGCCGATCTTCTGGGTCGACACCGCGAGCGTGCCGACGATCTCGCCGGTGCGGGTCGCCTGATCGACGGCGGATGCCGCGATCTGCTGCGCCTGAGCGGTGCGGCTCGAGATCTCGCCAATCGACGAGGCCAGTTCCTGTGCCGATCCGGCAGCGCTTTCGACACTGCCGGTCGCCCCCGCCGAGGTCGCGGCCAGCGCCTGGCCGAGTTCGGCGACATTGCTCGCGACGTCGCCGACCCGGGCCGAATTGCCGACGATCTCGTCCGCCGAACCGGCGACGGTGGTCACCACCGACTGGACGGTGGCGGCGAATTCATCGGCGAGAACGGCCATGTCGCGCGCCCGCTCCGCCCGGTTCGCCTCGGCATGGGCGGCATCGGCCGCCTTCAATCGCTCGACCTCGATGGCATTGTCGCGAAACACCAGAACCGAGCGCGCCAGCGCGCCGATCTCGTCCCTGCGCTCGGTGTCGCTGACCGTGGCTTCGGTCCGGCCCTCGGCCACCGCGCCGACCGAAGCGGTCAGCCGCGACAGGGGCTGGGTGATCCCGCGGAGGATGGTCCAGAGCGCAACGAGGCCAGCCAGCAGGGCCAGGCCGATGGTTGCGACGATCAGCCAGGTGAGGCTCGCCTTGGCCGTTTCGATCTCATGCGACAGGGCCACCACACGCCGGCTGTTGGCCTCGGCGAGCGCCGCCATTTCGGTGTTGAGCCGCTGCCGGGTCGTCCGGTTGGCGTCATTGTCGCCGATCACCCGCGCCGCGGCATTGCCTTCCGCGCGGCCGGCTCTGGCCAGGTCGTTGCGCAGGCGCACGAAGGCGTCGGCCTGCTCCAGCAGGCGCCGCTTGCTTGTCTCCTCGGCCGGCGGCAGCAGGGCCGCCCATTCCGCGATGGTCGCGCTGAACTTGGCGAGCTGCTGGTCCTGCGCCCGCGCGAAGCGCTCCAGCACATCCTTGTCCGCCGACATGTAGATGCCGCGCGATTCCATCACGACCGCGAAGATCATGGCATTGGCCCGTTCGGCCAGCAGCGAGGTGCGCGCATTGTGCTCGATGCCATCGACCGCCGCCTGGTAACGCTGGAAGCCGTAGACCGCGACGCCGCCAATGATCAGGGCGGCGGCCGCCAGGCTGCCAATGACTGTGAAGAGGCGGGTCTTGATCTGCACCGGCGGTCCCCCAGGGATGATTTTTCTTGAGCACTTAGTGAGAACAGCGATGGAATGGTTAAAGAAGCCATACCAAGGTACCTTCGATTGCCTCATTCTTCAGCAAAACCCCAAAATACCAACCTCGGCCACAAGGTGATGTGGTGCGCCTGCCCACGATTTCACCCTGGGTTGCGGCCAGGCATCTCCCCCCGGATCGCGCCTGCGCCCGTGCCCCGGGGCCTTGCATCGGCGCCTGAAAAACGGCAACCAGCGGCATGGCCATTCATCAGACACCGCCTCGCCCGACCTATGACATTGCCGGCCTGATCGCCGCGCTCGGCGATATCCCCGTGATCACCGAGCCGGTCATCGTCCGGCGCCGCTCGCGTGACTTCTTCTGGTATTCGCCGATCCTCGCCGAAGAGCTGAAGTCGGTCGCAGCCGACATCATCGTCAAGCCGCGCGACGAGGCCGACGTCATCCAGACCGCGGCGGCCTGCGCCCGTCTCAGGATCCCGCTCACCGCGCGCGCCGGCGGCACCGGCAATTACGGCCAGGCCATGCCGTTGGCCGGCGGCGTGCTCCTGGACATGACCGCGCTCGACCAGGTTATCTGGCAGAAGCCCGGCGTCGTCCGCGTCCAGGCCGGCATGAACCTGTTGAGCCTCGACAAGGCAACCCGCGCGGCAGGTTTCGAGCTGCGCATGCACCCCTCGACCAAGCGCACCGCCACCATCGGCGGCTTCGTCGCCGGCGGCTCCGGCGGCATCGGCTCGGTTGCCTATGGGGGCTTGCGCGAACCCGGCAATATCCTGGCCGCGCGCATCGTCACGGTGGAGGAGGAACCGCGCGTCCTGGAACTCAGGGACGACGCGGCCCAGAAGGTCAACCGCGCCTATGGCACCACCGGTATCATCACCGAGCTGGAAATGCCGCTGGCGCCGGCCTGGCCCTGGGTCGACGTCATCGTCGCCTTCGATACGTTCTGGGAGGCCTTCGAGGCCGGCCGTTCCATTGCCATGGCCGATGGCGTGGTGAAGAAGCTGGTGACGCCGATCGCCGCTCCCATCCCCGCCTATTTCGGCGCCCTGAAAAGCGCCTGTCCCGAGGGCAAGAGCATCCTGCTCTGCATGATCGCCGAACCCTTCCTCGACAGTTTCAAGGCGATCCTCTCGGGCCGCGGCATGGTGACCCACGAGGCGCCGTCGGAGGAAGGGCCCGGGCAGGTGCCGCTCTACGAATATTCGTGGAACCACACGACCCTGCAATGGCTGAAGACCGACCGTTCCATCACCTATCTGCAACTGCTCTACCCGTTCGACCGGCTGGAAGAGAGCGTGCGCAAGATGATGGACCTGTTCGAAGGCGAGGTGCTGCCCCATCTCGAATTCATTCGCTTCGCCGGCAATATCACCTGCAGCGCGCTGCCGATCGTCCGCTACACCACACCCGAGCGGCTGAACCAGATCATCGCGCAGCATGAGGAGCACGGCGTGCTGGTCGCCAACCCGCATGTGGTCAGCCTGGAGGACGGCTCGCGCCACAAGCGCGCCGATGCCGACCAGCTCGGTTTCAAGGCCAATGTCGATCCGATGGGCCTCTTGAACCCCGGCAAGATGAAGAGCTTCGTGCCGGTCAGGTGAGAATTGTCGGGTAAGGACCGGTCACGGTAGCAGCAGATCGCAGGCCGCACGGTTCGTCTCGGCCGGGCGTGTTCCGGCCATCCGCGGCTTGTCTCGGGCTGGCCTGTTCTTGCCGCTGACACGAACAACGCTGGCCTGCGTGGGAACCGGCCTGAAGGCGTGGGTGGCCGGAACAAGCCCGGCCAAGACGAGAGAGCTCTGAAGGCTCCCCGCGCACGACCAAACCTCGCCCCTCAGTTTTCGCGCTTCAGCGCGCTCTCGTGCCAGCGCCGGAGCAGCACATGCGACACCCAGCTGGTCGCCAGGAAGATGGCGATGCCGGTCAGCGAGATCATGATCAGGGCGGCGAACATGCGCGGTATCTTGAGCTGGTAGCCGGCCTCCAGGATGCGATAGGCGAGCCCTGAGGACGAGCCGCCGGAACCGGCGACGAATTCAGCGACGACCGCCCCGATCAGGGCGAGCCCGCCTGATATCTTCAGGCCGCCGAGGAAATAGGGCAGCGCCGCCGGCAGCCTCAGATAGCGCAGCGTCTGCCAGCGCGAGGCGCCGTAGAGCTGGAACAGATTGATCAGGTTATGGTCGGCCGAGTTCAGCCCCAGGATCGTGTTCGACAGGATCGGGAAGAAGGCAACGAGCCAGGCGCAGATCAGCAGCGACAGGTTGATGTCGCCGACCCAGATGATGATCAAGGGCGCGATCGACACGACCGGCGTCACCTGCAGGATCACCGCATAAGGAAACAACGACTTTTCCAGCCATTTCGACTGGGTGAACAGGACCGCAAGGCCGACGCCGAGCGTCACCGCGGCAACCAGCGCGGCCGCGGTGATCTGTAGCGTCACCCAGAGCGAGGCCGACAGCGAAGCCCAGTCCTCGACCAGCGTCCGGGCGATCAGCAGCGGCCCGGGCAGGATGAATGACGGGATCTCGCGGAACCGGACGATCGCTTCCCAGGCGCCGAGCGCCAGGATGCCGATCACCAGCGGCGCGATGATGCCGGGCCAGGTCTCGGTCGAAATGCCCAGGATCTTGCGGTCCTCGCGATAGATCGGCCGGGCTTCGGCATCGGTACCGTCATGGGCGACGGCGGGCTGGCCGACGGCTGATGTCTTCAGGGCGGCTTCGCTCATGCTGATATGGCCTCCTTGAGCTTCTCGGAGGCGATCCGGCACCAATGGGCATAGTCGGCCGAGGTACGGAACAATTCATCGCGGGGATATGGCGCTTCGACCCGGAGGTCGGCCATGACGCGGCCGGGCCTGGCCGCCATCACCACGATGCGCTGGGACAGATAGACGCTTTCGAACACCGAATGCGTGACGAAGACCGCGGAGAAGCGATTGGTCTCCCACAGACCGAGCAGGTCGTCATTGAGCTTGTGGCGGGTGATCTCGTCGAGCGCCGCGAAGGGCTCGTCCATCAGGAGAATTTTCGGCTGGGTGACCAGCGCGCGGGCGATCGACACGCGCATCTTCATGCCGCCGGAGAGCTCGCGCGGATAGCTCCGCTCGAACCCCTTGAGGCCGACCAGCGCCAGCATGGCCGCACCGCGCGCCTCGGCCTCGCCCTGCGGCATGCGTTTCAGCTGCATCGGCAACACGACATTGCCGAGCGCGGTTGCCCAGGGCATCAAGGTCGGATCCTGGAACACGAAGCCGAGCTCGTGCTCGCCATTGGCGCCGCCGGCACCCGGCCAGTCGATGGTGCCGACGCTCGGCTCGCCGAGACCCGCGATCATCCTGAGCAGCGTCGACTTTCCGCAACCGGACGGCCCGAGCAGGCTGACGAATTCGCCCGCCGCCAGGTCCAGATTGACGTCGCGCACGGCGATCGTGCCGTTGGCGAACTGCTTCGACACGTGCTGGATCGAGACAAGCGGCCTTGCATCGCCGCTCGTCGCGGTGTTCGGAGACATGAGAACCGACACGTCAGGCCTTGCCCACACCCTTGTTGATGAACCTGAGATCATAGGCCTTCTTGTAGTCGATACCGGGCGGGAATACGCCGGCGTCGCGCATCTGGTTATAGAAGGTCTCCCAGCGGGCATCGGTCATCGCGCCGATGCCGAGCGTCAGGGCATCGCCCGACAGGACGATGCCGCGCTCGGTCATCACCTTGACCGCATAAGCGATCTTGGTTGCATCCATGTCCGGATTGTCGCGCAGGATCGCCTTGTTGGCGGCCTCGACGCCCGGCCCGCCCTTCATATATTCGGCCCAGCCTTCAAGTGATGCGGTGACGAAGCGCTGCACGACGTCGGCGCGCTCGTCGACCATCTTCCGCGAAATGTTGATGGTGGTGTTGTAATTGGCAAAGCCGGCATCGGCGATCAGATGGGCGAGCGGGGTGACGCCGCCCTGCTGCTGGATGGCGAAGGGCTCGGACGACAGGAAGCCCTGCTGGCAGATGTTCTTGTCGGCCAGGAACGGCGCCATGTTGAAAGTATAGGGCCGGACCTGCTCGTCGACGAAGCCGAAGCGGGCCTTGAGGAAGGGCCAATAGGACGTCCGGCCGCCGGCGGCGACCAGGATGGTCTTGCCCTTGAGCGCCTCGAAACTGTCATTGCCGACGCCCGGATGGCAGATGATCACCTGGGGGTCCTTCTGGAAGATCGAGCCGATGCACAGGAAAGGCAGGTTTTCCTGGACATAGCGGATCGCCTCGAAGGAGTTCGACATGATCATGTCGACGCGTCCGCCAAGCAGCAGCTGCGACGGGTTCTGCTGCGGCCCGCCCATGCGGATATCGGCGTCGATGCCATATTTGCGATAGATGCCGCTGGTCTGCGCCAGATAGAAGCCGCCATGTTCGGCCTGGGCGCGCCAATTGGTCTGGTAGGAGACCTTGTCGAGGCCCTGGGCGGTGACCTGGCCCGATGTCATGAGATAGGCAGCCGAGACGCCAGCCCCGAGCTTGAGGGCACTGCGGCGCGTCAGACGAATGGGGGACATGGCGACCTCTCCGGTTTTCTATTTGCAGGACTAATTCGACCGGACGCGCCGAGCAACGCACGTGCCGGTTTATCCTAAGCTTTTGCGTGGTTTCACGGACCAGCTATGCATAAACTATCAGCATATTGCCGGGCTGTTGAGCATCGAGGGAGCTTGATCGCCATCCGCAGGCAATGTCATCTCCTTTGAGATGACCAATTCCCGAACCCAGTCCAAGGCCAGCCGATGACTGCTCCCCTGTCTGCCCTCGACCGGCTGCGCGCCGATCTCGCCGGTATCGCACTGGCCGACGATCAGGCTTCGATTCGCATGGCCAGCCGCGACTTCTTCTGGTTCTCGCCGATCCTGAAGGTCGAGCTGGACGGCAAGCATGCCGACCTCGTCGCCATGCCGCGCAGCAAGGACGAACTCGCCCGGATCGCCGCGGCCTGCGCCCGCCATCGCGTGCCCTTGACCATCCGCGGCGGCGGCACCGGCAATTATGGCCAGGCGGTGCCGCTCGCCGGCGGCCTGATCGTCGACATGCGCAAATTCGACCGCATGGTCTTCGCCAGGAGGGGCGCGGCCCGCTTCGAGGCCGGCGCCAACATGCTCGACATCGACAAGGCGCTGGACCCGCACGGCCAGGAACTGCGCTTTCATCCCTCCACCCGGGCGCAAGCGACCCTCGGCGGCTTTGTTGCCGGTGGCGCCGCCGGCGCCGGGTCCTGCACCTGGGGCCAGATCGACAATCTCGGTGCGGTCACCGCGCTGGAGGTGATGACGGTGGAGGCCGAGCCGAAGCTGATCGAGCTGCGCGGCAATGACATCCTGAAAGTCATGCACGCCTATGGCGTCAACGGCATCATCACCGAGGTCGAGGTGCCGACCGCGCCCGCCCATGACTGGGCCGAGCGCATCGTCACCTTCGATAATTTCATGGCGGCGGCCCGCTTCGGCCAGGCCTTCACCGAATGCGACGGCCTCGCCAAGAAACTCGTCTCGATCCACGATCCGCGCATTGGCCCCTATCTGCGCAGACTCCAGCCCTATCTCGACAAGGACCGGGCCTTTGCGGTGCTGATGATCTCCGAGCCGCAGGCCGACACGCTCGACCTGCTGATTGCCGACCATGCCGGCAAGGTGACCTTCCGGCGCGGCGCCGAGGAGGCCAAGGCAGTCGCCTTCGGCACGCACAAGGAGCGCGGCGGGCCAGGCCCCCTCTATGAATACACCTGGAACCACACGACGCTGCACGCCATGAAGATGGATCCGTCCATCACCTATCTGCAGCTTCGCTATCCGCCGCCCGACAGCCTGAAGCTCATCGCCTGGGCCGAGCAGCAGTTTCACGACGACGTCTACCTGCACCTCGAATTCCAGCGCCGCCATGGCCAGGTGGTGCCGTCCAGCCTGCCGCTGGTCAAGTACACCACCCGTGAGCGGCTCGAACGGATCATGGCCGAGGCGACGGCAGCCGGCATCCAGGTGTCCAACCCGCACACCTATGTCCTGAACAATGCCGGCTGGAAGCAGATCAAGGCGCCGCAGCCGGAATTCAAACGGCTCGCCGATCCGCATGGCCTGATGAACCCCGGCAAGCTGCTCGGCTGGGAAGCGGCGAGCCAGGAAGCGGCGGAATAGCCCGGTTGGGCCGAGGCTCCGCGGCGTAGCGTTGCAGATTGGCCGGCCGTCCTTCGAGGCTCGCGCAAGGGCGCGAGCACCTCAGCATGCGGAAAGAATGTGAACTGCATCAGCGGCGCTCATGAAGCGCGCCGTTTCCGCACCGTCCCTGATGCCATTCCCTCCACTCCTCATCCTCGCGCGAAAGCTCGCTTTTGCGCTGAAGGTGCGAGCTCTTGCGAGCCTCGAACGACGGCTGACCTCTTTGCAGCGCGTCGGGCCTTTGTCGTCACTAATGTGGCCCTTCGCCTCACCCCTCCGATCGTCCCTCCGGCGGCACCGCGCCGCGCTGCTGGACGATCCGGCCGTAATGCTCGGGCTGGCGGTGCATCTCGAAGTTGAAGATCGAAGCCTTGTAGCTCCGGGTCAGATCGAGGTCGCAGCGCGCGACGATCAGTTCGTCTCCTTGTGTCAGCGCCTGGCCGATGATCTCGCCGGTCGGCGCCACGATCGACGAGGCGCCGATCATTTCGCAGCCCTCCTCGACCCCGCATTTGGCCACTCCGACCACCCAGGTGCCGTTCTGATAGGCGCCCGCCTGCATGACCAGCTGGTTGTGGAATTCGCTCAACCGGTCATGGTCGGGCGCCGGTGGATTGTGCCGGGGCGTGTTGTAGCCGAGCAGGATCATCTCGACCGACTGCAAGCCCATCATCCGATAGCTCTCGGGCCAGCGGCGATCGTTGCAGATCATCATGCCCATATTGCCGCCGAGCGCGTTCCAGACGCCCCAGGAGCGGTCGCCGACCTCGAAATAGCGCTTTTCGAGATGCTGAAAGGCGCGCCAGGGCTCGTGTTCGGCATGACCGGGCAAGTGGATCTTGCGGTATTTGCCGACCTGCCGGCCGGTCTTGTCGACCAGCAACGCGGTGTTGAAATGCCGGCCCTCGGGCGTCAGCTCGGCATAACCGAAGGAAAAGCCGATACCGAGCTTGGCCGCCTCGTTGAACAGCGGTGCCGTCTCGTTGGACGGCATTTCGCGCTCGAAGAAGGCATCGACGTCGTCCTGGTTCTCCATCCACCAGCGCGGAAAGAAGGTGGTCAGGGTCAGCTCGGGATAAACGATGAGGTCGCAACGATGCGAGGCCGCCTCGCGCATCAGCTCGACCATGCGCTTGACCACGGCCGGCCGGTTGTCGGCGCGCTGGATGGCGCCCATCTGGGCGGCCCCGACTGTGATGATCCGGCTCATGCCGCTCTTCCTTCCACTGCTTCTGGGGCGCGCCCGACAATGGCGCGATAGATCTCCGGATCGGTCGCGCCTTCCGTGCCGAAGCACAGGACCCGCGCGGCCGCGTCGAGCTTCAGGGCGGCGCGCGCGGCCGGATCGGCGGCAACCGCCAGGAAGCCGGCGAGGCCCGCAACGCCGGATTCACCCGCAGCGATGCCGAAGCCGGCCATCAGCCGCATGGCCTCGGCCGCCCGTTCGTCGGGAATGCTGATGAAGGCGTCGGCGCCGGGCGACAAGAGCGCCCAGGCAAGTTCCGACGGCTCGCCGCAGGCAAGCCCCGCCATGATCGTGTCGAGATCGCCGCCGACCGCCGTCCAGCGGCCGGCAACCGCGCTTTGCAAAAGGCAGTCGGCCTTCGCCGGCTCGACCACCACGATGATCGGCCTGGTCTCGCCGCGCTTTTCCCAATGGTAGGACAGGATGCCGGCGGCAAGCCCGCCGACCCCGCCCTGCACGAAGATATGGCTCGGCATCGGCGCCTGCGCCTCGGCCTCCAGCGCCAGCACGGCATAACCCTGCATGACGTCGCGCGGGATGACGTCGTAACCCGGCCAGGACGTGTCGGAGACGATGGTCCAGCCATTGGCTCTCGCGGCTTCCGCCGAGGCACGCACCGCATCATCGTAATTGCCCGGCACGCGGCGCACTTCGGCGCCGAAACCCTCGATCGCCTTGGCGCGGCCTTCGCTCACCGTTTCGTGGACATAGATGACCGCCGGCACCCGGAGGCGCCTGGCCCCCCAGGCGACCGCCCGGCCGTGATTGCCGTCGGTGGCACAGGTCACCGTGAGGCCGGCCGTTCCGCGGGCTTTGACCAGCCGCTCGACCGCATAGGCACCGCCCATGGCCTTGAAACTTTTCAACGTGAAGCGCTGGCCCTCGTCCTTGTAGAGGACGTCCGCCACGCCGCTATCCCGCGCGACGGCGGCGAGCCCATGCACCGGCGTCGGCCGATAGCCGTCCCAGGTCCGGATTGCCGCGCACGCTTCTGCCGCCCCGGCCAACGACAGGATGGCTTGCTCGTCGGCGCCATAAACCCGCGCCCGGTCGAGCCCCGGGTTCGGCAGAAGCCTTGCCCCGGTTCCGGCGATCTCGATCACGCCGGCCTTCGATAGTGCAGCCAAACTCAGGGTCCTCATCTCGACGTCTTGAATGCCGTGCTGCCAAGAGCACTTGAGCTCAAGGCCGGGGTCAAGGTCGAATAGCGCTTGGGGTCGCCACCGGGATACAGCCATGCGCCTGGGCGATCGAAAGTCGCCTCGGCGCTGCCGGCCGACGCGATGGATCCGGATGCCGAAAGGCTCCCGCAAGCCAGGCGTCGGCGCATCGTCGCCGAAACGAGCATCTGAATAATTTTTGGGCAGAGGATCGATAGCGTGAACCAGGTCAAGAGCAGCAAACCGCTGATATGACTTTAGTTTGACCCATGCATACATTTGAGATGAGCTGGCACGGCGCTTGATAGATCGTCCTCGCATTGCGACCCGAGGATGATCCATTCATGGCCTTGTTCGACAATCCCTTCACTGCCGCCAACAGGCTCGGCCGGGGCTGCGTCTGTGGTCGTCATGGCTCCGCCCGCGAACACGAGGCGGCACTCCGCACCGAGGCCTTCGAGGCTGGCCAGGCGAGTGAGGAGAGCCGCTATGGCCGCGTCGTCGAACAGGCGGTCATGCGCGCGCTGTTCCCCGAGGACGGCCGGCGCCGCGCCTTTCTGAAGGCGGTCGGCGCCTCGACGGCAGCCGCCGCGCTCGCCACCGTTTTTCCGCTTGGCGCGGCGAGCGAGGCGCTGGCGCAGACCGGCCCGATCGAGAAGAAGGACCTGAAGGTCGGCTTCATCCCGATCACCTGCGCCACCCCGATCATCATGGCCCACCCGCTCGGCTTCTATTCCAGGCACGGGCTGAACGTCGAAGTGGTGCGCACCGCCGGTTGGGCGGTCATCCGCGACAAGACCATCAACAAGGAATATGACGCCGCCCACATGCTGGCGCCGATGCCGATCGCCATGACCATGGGCGCCGGCTCCAACCCGATCCCTTATGCGGTCGGCGCGATCGAGAACATCAACGGCCAGGCGATCACCCTCGCCACCAAGCACAAGGACAAGCGCGACCCCAGGGACTGGAAGGGCTTCCGCTTCGCCGTGCCCTTCGACTATTCGATGCACAACTACCTGCTGCGCTATTACCTGGCGGAAGCCGGCATCGATCCCGACCGCGACGTCCAGATCCGTTCGGTGCCGCCGCCGGAAATGGTGGCCAATCTGCGCGCCGACAATATCGACGGCTTTCTGGGGCCCGACCCGTTCAACCAGCGCGCCGTGTTCGACGGCGTCGGCTTCATCCATATCCTGTCCAAGGAGTTGTGGGACGGTCATCCGTGCTGCGCCTTCGCCGCCAGCCGCGACTTCGTCACCACCTTGCCCAATACCTATCGGGCGCTGCTGAAGTCGATCATCGACGCGACAGCCCATGCCCAGAAAGCCGAGAACCGCAAAGCGATCGCCGAGGCCATCGCCGCACCGAACTACCTCAATCAGCCGGTGACCGTGCTCGAGCAGATCCTCACCGGCACCTATGCCGACGGCCTCGGCCAGGTGAAACGCGACCCGAACCGCATCCAGTTCGACCCGTTTCCCTGGGACAGTTTCGCGGTCTGGATCCTCACCCAGATGAAGCGCTGGGGCCAGATCAAGGGCGATGTCGACTATGCCGGCATTGCCAGGCAGGTGTTCCTGGCAACCGATGCCGGCGCGATGATGAAGGAGCTCGGCCTGACCCCGCCGACCGCCACCACGAAGACCTTCGCGGTCATGGGCAAGGCCTTCGATCCGGCGAAACCGGAGGACTATGTCGCCTCCTTCGCCATCAAGCGGGCCTGAGCCGTCGCCATGCCCCGCTCCGTGGGTCTGCGCGCCTTCGTCCTGTCGGTGCTGATCTTCGCCGTCTTCCTGCTCGCCTGGCATGTCGCGGTGCGCGGCGGCGGCGCCGGCGCGGCCACCGTCGATCCCGAATATGCCAAGCTGGTGGGAGCCGCCGCCGCGACCGGCGGCCAGACCCCGATGCCCGGCCCGATCGATGTCGGCCGGACCATCTGGAAACACCTCAGCGATCCGTTCTACGTGCGCGGCACCAATGACATGGGCATCGGCATCCAGCTCGCCTATTCGCTGGCGCGCGTGCTGACCGGCTTCGGGCTCGCCGTCGTCGTCGCCGTGCCGCTCGGCTTTCTCATCGGCATGTCACAACTGGTCTATCGGGCGCTCGATCCGTTCATCCAGGTGATGAAGCCGATCTCGCCGCTCGCCTGGATGCCGCTGGCGCTCTACACGATCAAGGATTCCTCGCTGTCCTCGATCTTCGTCATCTTCATCTGCTCGCTCTGGCCGATGCTGATCAACACCGCCTTCGGCGTCGCCAGCGTCCGCAAGGACTGGCTGAATGTCGCACGTACCCTGGAGGTCGGGCCATTCCGCAAGGCCTTCACCGTGATCCTGCCGGCGGCGGCTCCGACCATCCTCACCGGCATGCGCATTTCGGTCGGCATTGCCTGGCTGGTCATCGTCGCCGCCGAGATGCTCGTGGGTGGCACCGGCATTGGCTATTTCGTCTGGAACCAGTGGAACAACCTGTCGCTCACCGACATCATCACGGCGATCCTGCTGATCGGCCTTGTCGGCATGGCGCTCGACCAGGTGCTGGCCCGCCTCACCCGCTTCGTCACCTATCCGGAGTGAGGTCTTGGCCCAGTCCTACATTTCCATCGAGGGCATTTCCCGCCGTTTCCCGGCCCCCGAGGGCGGCAAGGCGACGGTCTTCGAGGACCTCTGGTTTTCCATGAACCAAGGCGAATTCGTCTGCGTCATCGGCCATTCCGGCTGCGGCAAGACGACCGTGCTGAATATCCTCGCCGGCCTCGACGAGCCGACCGATGGCGCCGTCATCATCGACGGGCGTGGCATCGAAGGTCCGAGCCTCGACCGCGCCGTCATCTTCCAGAGCCACGGGCTGCTGCCCTGGCGCAGCGTCATGGGCAATGTCGCTTATGCCGTGTCGTCGAAATGGCGCAGCTGGTCCAGGCCCAAGGTCGAGGAGCACGCGGCCAGGTTCATTGCCCTGGTTGGCCTCGGCGGCGCCGAGACCAAGCGGCCGGCCGAGCTCTCCGGTGGCATGAGGCAGCGCGTCGGCATCGCCCGCGCGCTCTCCATCGAGCCGAAGATCATGCTGATGGACGAACCGTTTTCGGCGCTCGACGCGCTCACCCGCGGCACGCTGCAGGACGAGGTCCGCCGAATCTGCCGGGACACCGGCCAGACCGTCTTCATGATCACCCATGATGTCGACGAGGCGATATATCTCGCCGACAAGATCGTGCTGATGACCAATGGGCCGGACGCCCGCATCGCCGAGATCGTGGCCAATCCCCTGCCCGCCGATCGCGCCCGCAACGACGTGCACAAGCACCCGTCCTATTACCCGTTGCGCAACCACATCATCGATTTCCTGGTGACCCGTTCCAAGGCCTTCCAGTCCGAGCTCGACGCGCCGGGCAAGGTCTGGAACCGCCGCGCGCCGCCCGTCGTCGTTCCCGTTTCGCCCGGGGCCATCGCGTCCCCGCCGCCGGTGGCGAAGGCCGTCTGACGCTTCCTCCCGATCAACAAGCCGCCAAGGAGACGGGCATGATCCGCGAAGAGCTCACCGAGAAAATTCTCGACATCAAGCGCGAGAAGGACTGGACCTGGAAATACATCACCGACGAGATCGGCGGCATATCGCCGGTGCTGATCGTCGGTGCGCTGCTTGGCCAGATGAAGCTGGTGAAGCCGCTGGCAGCCAAGGCCGCCGCGCTGTTCGGCCTGTCGAGCAACGAAGAGAAGATGCTCAACGAGGTGCCCTATCGCGGCACGGCCATGCCGCCGACCGACCCGCTGATCTACCGCTTCTATGAAATGGTGATGGTCAACGGCCCGGCCTGGAAAGCGCTGATCGAGGAAGAGTTCGGCGACGGCATCATGTCGGCGATCGACTTCAACATCGAGATCGAGCGCGAGGCCAATCCGAAGGGCGACCGCGTCAAGATCGCCATGTCCGGCAAGTTCCTGCCCTATAAATATTACGGCAACGAACAGGGCATTCCCGACTACGGCCTCAAGGAAGCCTGACGGCGCGGCGGCTTGCCCGGGCGGACGGCGCCACATTGACGCGGCCGCTCAGGAGCCACCGGCACCGCCGGTCAGAGCCCGCTCGACACCGCCAGCATGGTCTCACCGCGGATCTCTTCGGTGAGACGCTCCTCGAGCGCGGCGAATTCCGCCGTGGTCTTGATCTTGTAGGAGCGCGGATGCGGGAACGGCACCGGCACCTCACATTTGAAGCGGCCGGGGCGCGCACTCATCACCAGCACACGATTGGCCATGAACACGGCCTCCTCGATATCGTGGGTGACGAACAGCACGGTCTTGTGGTGCTGCTCCCAGATCGACAGCAGCAGCTCCTGCATCAGCGACCGGGTCTGGTGGTCGAGCGCGCCGAACGGCTCGTCGAGGATCAGCACTTTCGGATTGTTGGCGAGCGCGCGCGCCAGCGCGGCGCGCTGCTGCATGCCGCCGGACAGCATCTTCGGGAAGTGGTTGGCGAACTGGGTGAGCCCGACCTGGGCCATCAGCTTCTCGGCGATCGCCTGGCGCTCGGCGAGCCCGACACCCCGTTCGCGCGGGCCGAAGGCAATGTTCTCGGCCACCGTCAGCCAGGGAAACAGCGTGTAGCTCTGGAACACCATGCCGCGATCGGCGCCCGGCTCCTTCACCAGCGCGCCGTCGAGCGTGACGGTGCCGGAGGTCGGCTGGTCGAGGCCGGCGACGACGCGCAGCAAGGTCGACTTGCCGCAGCCGGAGGGCCCGAGAATGGCAACGAACTCGCCCTCGGTGACCGTCAGGTCGACCGGCGCCAGGGCCTGCGTCGGCGGTCCGCCCTGAACGCCCGGAAAGGTGCGTGAAACGGCCTTGATGATGAGGTCGCTCATACCGCACTCCACGGGAACAGCTTGCGGTTCAGCGCCTTGAACAGGTAGTCGGAAATGAGCCCGATGACGCCAATGACGATGATGCCGAAAATCATCTGGCCGGTGGCCAGCAGCGCCTGGCTCTCGATGATCATGTGGCCGATGCCGGATGACGAGCCGATCAGTTCGGCGACGATGACATAGGTCCAGGCCCAGCCGAGCACCAGGCGCAGGATCTCGGCGATCTGTGGCGCGGCGAAGGGCATCAGCACACGGGCGACGATGCCGCGATCCTTGGCGCCAAGGGTCAAGGCGGCCTCGACCAGGTCACGGCGGATCGAGCCGACCGCCACCGCCACCATCAGGATGATCTGGAACACCGAGCCGACAAAGATCACCAGGAGTTTCTGCACCTCGCCGACGCCGGCCCACAGGATCAGCAGGGGAATGAAGGCGGAGGCCGGCAGGTAGCGGGCAAACGACACGAAGGGTTCGAAAAAGGCCTCCACCGGCTTGTAGGCTCCCATGGCCAGCCCGATCGGCACGGCAATGATCGCGGCGACGACAAAACCGCCGAGGACGCGCCAGACGGTCATGCCGATATCGTGGAGGAAGCCGTGCTTGGTCAAAAGCGTCCAGCCGTCATTCACCATGGTCAGCGGATCGGCGAGGAAGATCCGCGACACGAAGCCGCCGAAGGTGAAAAAGCTCCAGACCGCGAAGAACAGGACAAAAAACGCGATCCCCAGGATCACGCGGGCTGACGCGGAGACAGGTTGAAGAGGCCTCATGACGTCCTTTGTCAGTCGGGCGCCGCGGAACGGGCGACGGATCGCCCGGGCGAAGATGCCAAGGAAAATGCGCGAACGAGAATGCCGATGGCGGAAATGAACACCGCCGCTTCCGGACATCCGGCAGCGGCGGCACGCTTCTATAGCAATTTTGCGCGATGAAAACCCATTCGCGCGACGGCGGACTGCCGCCTCACTGGATGAAGCGGGTATCGACCATGCGGGTGAAATCCGGCTTCTGCCTGATGATGCCGAGTTCGAGCAGCAGGGTTGCCGCCTTCTCGGTAAACGGCAGCCAGTCATTGGCGAAGAAGGCGCGGTTCTCTTCCGGTCCCGACCAGCGCAGGTAACGCGCCGAAGCGCCGAACTGCTCGGCCGTCTGGCGGACATCGGCGCCCATGATCGTATAGGCGCGGGTCTGCTCCGACTTGATCAGCTCGAGTGCTTCGAAATAGCTCTTCACCAGGGCCCGCACCGCCGCCTCATTGGCCTGGATGAAGGCGGGCGTGCAGCCGAACGTGTCCATCACCATGGGATAGTCGAGCGTGGTGGCAATGATCTTGCCGGCCTGCGGCGCATCGCGCACCGCCGAAAGATAGGGCTCGTAGGTCATCGCCGCGTCGTTCTGGCCGGCGATGAAGGCCTGCGCCGCCGGACCCGGCTCGAGATTGACGACCGTCACGTCGCGGATCGTCATGCCGTTCTCGCGCAGGATCCAGGCAAGCCCGAAATAGGGCGCGGTGCCCGGAGGCGAGGCGGCGATCGTCTTGCCGCGCAGGTCGCGGATCGAATTGATGCCGGCGCGCACAGCAAGGCCATCGGCGCCGTAGCTCTTGTCGAGCTGGAACAGCTGGGTGGTGGCAATGCCGCTGGCGTTCCACGAGATCCAGGTCTCGACCGTGGTCGCCGCGCACTGGACGTCGCCCGAGGCAATGGCGAGGTGACGGCTTGCCTGCGGGATCTTGCGGATGGTCACGTCAAGGCCGTTGCGGGCGAAGATGCCAGCTTCCTTGGCCAGCGTCAGCGGGGCAAATCCGGTCCAGCCGGAAATACCGATCGAGACCTTCGTCTGCGCGCTCGCCGGGCCCGCCAAAGCAAGGCCCGCGACAACGGCGACGCCGGCAAACAGCCGGCGCGCGAAAGACCGTGACGACATTCTCATTCTCCTCTGGTGGCGGTCTCAAGCAAGCCGCCTCTGTGACCACTCTAGAAGCTGAGATCAAGAAGGCGGCATACGGAAATGCGCGTACCGGACCGAGAATCATTGCTTGGCCTGGCGCGATGAGAGACGAATTCCCCGCGCGATCGCGTTTTGCCGGACAACTTGGCATCGCGAGGCGAAAGAGCGCCGTCAACCTGGCCACAACCTTGACCTTTGCCAGCCGACCAATCACGATTATCGGTAGTCTGGGGAGGCTGAAGCATGGGTCAAAAGTGGATCGTCGTCGCATTCATCACACTCTTGTCGCTTGGTATCACGGCATTGCCAACCACTGCGCGAGCGCAACGTCTCGGAGCCGAAGGGCTGTTCGGCGCGGCTGCGGCGATCATCGGCGCCGCCGCATTGGCACAGGCCCACCGGGACGCGACCCGATCGCGCAGCGGCCGCCGCTACGTTCATGTCCGGCCCCGCGCCCATCAGCGGCCGCAGATCCGGCAACGCGCAAGCGTTGCCCAACGCCAAAACGGCGGCCAATCCCGCGATCCCTTCGCATCGGCCGCATCGTCGCGCCCGGCTGCGCCGCGCGATCCCTTCGCGGTCCAGACGTCGCGGTAAAGACGAACCCCGAACCGGGCCCCCAGCAATGAAAGCGTCGATCGCGATGAGGCTGTCAGGCGGCCGCTGTCTCCGGGCGGCGCTGTGCTTGTTTCTCGGCCTCGTCTTCTGCTTGGTCATCAGGCCGGCCGAAGCACAGCCCATGCTGCGGATCGACCGCGAAAACGCGTCGGTTCGGGGCTGGCAGATCGGGCTCAGCGAGCGATTTGGCGGGTGTGTGGCCACGACCCGCTATACCGACCAGACAACCGTGTGGCTCGGCTTCACCGGCGAAGACAACACGGCCTTTCTGGCCTTTACCAACCCCAACTGGGCGTCGATCGAGAAGAACAAAGAGTACACCCTGGTCTTTCGCGCGGCGACCGGCCGCAATTGGAGCGGCCGGTTTGCCGGCTTCGAACAGACCGCCGACGAAAAAGGGCTCGTCGGCTTTGGCCTTCGCAGGGAGTTCATCCTCGATCTCGCACGATCCGCTGGAATTCAGATCGTCTTCGAGCGACGGCCGATTGCCCGCCTGTCCCTGAGCGGCTCGTTGAGCGCGATCGAAGGCGTGCTTTTGTGCCACCGGCAATTCGCCTTCAACCCGAAAGCCGGCGAGGATCGGCAGACCCGGTTGCCGCCGTCGAACGAGCGGCCGCGCGACGGCGCTTCCAGGCGCCCCGGCATGAGCACCGGGACTGGCTTCTTCGTCTCGCGCGATGGCCATGTGCTGACCAACCATCATGTGGTGGAAAGCTGCACCGATGTGTCGGTGACCCGGCTCGGCGCGCCGCCGGTACCGGCGACCGTTGTCGGGCGCGATCCGGTCAATGATCTGGCCCTGCTGGCGACCGGCATGACGCCGGCGCGTGTGCCGTCTTTTTCGCCGCGCGTTCGCGTCGGGGAAAGCGTCTACATCTATGGATTTCCGCTGGCGGGGCTCCTTGCGACGGCCGGCAATTTCACCATCGGCAATATCTCGGCGCTGGCGGGCCTGCGTGACGACACCCGCATGCTCCAGCACTCCGCACCGACCCAACCCGGCAACAGCGGTGGCGCCCTGATCGACGAACGGGGCAATGTCGTCGGGATCATCGTGTCCAAGCTCAACGTCCTGGCGCTTGCGCAGCGCAACATGGATATCGCTCAGAACGTCAATTTCGCCATCCGCGCCGGCGTCGCGACCAACTTCCTGGATGTGAACGGCGTCGCCGGTTCGGAGCGCCCCAGCGAGCAGAAGCTCGACCCGGCGACACTTGCCGACCAGTCCCGCGAATTCACCCTGCAGGTGATCTGCAACCGATAGGGCGCGCCGACACCAGCGCGCTCAGGCGCCGAGCGGCAAGGCGTAGGGGCTCTTGTCGCGCTTGAGGAACCGGCCGTCGCCGGGGCTGCCCCGCACCTTGCCCTCTTCGACCACGGTCCTGCCGCGGGCGATCGTCATCACCGGATAGCCGGTGACCTCGAAACCCTCCCACGGCGTGTAGTCCGAACCGTGATGCAGGATCTCCTGGCGCAGCGTTTCCTTGCGGTTGGCGTCCCACAGCACGATGTCGGCGTCGGCGCCAACAGCGATCGTGCCCTTCTGCGGATAGAGCCCATACATCTTGGCGTGGTTGGTCGAGGTCAGCGCGACGAATTCATTGGCCGAGATGCGGCCCTTGGCGACACCCTCCGACCAGAGGATCGGCATGCGCGTCTCGACGCCCGGAATGCCGTTCGGCACCCAGCGGAACGAGGTCCTGCCCTTAGGGCTCAGCTTGCCGCGCGGGCTGTCGTAGAAGAACGGGCAGTGGTCGGACGAGAAGGTCTGGAACACGCCCTGCTTGAGCCCCTCCCAGATCGCCTTCTGGCTGTCGGTGTCGCGCGGCGGCGGCGAACAGACATATTTGGCCCCGCTCATATCCATGTTGAGGCCCTTCATGTCATCGGCCGTCAGCGTGATATATTGCGGGCAGGTCTCGGCATAGACCTTCAGGCCGCGCTGCCTGGCCCAGCGGATCTGCTCCATCGCCTCGCGGCCCGAGACATGCACGATCATGATCGGCACATCGAGCAATTCGGCGTGGCTGATGGCGCGGTGGGCCGCCTCGCGCTCGACGATCTCGGGCCGTGACACGCCATGGTAATAAGGCGCGGTCTTGCCCGCCTGTTCCAGCCGGTCGGCCAGGAACTTGATCGAGTCGTAGCCCTCGGCATGGACCATGACGAGCGCCTGTTCGCGCCGGGCGACCGAGAAGACCTCGAGCAATTGCCGGTCGGTCAGCACCAGGTCGTCATAGGTCATGAACACCTTGAACGAGGTGCAGCCGTCGGCGAACAGCGCCGGCAGTTCCTGGTTCAGGACCGTCGGAGTCGGATCCGAGACGATCAGGTGGAAGCCGTAATCGATCAGCGACTGGCCTTCGGCCTTGGCGTGATATTCGGTCACGCAGGCGCGCAGCGACCGGCCTTTGATCTGCATGGCGAAGGGAATGATCGTCGTGTTGCCGCCGGCCGCGGCCGAGCGCGAGCCACTCTCGAAACCGTCGGCCATGGTCACGTCGGGGCCGGAATCCTGGTCGAGATGAACGTGGCTGTCGATGCCGCCGGGCATGACCAGCAGGCCCGAGGCATCGATCGTCCGGGCGGCCCCCGTCACCGCCTCGGCGAGCAGCGCGATGCGGCCGTTGCGGATGCCGATATCGCAACGGATGGTGTCCGATGCGGTGACGACGGTGCCGCCGCGAATGGCGAGATCGAGATCGGGCATGGCAGGCTCCTCAACAGCGCAGGCCATCCTGTGGCACCGCATTTCCGGCCTTGCGTCAAGCGCGGAAAATTGTCGGCAGGCCATTCTCCGCGCGAACTGTGACCCGTTCGCCGATGACGAGATCGGTCGGTGCTCGCGCCATGATCCGCGGCCCCTCGTCGAGCGTCACCAGCGCGATGCCGTAGCCGCCGGCCACATCGAGATCCGGTGTCGGCGCCCGATGCACTGACGTCGCCGACCAGACCGTGCCGCCGCCTTTGGCCTCGACAACGGCGATATCGGTTGCGGCACAAGCCGGACACATGGCGCGCCGGAACTGCCAGACATGGCCGCAGGCGCGGCAGGAAAAAAGCGCGACGCCGCTCACGACAGCCGCTCCAGGACGAAGCCGACGTGGCTGGAAAGCGTTCCGCCATCGGCGTGGCAATAGGCGAGCGGCGCGTCTCTGACCTGCCGGTTTCCCGCCTCGCCACGCATCTGGCCGACCACCTCGACGACATGAGCCATGAAGCCGGCGACGCCTGGATGGCCGAAGGAGAGAAGCCCGCCATGCAGGTTGAGCGGCAAGGCGCCGTCGCGGCCGAACCGGCCCTCGCGCGCCGCGCGCCCGGCCCCGCCTGGCGGTGCGAAACCGAGCGCTTCCAGGAAGATCGCCAGCGTCGGGGTGAAACTGTCATAGATGCCGAGAAGCCCGACATCGGCGGGTTTGCGGCCGGCCGTCTCGAAGGCCGCGGCACCGGCGATCCTGGCGCCGAGCCCGAGATCGTCAGGGATCTCCGAGACGTGCTGATGGGTATGCGCTTCGCCCCAGCCGGTCAGCTTGATCGCGGCCTTGGCGAGCGGCTCGGCCGAGACGATCACCGCCGCGCCGCCATCGGTGATCGGGCAGCAATCGAGCAGCTTCAACGGCGTCGACACCGGCTTCGACGCCATCACGTCCTCGACCGTGATGGCTTTGCGCAGTTGCGCCAGCGGATGACCGAGGGCATGCCGGCGCATCAGCACGGCGAGCTCGGCAAGCTCGGCTTCGTTGGCACCAGTCTCATGGAGATAGCGCGCGGCGAGCAGGGCGTAATAGGCGGGTATCGAGGCGCCGAGCGGCACCTCGTGCTCGGGATGGCCGACGGTTGCCAGCGTCTTCACCGCATCGTCCCGGCTCTGGCCGGTCAGCCGGTTTTCACCGCCGACCACCAGCACGTGCCGGCAGGCGCCGGCGGCGATCAGGTGGCGCGCCAGCACCAGCGCCATGGCGCCGGTCGCGCCGCCGCATTGCGCCTGATGGGCATGGCGCGGCTTCAACCCCAGCCGCTCGCAGACAACAGTCCCCATCATCAGATGTGGATGGGTGGTGGCATAACCGGTGATCAGGCCGTCGAGCGCGTCGCGTTGAAGACCACTGTCGGCAAGCGCCGCCAACACGGCCTGCTCCATCAGGTCGAGCGGCTGAAGGCCCGGGTGCTTGCCATAGGCGGTGATGCCGATGCCGGTCAGATAGGCCATCACCCAGACCCTGGTGTCACCAGCGCGTCGAGCATCACCGCGCCCTTTGCGCGCACCAGCAGCGGGTTGATCTCGATCGTGTCGAAGCGCCCGGCATTGGCGGCGGCCACCCTCGATAGCGCGGCCAGCGCCGCCGCCGCGGCCGCCACATCCACCTTCGGTCTGCCACGCAGGCCATCGAGCAGCGCGCGGCCCTTCAGGCTGTCGATCATGGCCAGCGCCTCGGCCTCGCCGATCGGGGCGGCACGGAAGACGACGTCCTGCATCACCTCGACGAACAGCCCGCCGAGCCCGACCATGACCACCGGCCCGAAGACCGGATCCGTCCGCGCGGC
Source organism: Phreatobacter stygius (assembly GCF_005144885.1). Classification (NCBI taxonomy): domain Bacteria; kingdom Pseudomonadati; phylum Pseudomonadota; class Alphaproteobacteria; order Hyphomicrobiales; family Phreatobacteraceae; genus Phreatobacter; species Phreatobacter stygius. The sequence continues at coordinate 1,227,095 of NZ_CP039690.1, forward strand.
GACGATCAGCTCGACGCCCTCGCCGGCCATCGGACCGACCAGCACGCCGTCGATCCGGGCTTGCGGATGGGCCGCCGATACCGCCTGGATCATGACGCGCGCCCGTGCGCCGGCATCATCAGGCGCGACATTCAGGGCCACGCCGCCGGCATCGGATTTGTGCGCGATGTCGGCGGAAGCGATCTTCAGTGCCACCGGCCCGCCAAAAGCCAAGGCGGTGGCGGTGACGTCCTCCGGCGTCCGCGCCACCTGCTCGGGCAGCGCCTCCAGCCCGGCCTTGACCAGAAACGCCTTGGCGGCGGCTTCGGTCGTCTCCGCGCCGGTCAGCCGCGGCGTGCCGGTGAGATCGATGGCCGATCGGCCGCCCGCCTTCAGCGCCTTGCCGATGGCGGCGAGCGCACCGAGCGTCGCCACCACCCGGCTCGGATCCTCGTTCAGAATGATGCCCTTGGCACGATAGGCGCTGAGCACCTCGTCCGGCGCCGAAACCGCGAGCGCAATGGTGCGGTCCTCATATCCCTGCATCGCCTCGGCGATGACGCCTTGAAGCTTCTCGCCCATCACCGGCGAGGCGATCCAGGTCATGAAGAAGCCGGCAACGGCATCGACGTCGCCATCCTCCAGGATGGCCCGCAGCGCGCGGCCGACAAGCCCGAGATCGTTCATCGCCTGGGCGGTGAAATCGACCGGGTTGACGAAGGAGCCGAGCGGGTTCTCCGCCTTCAACCGCGCCTGGGTCGCCGCCGGCATGACCGGCAGGACCAGGCCGGCATTCTCAGCGTCATCGGCCATCAGCACGCCGGCGCCGCCGGAAATGGTCAGCACGCCGAGCCGGTTACCGGCGAGTGGTCCACGTCGCGCCAGGGCCTCGACCACGTCGATCAGTTCCTCGGTCGTGCGCGCCCGGTAGCCGCCCATCTGACGGACCACCGCATCGAAAACCTGGTCGTCGCCGGCAAGTGAGGCGGTGTGCGACATCGCCGCCGCCGCGCCGCTCTCCGACCGGCCGACCTTGATCAGCACCACCGGCTTGCCGGCGGCACGCGCCATGCCGAGCGCACCGAGAAAGGCCGGGCCGTCCTTCACGCCTTCGACATAGGCCGCGATCACCTTGACGCCGTCGTCCCCGGCCATGTGGCCGATCGCGTCGGCGACCGTGATGTCGGCCTCGTTGCCGGTGGCGAGCCAACGCGCCGCGCCGAGCCCGCGCTTCTTCAGCAGCACATAGATATAGCTCGCATAGGCGCCGGACTGGCCGATGATGCCAATCGGCGCGTCGGGCGCCCGCTCACCCTCGAGGAACGAGCCGAAGGTCGCGGCATGGCCTGACGAGGCGTTGTAGACACCGAGGCAATTGGGCCCGAGCAGGCGCATGCCCTTGGCCCGCGCCGCCGCAACCAGTTCCTGCTGGCGCAGCACACCCTCCGGGCCGGCTTCGGCATAGTTCGCGGTGAAGACGACGGCGCCCCGGGCCCCCTTGGCGGCCGCCTGTTCGATTGTCGGCAAGGCGAGTTCTGGCGGCACCGCCACCACGACGCAATCGAGGCCGTCTGGAACGTCGGCCAGCGACGCATAGGCCTTCAGTCCCTGGATCTCCGAGCGGTTCGGATTGATCGGATAAAGCGCGCCGGCGAAGCCGGTCTGCTTGTAATAGCGGATCGGCCGCCCGCCAATGCGGGCGGGATCGACCGAGGCGCCGACAATGGCGATCGAGTGCGGTGACAGGACGGCATCGATGCCGTCGACGCGAGGCGCCGTCATGCCGCCGGTTCCGCCTCGAGCACGATGCGGCCGGCGACCCGGCCGGCGGCCAGGTCCGTCAAGGCACCATTCACTTCAGCCATAGGCCGGCGTTCGATCGCCACCGGCGGCAGGCCGACACGTCGCGCCAGCGCGACGAACTCCTTGAGGTCGTTGAGCGAGCCGACATAGGAACCGCGAATGGTCACGGCGCGCATCGGCAGATAGGGCAACGGATAGCGCAGCTCGCCGCCATAGAGCCCGACGATCACATAGGTGCCGCCCTTGCGCACAGCGTTGATGCCGAGCGTGCTGGTCTCTTCGCTGCCGACGAAATCGAGCGCCGAGGCAAGCGCGCCGGCACCGAAAGCCGCGAGCTGCTTGGCGGCATCCGGCGCAAAGGGATCAAGCGTCGCCGCGACGCCGATCTTCTCGGCCGCGGCGCGCTTGTCCGGCGAGGGATCGATGGCGATGACCGGCCCGAAGCCGAGCGCCTTCAATAGCTGCAGTGCCATCTGGCCGAGCCCGCCGCAGCCGAACACCGCGATCTTCTCGCCGGCGCGATGCGGCTGGATCTTCTTGATCGCGCTGTGCACGGTGACGCCCGAACAGGCATAGGTGGCGGCGACCGCCGGATCGATGCCCTCGACATCGACCAGGAATGTCGCGTCGGGCACCAGCACGTGCCGGGCAAAGCCGCCGCGTGCCTGGACGCCGTGAAACCTCGGTGCGGCGCACAGGTTCTCATCGCCCGACCGGCAGAGCGCACATTGGCCGCAGCCGATCCAGGGATGCACCAGCCGGCGCATGCCGGGTTTCACGTCGGTGACGTCAGGACCGACCGCCTCGACCGTGCCGAGAATCTCGTGGCCGAGGGTCAGCGGTGGGGCAATGCCGCGCTGGGTCAGGTCGAGCGTCCGCCCGGCCCCGAGATTGTAGGTGCCCTCCCGAATGTGCAGGTCGGAATGGCAGACGCCGCAATGGCTGACCCGGACCAGCACCTCGCGCCCAACCGGAACTGGCAGCGGCTCGGTTTCGGCGACCAGCGCCTCGCAGATGGCGTTGAGGCGCCAGGATTGGGTGGAGCGGGCTTCGGCGAATGACGGCATGGCGTGTCCTCTGATGCTGAGCTGATGGCGCTGCCTCCGGTTGGCCCGGACGTTGGAGCGAACGCTAGCATGGGAGAAGACGCTGTAAACGATCCAAGCGGCGGATCCCCTGCCCGCTCTTGGCAGGGCTCTAGCGGTTCCTGAACTCGGGCTTGCGCTTGGCCAGAAAGGCCGCGATGCCCTCGCGGAAATCGTCGGTTGCGAACAGAAGTCCTTGAGCCTGCGCTTCCATTTCGAGCGCCGTGTCGAGATCGGTGACGGGCGCGGCCAGCACACGTTTGGTCGAGGCGACCGCGGTCGGCGCCAGCGCCGCGATCCCGGCCGCCAGAGCCAGGGCGCGCTCGAGCGCCCCGCCATTCGGCGTGACCTCATCGGCAAGGCCGAGGCGCAGCGCCTCGCCGGCGCCGAGACTTGCCGCCGTCAGCATGATCCGCCTGGCCGCGCCACCGCCGATCCGCCGCGGCAGCGTATAGGCAAGGCCCATATCGGGCATCAGCCCGATCTTCGGGAACGAAGCCGAGAACTGGGCGCTCTCGCCGGCGACCACCAGGTCGCAGGCCGCCGCCAGTGCCAGGCCGCCGCCGGCGGCATTGCCCTCGACCGCCGCAATCACCGGCTGCGGTCCCCTGATGATCAGCCGGACGCAATCCTGCACGATCGCCAGCCGCTGGCGCAGGCTCCACGGCGTCGTGTCCGACATGCTCGAGATGTCGCCGCCCGCCGAAAAATGCCCGCCGGCGCCGGTCAGGATGATGGCGCGAATGTCGGGATCGGCCTGCGCCGCCACCAGGCCGGCGCGCAACGCAATGCGCACCGGCAGCGACAGCGCGTTGCGCCTGGCACCGTGATCGATCGTCAGGGTTGCGATGGCGCCCGAAACGGACAGCGAGGCGGTACCGTCGCTCATGGGACAGGCCCCTTGATCACAAGCGTGGGAAAATCGCTGCCGAGGGAAGCCTCCAGGGCAGGCTCCGTCAAGTCCTCATGCCCGCCCGGCCCAGCGCGGCTCACGAGCGCTCCTCACAGCCGCATGCGGTCGCTCTTGGGGTCATAGAACGGCCTCAGCGCGCAATCCACCGGCACGGTCACGCCGGCAATGTCGACGGCAAACTGGCGTCGTGACAGCCAGCCGTCGTCAATGGCCTGGTCTTGCGAGCGCAGCCAGCCGAGACCCACGATGCCGCCGGTCGAATAACCATAGGCCGTCGAGGTGACTTCACCCACCGGCTCGCCGCCGGCGACGATGAGTTCGCCGCCCCAGGCGATCGGCGTATCCGGCGCGGTCGCCAGGAACGACACAAGGCGTTTTCTCAAGGGTTCGCGCTTCGCCGCGATCAGCGCGTCACGGCCAATGAAATCGACGCCCTTGTCGAGTTTCACGGCGAAACCCATGCCGGCCTGCCAGGGCGTATCGTCGGGCGTCAATTCGGCGCCCCAGGCGCGATAACCCTTCTCGATGCGCAACGCGTTGATCGCATAATAGCCGGCGTCACGGAGCCCGAGATCCGCACCCGCCGCGGTCAAGGTCTCATAGACGGTCGCGGCAAATTCGGTTGGAACGTAGAGCTCCCAGCCAAGCTCCCCCATATAGCTGCGCCGCGCCGCAAGCACCGTCGCGTAGCCGATGCCGATCTCCCTGATGGCGCCGAACGGGAAGGCCGCATTGTCGAGCGCGGCGGTCGTCACGCGCTCCAGCAAGGCGCGCGATCTTGGACCCATGACGCCGATCACCGCATAGGCCGATGTCACATCGGTCAGTACCGCCCGGGCGCCCGGCGGGATGTTGCGCTTGATCCAATGGGCGTCGCGGGTCGCCTGAGCGGTGCCGGTCAGGATCAGGAACTTGTCTTCGGCCAGACGCGCGACGGTCAGGTCGCTCTCAAAGCCGCCGCGGCTGTTGAGTAGCGGCGTATAGACGGTCTGGCCGACCGGCACGGCGACATCGTTGGCACCGAGCCATTGCAAGGTCGCTTCGGCGTCCAGCCCCTGCATCATGAACTTCGCGAAGGACGTCATGTCGAACAGCGCCACGCCCTCGCGCACCGCCCGATGTTCGGCGCCGACCGTGTCGAACCAGCTTTGCCGGCCGAAGGAATAGTCGATCTTGCGATCCACACCTTGCGCCGCGAAGAAATTCGGCCGTTCCCATCCCATTTTGGAGCCGAACACGGCGCCCTTGGCGGCGAGCCGGTCATAGAGCGGCGAACGGCGGAATGGCCGGGCGCTGTCGAGCTCGCGGTTCGGCCAGGGCATGGCGTAATGCAGGCCGAGCACCTCGGTGACGCGATCCTTCAGCCAGGCGCCGTTGTTGTTGAAGCGGGCGAAGCGCCGGATATCGACCGGCCAGAGATCGAGCGACGGCTCGCCGCCGACCATCCATTCCGCCAGCGCGCGACCGGCACCGCCGCCGGACGCGATGCCCATCGAATTGAAGCCTGCGGCGACGAAGACATTCTTCACCTCCGGCGCTTCGCCGAGAATGAAGTTGTTGTCGGCGGTGAAACTCTCGGGCCCGTTGAGAAAGGTCTTGATCTCGGCGGTTTCCAGCGCCGGAATGCGCTCCAGCGCATTCTGCATCAGGATCTCGAACTGGTCCCAATCGTCCGGCAGCAATTGGAATTCGAAGGGGTAGGGAATGCCGCTCATACCCCAGGGCTTGGCGTTCGGCTCGAAACCGCCGACGACCAGACCGCCAACCTCTTCCTTGAAATAGGTATAGCCGTCGGGATCGCGCATCACCGGCAGCGCCGGCGTCACGCCGTCGATCTTGCCGGTCACCACATACATATGCTCGGCCGAATGCAGCGGAATGGTCACGCCGCACATCTCGCCGACCATGCGCGACCATTGGCCGGCGCAAATGGCGATCATGTCGCAGGCAATGTTGCCGCGATCGGTCTCGACCGAGGTCACCACGCCTCTTTCGACCTTGATGCCGGTGACCCGCGTCTTCTCGACAATCCGCGCCCCGCCGAGCCGCGCGCCGCGTGCCAGCGATTGCGTGATGTCGCTCGGATTGGCCTTGCCGTCCCCCGGCAACCAGACCGCGCCGACCAGATCGTCGGTGCGCATGATCGGATATTTGTCGCCGGCTTGTTGCGGCGTCAGCACCTCGATGGCGACATTCTGCGCGCGCGCCGCCGAGGCCGTGCGCTTCAACTGGGTCATGCGCTCCTTGGTGCGCGCAACCGTGATCGAGCCTGACTGCAGCCAGCCGGTGGCAAGCCCGGTTTCGGCTTCGAGCGAGGCGTAGAGCTCGGTGGAATAGCGGATCAGCCGCGTCATGTTGGGGTGAGCGCGCAACTGGCCGACCAGCCCGGCCGCATGCCAGGTCGTGCCGCAGGACAGCGCGCCCTGCTCGAGCAGAACGACATCGCTCCAGCCGAGCTTCGCCAGATGATAGGCGACCGACGTTCCGACGATGCCGCCGCCGATGATGACGACGCGCGCCTGGGTGGGGAAATTCTCGGCCATGAGAGGGTGTCCGCGGTTGCCAATCTGCGCGGATCATAACACACGATGAAACAATAGCTACATAACGCAACAAATAATCACATCAGGTTTCACCGGCGACGATCAGCCTGAGGCCCTTCCTGGCCAGATGCTCGATGATCGACAGTGGTGGCGGCGCATCGACGATGACCCCGGATGCGGTCTGGAAATGCGGAATGCGGATCGGCGTCAGCCGGCCGAATTTCGTCTGGTCGACGAGAAAGAAGGCGCGGCTCGCCGCCGCGATCATATGCGCCCGTTGTTCGGCACCGGCACGGCTGTAGTCGGTGATTTCACCGTCCGGCGACAGACCGCCGCCGCCAATGAAAGCGACGTCGACACGAAAGCGGCTGATCGCCTCGATCGCATCGATCCCGGTGGTCGCTTCCTCGCGGGGATCGATTTCGCCGCCGAGCATATGGATCCGTGCCTCCGGCGCGCGGCAGAGCAGCAGCGCAATGGCGAGACTGCCGGTGCAGATGGTCAATCCGCGTTTATCGACAAGGGCATGGGCCAGGGCCAAGGTCGTCGTGCCGGAATCCAGCAGGACCACCATGCCGTCCTCCACCAGCCCGGCTGCCGTGTGGGCGATGGCGGATTTGCCCTCGGCGTTCTCGCTGGCGCGCCGGTCGAGCGCCGGCTCGCTCGCCTGGCGCCCTTCGGCACCGCCATGGACGATATCGACACGGCCGCGATCGGCGAGCAGTTTCAGGTCGCGCCGAATGGTCTCGCGCGACACGTCGAAAAAATCCGCGAGTTCGCTGACCCCGACCGATCCATCAGCGGCAATGCGCCTGAGGATCTCGGCATGGCGACGGGGCGCCAGCGATCGCGCCTGTGGTGTGGCAGCGGCTGTCATGGCGCGAGAGTGGCGCAACCGCATCTATGTTGCAAGCTGTGGCATTCGCCGCAGACCCATGCTGCTGGCCAGCCGATCCAGGCGCGGATTGGCCCTGTCGCACAAAGAAGTGCTGCCGGAGAAACTTCAGCTGGACCACAAGAGTTCATCATGCAACATTAACTCACATAATATCACTCGAAAGGTGGCATCTAGGCCATGGCCCTCTCGACCGACCGGTCTTTCGTCCTGACATTGTCCTGCCCCGATCGCCCCGGCATCGTCGCGGCGGTCTCGAGCTATCTGTTCCGGGCCGGCGGCAACATCCTCGATGCGCAGCAGTTCGACGACGGCGAAACCGGACATTTCTTCATGCGTGTCGTCTTCAATCTCGCGGATCCTGATCCGCAGCTCGCCGGGGTCAAGCCGGGCTTCGTGCCGATCGCCGAACGTTTCGCCATGGCCTGGACCATGCGCGATCGCGACGAGAAGCGGCGCGTGATGCTGCTGGTATCGAAATTCGATCATTGCCTGACCGACATCCTCTACCGGCAACGCCTGGGCGAACTGCCGATGACGATCACCGCCGTGGTCGCCAATTACCCGCGGGAAAACTACGCCAGGATCGATTTTGGTGATGCGCCGTTCCACTATCTGCCGGTCAGCAGGGAGACCAAGGCCGAGCAGGAGGAAAAGCTCTGGCGGCTCGTCCAGGACACGCGGACGGAACTGGTGGTGCTCGCCCGCTACATGCAGGTGCTGTCCGACGATCTCGCGACCAGGCTCGCTGGGCGCTGCATCAACATCCATCATTCCTTCCTGCCCGGCTTCAAGGGAGCCAAGCCTTATCACCAGGCGCAGATCCGCGGGGTGAAGCTGATCGGCGCGACCGCGCATTATGTCACCGGCGACCTCGACGAGGGTCCGATCATCGAGCAGGACGTCGAGCGCATTACCCATCGCGACACGCCTGATGATCTGGTGCGCAAGGGGCGCGACATCGAGCGGCGCGTGCTGGCCCGCGCGCTTCGCCACCATCTGCGCGACCGGGTGATCCTCAATGGCCGCAAGACCGTCGTGTTCACCGATTGAGCGTCGCTCACGAATGCGCCGTGCCGCCGGCCGCCAAGTGGCCGGCCAAGTGGCCGACCAGATCGCGCGCATGCAACGGCAATTGATCGAGCTCGCGCATGCACAGCGAGAGACGCCGCGTGGCCCAGCCATCGGTCAGCCGGACCGCCCGGATCGCCATGGATCTCCGGCACTTTTTCGCGGCCGTTTCCGGCACGATGCCAAGGCCGACACCATGTTCGACCATCCGGCAGACGCCCTCGAAAGTGCGCATGCGGACACGGAACGACAGCGGCTGTCCGGCCCGGGCCGCATGCTCGCCGAGATAATCCTGCAGGGCGCTGCCGGCGCTCAGCCCGACAAAGTCCTGCCCGACGACATCCTGAAACGCGACACGCGGTTCGCGCGCCAGCGGGTGGTCGCGCGGCACCACCAGCACCAGCCGGTCGATGGCGAAGGGCAGAAGCTGCAAGGCACCATGATCGACGGCATCGGAAATGATGCCGATCTCGGCGAAACCACCCGCGACCGCCTTGACGATATCGCTGCTGAGCCGCTCCTTCAGGTCGATGTCGACATTGGGGTGGCGCGCCAGATAGGGCGCCAGCGCCTGGGGCAGAAACTCGGTCATCGCCGCGGTATTGGCGAGCAGGCGGATATGCGCCTTCAGGCCCTTGGAATATTCGCCGAGCTCGCCGCGCATCCGTTCCATCTGGCGCAGCACGATACGGGCATGGTGCATCAGCGCGTCGCCCGCAGGCGTCGGCCGGACGCCCCGGCGGCCGCGCTCGAGCAAGGGCAGTCCGATCGCCGCTTCCATGCCGCGCAGCCGCGCGCTGGCCGACGGCAGCGCCATGTTCGCCCGGGCCGCCCCTTGCGTGATGCTGCCGGTCTCGACAACCAGGAAGAACAGGCGAAGATCGATCAGGTCGAACCGCATGGCGGCAACATTATCACCGGCTCAGCCTTAGGCCCAGCCTAAGGCTGAATGCGGACCTTGCGCATTGTGCCGGCCGGCCGTTCCGGCCCAATGGCGGCATGTTCGACTTTTCCGCTTCCCAAGTCCTGACCATTGCCCTGACCTTTTTCCTTGCCGGTATCGTCAAGGGCGTGACCGGCATGGGTCTGCCGACGGTGGCCATGGGCGTTCTGGCCACCGTCATGCCGCCGGTTGGCGCGGCATCCCTGCTGATCGTGCCATCCTTCGTCACCAATGTCTGGCAATTGCTCGCCGGGCCGAGCTTTGCAGCACTGTCGTCGCGCCTCTGGCTGATGATGGCGGGCATCACCGCTGGCACCATTGCCGGATCCTGGCTGTTGACCAATGACAGCGGCGGCTGGACGACCCCGGCACTCGGGGCAGCCTTGATGATCTATGCCGGGATGAGCCTGATGGCGTGGCAATTGACGGTACCGGCGCGGCTGGAACCGCGCCTGTCGCCGTTCATTGGTCTCGCCACCGGCGTCGTCACCGGCGGCACCGGCGTCTTCGTCATTCCGGCGGTGCCCTATCTGCAGGCGCTCGGCCTCGGCAAGGAAGACCTCATTCAGGCGCTCGGCCTGTCATTCACCGTTTCGACCATTGCACTGGCGATCGGCCTGGCCGGCGGCGGCGCGTTTCGGTTCGACAGCATCGGCGCGTCCGTGCTCGCGGTTGCGCCGGCTCTTGCCGGCATGGGATTGGGGCAATGGGTTCGCCGCCGCGTCAGCCCCGCCACGTTCCGCCGCTGGTTCCTGATCTGCCTTCTGCTGCTTGGCCTGCAACTTCTGCTCCGGCCATTGATCTGATCGCAGGCCTGCCGCGTGGGCGCCGATGAATTCGGCGCTGCCCCAACTGGACAGGCGATCAGGACCGTCTAGGCTCGCGCCCATCCCGCATGGAAGGGTTGGTGGAATGCCGCTGAAAGCCGTGGTTTTCGACTGGGCCGGCACGGTCATCGATTTCGGCTCGCGCGCGCCGATGCGCGTCTTCGTCGAGGCCTTCGGCCATTTCGGCGTGCCGCTGACGGCCGCCGAAGCGCGCGGACCGATGGGCAAGCCGAAGCGCGACCACATTGCCGAACTGATGGCGCTGCCGCGGATCGTCAGCGCCTGGGCGAAGGCTCATGGCCAGACGCCGACCAAAGCCGACATCGACCGCGTCTATGAAATCTTCGTGCCGCTGAACATCAAGGCCGTCGCCGACTTCGCCGAGCTGGTTCCGGGCGCGGCCAAGATCGTCGAGGCGCTCAGGGCGCGTGGCCTGAAGATCGGCTCGACCACCGGTTACACCCGCGAGGTCATGGCGCCGATCCTGCCGCTCGCGGCCGCCCAGGGTTATGCCCCCGACAATCTGGTCTGCGCCGACGATCTGGCCGAGGGACGGCCGAGCCCGCTGATGATGTATCGCTGCTTTGCCGATCTCGGCGTCTATCCGCCGGGGGCCGTGGTCAAGGTCGATGATACCGTGCCCGGCATCGAAGAAGGCCTCGCCGCCGGCACCTGGACGGTCGGAATCGCGGCCTCCGGCAATGAAACCGGCCTGTCGCTCGCCGAATGGACCGTGCTGACGCCGAAGGAGCGGGAACGCGTGCTGACGCCGGCGCGCGAAAAGCTCGAGGCCGCCGGCGCCCATGTCGTCATCGACACCGTCGCCAATCTGATGCCGGTGATCGAGAGCATCGACCGGCTGATGGCCGAGGGCGAGGTTCCCTAGGCCTCGGGTATCGCGCTGACATGGGCCGCCACCACCCGCCAGCCGTCGGGCGTGCGCATCCAGGTCTGCATTTGCCTGCCGATCTTGCCGGCCATGCTGTCGCGCCTGAACAGCGTCGCGGCGGTCGCCATGTCCCGGCCATAGGTGGTGATGACGGTGCGCTCGAGGCTCCGTTCCAGCCCAACCGGCGAGCGTCCCGCCCGGAACGCCGCGATCTCGTCGAAACCATGGAGGTTTTCGGTGATGCCATAACGCACGGTATGCGGGCTCACCCAGAACAAGGCGTCGAGGGTCGCCACATCATTTTGGGTCAATGCCCGCTCATATGCGGCGAACACCGCCGAGACCTCGGCATGGACCTCGGGGTCGTTGATGATCATGCCGGCTCCTTCAGGCTTGCGACTTTCGACGCGACCACGCCGTCCCGTTCAAGGGCGGCGGAGACACGCACCACGATATCTTCGCGCCAGGGCGCGGCAATCACCTGGACGCCGATCGGCAGCGTTTCGCCATCGAGCCAGACCGGCACCGACATGACCGGCAGGCCAATGAACGAGAACGGCTGGGTGAACAGGCCGAGCGAGGCCCGCACCGGCAAGGTCGCACCGCCGAGTTCGAAGGTCTTCTGGCCGAGCGACGGTGCCTGTGTCGGGGTTGCCGGCGCGATGATGACGTCGATGTCCTGGAACAGCCTGAGCATCGCCGCGCGATAGCGGCCGCGGACACGCTGGGCCTTGTTGACATAAGCCGCGGGCAGCAGCGCTCCGGCAATGAAGCGATCGCGGGTCTCAGGATCGAAATCCCGCGGCCGGGTCTTCAGGCGGTCGAGATGAAAGCTGCCGCCCTCGGAATTGGTGATCACATAGGCTGCCGCCCGTGCCTCCGCGACGTCAGGGATCTCCAGCCCCGGCGCGGCGCCGAGAACGCGCGCCACCCGTTCGGTCGCGGCGAGCGCCTGACGGTCGGCGTACCGATCGAAATAGCCGGCGGCCCGCGCGATCCGAAGCTGCCCGATGCCACGACCGAGCATGGGCACGAGCGCTTCGGCCTGATGGTCCCGGCACACCGGGTCGTCGGGGTCATGGCCAGCCATGGCATCGTAGAAGGCCGCGCAATCGGCGGTCGACCGGGCCAGGGGACCGAGATGATCGAAGCTTGCGACGAACGGAAAGGTGCCGGCCTTGGACAGGCGCCCATAGGTCGGCTTCAGGCCGAACAGACCACAGAGCGAAGCCGGCACCCGGATCGAGCCATTGGTGTCGGATCCGAGCGTCACCGGTGCAAGACCGGCCGCCGCCGCCGTGCCCGAGCCGCCGGACGAACCGCCGGACATGCGGCGGAGATCATGGGGATTGCGCGAGGGCCCGTCATGGGCGTTCTCACCGGTGAAATCATAGGCATATTCGCCCATGTTGAGCGCACCGAGCAGCACGCCGCCGCCGGCGTTGAGCCGGGAGATCAGCGCCGCGTCGCGCGTCGCCGGCGCATGGTCGCGGTTGATTCTGGAGCCGGCAAGCGTGGCAATGCCCTTGATGTCATAGAGGTTCTTCACCGCGAAGGGCACGCCGGCAAGCGGCCCGAGCGGCAGGCCTTTCGCTCTGGCCTGGTCGACCGCATCGGCCTCGGCCAGCGCCCGGTCGCGGGTGACCGCCGTGAAGGCGCCGAGCGCCGCATCGTGCGTCGCGATACGGGCGAGATGGGCCTCGGTCACGGCCCGCGCCGTGAAGCGGCCGTCGCGGATGCCGGCCGAAATGTCGGTGGCCGTCAGGCTAGTGACATCGCTTGTCATGTCAGGCCTCGAAGACCGGCGCCGGCTCATCGTGATCGACGAGATCGACCGCATCAAGAGCCCGTGCCAGGCGGATCGCGACCTGCAGGTTGGCGATCACGCCGGGACGGAATTCCGCGGCGATCGCAAGGCCGAGCACCGGCGCCAACGCGTCGATCATGCGTTCGGCTTCCTCGGGTGCGATATCGGGCAAGGGCATGACGGATCTCCTTCGTCGGCAGCGACGGACCGTCCTCGTCAGGCAAGTCCGGGGCCAAGATCCGGGGCCAAGATCCCGCGACAAGATCCGGTGAGGCGATGCCGGCCCCGTTGCCCAGGCCTATTCCAGGATGCCGATCGCCTGTTCGACCGCATCGACCACCGCACCGGAGCGCACCAGGTCGAGCGCCTGGCCGATCTCGGTCGCATACCAGCGGTCACCGTCGAGCGCCGGCTGGATCACCGCGCGTACCGCGGCGAGCGCAGCCGACGTGCCCTTGCCGAGCGGATAGCCCTTGGCCACCGGTTCGACCAGCGACAGGGCCTGGCAGGCCATCAGGATCTCGCCGGCGATGATCTGCTCGGCATTCTCCACCACGGTCCGCGCCTTGCGCCCGCACCAGGTGGAATTCGACACGTGGTCCTCGGCATTCGACTTACCCGGAATGCTGTCGACCGAGCCGGGCGCCGCGAGATGGCGGTTTTCCATGACCAAGGCCGACATCGAGCACTGGACTGTGGCAAAGCCGGTATTGAGGCCGCGCTTGCCGGCGAGCAGGTTGCGCGGCAGGCCATAACTCATCGTCGGGTCGACCAGCCGGGCGAGCCGGCGCTCGGAGATCGAGGAGAGGTCGGCCACCGCGATGGCCAGGACATCCATCGCCTGGGCAACATACTGGCCGTGGAAATGACCGCCGGAAATCGAGACGTAACCGCCCTTGGCGTCATCGAAGATCAGCGGATTGTCGGTCGCCGAATTGATCTCGGTGCCCAGAATGCCATCGACATAGGCAATGGCCTGACGCGCCGGGCCGTGGACCTGCGGCGCGCAGCGCAGCGAATAGACGTCCTGGACCCGCGGCGAAGCCGGCGCGCCGGGCGTCCGCGCCTCGTCGGGAAACACCACATCGCGCGCCGCCTGCGAGCAGCGCTTGGTGCCCTCGGTCAGGCGCAGCACGTTGCGCGCGACACGCGCCTGGCCTTCATGCGGACGGGCGGCGTGGACCCTCGGATCGAACGCCGCGAGCTCGCCGCGCATGGCTTCGAGCGACAGCGCCAGGGCCACGTCGACGGCTTTCAGGAGGCGTCGGGCGTCATGGCTCGCCAACACGCCGAGCGCCAGCGACACGGTCGAGCCGTTGATCAGCGCGGATGCATCCTTGGCGCCCATCGGAAAGTCCGGCGAGAGCCCGGCCTTGGCGATCGCCGCGCGCGCCGCCATGCGTTTGCCTTTGTAGACGATCTCGGCCTCGGGAAAGCCGCAGACCGCACCGGCCATATGGGCGAGCGGCGCAAGGTCGCCGGAGGCGCCGACCGAGCCCTTTTCCGGGATCACCGGGTGCAGCCCGGCATTGAGGAAGCCGATCAGACGCTCGACCAGCTCGACCTGCGGACCGGAAAAATTCGAGGCGAAGGCATTGGCGCGCAGCAGCATGGTGGCGCGCGTCACATCCTCGGCGAAGGGCTGGCCGATGCCTGTCGCATGGGCATAGACCGTCTTGGTCTGGTAGGGGATCATCTCGGCGATCAGCACGCGCTGATCCTTGAACAGGCCGACGCCGGTATTGAAGCCGTACATCAGCGGCACGTCGTCGGCCATCCAATGCTTGTCGATATAGGCACGTGTTGCGGCGATCTTGTCGCGGGCGGCTGGATGCAGCGCCGCCTTCTCGAACCGGCCCGACGCAGCGGCGCGCGCCACGCGCACCACCTGATCGCCCTTCAGCTTCACGCCGTCGATCTTCACCGTCATCACGAAACCCCTGCGAATTCAAACCTTCAGGGTTTGATCGCGGTTTTTCGCCGGTGCCGTCAAGCGCCGATGGCATCGCGCAGCAGAGATGGTACCGTCAAGCACCGATGACGGCATGCGGTAGAGATGGTGCCGCCGAGCGCTGATGACGCCGTGCGGCAGAGATGGTGCCGTCAAGCGCCGGTCACGACCGGCTGTAGAGCAGCCGGCAGCGGATCGTGCCGGACAGTTGGCGGATCTCGTCGAGCACGCCGTCGGCGTCGTCGACACTGCCGTCGGCATCGAGCACGACGTAACCGACATCACCGTCGGTCTGATAATACTGGGCGGCGATATTGATCTCGCGCGCCGCGAACACGTCGTTCAGGCGACGCAGCTCGCCCGGCAGGTTGCGCTGCACCTGGATGAAGCGTGTGCCGGCCGGCCCCACCGGCAATTGCACCTGGGGGAAATTGACCGCCCCCCAGGTTGAGCCGACGTCCGAATAGTCGACGAATTTGCGTGCCACTTCCGCGCCGATGCGCTCCTGCGCCTCTTCCGTCGAGCCGCCGACATGCGGGGTCAGGATGACATTGTCGAGGCCCTGCAGGGGCGACGCGAACTGGTCGGCATTGGATGACGGTTCGACCGGGAAGACATCGACCGCGGCACCGCCGAGATGACCGCTCTTCAATGCCTTGGCGAGCGCTTGCAGGTCGAGAATCGTGCCACGGGCATTGTTGATCAGATAGGCGCCCTTCTTCATGGCGGCGATCTCGGCCTTGCCGATCAGCCCTTGCGTGCCGGGTGTCTCCGGCAGGTGCAGCGACACCACGTCGGCGCGCGCCATCAGATCCTTCAGGTCGGCCGCCGGCTCGACATTGCCGTGGCGCAGCTTGTCGGTCTGGTCGAAATAGATCACCCGCATGCCCATGGCCTCGGCCAGCATGGCGAGCTGCGAGCCGATATTGCCGTAGCCGACAATGCCCAGCGTCTTGCCGCGGATTTCATAGCTCGCCACCGCCGACTTGTCCCAGCCGCCCGCATGGGCCTTGACCGATTTTGGAAAGATGCGGCGGAACAGCATGACGATTTCGGCGATCGTCAGTTCGGCGACGCTGCGGGTGTTGGAGAACGGCGCGTTGAACACCGGCACGCCGGCGCGATTCGCCGCGACCAGGTCGACCTGATTGGTGCCGACCGAAAAACAGCCGATCGCGATCAGCCGGTCGGCGGCGGCGAGGATCTCCGGGGTGATCTGCGAACGCGAGCGTATGCCGAGCAGATGCACGCCGCGGACGGCTTTCGCCAGGGCCGCGCCGTCGAGCGCCTTCGGCAGGCGCTGGATGTTGCTGTAGCCGGCATTCTCCAGGAGACCGACCGCGGTATCGGAAATGCCCTCCAGCAGAAGGATCTTGATTCGGTCCTTCGGCAGCGACAATGCGACCGTCATGGCGTGGTCCTCATGCTTGGGCGTGATGGTGGCGGCACGCCATCGCAGGAAGCGCGCATGGCTGCAAGTCGGCAATGGCGCATCGGCCTGCCGGCAAGCCGGGCTCCAGATGCACGAAAACCGCCGTGAGGTCATTCCTCGCGACGGTTTTCGTAATCGAGCTTGTCGTCAATTCGGCCGCGGCTGGGCCGAAACCGGCCGCCACGGACAATCGCTCACTTCGAGCGGTCGATCATGGCGTTCAGCGTCTCGTGGGTGCGCTTCAACTCAGCGATCGCATCCTCGATATCGCGCTTCTGCTGCTCCAGGTGACTGATCTGCTCGAGGCATTTCTCGCGCGACAGCTTGAGCTGCTGATCTGCACCGGCGTCATGGCGCTCATGCGCCTCGACCATCTCCGAGATCTCGGCCAGCGTGAAGCCGAGCCGCTTGCCTTTCAAGATCAGCTGCAGGCGGACACGATCGGTGGCGCTGTAGAGCCGGGTCAAACCCTCGCGCCGAGGCGACAGCAGGCCCTTGTCTTCATAGAAGCGCAAGGCCCGCAACGTCACGTCGAACTCACGCGCGAGATCGCCGATCGTGTAGACGGCCGGCCCGCTCTTGGCGGCTTCGGCGTCGTCTTCGATCCAGAAGACGTCGTCGTCGTTGTTGCGTGTCATCAAAGCCTTCCGTTCCATTTTTTGCTCCGTCCTCTGGCTCGAGGGGATACGATCGGGTGGGATGGCTCACTCATAACCGATATGGACGTCTCAAAGGGCAATGCACCGCTTTCCGATAGGTTAGTTACCGTTAGGATAGGGCCGAATCCAAGCTCCATCGCAAGGTCGGTTCGCACAGTGTCTGATTCTATCAGTTAACGAGCAGGAACCAAAGTTAACAAAAATTTGTCGATGTTAACCCGGCCTTTACCATGATTGCCAAGATTGCCAGCTGGGAGTGTCCCGTGCCGGCGAAGCAGATTCGCCTGCTACGGCCACCCTGGGTGTAACGCGGTCCGCTTGACCGGACATTACGCCCGATCAACCGCCAGGCGGGTGGGAACGTTATGCGGCACACCGTTCCATGGAGTGTCAAAGGTGTCGATCACGATGCGCGGGAAGCGGCCAAGGAGGCTGCCCGGCGCTCGGGGATGTCGCTTGGCGAGTGGCTGAACACGGTCATCGTCGATCAGGCCGCCGATGCCGATGACGCCGTCCCGGGCATGTCCGCCGTCACCCGGCGCCTCGAAACCATCACCGAACGCCTCGATGCGGCCAATCGCCGCGAATCGGACACCGCCATCCCGCGCGCCCGGCTCGCCAGGGACGACAGCACCGATATTGTCCGCGCGCTCGACGCCGTGGCGCGGCTTGCCGAAATTTCCGAGCGCCGGTCGGCCGCCGCCATCGAGGCGGTCGAGCAGCTCGCGATTGCCCGCAACCTGTCCGTGCCGCGCGGCGAGGCGCCACCGCCGGCCGAACCGGCAGCCCCCCTCGCCGCCCGTGCCGCGGATCCGTCGGCCCAGGCCCAGCTCGACGAAATCGCCCGCTCGATCCGCGCCATGAATGCCGGCATCGCCGCCGGCCACGCTGCCGAGCGCGCCGTCCAGACCCCGCCGAAACTGTTCGATCAGGATCTCGATGCAACGGTGGCCGAGATTGCCGCGCGTCAGCGCGCGCTGGATCTCGATGCTCCCGAAGCGGCGCCTGCGCCTGCGCCTGCCGAAATCGGCGACCACGACGAAGCCTATGTCCAGGCGCCGCTTCAACCGGGGCTCGGCCCGCTCGCCGAGCGGCTGGATTCGCTCGGCCGCCGCATGGACCAGATCCTCAAGGATCCGCCGCTGCGCGAAGCCGGGCCCGATCGGGCCGCGATATCGGCGGAAATCCAGAAGCTCTCGCAGCGCATCGACACGGTGAACAAGCCGCAGGGCGACAATCTGGAGCGCGAGCTGAAGGCGCTGTCCGGCCGCATCGAAGCGATGCGCAAGGAAATGGCGGCCCGCGAAACGGCGCAGACCGATCTCGCCGTGGCCGATCTGCGCGCCGATATCGCCCAGATTGCGGCGCGGCTCGATGATCTCGCACCGCGCCGGGCGGTCGAAACGCTGGAAGCCGAGATCCACGCCCTCGGGGACCGGGTCGCAACCGTCAGGGCCCAGGGTATCCCTGCCGAGGCGCTCGAACATCTCGTCGCGGAATTCGAACGGACCGTCACCAGCCTGACGCCGGCCGAGGGCATCGCCGAGGAACTGAAGGCGATTTCGCTCAAGCTCGATCAGGTCAAGGCGCGTGGTGGCGGCCGCGATGCCAATCTCGATCGCCTGACCGATGAAATCCTGTCGATTCGCGAGCTGGTGGCGGGCGCCGCCACGCGCGAAGCCGTCGAGGCGCTCGCCGATCAGGTCGCGACGCTCACCGAACGGCTGGAAAAGGCCGTACCGGCACCGACCGAGAACCATGCCGAAGCCGTCACCGCGGCCATCGAGGCCCGTATCGAAGAGATCGCCAACCGGCTCGAGAAGGCCTCGCGCCGTCCTGGACCGGCTGTCGCCGCGGCGACCAATCCGCAGCTCGAAGAGGCACTCCGGCGCCTTGCCGACAAGCTGGAGGAGAGCCACAGCCGGACCAGCGATCCGAAGGTCCTGGGCGAGCTCGAGAAGCACATTCTCGCGCTGGCGGCCAAGATCGACGCGTCCGACGCCCGCTTCACCCAGCTCGGCACGATCGAGCGCGGCCTGTCCGATCTGTTCGTTCAGATGGAGGAAATGCGCGCCTCGACGATCGACGCGGCCGAGCGCGCGGCCCGTGGCGCGGTCGCCGATCTGGGCAAGGCGGCGCGGACGCCGGACGCCGCGGTCAATGCGCTGAAGAGCGACATCGAAAACCTGCGCACCGCCCAGACCGCCAGCGAGGAACGCACTCACGGCAGTCTCGAAGCCGTCCATCAAACCCTGGAACGGGTGGTGCGACGGATTTCCGAACTCGACCCGGCGGCCCGCGCGCCGGCCATGCCGGCCGCTGCTCCGCCTGTGGTCGCCAGGCCGGAGCCCGAACCATCGGCCGCCAGGCCGGCCGCCGCGCAACGCTCCCCCGAACCCGGTCCGGCGGTTGCCCCCCCGGCCGCCGGCGCACGTCCGGCGGCGGCGGCTGCCGCCGTCCAGGCGCCGCGCCTGCCGGTAGCCCCGCGCAGCGAAGCCCCGGCGGCCGGCGTCGACCTGCCGCTCGAGCCCGGATCCGGCGCGCCGCGTCTGCGGCCACCCGCGCCCGGCGCTGCGCCGATGGGGGGCTCGAAGGCCGATTTCATCGCCGCCGCCCGCCGCGCTGCGCAGGCCGCCGCCGACTCCACCGTGTCCGGCCCGCTGCCGGCCGACGACAAGCCCCGGTCGCTGTTCGCCAAGCTGCGCGGCGCGGTGACCCGGCCCAAGGCCGAACCGGCCGAGATTGCCGCACCGGCCCGCAGCCGGATCCGGCCGGCCCACGTGGCACCGAACGTCGCGCCGCCGGCCCCCGCCGCCACGCCCTTCGATCCGGTCATCGACCAGACGGCGGCCGACACCGACCAGGCCGGCCCCGGCTCCCGTCTTGCAGCCAATCGGCGCACCATCATCATCGGCATCGCCGCGGCCCTCCTGGTCGTCGCCGCCGGGATCTCGACGCTGTCGAACCTGCGCCCGAAGGCGCCCGAAACCGGCGGCGGCACACCCGCCCCGAGCTCGGTCGCGCCGCAGGGCAAGACGGACAGCGAACAGGCACCGGTCGCAAGCCCCGAGCCGCGCCAGATCGCGCCGGGCGACCTGTCGCCGACCCTGCTGTCGCCCGCCGGCAGCGATGCGTCACCCGCCGGCGCTCAGCCGGCAACGCCCGCCGCGACGCCGCCCCAGGACGACGGCGCTCCGGCGACGACCGGCTCGGTCGCCGTCTCGCCACGCATTGTGCCGCCGGGCATGACGGTTTCACCAGCCGGCTGGCAAAGCGTCGGCCGCGCCGGCGAGCGCCAGGTCACGATTCCCCAGGCGCTGCGGGCAGCAGCCGAGGGCGGCAATCCGGCTGCGGCTTTCGAGCTCGGCACGCGTTACCTCGAAGGCCGCGGCGCGCCGGTCAGCGCCACCGAAGCAGCGAGCTGGTATCAGCGGGCGGCCGATGCCGGCCTGGCGCCGGCGCAGTACCGGCTCGGCAGCCTCTATGAAAAGGGTACGGGCGTGACCCGCGACCTGCCCCGTGCCCGCGGCCTCTACGAGAAAGCCGCCGAAGCCGGCAACGGCAAGGCCATGCACAACCTCGCTGTCATGTTCGCCCAAGGCGCCTTGAGCGAGCGTCCGGATTACCGGATGGCGGCTCAATGGTTCCGTCGCGCCGCCGAGTATGGCGTCGCCGACAGCCAGTTCAATCTCGGCATCCTCTATGCGCGCGGCCTCGGCGTCGATCAGAGCCTTGCCGAAAGCTACAAGTGGTTCGCGCTGGCGGCCCTTGGCGGCGATCAGGATGCCGCCAAGAAGCGCGACGAGGTGGTTGACCGCCTCGACCCGCAGACCATGGTGGCGGCGCGCCTGGCGGTGCAGACCTTTGCCGCCAAGACCGAGCCTGAGAGCGCCGTCCGGGTCGCAGCCCCGGCGGGCGGCTGGGGTGACGAGCCACGCGCAGCGGCCACCGTGCCGCCGCCGCCGCGTCGCCCGGCGCAGCCGGTCTCGTCTCGCTGAACCGCCGGCCGGCGCCGATCTGCGAGCCGGCGACATCAAGCCACCTCATCTTGGTTGCAAGCCTTCTCATCCTGGCTGCAAGCCTGGTCATCCTGGTTGACAGAGTGCCGGCCGGCCCCCTCAATGCTTGAAAACATGAGGGGAAACATCCATGGCCGCAGCGAATCCGCTGGCTCCGATCCCGCATCCGCCGAAGAAGCCGATCGTCGGCAACATGCTGACCGTCTCCAGCGAGACGCCGCTGCAGAGCCTGATGCAATTGACCCGCGAGAACGGGCCGATCTTCTGGCTCGACATGATGGGCACGCCGCTGGTGGTCGCCTCCAGCGCTTCGCTGATCGACGAGCTGTGCGACGAGAAGCGTTTCGACAAGGCGGTGCGCGGATCGCTCAGGCGCATTCGCGCGATCGCCGGCGACGGCCTGTTCACCGGCGACACCCAGGAGGCCAACTGGGCCAAGGCGCACAATATCCTGCTGCCGACCTTCTCGCAGCGCGCCATGGTCAATTACCTGCCCATGATGCTCGATATCGCCTCCCAGCTGATGCTGAAATGGGAGCGCCTCAACGCCGATGACGAGGTCGACGTCGTCCACGACATGACCGCTCTCGCACTCGACACCATCGGCGTCTGCGGTTTCGACTATCGCTTCAACTCGTTCTACCGGCGCGACTACCACCCCTTCATCGACGCGCTGACCCGCACGCTCGAAACCTGCATGATGCAGCGCGGCCTGCCGTTCGAGAACGTGCTGCTGAGGAAACGGCTCAGCCAGCTCAAGACCGATGTCGACTTCATGAACAAGCTGGTCGACGACATCATCCGCGAGCGCCGGCGCGGCGGCCAGGGCGGCGACCAGAACGACCTGTTGAACTACATGCTGGCAGGCGTCGACAAGCAGACCGGCGAGAGCCTGTCGGACGAGAATATCCGCTACCAGATCAATACCTTCCTGATCGCCGGCCACGAGACCACGTCGGGCCTCCTGTCATTCACCCTCTATTTCCTGCTGAACCATCCCGACGTGCTGGCCAAGGCTTATGACGAGGTCGACCGGGTGCTCGGCAGCGATATCGGCGTGCTGCCGACGATCGCCCAGGTGAACCAGCTCACCTATGTCGCGCAGATCCTGAAGGAGGCGCTGCGCCTGTGGCCGACGGCGCCGGCCTTCGGCCTCTACCCTTACAAGGACGAGGTCGTCGGCGGTCAGTACAAGCTGAAGTCCAGGACCTTCGTCACCGCGCTCACCCTGATGCTGCATCGCGACCCCGCGGTCTGGGGCGACGATCCCGAAGCCTTCAATCCCGACCAGTTTTCGCGCGAGGCCGAAGCCGAGCGGCCGGTCAATGCCTACAAGCCCTTCGGCAACGGCCAGCGCGCCTGCATCGGCCGCCAGTTCGCCATGCAGGAAGCCGTCCTGGTGATCGGCATGCTGCTGCAGCGCTTCCAGCTGTTCGATCACACCAAATACCAGCTGAAGATCAAGGAGACGCTGTCGATCAAGCCCGATGGCTTCAAGATCAAGGTGAAGCCACGGCCGGGCCGGACCCGGGGCACGACGATCCCGGCGGCCGGCGCGCCGGCCACCACGGCGCCGGCAGCGGCCACCGCCGCCCGGCCGAAACACGGCACCGCGCTCACCGTGCTCTACGGTTCCAATCTCGGCGCGACCGAAGAGATCGCCCGGGCCATTGCCGAATCCGCCGAGATCAACGGTTTCGACGTCAATCTCGCCGAAATGGACACCTATGCCGGGCGTCTGCCGACCGAAGGCGCGGTGGTGATCGCCTGTGCGTCCTATAATGGCGGGCCGCCCGACAACGCCGCCCGTTTCGCTGCCTGGCTGGCGGAGGCGAGCGACCCTGCCCTGCTCGCCGGCGTGACCTATGCGGTGTTCGGTTGCGGCAACCGCGACTGGGCCTCGACCTATCAATCGGTGCCACGCCAGATCGACGAACGGCTGGCGGCGCTCGGCGCCCGCCGCATCCGCGATCGCGGCGAAGGTGACGCGCGCGAGGATCTCGACGGCCAGTTCCAGACGTGGTTTTCGAGCCTGTTCCCGGCCATTGGCGAAGCCCTCGATATCGGCGTCGATTTCACCGACAGCCCGGCGGCCGAGCCGCTTTACCTGGTCGAGACGCTGGCGCGCCCGGGCGCCAATCCGATCGTGACCGCAGCCGGCGCCCAGGCGATGACCATCGCCGCCAGCCGCGAGCTGCAGACCAGGACCGGCAACACGCCATCGGATCGCTCCACCCGGCATATCGAGGTGGGTTTGCCGACGGGGTCGACCTATCGGCCGGGCGATCACCTGAGCGTCGTTCCGGTCAATGGCCAGGGGCTGGTCGCGCGCGCCGAGCGGCATTTCGGCTTCGAGCCGAACGCCTACGTCCGGCTCAGGACCCATGCCGGCCGGCGCAGCGCACTGCCGGTCGACGAGCCGCTGGCGGTGCGCCAGCTCCTGACCGAACTGGTCGAGCTGCAGGCGGTCGCGACCCGCAAGCAGGTCCAGGCCATGGCCGACCACACCCGCTGTCCGATGACCAAGCCGAAGCTCGCCGCGCTGGCAAGCGATACCGAGCCGGGCGGCTACCGGAGCGAGGTCTGGGCCAAGCGCAAATCGATCCTCGACCTGCTCGAGGAGTTCCCGGCCTGCGAACTCGGCTTCGGCGATTATCTCGAAATGCTGCCGTTGATGGCGCCACGCTATTATTCGATCTCGTCCTCGCCGCTGGTGGCGCCCGACAGTTGCAGCATCACGGTGGGCGTGGTCACCGGGCCGGCACGGTCCGGCCGCGGCACCTATGAGGGGATCTGTTCGAACCACCTCGATCGCCTGGGCGAAGGTGCGGTGATCCATGCCATGATCAGGGAGACCAAGGCAGGCTTCCGGCTGCCCGACGACCCATTGAAGCCGATCATCATGATCGGTCCGGGTACCGGGCTTGCCCCCTTCCGCGGCTTTCTGCAGCAGCGCGCCCGGCTGAAGGCCCAGGGCCAGCCGATCGGGCCTGCAGTGCTGTTCTTCGGCTGCCGGCATCCCGACCAGGACTTCATCTATCGCGACGAGCTGGAGGCCTTCGCGCGCGACGGCATTGCCGACCTGCATGTCGCCTTCTCGCGCCATGACGGCAGCCGCACCTATGTGCAGGACCTGGTCAAGGCCGAGCGCGACAAGCTGAAGGCGATGATCGAGGCGGGCGCAGTCATTTTCATCTGCGGCGACGGCAGCCGCATGGAACCCGACGTCAAGCGGACGTTGGTCGGCATCTATTGCGACGAAAAGGACGTATCGCTGGAGGAGGGCGAGGCCTGGATCGACCGGATGGGCCGCGAAAACCGTTATGTTCTGGACGTTTGGGCCGGAAGTTGAGCCCGCAGGACCGCACTGGCATGGCAGCGATGCCGGTGCGGTCATCTGGTCGCATTGACTTGTATGTTGCAGCGCACAATATACGCCATCTAGGGAAGTGAGCGCCCTCGGGGATTCCAAGGATCCACGAGGAGACCGCCGCAATGGCACGAGCATCATCAGCGCTCGGCACCATCCGTGAACTGTCCGGCTTGGAGCAACAGCTTCATCGCGACCACCTTGTCCGGCTCGATCCGGACGGGCGCAGAGACCGTTTCAACGGGATCGCCGACGATACGTTCATCGCACGTTATTCCGCACGCTGCTTTGCCGGCGTCACCCGCGTCTTCGCGCTCATCGATCAGGATGGGCATGTCCGCGGCACCGCCGAACTGCACCCGCCGCAAGGCGACGAGCCGGCCGACATCGCCTTTTCGGTCGAGCCGCAGCTGCGCCGCCAGGGCATCGCTTCGCGGTTGTTCGAGGCGGTGATCAGCGCCGCACGCCGCGAAGGTTTCACCCGGCTCCGGATTACCTCGTCGAGCGACAATCAGGCGATGCGGGCGCTGGCCCGCAAGTTCGGCGCATCCTTCGCCTTCAGCCATGGCGAAGCCATCGGCACCTTGCTGGTCGAGGCTCGATCCTCGCCGCCGCTCGCGGTGGAGAAGAGCCAGGACCAGGCTTTCCCGCGAGCCCGCATGCCCGCCTTTGCCGGCTGCTGAGACCGCCGGCAGGCTCCGGCCGCAACCGCGGCCGGCGCGCCGAACCGAAACGCAAAAAAAGGCCCGCCGGATGGCGGGCCTTTCGCTTAAGGCGAAGAGCTGGTCGGCCTGAACGTCAGGCCGTCTTGCCGAACGACGTCAGCTTGCCGGCCTCGGCCTGCAGCGCCTTGGCACCATCGGTCGCCGCCTGGCGAACGGTGTTGAAGGCGTCCTGGGCACGAACGATATTGGCCTGGCCGAACTCGCGGACGAAAGCGACATAACGCTGCGCGGCATCGGTCGGGCAGGAAGCGTCGGCCAGCGACTGGATGCCGCCGAGCGTCAGATTGACATTGGCGATGGTGGCGTCGATCACGCCGCGGGACACCGAAGCGCCGGCGCCGACAACGGCAACCAAGGCCTTCTCGACGGTCGCGGTGGCATTCAGCGCGCCCTTCTCGGCATCAGCCGCACGCGCCTTGGCGGTCTCGGCATTGCGCTTGACGAAGTCGCGGGCAGCAGCGGGAACCTGGATCTTTTCCTGGGCGCTCTTGAGCGTCTCCATGATCTGGGCAACCGGAGCGAAAGCAGTGGTTTCGGCGGTCTGGGCTTTGGCCTTCGAGGTCTTGTCGGTCATCGTCGTCTCCATCCTCACATGAGCTATGGTTCGCCCCGTCCATCATTGGCCCGGGGAACGGTGACCTTATCGCACAACTTATTGTGCATTGCAACATAGAAAATTGCTGCTCTGCAACAATTTAAAATAGCCGTTATAATACAAAATCTTATCGACTATCTTCTGGCTCTGCCCGCCGACATCTGGCACCTTGCGGCAGCAGCGATGCGACGATTGCGGCCTTTTCGACCGTCCGACGCGGCCTTATGTCGGAACCCAGGTTCAGCCGGAGGTAGTCATGGCTCTCCCGGACGCGGCGCCCCGCGCCGCCACTTCCCGACGCCTGGCGGCCGGCGGCGAGATGACCGCCCGCGACCGCGAGAAGCTCGGCGCGCTCAGGCGCATCAAGGTCGTGGCGACCAGCTTGCTCGGCGCCAGCGTGTCGCTGATGGTGATCGCCAAGCTCCTGGAACATCGCCACCCGGCCTGGGGCTTCGTCGCGGCCTTCGCCGAGGCTGCAACGATCGGCGGGCTGGCCGACTGGTACGCCATCGTCGCTCTGTTCAAACATCCGGTCGGCGTGCCGATCCCGCACACCGCGATCATCCAGAACAACCAGGGCCGCATCGCCGACAGCCTCGGTGAATTCGTCGAGGCGAATTTCCTGGCCCCCGGCCCGGTCGAGGCCAAGCTGCGCGAGGTCAATTTCGCCGGATTGATCGCCGACTGGCTGTCGGACCCGGAGAAGAGCGGCAACCTCGCGCGCTTCGCATTGAAGCTGCTGCCGCGTGCCATCGCCGGCATGGATCAGTCGGGCATCAAGGAGTTCATGTCGGCGCGCATGATGGAGCAGATCGGTGGGCTCAAGGTCGCCCCCCTGGCAGCCCAGATCCTGACCTCGATCACCGATGACGGCCGCCATCAGCGGCTGCTCGACGAACTGCTCGGCGCGCTGAAGAACCTGCTCGCCGACCAGGCCGCGCTCGATGGCATCCGCGACAAGATTCGCGAGGAGCTGCCGTCGCTGTTCAACCTGTTCAAGGCCGACGCCTATCTCCTGCGCAAGATCATCAAATCGACCTTGTCTTTCCTCGACGACATCCGCGCCAATCCCGACCATGCCCTGCGCGGCGAGTTCGACCGCTTCGTCCTGAGCTTCATCGAGAACCTGCGCGACAGCCCGGAATATGCCGAGAAGGCGGAGAAGCTGAAACAAGACCTGTTGACCCGCAAGGAGCTGCGCGGCCTGGCTCAGGACATGTGGAAAAGCGTCACGACCTTCCTCGAGAACGATCTGCAGTCGCCGCAATCGGTGATCGAGAAACAGCTCGGCAACCTGCTCACCGATCTTGGCCGGCAATTGTCGACCGACCCGCGCATGGCCGCCGAAATCAACCAGGGTTTCGTCGTGGCGCTCGGAACCTTTGTCGAAGCCCAGAAGAGCGGCGTCTCGCAGTTCATCGCCGAGCAGGTGAAGTCGTGGGACATGCAACAATTGATCCGGCTCATCGAAATCAATATCGGCCGTGATCTGCAATATATCCGGCTGAATGGCACGCTGATCGGCGGCCTTGCCGGTCTTTTGCTCCATACCATCGAGGTCATCTTCAAGATCGCTTGAAACCTTGGCCGCACCCGCCTAGTTTTTCAAGGGTGGAGCATCGACAGGGCGCGATGGTGCCCTTGGTGCATTGCCAAGCGGGAGAAGCGACCATGACTCAAACGCCTCAGTCGATCCTGGAGATGTTCACCAAGCTCGGGCAGGACATGAAGATTCCGAGCGTCGATATGGACAAGATCATCGCCCATCATCGCAAGAATCTGGAGGCGTTGAGCGCCAGCGGCAAGGCGGCCGCCGAGGGCGCCACGGCTTTCGCGGCCAAGCAGCGCGAGATCATCGAGGCGGCGATCAAGGACATTCAGGCGGCGGCCCAGGGCTTCAAGATGCCCGGCAGTCCGCAGGAGGCAATGGCCGCCCAGTCGGAATTTGCCAAGAAGGCGATCGATGCCGCGATCAGGAACACCAAGGATGTCGCCGAGCTGATCCAGAAGTCCAATCAGGATGCCATGCGGATCATCCAGGACCGCATGAAGGAGAGCTTCGAGGAGATCAGGGCGAGCTATACCAAGAAATAGGCCGCGCCCCTCAAAACGAAGGCGGAGCCGCGCGCGGCTCCGCCTTTTTTATGCGTGACGGCCTCAGTGCGGCCGGGCCGGATCGGGATAGAACACCTTGCGCCAGCCGTTGCGATCGAACGGCTTGAAGCTGCCCTCCGGCTGCGCCAGGCGATCGGCCACCGCATAGACCGCGGCCGGATTGTGCCCGAGCCCGCAATGGCTGCCCATCACCTCGATGTTCTCGGTGATCGGCCCTTCGACCTCGACGCAGCATTGCCAGGCACAAATGCCGTCGGTGCGGCTATAGACGGCGGTCGTCGGCACCGGCGGCGGCGTGGCGACGACCCCGCCCATATGGTTGTCGCGGTTGTCGACCTTGTGGCCGGAGGTGAATTCATAAAGCCGCCAGGCATTGGTCGCCGTGGGCGGGCCGGCGAAAGGACTGCCGAGCGTGATCACCGAGCGCACCATGTCCGGCACGGTCTTGGCCAGCTGGCGGGCATAGATGCCGCCAAGGCTCCAGCCGACCAGGCTGACCTTGCGGCCATGTTCGTCGTTGAGCTGCTTGACCCGGTCGAGCATGCGCCGCTCGAAACCCGGCAGCAGGCCATAATTGCGGCCGAGATCCCAACCGTGCGCGGCATAACCTTGGCCGGCAAGAAAGGTCCTGAGCGGTCCGGTCGACCGATCGGAGGTGATCAGCCCCGGCAGGACCAGGACCGGGTGACCGTCGCCGCGTGGGGCGGAAGCGATCAGGGGATAGGCCGCCACGAAGGCCGCCAGTTCGGGGATCGCCCGGCCTTCCATGAGCAGCAGCGCCGTCGATGGCGGCGCGAGGGTCTGGGATGCTGATGCCATGCCGCTTCCTCTCTCATACGGGAATTCGGCGTCCGAAAACCCGCTCTTTGGTCCAGGCTGATTTGCGCCGGACACCAAAGGTAGATCATTCCGTCGCCGTCATCACAAGCGGACAGTCTTCCCCTGTGGATAGGCAACAGTCGTCCCAGGACAGATAGGAAGCCGATCGCCCGGGCGAAAGCTCAAATCCTCATCTTACGCGCTGAGCCCCCCGTCGGGTCTTGCGACCCGATCGGGATCTACTCAACCGATGGCCTTCACCTTTCCGCCTAAGGTCAGGACGCCGTGGACAATGTCGTCCTCGGCGCGCCTGGCTACGGCTACTTCGGTGGGGCGGCCGCCTTGGCCTTGGCAGGTGCTGCAGCTTTCATTGCGACCGCAGCTTTGGCCTTGGCAGGGGCCTTGGCCTTGGCGGCAGGAGCCTTCGACTTTGCTGCCGCCGGAGCCTTGGCCTTGGCCGGAGCCTTGGCGGCAGGAGCCTTAGCGGCAGGAGCCTTCGACTTTGCCGCCGCCGGAGCCTTGGCCTTCGCCGCGGCCGGAGCCTTGGCAGGAGCCTTCGACTTCGCCGCTGCCGGAGCCTTGGCTTTCGCCGCGGCAGGAGCCTTCGACTTCGCCGCTGCCGGAGCCTTGGCTTTCGCCGCGGCCGGAGCCTTGGCTTTCGCCGCGGCCGGAGCCTTGGCCTTCGCCGCGGCCGGAGCCTTGGCCTTCGCCGGAGCCGGGGCCTTGGCAGGTGCTGCCGCCTTCGACTTCATTGCGGCGGCCGGCTTCGCAGCAGCCGGCTTCGCCGCAGCCTTGGGCTTCGCCGCATCCTTGGCATTGCCCGCCTTCTTTGTCTTCGCCGTCGTCTTCGCCATTGCCATCTCCTTGGGCTCTGTAGCGACCTCGGCCGAGGCGGCAGGAGCGGCAAACACGCCGAACCTTTTCGCCACGGCCGCCTTCAGTTCGTCCAGGGCGTCGCCGAGATGCTCGGCGAGCCTGACGATATCCGGAACTGCGCGCCGATCGGCGGTCAGGCCGAAGTCGAGCTTGTCCAGATAGCTCTGCACTGTCAGATTCAATGCAATGCCGTGAGTTGGAATCGACACGGGATAGAGGGCCAAGACCTTGGCGCCGGCGCAGTAGAGCGGGAACGGCGGTCCGGGCGTATTCGAGATGACCACATTCGCGCCCATCGGGATGATGTCGGCGAGCCCGGACTTGCCGAACAGCTGCATCATTCCCGGCAGCAAGAACGGCGCGCCCAGCATGGTGAAGTCCTTGGGCGTCGCGTCCTTGGTGACGCCGGCGATCGACTTCGACGTGGTCGCGGTCTTCTGGATCGACATCAGCCGCTCCAGCGGATCGGCAATGTCGGTCGCCAGCGAGCAACTCATGCCCGAGACCTGATTGTTGATGTCGGTATTGCCGGCCTCGCGCAGCGAGATCGGCACGAAGGCAAGCAGCGGCGTTGCCGGCAGCGCCTTCTTGTCGATCAGATATTGCCTGAGCGCGCCGGCGCAGATCGCCATCACCACATCATTGATCTTGGTGCCGGTCGCCTTGCCGATGAGCTTGGCGTCGGTGAGCGACAGCGACCGCGCGGCATAGGATCGCTGGCCCGATATCGTCACGTTGAACGGCGTCTTCGGCGGCAGCAGGTTCGGCAGAACCGGCGCGCCGCCAGCCTCCGGTTTCTCCTTGTCGGCAGCGGTCGGAACCAGCAGGCCCGCGACCGTCGTCATCATCTGCGCGCCGGCCGCGAGCACGGTGAAGTGCTGGCGCACCGCATTGGTCATCAAGGCGCCGAGATTTGCGAGCGCGCGCTCGGCGGTGTCCGGCTTCGGTTTTTTCGGACCGGGCTCCGGCGGCGGCTCGACCTCGCGCGGCGTTGCGGACACGTCGTAGAGCGCCTTGGTGATCACCATGCCGGCACCGCCGTCGACGGCGGCGTGATGGACCTTCGAATAGAGCGCGACGCGGCCGTCTTCGAAACCTTCGATGACGGTGAACTGCCACAGCGGCCGCGAGCGATCGAGCGTCACCGAATGCAGGTCGCCGACCATTGCTTCGAGCTGCGCGAAGCTGCCGGGCTTCGGCAGGTTGGTGTGCTTGATGTGATAGTCGAGATCGACATTCGAGGCATCGACCCAGCCGGGATGATCGAGATCGAAAACGGTGCGCGCGAGCTTCTTCGAAAAGATCGGGATCAGGTGCAGGCGGGTCGCGAAGAAGGTCCTGAAATGATCGTAGAACGAGCCCGTCAAACCCGGCGGTTTTTCGTACAGCGTCAGCCCCGCCACATGCATGGGCGTTTCCGGCGTCTCCATGTAGAGGAAGGTAGCGTCGATGCCGCTGAGCTGTTTCATCTTCGTTTCCCCTTGGGCCGTTTTTCTCCTGCGCCGTGGCGGAGAGCCCGGCGCGGGGCTCGATGTGCCATTGAACGCCGAGACGGTGACCGAAGGCAAGTCTGTCCTCTCACCAGTCAAACTGCTGATTTCCCGTGATTCTCGCAAGCCTTATGCGTGGGCCTCCAAGTTGGCGCCTCTTGAACGCGATGGCAAAGCCGCTCTAAGCTGATCGCAACGATAAAATACGGGGGAGGTTGAGGACTTGGATCGGTTCTGGCTGAAGTCTTATCCAGCCGGCGTTCCCGAGAACGTCGACATCAATCAGTATTCCTCCGTCGTGGCCCTGCTCGAGGAGAGCTTCGCCAAATACCGCGGCGACAAAGCCTATATCTGCATGGACAAAGCACTCACCTTTGGTGAGGTCGATCAGCTGTCCGCGGCACTCGGCGCCTATCTCCAATCCAAGGGTTTGAAGAAGGGCGATCGCGTCGCGATCATGATGCCCAACCTGCTGCAATATCCGGTGGCGGTGGCCGCCGTGCTGCGTGCCGGATTCATCGTCGTCAACGTCAACCCGCTCTACACGCCGCGCGAGCTGGCGCATCAGCTGAAGGACTCCGGCGCCCAGGCCATCATCATCCTGGAGAACTTCGCCGCGACGCTCGCCGAGGTGATCGCCGAAACGCAGATCAAGCACGTGATCCTGGCGGCTGTCGGCGACCTCCTGGGCTTTCCCAAGGGCGCGATCGTCAACGCCATGCTGCGCCATGTGAAGAAGGTGATCCCTGCCTTCTCGCTGCCCGGCGCCGTCCGTTTCAACGCGGCGCTCGCGGCAGGTCGCAGCCTGACATTCGCCAGGCCGGCGATCGGCCAGGACGATGTCGCGGTGCTGCAATATACCGGCGGCACCACCGGCGTCGCCAAGGGCGCCACGCTGCTTCACCGCACCTTGATCGGCAACCTTCTCGCCTCCGAGGCCTGGACCCAGCCGGGGCTGAAGCGCAAGGTGATCGACGGCCAGCCGGTGTTCATCTGCGCGCTGCCGCTCTACCACGTCTTCGCCTTCGTCTCCTGCGCGCTGCTGGCCATGCGCATGGGCGGCGTCAATGTGCTGATCCCCAATCCGCGCGATCTCGCCGGGCTGATCAAGGAGATGGCGAAGTACAAGTTCAACATCATGCCGGGCGTCAACACCTTGTTCAACGGGCTCGCCAATCACCCGGAATTCGCCAAGCTCGACTTCTCGCATCTGCTGATCGCCAACGGCGGCGGCACCGCGGTGCAGGAGGCCGTGGCGAAGAAGTGGCTTGCCATTACCGGCTGCCCGATCGTCGAGGGTTACGGGCTGTCCGAGACCTCCTCCGGGGTCACCTGCAATCCGACGGATTCATCGGCCTATACCGGCACGATCGGACTGCCCTTGCCTGGCGTCGATATCCGGCTCATCGACGATGACGGCCGCGACGTGGCGCTCGGCGCGCCGGGCGAGATCGCCATTCGTGGCCCCCAGGTGATGGCCGGTTATTGGCAGCGTCCCGACGAGACCGCCAGCGTCATGACGCCGGACGGTTTTCTCAAGACCGGCGATGTCGGCATCATGGACGAGCGCGGCTACACCCGGATCGTCGACCGCAAGAAGGACATGATCCTGGTCTCGGGCTTCAACGTCTATCCGAACGAGATCGAGGGCGTGGCGGCCGGTCATCCCGGCGTCGACGAATGCGCCGTGGTCGGCGTGCCCGATCGCAATTCCGGCGAGGCGGTGATGATGTTCGTGGTCCGCAAGGACCCGAACCTCACCAAGGACGAACTGATGAAGTTCTGCATGGACAACCTCACCGGCTACAAGAAGCCGAAATATATCGAATTCCGCACCGATCTGCCGCGCACCAATGTCGGCAAGATCCTGCGCCGCGAACTGCGCGACCAGGCGATCAAGGACATGACCAAGGCTGCCTGACCGCCACCTTGTCGCTGCGCATGACGACATGACCAGGAGCATCACCATGGCCCGCACGCCGGCACCCAAGACTGCGCCATCCAAGGCCGCGGCATCGACAAGCAAGGAGCCACGCATCAGCACGCCGGAGACGCGCGCGGCCGAGGTGAAGGCCAAAGCTGCCAAGTCCGTCGCCAAGTCCGTTGCCAAGTCCGCCGCGGCGGCCCGGCAGGCCGCCACGAAACTGGCGGCGCCGCCGCTCGGCACCGCGAAGGCCAAGGCTGCTGTCGCACCGTCCGGTGCCGTTGCGAAACCGCCATCAAGCACCAGACCCGAAGCCCACGGGAAACCCGCGGCGGCGACCGCCGCGGCCTCGGCCGAGGCCACTGCCTCGACCAAGTCGCTCACCGACCAGATCGCCGAAGAAGCCTCGCAGAACACCCTTGCGCTCAATCCGCTGGTCGGTGTCCGCGGCGAGGACCTGATGAATGCGGCCAAGACCGTCATCGGCGCACTCGCCGCCCAGCCGCAGATCGTCGCGCAGCAGTGGATGGGCTTCCTTGGCGAGCTCGGCAAGATCGTCACCGGCCGCTCCGAGGTTGCGCCCGACCCGAAGGACAAACGTTTCGCCCATCCCTCCTGGAGCGAGAACGCGCTTCACCGCGGCCTGATGCAGTCTTACGTCGCCTGGGCCAATACCGTCACCGAGGCGGTCGCCAAGACCAGCCTGCCCGACAAGGACGCGGCGCGCGCCCGCCTCGTCACCTCGATCTTCGTCGATGCCATGTCGCCGTCGAACACGCTGATCGGCAATCCGCTGGCCTTGAAGCAGGCGCTCGACAGCAAGGGCCAGAGCCTGCTCGACGGCATGAAGAACTACCTCGCCGACCTCGCCCAGAATGGCGGATTGCCGAGCCAGGTCGACATGTCCAAGTTCAAGGTCGGCGAGAACCTCGCCAACACGCCCGGCACGGTGGTGTTCAAGAACGAGGTGCTGGAGCTGATCCTCTATACGCCGACCACCGACAAGGTGTTCGCCCGGCCGCTGCTGATCGTGCCGCCGCAGATCAACAAATATTATGCGGTCGACATGTCGCCGAACAAGAGCATGATCCGCTTCCTGCTCGCCAACGGCATTCAGCCGTTCTGCATCTCCTGGCGCAACCCGACGGTACGCGAGCGCGACTGGGGCCTCGACACCTATATCCGGGCGCTCGACGAGGCGGTCGACGCGGCCCGCGAGATCACCGGCCAGGGCACGATCAATGTCATGGGCTCGTGCTCGGGCGGCATCACGACCTCGACCTATGCCGGCTGGCTCGCCGGCCAGAAGCTGGACAAGCTCAACGGCATCGTCCTGGCGGTCTGCGTCATCGATACCGAGGCTGGCACCGACACCGACTTCGCCGCCCTGGTGACGCCGGAATCGGTGCTCGCCGCCAAGCAGATGTCGGCCACCCGCGGCATTCTCGACGGCCATGAGCTGGCCAAGATGTTCGCCTGGATGCGGCCGAACGATCTGATCTGGAACTACTGGGTCAACAACTACCTGATGGGCAACCAGCCGCCGGCTTTCGATATCCTGTTCTGGAACGCCGACACGACCCGGCTGCCGGCGCGCCTGCATGGCGATTTCCTCGACCTGATCTTCACCAATCCCTTCGTCAACGCCAACAAGATGGCCATCCACGGCACGCCGATCGACATGGGCAAGGTCAAGGCCGACACCTATGTCATCGGTGGCACGACCGATCACATCACGCCCTGGAAGGCGGTCTATCAGACCGCCCGCATCTATGGCGAGGAGACCACCTATGTGTTGTCCAATTCAGGCCATCTGCAAAGCCTGCTGAACCCGCCGGGCAATCCGAAATCCTGGTTCGTCACCGGCAAGGCGAAACAGGCCGATGCCGATGCCTGGGCCGGTGCCGCGACCAAACAGGAAGGCTCCTGGTGGACCCACTGGGCGGACTGGCTGAAGCAGCGTGGCAATGGCGAGATTGCCGCGCCGAAACAGGCCGGCAGCCAGAAGCACAAGCCGATCGGCCCCGCCCCCGGCACCTATGTGTTCGAACCCTGAGGCCGGCCCCCGCGGCGGCCGTTATCCCCATGCCCCGGCCGGCCGATGCGGACGCCGGCGGCGATCTGCTAACCTTGGCCGAGCCGAGCTCGATCGGTGATTCGCTGCGCCGGCGCGCGCCTTTGAGGAGCATGCCTTGACCCAAGCCCGGAAGGCCGCAGCGAGCGCCCCCGCCTTTGACATCCGGATGATCGACGTCGGCGGACAGATCCTGCGCGTCGGCATCAAGGCCGGCCGCAAGGACAAGCCGGCGCTGCTGATGTTCAACGGCATCGGCGCCAATCTGGAGCTCGCCGAGCCGTTCTTCCAGGCGCTGACCGACACCGAGGCGGTGATCTTCGACATACCCGGCATCGGCGGCTCGCCGGCGCCCCTGCTGCCCTACCGGCCCTCGACGCTGGCCAAGCTCGCCCACGACCTGATCGTCCAGCTCGGTTATGACCAGGTCGACGTGTCAGGTGTGTCGTGGGGTGGCGGGCTGGCGCAGCAATTCGCCTTCCAGTTTCCCGAGACCTGCCGCAAGCTCGTCCTGGTCTCGACCTCGGCCGGCATGGTCATGTTGCCGGGCGCGCCCAACGTCCTGCTGAAGATGGCAAGCCCGAAGCGCTATACCGACCGCGGTTATATGAAGTCGATCGCCGCCGAGATCTATGGCGGCGCCTTCCGCCGGGATCCGCACCTGATCGATCGGCATGCCGCGGCCATGCGCGGTTCGACCCAATATGGCTATGCGCTGCAGCTGATCGGCATGCTCGGCTGGACCAGCGTGCCCTGGCTCTGGATGCTGCAGCAGCCGACTCTCATCCTGTCCGGCACCGACGACCCGCTGATCCCGGTGATCAATGCGCAACTGCTCGCGACCCTGATCCCAAAGGCTCGGCTGGAGCTGATCGACGACGGCCATCTGTTCGTCGTGACCGACCCGCAGCGCTCGGCGAAAATGGTCGAAGCGTTTCTCGACGAGCCGTGAGCTCTCGGCGCCGGAAGGCGCGATATCAGGTCTCGGCCGGGTTCAACTCTTTGCCCACCGCCGCGACGACCTGGACGAAGCCCTGGGCCGCCTCGATAGCGGTCGCAATCGAGGCGAGCGTGGCCGTGACGTCCTCCGGCAGGTCGCGCAAGGCCACGATCTCGGCGCAGATGCGATCGGTTGCCGCCCTGGCGTGATAGGCGAGGCCAACCGCCGCGAGCGCCACCATCCCGAAGCCCTTGCCGTTCTCGCCGGCCTCCGCCAGCTCCATGGTCGCCTGAAGCGCCAGCAGGTTGAACTGCGCAGCAATGCTGGTGATCATGCGTCCTGTTCCATCCATCGCCGGGCACGGCCCGCGGCATCGCGCGGCGACCGTTTCGAAGCCTGAGATCGAGCGGCAATCGCGAACCGCCCGAGGCCTGAAAAAGCGATGACCTGTCGACGGTCTCAATTGCAAGCCAAATCGGCCGGGCTGGCCGCGCCGGAGCACGGCGAGGCACCGATTCATTCGGCCGGCTGTTGGGTGCCGTTGGCCGGCGCCTTGGCATGAGCCTGGACCGCCAGGATACGGTCGGCCAGGCTGAGTTCGCCACGTGGCCTACCGGCCTTGGCCGTGCCGCTCGCCTTGCCTGCGGCATAGTCGGCCAGCATCGCCTCGATCTTCGAATTCGGCCCTTCGAGCAGCGCCGCCACGCGAGCGACCTCGACGGCCACCTCGCTGACCCGCTCGCGCAGCAAGGTGCTGTCCCGGCCGTCGCGGGCCTTGGCCGCCTCGATATCGCGCTTCAGCGCGGCGAGCTCACGCTGGATCCGTTCGCGGTCGTCGCGGGCCTGGGCGAGCGAGCCGTCGAGCAGGCCTTTCTCGGCCTTCAGCGTTTCGGCCGTCTCACGCAGCCCCTTGACGGTCTCGGTATTGCGCATGGTCTGGGCCGCAAGCCTGGTCTTGAGTTTGTCGCGCTCGGTCTCGAGCACGCCGAGCGCCTGTTCGGCGGTGTCGCGGGCGACCTGCTCGCGGGTCGCCCGTTCCTGCTGCGTGGCGATTTCGGCTTTCAAGGTGTCGATCTCCGCCTTCAGCCCGGCGGTCAGGTCGGTCTCTGCCTTGAGCTTGCCGCGCAGCGCCAGGATGTCGTCACCGAGCCCGGCCGCCCGCTGGCGCTCGCCGGTCAGCAGCGTCGAGGTCTCGACGAAGGATTGCCGGTGGCCGGTGAGGTCGGTCTCGGCCTCGGCGAGATCCTTGGACAATTGGGTCACCTGGCTACGCAGGTTTTCCGTTTGCGTGCGCAAGGCCACGATCTCGACGCGCTGGCCGTCGTTTTCCACCAGCTTGTCGGCCAGTTCCTTGTCGAGCGCGGCGAATTCAGCCTCCTTCTGCTCAAGGATCTTGGCCGATATCGTCAGCTCCCTGGCCTTTTCGGCGTCGGCCGCCTCGGCCGCGGCAAGGGCCGCCTCGAGCGCCGCCTTGCCGGCCTCGAGCCCCGAGATCGCCGCCGCTTTGGCCGCGAGTTCGGCATTCAGATCGCGGATCGCTTCGGTCTTGCGCGCCAGCTCGACGATCTGGTCGTTGACCTTGCCGCGCAGCGCCTCGGCATTCATTTCCAGCCGGCGCGAGGCAACCGCGAATTCGGCCCGCAACTGATCCTTGTCGGCCTTGATTTCGGCCATCGAGAGCGGGATGGCGTTCTCCACCCGCCGGGTGGTCAGCCGGACGGCGCGCCGCCATACGGCGCCGAGCAGGCCGAGCGCCAGGAGGGCGGCCAACAGGAAACCCAGGGCGAAGACCATGGCGGTCTCGATCGTCACGGCCGGGCTACTCCCACTCGCGTGTCAGGGTCGGCAACCAACCTTCTGCCACGCCAAAACGGCCGCGAAAAGGTCCGCGACCGTTCAATCATTACCATGAAAGGACTGCGCCGCGCGCGGCGCCGATTGCCGATCAGAAGGGGTTCCAGGTCGCGCTCGGCGTGAACTTCAGATAGCCGCCATTGACCCCGAGCCGCGCACCGACGCCGGTCCGGATCGGCACCACCATCATATTGTCGGCGGCAAGCGCGGTCATGCCGAGCCCGCCGACCAGATAGGCCGAGCCGTCAATGCCGAGGAAACGCCGATAGAGGTCGTCCGGACCACGGACGCGATAGCCGAGCATCATGGTGCGCGCGCCGTCACCGCCGAAATCGAAGCCGAGCGACGGCCCCTGCCAGAACACCTTGGTGTCGCCATTGCCGGACTTGGTATAGAGCACGCCCTCGCCGTAGCGCAGCCCGGCGACGAAGGCGCCGGAGCCTTCCTGGCCCAGGATATAGGCGCTCGGGTGGCCCCATTGCTGGGTTGCCCGCTCCACCAGATTGGCCAATCCGCGGCTGGTGCCGCCAAAGAAGCGGTGGCCGGCGGTGACCACCTCGCTGCCCGAGAAGGTCTGCGGCCTTTCCGACTGATAGGATCGCTGCGCGAGCGCCTGCCGGTCGAACCCGACAAGCGTCGCGGCGGCGAGACCGGTCAGAACAGCCCGGCGATCGAACTTGGGAAGACTGCGCATGGGTCACCTCGCGGCAGGTTCGGCGCGGCCGGCATCGGCGCGCCCTTGGTCAAAAAAGCTAGTGGATGAAGGTAACGATTTGGTCACCAGGCCATGATTTCGCTGTTCTCAGTAACCAAATGCACACCGTGAATCGCCAAGGTTGGATAGCGATTCGCGACTTGCAGATTTGGGGAAGAAGATGTCGGTGATGAGGCAGTTTTTGCGTCCTCTGGCTTGGACCATGGCGATCACCGGGCTTTATGCGGGCTTTGCCTTGATCATCGCCATGGCCGATGGCCAGTCGTCGAGCCGCGCCGCGACCACCGAGCGTGTCGTCACTGACCGCCTCACCGGCCTTGCCCTCTATGGCATCGACCCTGTTGCCTATTTCACCGAACGCGCGCCCCGCGAGGGCCTGCGCGACTACGAATTGCCCTGGGCCGGCGCCACCTGGCGCTTCCTGAACGAGGGCAACCGCGCCGCCTTCATGCGCGATCCGGCCGTCTATGAGCCCCGCTTCGGCGGCTATGATCCGATCGCGGTGGGCGAAGGCAATCCGGCGACCGGCCACCCCTCGGTCTGGAGCATCCACGAGGAGCGGCTCTACGTGTTCCATTCGGAACGCAACCGCGCGCGCTTCGCCGCCGATCCGGACGCGGCGATCGCCAGGGCCGACGGCCAGTGGCCAGCTCTGCTCGCCACCCTGGTGCCCTGAACGGCGGGCGCTCTCCCATTGCCGCCGACCTGACGTGGCCGCCGGTCTAGTATAGGACCGTCCCGGCAACCAGGAAGGCATGAAGCGCGATGACCATTTCCAGTGATGACGAGCTGATCCGGCTGCAGGCCATCGGCCGGATCGTCGCCCGTGTCCTCGAGGCGATGGGCGCGGCGATCGAGCCGGGCATGACCACGGCCGAGCTCGATGGCATCGGCCGCAAGCTGATGGACGAGGCCGGCGCCCTGCCCGCCCCGAAATGGCCTATGGCTTTCCCGGCGCCACCTGCATCAGCGTCAACGAGGAAATCGCCCACGGCATTCCCGGCCCGCGCATCATCAGGGCGGGCGATCTCGTCAATATCGACGTCTCCGCCGAGAAGGACGGACTGTTCGCCGATACCGGCGCCTCCTTCCCGGTGCCGCCGGTCTCGGCCAAGGTCGCCAAGCTCTGCCGCGACGGCCGCCGGGCGATGTGGAGCGGCATTCGCGAGGTCGGCGCCGACCGGCCGCTCGCCGGCATCGGCGATGCCGTCGGCGCCTTCGCCCGCAAGCACGGCTATACCCTGGTGCGCAATCTCGCGAGCCACGGCGTCGGCCATTCGCTGCACGAGGAGCCGACCGAAATCGCCACGTGGCCGGACCGTTCCGAGCGCCGGCGGATGACCGACGGGCTGGTTTTCACCATCGAGCCGTTCCTGTCGCTCGGCGCCGAATGGGCCGAGGACGGCGACGACGACTGGACGCTCTACAGCGCGCCGATGGCGCCGACCGTCCAATACGAACATACGGTCGTCGCGACCCGCCGCGGCGCCGTGGTGGTGACCTTGCCGAACTGACGGCGACGGCCGGGTTCATTCCGGCGCGTGGCAGACCGCCTCGATATTGTAGCCGTCGAGATCATGGACGAAAGCGCCATAATAGCTCGGGTGGTAATGGGCGCGCAGCCCCGGCGCGCCATTGTCGGTGCCGCCCGCCGCCAGCGCCGCGCGGTGGAAGGCGTCGACCTCGGCCCGCGACGCCGCGCTGCAGGCAATATGGATGCGGCCCTGATGCGCGCCGCCGCCGCTGACCCAGAAGAATGGCCGGTCACCGCCGAAGCCTGAGACCTCCCGGCCGGGATCGGAGAATTCCATCAGGATCTTGATGCCGAGCGGCGCCAGCGCCGCTGCGTAGAAGGCCCGGGAGCGCGGGTAGTCGCTGGCCGAGACGCCGAGATGATCAAGTCCGCTCATGCTCGCCTCCTGTGCTGGCGCCGCGCGCCCGTTGCTAGATCACCTGATTGGCCAGGCTTGCCTCGCCACGGCCGAGCCGCGCCAGGTTCTCGATCAGGAGATCGACCACCCGCGCTTCATAAGCCGCGGTCTCCCCGCCGACATGCGGGGTGATCAGCACGTTCTCGAAACCCCAGAGCGGTGAAGTCGCCGGCAGCGGCTCTTCGCGCAGCACGTCGAGGCCGGCGCCGGCAATGCCGCCGGCCTCCAGCACGGCGACCAGCGCGTCCTCGTCGACCACCTTGCCGCGCGCGCAATTGACCAGCAGTGCCGAGGGCTTCATCAGACCCAGCATGCGCGCGTCGATCAGATCGGTCGTTTCCGGTGTCAGCGGACAGGTCAGCGCGACGATATCGGCCTCGCCGATGGCTTGCGCCAGCTTGTCCGGGGACACCAATCGGTCGACCCCTTCGAGCTTCACCGAAATGTCGCGCTTGACCCCGGTCACCGTCATGTCGAAAGCCCTCGCGAAGCGGGCGAGCCTCAGCCCGATGCCGCCGAGCCCGACGATCAGCAGCGACTTGCCGGCGAGCTCGTCCTCGCGCTCCGCCGGGTTGCCGATCATCGGCCGCCAGAACCGCCTGGTCTGATTGTCGCGGCTGGTGTGGATCTTCCGGGTCAGCGCCAGCATCAGCCCCATGGCATGCTCGGCCACCGCATTCGCATTGACGCCCTGGGCGCTGGCGAGCCGGATATTGTGCGCCCTGAGCACGTCGAGATCATACTGGTCGAGGCCGGCGCTGATCGATTGGATGAAGCGCAGCCTGGTCGCGCGTTCGACCGGGACGTTGCGCCACATGCCCGAGACAACCACGACGTCGGCCTCGCCGATGCGGGCAGCGAAATCCTCGGCGTTGCGCACCTCGAAATAGTTCAGCCCGGTGTCGCGTCGGGCGAACTCCTCGCCCATGCGATAGGCGGCGTGGGCGAAGCAAATGGTGAGATCGGCGGAAGCGGGAAACGGCGTGGTCATCATGGATCCGGACTGGGAGCTTCGGTTCGATCATGACGAGGCGCCCAATGAAGGCAAGCCGCGCACGACCATGCTTGGAGGCGGTCGGCATGGCACTTGCCTTGAACTGCCGCGATCCGTCAAACCGTCAAGGCGCACATCGCCGCCGCCGCTTTCGCATAGGTCCCCATGTCCGCCTCCCCGCCGGTCCCGCCTCTGCCGACCCATGGCCGCTACGACTATCATCCGATCAGGGGGCGACCGGTCTATGACTGGCCCGGCGGCAAGCGCCTGGCGGTCTATCTCGGCGTCAACCTCGAACATTTCGCCTTCGGCACCGGACTCGGCGCCGAGCTCGCCCCGGCCGGGCCGCAGCCTGACGTGCTGAACTATGCCTGGCGCGACTACGGCAACCGTGTCGGCATCTGGCGGATGATCGACATGTTCGACCAGTTGCGGCTGCCGGCCTCGGTGCTGGTCAACAGCGCGATCTATGGCTATTGCCCGGAGGTGATGGACGCGTTCCGGGCGCGCGGCGACGAGGTGCTCGGCCATGGCCGCAGCAACTCCGAGCGCCAGGGCGTGCTCGACGAGGTCTCCGAGCGCCAGCTGATCGAGGAGACCACCGCAACCATTGCCGCGGCCGAAGGGGCCGCCCCCAGGGGCTGGCTCGGTCCGTGGATTTCGCAGAGCCACGCGACGCCCGACCTGCTCGCCGAGGCCGGCTACGGCTATCTGCTCGACTGGTGCCAGGACGACCAGCCGATCTGGTTTTCCACCCGCGACAAGGGGCGCATCCTCAGCCTGCCCTATCCGCAGGAATTGAACGACATCCCGGCGATCGTGGCGCGCAAGGATTCGGCCGAGCAATTCGCCGCGATGATCATCGACCAGTTCGACGAGATGCTGGAACAGTCGGCCTCGGGCCCGCTGGTCATGGGCATAGCGCTGCATCCCTATATCGTCGGCCAGCCCTATCGCCTGCGCCACTTGCGCCGGGCGCTCACGCATATCGCCACCAGGCGCGACGCGGTCTGGATCACCACGGCCGGCGCCATCGCCGCTCATGTCGAGCGTCTGCCGCAGGGGATCGTGCCGGGGTCGTGAAACGACGCCCCCGGCTGGCCAGCTCTCCTCCGCCTCAGCTCATCTTGTAGGCAAGCTCGCGCTCGGCACGCGGCGGCAGGAATGTCCGGTTGAAGATTTCGCCGGCCGCCGGCGTCCGCGGCAATTCGTAGCCGGTCACCACCATGTCGATGGCGCGCGTCAGCCGGTCGTCCTTGACGTCGCCCGAGCCGATCTCCTTCAGCTCCGGCGACATGATGAGCTTGTCGAAGGCATATTGCAGCCGGCGCTTTTCGACCGGGATATTGACCAGGCCGTCATAGCTCTGGACCGAAGCCATGGCCATGGTCTGGTCGGCCGCGACGTCGATGCTCGCCTTGTTCACCGCCTTGACCAGGCCAGCGACCGCGCGCGGATTGTCGCGGATCAGCTTCTGCGACACCATCATGCCGTTGGAATAGAGGTCGAGGCCATAATCGCCGAAGGCGAACCAGGTGAAATCCTTGTCGGGATCCTGGCGGTTCAGCACCAGGTTGAAATAGCTGGTGATGTTGAATACCAGCGCCGCGTCGATCTGGCCCTGGATCAGCATGGGCTCCTGCAGGTTGGGCGCCATGCTGGTCAGCTTCATCTTGGCAAGGTCGAGATTGTTGGCTTTCGCGAAGACCGGCAGCAGCCGCGTCGTCGGCGTTCCCGGCGCGCCGCCGAGCGTGCGGCCTTCCAGGTCCCTGATGGTCTTGATGCCGCTCGATGTCTTGGCGACGAAGGCGAAAGGCGGCTGGTTCCACATCTGATAGACCATGACCGGCGTGTCGGCCGGCCGCGTCGCTGCATTCTGAATGATCGCATTGATGTCGCCGAAGCCTGCATCATAGGCACCGCCCATGATGCGCGTGACGGTCGCGCCCGAGCCCTCGCCCTGGTCGATGACCACGTCCAGGCCGGCCTCGCGGAAATAGCCCTTGTCGCGCGCCACGAAATAGGGCGCGTCCGACCCCTGAGTTTTCCAGCCCAGGGTGAATTTGACCGATGTCAGGGCCTGCGCGCGCACATGTGGCGCAAAAAGCGTCAAGCCGAGAGCCGCGGCTGCTGTCCGGCGTGTGATCATGATCTTGCTCCGTGCTGAGGCTCACGCGCTGCGTGGCCGGCCATGCCGGAGCCGGGCTTCGCAAGAACTTTGCCAAAGCTCACGCAAGACGTCCGTGCCGGCTCGCCGCGCCATCAGCGGCCCGCCCTAG
The DNA here is from genome assembly GCF_005144885.1 of Phreatobacter stygius. Lineage (NCBI taxonomy): Bacteria > Pseudomonadati > Pseudomonadota > Alphaproteobacteria > Hyphomicrobiales > Phreatobacteraceae > Phreatobacter > Phreatobacter stygius. The sequence goes on from NZ_CP039690.1 coordinate 1,270,612, forward strand.
CGGTGCTCGGGCGGCGCGCGAAAAATCTCCTCCTCGGTCATCCGGTCGATCCGGCGGCTGCCGTCGAGCGTCAGGCAATCGCTGCCCGCAACCGCGACGACCACGGCTTCGCCGCGCAGGATCCGCGTCGTCTGGACGAGGCTGCAGCGCCCGACATTCCAGCGGTGGCTGATCTGCTGCAGGCTCGACCAGGCATCGACATCGCCGGGCAGATCGAGTGTCGGTGCGAACCGTCGCGCTTGCGGATTCCACACCGGCACGCGCAGCGGCGTGATCCGGTCGAGCGCCTCGCCCTTGGCAAGATAGAGCCGGCTCGCCGAGACACCGTCGCTGCGGCGGCAGAACACGACGAAGAGCGCATCGCCATTGCCGAGCCAGAGGCCGTGATTGACCGTGACATCGGCCGGCGGCGCGTCCCGGCGGCCGATCGCCGGAATGGCGCGCCAGCAGTCCGGCGCGAGCCGTCGATGAGCCGCCAGCACCTGCGGCGGCATGGCGGCGAGGCCGGCGTTCGGTTCGGCGAGCCGTTGAGCGATGGCGTCGAGAGCCTCGGTCGAAGACCCTGGCGCCGGCGGCGGCCCGACGGTGCGGTTGGTGTCGGAGCGGCCTTGCTGGCGATCGATCCAGGCGAGGTCGGCCCGCAGTGTCGGCATGTCGACGATCGTGCCGCGCGAGCGGCCAGGCAGAATGACGGTCAGGCCCGAACGCCGGTCGCCCTGGGCCGCAAGGCGCGCCAGCAATGCGGTGGCTTTCGCCGGGTTGGTGAGCACCGCGCGACCGCCGCCCTGCCGGCTCCACGCGTCAGGCGGAAAGGCCAGTGGCGCGGCGGCACTCGGCGTCTCGGGCTCGAAGATCAGCGTGGCGCCGGCAACCGCCTCGTTGAGGACGGCGATCTGCCAGGTTGCATCGGGCGCGTAACTGCGGCCGATTTCGATCTGGCCCGCGCGCGCCACGCAGCGATCGAGCACGACGGAACAGCCGAGGCCCTGTGCCGCCGAATGATGGCTGCCATCGGCCCCGATCGGACTGGCAAGACCAAGACCCGGGGCGAGACATGCAGCCAGGCCAAGGCCGGCGGCGAGGACGAGAGCGAGGGCAACCCGGGTCATGGCGGTCCGGCGGCAACGGAAACGAAGAGCAATCCCGTCTTCGCCCGCGCCGGTTTCAACCACCCGTCGCCGCGGACCCAAGCTTGTTTCAGATCTGCCTGTTTCAGGCTGGCCTGGTTCAGCCGGCAGCACGTTTCGGCCAGTGGATCTGGCCGGCAAGGGTGGCCTGAGCCTCGGCATATTCACGCTTCAGCCGGGTGACGAATTCGCCGGTGCTCTCGACGCCGTTGACCGCGCCGATGCCCTGGCCCGAGCCCCAGATGTCACGCCAGGCCTTGCTCTTCGACGACCCGCCCGAGCCGAAGCTCATCTTGGTCGGATCGCCGTCCGGCAGGTTGTCGGGATCGAGGCCGGCATTGACGATCGACGCCTTGAGGTAATTGCCGTGCACGCCGGTGAACAGGCTCGAATAGACGATGTCGCCGGCCTTGCCCTCGACGATCGCCTGTTTGTACTCCGCCGTCGCATTGGCCTCGCGGGTGGCGATGAAGGCCGAACCGATATAAGCCAGATCGGCGCCCATGGCCTGGGCCGCCAGCACGGCGCGGCCGGTGGCAATGGCGCCCGACAGCGCCAGCGGGCCGTCGAAGAACTGCCGGATCTCCTGGATCAGCGCGATCGGCGAAATCATGCCGGCATGGCCGCCGGCGCCGGCCGCGACCGCGATCAGCCCGTCGGCGCCTTTTTCCAGCGCCTTCCGGGCATGGGTGATGTTGATCACGTCATGCAGCGTGACGCCGCCATAGGAATGGATCGCCTCGTTCAGCTCGGGCCTGGCGCCGAGCGAGGTGATGACGATCGGCACCTTGTATTTCACGCACAGATCGATGTCGTGCTGCAGCCGGTCGTTCGACTTGTGGACGATCTGATTGACCGCAAAGGGGGCCGACGGCGCCTGCGGATTGGCTTCGTCATAGGCGCCGAGTTCATCGATCACCCGCTTCAGCCACTCCTCCAGCACCGGCCCGGGCCGGGCATTGAGCGCCGGGAACGAACCGACGACACCGGCCTTGCACTGGGCGATCACCAGATCCGGATTGGACACGATGAACAGCGGCGAACCGATCACGGGAAGCTGCAGGCGGCCGGCGAGCGATGCGGGGAGCGTCATGGGCTTAAGCGATCCGAGGCTGAGGGACGGGACGTGTATCGGCACGTCCCGCCATCAAAGCCGATGACGCGCCCTCGCGGAAGCCCCGTCGGAGGGCGGATGGTCTCGGCCGTGCCGGCTGTCTCAGCCGTAACGCATTTCGTAGCGCGCCTCGCCTTGAGGCGGCGGCGTGATCGGATGGCCTTCATCGGCATATTGGTTGAGCTTGTTGCGCAGCGTGCGGATCGAGATGCCCAGGATGTTCGCGGCATGGGTCCGGTTGCCGAGCGTATGGCCGAGCGTGTCGAGGATCAGGTCACGCTCGACGTCGGCGACGGTGCGGCCGACCAGCCCGCGGGTGATCGCCTCGGCGACCTCGGCCGCCTGCGCCGCAACCGCATCCGGGCCGCGCCGCTCGTCGAGCCTGGTGCCGTCGGGCGTGCGGATCGCGTCGGCGCCGATCTCGGCGCCGGACGACAAGAGCACCGCCCGGTGGATGGTGTTTTCCAGCTCGCGGACATTGCCCGGCCAGCGGGCGACGGTCAGCTGGCGGCGGGCGTCCGCCGACAGCACCCGGACCGCCATGCCATTGGCTTCGGCATATTTTTTGGCGAAATGGGTGGCGAGTTCCAGCACGTCGGCCGGCCGGTCGCGCAACGGCGGCAGTTTCAGGTTCACCACGTTGAGCCGGTACAGCAGGTCCTCACGGAACGTGCCCTTGCGCACCTCGTCGGCGAGCGTCCGGTTGGAGGTGGCGAGAATGCGGATGTCGACCGGCACCGGCCGGGTGCCGCCGACCCGGTCGATCACCCGCTCCTGGATGGCGCGCAACAGCTTCGACTGCAGCCGGACGTCCATCTCCGAGATTTCGTCGAGCAGCAGCGTGCCGCCATTGGCCTCTTCGAACTTGCCGACGCGGCGGGCCAAGGCGCCGGTGAAAGCCCCCTTCTCGTGGCCGAACAGTTCGCTCTCCAGGAGATTGTCCGGGATCGCCGCGCAATTCACCGCCACGAACGGCGCACTCGCCCGGTTCGACTTGGTGTGGACATAACGGGCCAGCACTTCCTTGCCGGTGCCGCTTTCGCCGGTGATCAGGATCGAGGCATCGGAGCCGGCCACCTGGTTGGCGAGCTGCACCACGCGGGCCATGGCGTCGTCGCGATAGATCAGCTGCTTGGCATCGTTGGCGACCGCCGCGAGCACGGCTGCGATCAGCTCCGGATCGGGCGGCAGCGGGATATATTCCTTGGCACCGGCATGGATCGCCGCGACCGCCGCACGGGCGTCGTTGGAGGTGCCGCAGGCGACCACCGGCACGGCGATCATTTCATCGGCCAGCGCCTTCACCAGTGCCCTGACATCGATGGCGACATCGACCATGATCAGGTCGGCGCCCTTGGCGCGCATCACCCTCAGTGCAGTATCGATGTCCTCGGCATTGGTCACCGCGGCGCCCTTGTCGACCGCCATCTTGGTGGCGATCGAGAGCTGGCCTTTAAGTGTTCCGACGATCAGGAGGCGCATGGTTCGGGTTCCTTCAGCGGTCGGCCTTGATGATTTCGGTCATGGTCACGCCGAGCTTGTCCTCGACGAGCACCACTTCGCCGCGGGCGACGAGGCGGTCATTGACGTAGATGTCGATGGCTTCGCCGACCTTGCGGTCGAGCTCGAGCACGGCACCGGGGCCGAGCTTCAGCAGTTCGCCGACATCCATCCTGGAGCGGCCGAGCACGGCGGAGACATGCACCGGCACGTCGAACACCGCCTCCAGGTCAGCGGCGCTCTTGGCGCTGCCGTCGCTGTCATGCGCGCCGAAAGCCGGAAAACCGGCGTCGCCCGGCACCAGGTCGATATCGGCATCCTGCTCGAGATCGGGCAGCGGCATGCCGTTTTCCGGGGTATCGGTCATGGCGTGCTCTCCAGGGTGGCGGGCGTATCGGAGCCGACATAGCGCTGCACGGCCTCGGCGATCTGCTGGGTGGTCTCGTCGCGATCCAGCACGATGCCGCCGGTCGACCATTCGATCCGGCAATCGCCGGGGGCGATGATCGGTTCGGCCAGGATGACCAGGCGGCCGTCGAAGCCGCGCTCGGAGGCAAGACGGGTCAATTCGGTGCGGGCGTCCTCGAGCAGGTCGTCATGCACGCGCACGACCAGATGTGGCACGCTGCGCAGATTGGTGAAGCAGTCGCCGACCAGGGTGCGTATCTCGGCGAGCGGCTCGCGCTGGATCAGCGAGGCGGCGAGCTTGGACGCGACCGCCACCGCGATGTCGATCGCCTCCTGCTCCAGCCGGCCCTCCAGCGCCAGCAGCGCGCCGGCGGCCTCGATCATCCGGTCGCCGATGGCCGAAAGCGCCTGCGCCCGCTGCCGTTCGATCGATGCCATGGCCTGGCTTTCGCCCTGGGCGAAACCGGCCGAATGGCTCTCCTGACGGGCCAGCGCCACCAGCGCCTGGTGCTCGACGAGCGTCACCTTGGGTTCGGCCTGCTGCTTCGCCTCGGCGGCGAATTCAGTGTCGAACAGGAATTTGACCGGTCTTGCCATCATTCGTTCCCTAGAAGACCAGTTCGTCGTCGGCACGGTTCTTGGAGATCATGATCTCGCCCTTGGCGGCGAGATCCTTGGCGAGATTGACCAGGATCGCCTGCGCCTCGTCGACATCCTTGAGCCGCATCGGTCCAAGCGCCTGCATGTCGTCCTGCAGCATCTTCGAGGCGCGGGTCGACATCTGCTTCAGGAAGAAGTCGCGCATGGTCTGGGTCGCGCCCTTCAGCGCCACGGCCAGCTTGTCCTTCTCGATCTGGCGGACCAGGGTCTGCGCCGAGCCGGAATCGAGCTTGGCGAGATCGTCGAAGGTGAACATCAGGTTCTTGATCCGCTCGGCCGAGTCGCGGCTCTGCTCCTCGAGCGCGGTCAAGAAACGTGTCTCGGTCTGCCGGTCGAACGAGTTGAAGATCTCGGCCATCGCCTCGTGGCTGTCGCGGCGGCTGGTCTGCGACAGGTTGGACATGAACTCGGTGCGCAGCGTCTGCTCGATGCGCTCCAGCACGTCCTTCTGGATCGCCTCCATCTTCAGCATGCGGCCGACCACGTCGAGCGCGAATTCTTCCGGCAGGATCGCCAGCACCCGGCCGGCATGTTCCGGCTTGATCTTCGACAGCACCACGGCGACGGTCTGCGGATATTCGTTCTTCAGATAGTTGGCGAGCACCTGCTCCTGCACGTTGGAGAGCTTCTCCCACATGTTGCGGCCGGCAGGTCCGCGGATCTCCTCCATCAAGAGCGCCACGCGTTCGGTCGGCATGAACTGCGACAGCAGCCGCTCGGTCGCGTCGAAATTACCCATCAGACCGCCGGCCGACGACAGCCGGCCGATGAATTCCATCAACAGGCCCTCGACCACCTCCGCGCCAATCGTGCCGAGCTGCGACATGGCGATCGACAACTGGCGGATCTCGTCGTCGTCGAGCATCTTCCAGATCCGCGCCGACACCTTGTCGCCGAGCGACAGCATCAGCACGCCGGCGCGCTGCGCGCCGGTCAGCCCCTTGGCGGCGTCGATCGACACCCGGCCGCCGCCCGAGAGCGCGGCCATCGCGGAGGCGAATTCGGTTTCGCGGGCGGCGCTTGCGCTGCTCATTTGGCCTCCGCGTCGCTCAGCCACTGACGGATGATCGACACCGTCTCATGGGGATTTTTCTCGACGAGCTCGCCGACCTTGGCGAGCGAGGCGGCATGGACCTCGCCCTGGATCTGGGCCATCTCGATCATCCGCATGGTGGCGTTGTCGGTGGGCACCAGCGGCGGCGCCGGAACCGGCAAGCTGGCCGCCGCGATCTCGGCCGCCGTCGGGCCGGATTGCGGGACCACGGCCGGCAGCTTGGCTGGTGGATCGGGCGTGACGATGCGCTTCAACAGCGGCCGGACGACGAACAGGATGACCAGACCGGAAACGATCAGCAGGACCAGCAGCTCGACGCCCGAGCGGACGTCGTCCTTGCTCGGCTCATAGACCTGCCACCACGGCCGGGGCGGCTCGAGGGAGGCGAGTTGCGGTCCCTCGGCGAAGCGCAGGTTGACGATCTCGACCTGGTCGCCGCGGCGCTGGTCGAAGCCGATCGACGAGCGCACCAGCGCGCCGATGCGCTCCAGCTCTTCCGTTCCGCGCGGCTGGTAGTTGATATTGCCCTGGCCGTCGCGGGCATAGATGCCGTCGACCAGCACGGCGACCGAAATGCGCTTGACCCGGCCACCCTCGACCACTTCGGTGCGCTGCGTGCGGGCGATCTCGTAATTGATGATCTCTTCGGATTTCTTGCTCGCCTCGCGGCTGTTGTTGGCGGCGGCCGTCGTGTTGGCGCCGGGCAATTCATTGCCGACCGTCACCTGGCCGTCGCGATTGCCTTCGGCCGAGGTCGACTGTTCCTCGCGGGTCTGGGTCGAGCGCACCACCCGCCGTTCCGGGTCGAAATCATCCGAGGTCTGGGTGACCCGGTTGAAATCCATGTCGGCGGTGACCTGGACGCGGGCGCGGCCCGGACCGACGACGGAAGCGATGATGCTTTCGACCTGTTGGCGCAGGCGTTGTTCGTGGCCGACCCGACGCTCGTCGACGGTGGTGCCGGACATGCCGGAGGGATCGCCGGCGCCGTCGGCGAGCAGCCGGCCGCCTTCGTCGACGATCGACACACGCTGCGGCGACAGGCCGCGCACGGCGGAGGCAACCATGTGCCTGATGGCACGGATCTGCGGCGGCTCCAGACCGCCGCGCATGCGCAGCACGATCGACGCGGAAGGCTCAACGCGTTCACGGGAGAACAGCGGCCGTTCCGGCATGACCAGATGGACCCGCGCCGACTGGACCCGCTCGATGCCGCGGATGGTGCGGGCGAGTTCGCCCTCCAGCGCCCTCAGGTGATTGATGTTCTGCACGAACGAGGTCGACGACAGCGCATCGCCCTTGTCGAACAGCTCGTAACCGACGCCGCCGCCGCGCGGCAGGCCACCTTCGGCGAGCTGCATGCGCACGCGCGCCACCTGGTCCTGGGTGACGAAGATCTGGCCGCCGTCATTGCGGATCTGGAAGCGCACCTGCCGGCGCTCGAGCTCCTTCACCACCTGGGCGGAATCTTCCAGCGTCAGGTCGGAGAACAAAAGCGCCATGTTCGGCTGGCTCATCCTGAGGATGATGTAGACGAAAAAGCCGACCAGCCCGAGCGCCACCGCGCCCATGGCTGCGATCCGCGTCGCGCCGATGTTCCTCACAAACTCAAGGATGCCGTTCAAATGCGTCAGGCCTCTTGCACCCCGAACCGGTGTCGGCCGGTGCGGTGGGCAAGAATTGCCGGGTGGGTGGTTACCAGGGAGTTAACAAGGCGTAACGATCGCCGTCAGCGCAGCGATTTCAGCACCACGCCGATGCCGCCGGCGAGCAGCCCGAGCATCATGATCGTGTTGAACAGGCTGGTCGGCACGAAATAGATCGTCAGATTGGTCAGAATACCGGCGAAAATGATCACCAGGCCGGCGACCATGAGCAGGAAACCGAGGCGCGACGAGCCGTCGAAAAACAACATGCCGATGCCGAACAACAGCGGCACCAGCGACAGGCCGAAAGCCGAATAGCCGCCGAGCGTCCAGGACCCACCGTAGACCGTCACCTGGGTGGTCAGGAGATAGGCGCCGGCAACCGTCATGCCGAGGCCGACGAAGAAGGCGACGAGCCCGCCGGGCGTGCCGCCGGCGCCGGTCAAACGAAAGTCGGGCATCGATCATCTCCTCATGCGGTCTTTTCCGGCACCCGAGCCGGCGACCAAGAACTGACATTCGGGCGCCCGCGCGGCAAGCCGGCGGACGCGTGGTGATGCGCGCGTGCCGCACCGGATGCCCGAACGTCCCGGGTCGATCAGATCGTAACTCTCCATTAACCATCGACCCGGCAAATCTTGCCCAGGGCCGTTCATGTCTTCGTCGGTCCGGGGGCGAAGCATGACCGACGTGACGGCAGGTAGGGCGGCAGGGGCTGCCGGCGCGGGAGGCATGTCGCTCGGCGCGATGGCGGGCTGGCTGACCAGGCCCGACCTCTGGATGGCGGTCGGCGTGCTCGGGATCCTGGTGATCCTGATCTTCCCGCTGCCTGCGCTGCTGCTCGACGTCATGCTGGCGGTGTCGATCATCACCTCGGTGATGATCCTGATGACCGGCCTGTTCATTCATAAGCCGCTGGAATTCTCGTCCTTCCCGACCATCCTGTTGATCGCCACCATGCTCCGGCTGGCGTTGAATCTCGCCTCGACCCGCCTGATCCTGTCGCATGGCCACGAGGGCACGGCCGCCGCCGGCCATGTCATCGAGGCCTTCGGCAATTTCGTCATGGCCGGCAACTTCGTCATCGGCATCATCGTCTTCGCCATCCTGGTGATCGTGAACTTCATCGTCATCACCAAGGGCTCTGGACGTATCGCCGAAGTCGCTGCGCGCTTCTCGCTCGACGCCATGCCCGGCAAGCAGATGGCGATCGACGCCGATCTCTCGGCCGGCCTGATCGACGAGAAGGTCGCCAAGGCGCGACGCAAGGAACTCGAAGACGAGAGCTCGTTCTACGGCGCCATGGACGGCGCATCGAAATTCGTCAAAGGCGACGCCATTGCCGGCCTGTTGATCACCTTCATCAACATCATCGCCGGCCTGATCATCGGCGTCGCCCAGCAGGGCATGCCGTTCGGCGAGGCGGCGCGCACCTATACCATCCTGACCGTCGGTGACGGCCTGGTCTCGCAGATCCCGGCGCTGATCATTTCGACCGCCGCCGGCCTCCTGGTGTCGAAGGCCGGCGTCACCGGCTCGGCCGACCAGGCGATGATCCGGCAGTTGACCGGCTATCCCAAGGCACTTGGCCTGTCGGCCGGCGTCATGGGCCTGATGGCCTTCCTGCCCGGCATTCCCTTCATCCCCTTCTTCGGCTTGGCGGCGCTCGCCGGCTACACCGCCTTCGCGGTGTCGCGCGCGGCCAACCGCACCGCCGCCGAGGAGGTGCAGCAAGCCGCCACCGATCACGCCGCCGCCAATGCCCCGCCGGCCGAAGAGCCGATGGCCAATATCCTGAAGATCGACGATCTCAAGATCGAACTCGGTTACGGCCTGTTGCCGCTGGTCCAGTCCGAGGGTGGCTCGGACCGGCTGACCGACCAGATCAAGGCGTTGCGCCGGCAATTGGCCACCGACATGGGCTTCGTCATGCCCTCGGTGCGCATCCTCGACAATGTCCAGCTGCAGCCGAACCAGTACATCATCCGGGTCAAGGAAGTGGAGGCTGGCCAGGGCTATGTCTGGCCGGCCCAGTATATGGTGATGGACCCGATGGGCGGTCAGGTCGACCTGCCCGGCGTCCACACCACCGAGCCGACCTTCGGCCTGCCGGCCACCTGGGTCGACGCCAACCTGAAGGAAGAGGCGAGCGTGCGCGGCTACACCGTGGTCGATGCCGCGACGGTGCTCTCGACCCACCTCACCGAGATCCTCAAGGCCAATACCTCGGACCTCCTGAGCTATGCCGAGGTGCAGAAGCTGTTGAAGGAAATGGCCAAGGACCAGGCCGATCTGGTCAAGGACCTGGTGCCGAGCCAGATCACCATTTCCGGCATCCAGCGCGTGCTCCAGGTCATGCTCGCCGAGCGCGTCTCGATCCGCGACCTGCCGGCCATTCTGGAAGGCATTGCCGAAGCCGTCTCGTTCACCCGCTCGCCGCCGCAGATCGCCGAACATGTCCGCGCCCGGCTGTCGCGCCAGCTCTGCGCCCAATATGCCGGGCCCGACGGCGGGCTCGCGCTGATCGCGCTGTCGCCGCGCTGGGAGCAGGCCTTCGCCGATTCGATCATTGGCCAGGGCGACGACCGCCAGCTCGCCATGCAACCCTCCAAGCTCTCCGAATTCATCACTCTCGTGCGCGACGCCTTCGAAGACGCCGCCCGCATGGGCGAGGCGCCGGTCTTGCTGACCAGCCCGGGCATCCGGACCTTCGTGCGCTCGATCGTCGAGCGCTTCCGCTCCCAGACCCCGGTCATGAGCCAGGCCGAGATCCATCCGCGAGTGCGGTTGAAGACCGTCGGCAGCGTCTGAGCACGGCGCCCGCCATGGCGCCCCGGCCGGCGGCGCGCTAGACAATCGCCATGCGATCGAGGGGTCACCACAAGACCGGCATCTCGGAATGGCCGCCCGCGGCGGCCAAGGCCATGCTCGGCGGCGCCTGGCTTGTCGCCGCATTGGCCTGCGCCGAACCAGGCTGGTCGCAGGCCAGCGGATTGCGCGCCGGCGATTGCTGGTACGCCGACCTGCAACGGACGAAGACCGAATTCCGCCTCTGCATCACCGCCGAGAACGTCGTGGAAGGCGTGGTCATCAGGCGCGATGCGCTGGGGCCCGGCGTCAACGAGGGCTGGCCCGTGCAGGCTCGCTTCCAGGTCGTCCAGGACCGCCTGCAGATCCAGGCGCCCAGCCTGCCGCCCAACTGGCTCGCCGCCGACAGCGACCCGTCGCGAACCGATGGCTGTGCCATCACGTTTTCGCGCGACGGCCAAAGGATGACATCCTCGGACTGCAAGCTCCTGGCAACCTGGTGCCGCCATTCGCCGCAGGAATTGCCGCCGCTCTGCCGCGACGACGAGCGGCGCGGCCGGCAGGCACCGGCGGGCTCCGGCACGAGCCGCCGGACCGGCGCCACCCGTCCGTAACGCCCCCGCGTCGACAAGACGGCGGGTCGGACCTAGGCTCTTCAATAAGCGTCCGGGCCACGACAATCCGGCCGCACCGACGGGAGGCCGATCATGACGACGAAATCCCTGATTGCCATGGCCGCCATGGCCGGGATCGCGCTTGCGGCATCGACGATCGCCGCCGCGGCGCAGACGCCGCCGATCCGATCCGAAGAGTTCATGGTGCCGGCGCGCGATGCCGGCATCGAGATCTTCGTGCGCAACAAGCGCCCGGAAGCCATGACCAATTTCAGCCCGGACCGCACCGTGGTCTTCGTGCACGGCGCGACCTATCCGGCCCATACCGCCTTCGACCTTCGCCTCGATGGCCAGTCCTGGATGGATTACGTCGCGGCACGCGGCTACGACGTCTATCTCCTGGATCTGCGCGGTTACGGCCGCTCGACCCGGCCGCCGGAAATGAGCCGGCCGGCGGAGGCGAGCCCGCCGATCGTCGACACCGAGATCGCCCGCCGCGACGTCGACACGGTCGTCGACTTCGTCCGCCAGCGCCGTGGCATCGCCCAGGTCAATCTCATCGGCTGGTCTTGGGGCACCGCCATCATGGCGAGCTATGCCGCCGAGAATCCGGCCAAGGTCAGTCGCCTGGTGCTCTATGCGCCGGTCTGGCTGCGCAACACCCCGTCGCCGGTTCAGGTCCAGGGCCAGCTCGGCGCCTATCGCACGGTCCGGCGCGACCAGGCGCTTGCCCGTTGGCTGACCGGTGTGCCGGAGGCCAAGAAGGCCGCGCTGATTCCGGCCGGCTGGTTCGACGCCTGGGCCGATGCGACCTTTGCGACCGACCCGGCCGGCGCCACGGCAAACCCGCCGACGCTGCGTGCGCCCAACGGCGTCGTGAAAGACGGCCTCGCCTTCTGGTCAGCCGGCAGGCCCGGCTACGATCCGGCGCGCATCACCGCGCCGACGCTGCTGATCGTCGGCGAATGGGATCAGGATACTCCGCCCTATATGGCCCAGGCCCTGTTCCCCCTGCTGACCCAGGCGGCCCAGAAGCGGCTGGTTCTGGTCGGCGAGGCCACCCATACGATGATCATGGAGCGCAATCGGATGCAGTTGTTCCGCGAAGTCCAGACCTTCCTCGACGAGGGGCTGCAGCCGGCGCAGAACTGATCCGGACGCCGGCGCGCTAGCGCCACAAGCCCTTCTGCTGCAGCCAGGTCTGGATCACCTGGGCGACCTCGCTGGAATTGCGGTCCATCATGATCATGTGGCTGTTGCCGCGGATGCCGGCAGCCGGCAGGTCGACGACATCGGCATGGCCGCCGGCCGCGCGGATCCGTTCGGCAAAGCCGATGCCGGTGCGCCGGATGGTCGGCCAGCGCGGGTCCTGCTCGATGAAGTCGCCATAGAGCATCAAGGTCGGCACCGCCTTGAGGACATCGACCCTAGCCGGATCGCCAACGCTCGACGGTTCCACCGCGACCAGCGCCATGACCTTGTCGGGGCGCGCCTGGGCAACCCGGAAGCCGAACTGGCCGGCCTGGCTGTGGAACACGATCACGCAAGGGCAGACCTTGTCGACCAGCGCGATATAGGCCGCGATTGTCGGCTGGTCGGTGGTGGTCCAGCGCGGCGAGAGCTGGCGCGGAAACTGGTCATAGGCCTCGGTCGGAAACTGATTGCCAGGCAAGACCCGGCGCTTGGCCGGGTCATGGCTGTAGGAGCCCTCGCCCTGGCCGATGCGGAACCGTTCGAAGGGATTGCCGACGGGCAGGTGCAGTGCCGGCGCCGGCCACACGTCGGGCGAAGCCCAGCCGGAGCGGCCACGCTCGACCGCATCGGAATTATACACGGTCCAGCCGCGGCGCAGGAACCAGTTGACCCAGCCCTCGCGGCCATCCGGCGTCGTTTCATAGGTGACGCCGGACAGCCCGCCGCCGTGCCACAGCAGGATCGGCACACGGCCACGCTCGGTCCGCGGCTTGAACCACTGGGCATACATCTGCTCGACCGCATAGAGCCCGTTCGGATCGATCCTGGCCGGCGGCGCTCCGGGAGTGAACACGATGTCGCGGGGCGGCTGCCCGGAGACCTCGGCAAGCCTGCCGCCGACATGGAACGAGCCCATGCCGACGATCTCCAGCGCCGGCTCCTCGGCGACCGCGGGGATGGCGAACCCGAGCCCGCCGAAGGCCAGCGCGGCCACCAGGGAGCGAACCGACGGCAGACGGGACATGGGCGTTTTCTCCAGCGTGGCGATTGTCCGGCGGCCGGTGACCGGCCGGCTCGCATTGACCGACGCACTATCCCGGCACGCGGGAAGGCGCGTCAATCGCACCGTCCACCGGGGCGTCACGTGTCTCTGTTATTTATGCAAAAAAGGAAAAACTGAGCGAGAGTATCAGTCAATTGTTTCCAACGGAGACAGTGATCAGATGTTGACCGACCGCACAGTCCGCGGCGGCCTCAGAGGATCCACCCCATGCCGATCATCCAGATCAAGTTCGCCACTCCCATCTCGCAGCCAAACCTGCCCGACCGCGTCGCAGCCGCAGCGGTTCGCATCACCACCGACATCCTGCACAAGAACCCCAAGCTCACCGCCGTAGTTGTCGAGGAGGTTGAAGCCACCAGCTGGTTCGTCGGCGGTCCCTCGCTCGCCGCGCAGCACAAGGCTTCATTCTATCTCGACATCAAGGTGGTCGACGGCACCAATACCAAGGACGAGAAGGCGGCCTATGTGGCGGCCATTTTCGAAGCCATGGCGGCTCTGCTCGGCGAGCTGCACCCGGAAAGCTATGTCTATGTCCACGATGTCCGGGCCGAGGCCTATGGCTTCGGCGGGCTGACCCAGGAGCATCGTTATGTTGCCGGGCGCCTGGCGCAGGTGGCCTAGGGCCTGTTGAGATTCAGCATTCTCAAGCGCGTGAGATCGTGATTCAAGCTTGGGATGGATCGATTCGTTTTAACCGACGCCCAATGGGCGAAGATGGCGCCGCATTGCCTTGGCAAGCCGAGCGATCCGGGCCGCAGCGGCAAGAACAGCCGGCTGTTCGTCGAGGCGGTTCTTGGATCGTCCGGACGGGAAGTCCCTGGCGTGACCTACCAGTCTCGTTCGGTAATTGGAGCACAGTCTACACCCGCTTTCGCGACTGGGTCGCGGCCGACGTCTTCGATCGTCTGTTCGAGGCCATGTCGGACGAACCGGACATGGAATACGCCATGGTCGATGCCACCATCGTCAAGGTCCATCGGCACGGCCAAGGCGCAAAAGGGGGACTTCGGGCCAGGCCATCGGCCGCTCCAAAGGCGGCATGACGACCAAGATTCTGGCGCTGACCGATGCGCTCGGCAACCTCGTCCGTTTCGTGCTTCTGCCGGGGCAGCGCTTCGATACGGTCGGAGTCCCACCGCTGATCGAGGGCGTGACGTTCGAAGCCCTGATCGCCGACAAGGCCTTCGACTCGAACGCCATCGTGGTGGACCTCGATCAACGCGGCGCCAAGATCGTCATCTCGCAGCATCCGCGCCGCGCGAAGCCCCTCGCCATCGACGCCGAGATGTACAAATGGCGTCACCGCATCGAGAACTTTTTCTGCAAGCTCAAGGAGTTCAAACGCATCGCCATGCGGGCCGACAAAACGGACCAGAGCTTCGCAGCGATCATCCACCTCGCAGCAGCCGTCATCGTATCACGATGAACCCCACAGGCCTTAGTCGCGAGGCGACCGGAATCCGCATGCGGCTTCCGCCCATAGGGGTGCCGGTCGCTCTCCCAAAGAGAGTAGCTACCCCGTATAGGTGCGCGGCGGCGCGCACTGTAAACTCGCGAACTCGCGAACTCGCGAACGACAAGAAGAAGGAGACGGCATGAGCCCCAAGCCCACCGGCCACCTTCGTGGCAACGACCTGATCCTCACGCGCACGTTCCGCGCACCCATCGATGACGTCTGGACGAGCGTGACGAAGTCCGAGAACACCGCGCTCTGGTTCGGCAGTTGGGAAGGCGACGCCGGCCCGGGCAAGATCGGGCGGCTGCAACTGGTCCATGAGAAGGGCCGGCCGTGGACGAACGTGACGATCGAAGCGTGCGAGGCGCCGCGCCGCCTAGTCGTCACGATGAAGGATGACTACGGCGAGTGGCGCATCGAGGTGACGTTGACGCAGACGGACGACACGACCGAGCTACGCTTTGTGCAGCACCTGAGCGACCGGAAACTCGCGGGCGACATAGGGCCGGGCTGGGAGTACTACCTCGATATGCTGGTCGCCGCGCGCGAAGGCAAGGCGCTGCCGTCGTTCGAAGACTACTACCCATCGCAGAAGGCACACTACCTGGAGGGCGCATAGACGATCGGCACGTCGCAGGCTGGACAAAAGCGTGCGTGTGGAGGCGCGCGGGCCAGCGTGGAGTTGACCCGGTTTCGTGGACACCTTTTCCGTTGAGCAGGAGTTGTTCCCATACCGAGGCGTCGATCGCCATATCCGGCGGAGTTTCGCAGTCAGATGGTTTATCTGGTCCGATCCGTCGGAAATCCGTCTCGCCGCCGTCATCGCATCTCCATGAATCCCAACAGGCCTTAGAACGGGCGCGCCGAAGCGGGACCGCGGGTTAACCCTTTCTTCATCCTGTCGTCGACGGCGAGGCCCGCATCGGCCAGGATGATCGCCAGCGACCGTTCCGCGATGGGAATGGAGCGCGGCCAAGAGGTTTCCGATGTCACCGACCAAGGCCGTGGCGCTGACACTCACGGGCAATTTTATTGTCTGGGGGCTGATCATCGCTGCCGGGATGCACTACCTGACCTGATCAGGGTCGAACGAACACGGCCCCGGCGGTTTTCACCGACGGGGCTTTTGCTCGTCTGGGCCGAACCAGGCTCAGGCCTCGCGCCCGGCGCGCACGGCACGCGCATGTTCGGTTTCGCCACCGGCCGCCAGGATGCGGCTTTCACCCGACCAGTTCTCACGGATCGCCCGGTCGGGAAAACCGGCAAAATCAGAGACATATCTCAGCTCCGCCTCGCTCATCGCTGCGATCTGGTCGAAATGCCAGATGCCGAGTTCATAAAGCTTGGCCTGGATCGCCGGGCCGATGCCGCTGACCAATGTCAGGTCGTCGGCCTGCCCGCGACGCGGACCAACCAGCCCCGATGGCGCGTTGCTGCCGTAACGATGGTCGAGATCGGCAATGTTGGCCTTGCCCAGCGTACCGTCGTCGCGCGAGCTCGCCACCTCGCCGCGTGCGGCACGTTCGGCGAACTCCGTCGCGCCCCCGGCCGCCAGGACTTTGGCCTGGCCAACCCAGTCTTCCCGTTCGATACGGCCCGGAAATGCCAGATAGCCGCCGACCCACTGGCTTTCAGCGGCGGTCCATGACGCCATCTGATCGAAATGCCAGATACCCAGCGCGTGCAGCCGCGCCTCGTTCTGCTGGCCGACGCCACGGATCAGCTTGAGATCGTCGCCACCTCCGCCACGTGGCGCCGCAATCCCCTCCGGCTTGCTGCCGCGCGCCATGGCATCGGCGGCCGCGGCCGCCCCCGCGAGCGTCTGCGCCGGCGCCGCATGCGGATGGGTATCGACCAGTCCCGCCGGCGGGTCGAGCGAGGTCTCGGCCGCCGCCTCCAGCCGTTCGATCGCCTCTTCGACCTGCTCGCCGCGCCGGGTCTGACGGGCCAGGCTGCCGATGACGCAGCCGCCGAGGAAGGCCATGGTGAACAGGAGCACGGTATCGAGCCAGAGGCCTGGCCGGCCCGGCAGCCATTTCAGCACCGCCGCCACCACCGCTGTCACCAGCAGGAAAGCGGCAAACGACACCCAGCCGCTGCGGCCGCGATGATCGGGGCGGCCGGCGGTCACCCAGCCCCAGATGAGGCCGCCCGCCAGGGCGAAGGCGAGCGGCAACCAGAAGGTCTGAACCAGGTACAACATGACCGTTCTCCTCAGGACCGCGGCAGCACGGCGAACTCGACCCGCCGGTTGAGCGCCATATTCGCTTCGTTGTCGTTTGGAACCACCGGCCGCGACGCGGCATGACCCACCACGACCAGCCGATCGGCGGCGATGCCGCGCCGCATCAGCTCGCCACGGATAACGACGGCACGGTCTTCCGACAGTTGCTGGTTCGAATTGGTCAGGTTGCGAATATCGGTGTGGCCGGCGACCTCGACGCGTACCGCCGGATCGCAGCGCCCGAGCGCCGCCACCAACCGGTCGAGCACCGGAGCGTGCTCGGCGCGTTGTTCGGCCTTCCAATAGTCGAACAGGATGCGGTCGCCCTCGAGCGCCGTCGAAATCAGCGACATGCAATCCGGCCAGGGCCGTGGCGCCGGCGGCGGCGTGGTCGCGGCCATCGGTCCGGCGGTCGATACCGGCGCGCCCGACATCGCCGACCCAGGCGCGGGGGCAGCGGTACCAACGCCCGCAGGGCTTGGCGCCACCACCGGAGACGGCGGAGCGGGTGGAGGGGGTGGAGGGGGTGAGAGGTCCGCGGCCAGCGGCGGCTCCTCCGCGGGCGCTGGAATCTCAGCCGGCGGCAGCGTGATATCGGAACTCGCAGTCAGCGGCGCCGCGAGGCTGGCGACGGCCTGCCGCACCCCACTGGCGATCTCGAAACTCGGTGCCTGGCCGGCCAAGGCAAAGGCGCTGTCGGAAAGCCGCGCGGTGCCTTCGGTCAGCTTCGCCAGCTGGCCGAGCGCCGATCCGGTCACGCCGCCATAATCGACCCCCGCGGCGAGCCCCGAGGCGATGCGCATCTCGTCGACGATCCGCGCCCGGCCCGCAACCGCCGTGGCCTGCGCCAGGACAGTCGCCTTGGCCGCCGCCGAGGGCGCGAAACCGGACAATGTCAGCACGCCCTCCCGCTTGGCCGCGCTCCAGGTAAACGGGCTGACCGCCGGTGGCGCTATGGCCAGACTGCCGATGCTGAAGCCATCCGCCGGATCTTGCGCCCTGGCAATGGTATCGAAGGCGACGGGGGTCGAGGCGACGCCGGTCAACGAATAGACCCGATCGGCAATGGCCGCCGTGCCATTCGCCAGCTGGCTGATCTGGCCAAGCGCCGCGATGGCCTTGGCTTCGACCACCTCCGGCAGGCCGGCGGCAACGGTCATCCGGTCGATCACCTGGCCCGACGTCGCGGCGCGGGCGGCAGCCAGAATGCGCGTACGCGCCGCTTCCGAAGCGACGGTTCCGGTGAGCGTAATGCCCTCGGCGGTCTTGCTGGCGTTCCAGGCGGCCACCGGCGGCGGAACCGCGGCGGGGGGCGGTTCGGGCGCGGGCGCGGTCGCGACGGGCGGTGCCGGCGCGACGGCCGATAGTGTCGGCGGCGGCGGCGCGCTGACCCTGACGGCGCCGCGCGACACGCCCTGCGGCAGCGCCGCCAGGGCTGCCGTGATCAGTGCCTGGCTTGCCTGATCGCTGGCATTGCCGGCGAACGAAAAGGTCGAGCCGATCAGCGCGGTCGACCCGTTCGCCACCCGGCCGAGTTGCTGCAGGCCGATCAGAGCGGCGGCGGTCGCGTGTGCCGGCACGTCGCGTGCCGTGGTCATCTGGTCGACCACCTCGCCGCCGGGCAGGGCCGCCCGCGCCGCGGCGACGATCCGGTCGCGCGAACCGTCGGGCGCGACCTGGCCCGACAATGTCATGGTCTGGCCGTCGCGGCGAGCCGACCACCCGAACGGATTGGCCGCCGGCAGCAGGCCTGTCGGCATTGCGGCGCGGCGCACACCGAATATGGCATCGGCCACGCGCGCGGCGCTGGCCTGGGCATCGGTCGCCGGCGCTTCGCCGGTGATCGTGGCGTCGCGGCCCGCCATCGAGACGGCCGCCCAGGGCTTGCCGTCGACCGTCGGACCGGCGGCGGCGATCGCGCCGGCGGCACGGTTGCCGAGGTCGCGCTCGATATCGGCCTGCTTCCACCACAAGGATCCGCCGGCCAGCAAGGCCAGGGGCAACAGACCGGAAAGCCAGGCACGGGGCTGCAACGGCATGATATCGTCCTCGCTTTCCAACCCGGACGACGAACGCGAAGGCCTCGACCGGCCATCAGCGCCCCCCGGCATCGGCTGCATCGATCTATCCTGATACAGCTTCGTGACCCGGGGGATGGAGAGTCAAGCCGGCTGTCGCAGATTCGCCCATGATTTCGGCATGTTCGGCCATTCGGGGCATGACCACGTCCGCGGCGAAGGTGAATAGGACAGGGTGTAGCACTGCTGGCACGCGGCAGTTGCGACTTGGCGCGGCTCGCCATAGCCTGGATCCGAGGTCGACCTGCGGAGGCCGCATGAGTGTCGAGGGCATCACACCGGTCGCCGCGACGCCGGCGATCGATAGCGCGCAGATCCGCGCGCTGATCGATGCGCTGGGCCTGAAGCCCGGCCAGTCGGTCGAGGCACGCGTCGCCGCCATGATCAGCGACGGCATCGCCCGGCTGGTGATCGGTGACGGCACGCTCGATGTCCGCACGCCACAGGCTTTGCCTGTTGGCGCGACCTTGACCATGACCGTCGAGCGTCAGGGCCAGGCGCTCCGCCTGTTGCTGGCAGCCGTGCCGGGCGGAACGGCACCACCGGCCTCCGGCTTGCCCGCTGCGCCCGCCGCCGCCGCCTTGGCCGGCCTGCCGGCCGGCATCCCCGCCGCCCTGCCCGGCCAGGCCGCCGCCAATGTCGTCGGCGCGCTGATCGACCTGGTCGCACGCGAATCCGGTGGCGCACGGTTCGCCGGGCTGGTCGACGGCGCCCGCGCGACCGTCGCCGCACGCGGGTCTTCCGACATGTCTCGCGCATTGGAGGCGGCCTCCGCCGGACACGCCCAACCGGCAACGCCGCGCGAGGCCCTGGTCGAAGCGGTACGCGCTGCGGCGGCCCGCCAGGACAGCCTGAGCCCGCTGTTCGCCGACATTGCGGCGGTCGCCGAGGGCCGGGCATCCGCCGGGGCGACGACCTTGCCGGAGCCTGTCGCGCGCGCCCTGGCGCAGGTGCTTGGCTTCCGGCTGGCGGCCGAGGCCGCGGCCACGCCGGCCGGGCTGGCGCGTGCCGTCGCGGCCTCCGGGACTTTCCTTGAAGCCACACTCGCCACCGGCGCCGCTCCCGCTGCCGATCTGAAGGTCGCCCTGACCGTCTTGCGCGGCGCGCTCGGCGCCTGGATGCATGACCTCGGCCTGACCGGCCAACCCCAGGCCGCGCCGCGCAATCCGGACCATGAACGCCCGCCGTTGCGCGGCGCGCTGCCCCACGGCCAACCGCCGGCCGCGGCCAGCCTCGCGGCCGGTGCCACACCGGCCGAGACGGCAAGCCTGCTGATCGAACGCACCGAGGCGGCACTGGCCCGCATCACCTTGCTGCAGGCCGCCTCGGTGCCGGATGCCCGCGAGATCGGCCGCCCGGATGCGCCGGTCCTGACCTCGGTCGAAGTGCCGATCCGCATCGGCAACGAGACCGCCATGATGCAGTTGCAGATCGTCCGCGAGCGTGATCCGGAGGACGACGCGGCCACCCCGGCGACGCCGAGACCGACCGACTGGACGATGCGCTTTTCCATGGAGGCCGAGCCGCTCGGCCCGATCCATGCCGCGGTGCGCTGGCGCGACGGCCATGTCAGGGTTCAGCTGTGGGCCGAACGCGACGGCATCGCTGCCCGCCTCGACCAGGCCCGGAGCAGGCTCAGCGACGCCCTGGAGGCTTCGGCCTTCACCATCGACCAGTTGACGATTGTCGCCGGCAGGCCCGCCGATCCGCGCGCCGCGCCGCCGCCGGCAAGGCCGCCACGCCTGGACCGGCTGACATGACCGACGACGCCGAACAGCCGCGCCCGCCCATTGCCGTCGCCCTGCACTATGAACAGGGCCGGGACCACGCACCACGCGTCACCGCCACCGGCCGCGGCGCCGTCGCCGAGAAGATCATCGCGACGGCTCGCGAGCATGGCGTCGCGGTGGAAGGCAATGCGCTACTCGCCGAAGCCCTGTCCGGCGTCGAGCTCGACCAGGAGATCCCCGAAGACCTCTATCGCGCGGTTGCTGAAGTGATCGGTTTCGTGCTGCGCGCCGCCGGACGCCTGCGATGACCGCGCTGATACGACGCCGGAAGTCGACAATATTGAGGCTTGTGACAATTTGACGGTTGTTGCCGCTCGCCTGATGCGCGCTAATGCGCCAAGGTGAAAAAAACTGGAGGGAGGATTTCATGACAACGATTGCCGCCACGCCGAACCGGCCCTGGACGAAATTCTATCCTGTCGGCATCCGCGCCACCATTGACGAGGCGCCCTACCCCTCGCTCGCCGCCATGGTGCGGTCGATCGCCCGCACCTATGCAAGCCAGCCGGCCTTCTCGCTCTGCCTGTCGAACGGCATGGGCGGCAGCCTGACCTTCGCCGACATCGACCGCCTGTCGGATGCCTTCGCGCTCTATCTGCGCGAACAGCTGCAGCTCAAGCCCGGCGCCCGCGTGGCGCTGCAGACGCCGAACGCCCTGGCCTTCCCGATCGTCGCCTTCGGCGTGTTCAAGGCCGGCTGCGTGCTGGTCAACATCAACCCGCTCTATACCGCCGACGAGATGGGCAAGGTATTCGCTGACGCCGAGCCGGACTGCCTCGTCATCATCGACATGTTCGCCGACAAGCTGCCGACCGCCTTCGCCATCCACAAGGTGCGCCATGTGGTGATCTGCCGGATCACCGAATTCATGCCCTGGCTGCAGGGCACGATCGTCGGCTTCGTCCAGAAGTACAAGGACAAGTCGGTGAAGCCGTCACCGGTGGCCCACACCACGTTCCAGACGGCCCTGACCACCGGCGAAGCCAGGCGCGGCTCGGTCGACGTGACCGCCTATTCCAGCGATATCGGTCTCGAGACGCTCGCCTGCCTGCAATATACCGGCGGCACGACCGGGGTTTCCAAGGGCGCCATGCTGACCCATGGCAACCTGATCATGAACATGGCCCAGTCGCTCGAAATGGTCGCCGGCGACATCGAGAAGGGCAAGGGAACCATCCTGACGGCGCTGCCGCTCTATCACATCTTCGCCTTCACGGTGAACATGCTGGGCTTCTGGTATCTCGGCGCCCACAATATCCTGATCCCCAATCCGCGCCCGCTGACCAACCTGCAAAAGGCCTTCGAGAAATATCCGATCACCGCCATCACCGGCGTCAACACCCTGTTCAACGGGCTCAACAACGAAGCCTGGTTCAAGGACAACCCGCCGAAATACCTGAAAACCGCCTCGGCCGGCGGCATGGCGCTGCAGGAGGCGGTCGCCAAGCGCTGGCACGAAGTGACGGGAACGCCGGTCATCGAAGGTTATGGGCTGACCGAATCCTCGCCGGTTCTGTCGTTCAACCCGATGGGCAATGTGCGGCTCGGCACGATCGGCATTCCCGTGCCGTCCACCGACATCAAATGTGTCGACGACGAGGGCCGCGAAGTGCCGCTCGGCCAGCCGGGCGAACTGGTCGCCAAGGGTCCGCAGATCATGGCGGGCTACTGGAAGAAGCCCGAGGATACCGCCAAGACCATCCGCGACGGCTGGCTCTATACCGGCGACATCGCGATCCAGGACGAGGACGGCTTCTTCAAGATCGTCGACCGCAAGAAGGACATGGTGCTGGTCTCCGGCTTCAACGTCTTCCCCAATGAGGTCGAGGATACGCTGGCCAAGAACCCGGCAGTGCTGGAGGTGGCGGTGGTCGGCGTGCCCGATGGCGCCGCCGGCGAGGCGGTGAAGGCCTATATCGTCAAGCGGCCCGGCACCGAGATCACCAGCGAAGAAGTCCGCGCCTATTGCAGGCTGCACCTGACCGCCTACAAGGTGCCGAAATTTGTCGAATTCCGCGACGAATTGCCGAAATCCAATGTCGGCAAGATTCTGCGCAAGGACCTGCGCGCCGAGGAGCTGGCCAAGAAACTGAATGGCTGACATGAAAACTTGAGATGAGCGGGCGGCAAGCTGTGCTTTTCGCCCGCGCCGCGTCGCGCTAGCCTTCCGCTATCCGCCGGAGGCGACCATGCATGACGACCACGACAGCCATGATGATCATGACCACCATCATGATCATCACCATGATCACGATCACAGCGAACTGTCGCCGATGGACGCGCGCGTGCGCGCCATCGAGACGATCCTGACCGAAAAGGGTTATGTCGATCCCGCAGCCCTCGATGCGCTGATCGAGACCTACGAAACCAAGGTCGGCCCGCACAACGGCGCACGTGTCGTCGCCAAGGCCTGGGCCGACCCCGCCTTTCGCCGGCGCCTGCTCGACGATGCGACCGCGGCGATCGCCGAACTCGGCTATGTCGGCCGCCAGGGCGAGCACATGGTGGCGATCGAGAATACGCCCGACACCCACAACATGGTCGTCTGCACGCTGTGCTCCTGTTATCCCTGGCCGGTGCTCGGCCTGCCGCCGGTCTGGTACAAGTCGGCGCCCTACCGCTCCAAGGCGGTGCGCGATCCACGCGGCGTGCTGGCCGATTTCGGCGTGACGCTGCCAGCCGACAAACAGATCAAGGTGTGGGATTCGACGGCGGAGGTGCGCTACCTCGTGCTGCCCGAGCGTCCTGACGGCACCGAGGGGTGGAGCGAGGTCGACCTCGCCGCCCTGGTAACCCGCGACTCGATGATCGGCACGGGTCTGGCCAGCGCACCGGAGGCAGCATGACCGCGGCAAGCGCCCAGCAGGCCTATGTCACCCATGCCGACCTCGGCGGCCGGACCGGGCTTGGGCCGGTCGTCCCGGAAACCGACGAACCCTGGTTTCACGCGCCCTGGGAGAAACGCGCCTTCGCCCTGACGCTGGCCATGGGCGCGACCGGTTCCTGGAACATCGATCAATCGCGATCGGCGCGCGAACAGGAGCCGAACTATCTCGACATGAGCTATTTCGAGATCTGGACCGCCGGCATCGAGCGCCTGATGATCGAACGGGGCCTGGTTTCAGCCGCCGAGATCGCGGTCGGCCATGCCATCGATCCGCCGAAGCCGCCGCAACGCAAACTGCTGGCGGAGAATGTCGCGGCGGTTCTGGCGCGCGGCGGGCCGACCGGCCGGGATGTCGCCACGCCCGCGCGTTTCGCGGTCGGCGACCGGGTCCGGACACGCGACGTGCCGGTGCCTCCAGGTCACACGCGGCTGCCGCGCTACGTCCAGGGCAAGACCGGCACCGTCACCCACCTGCATGGCGGCCACGCCTTCCCGGACGCCAATGCCACCGGCCAGGGCGAGGCGCCCGAATGGCTCTACACGGTGCGTTTTGCCGGCACCGACCTGTTCGGTCCCGACGCCGACCCGACCACCTCGGTCTCGGTCGACGCCTGGGACAGCTATCTGAGCCCCGCGTGATGACCATCAGCTCGACCCCAGGCCTTTCGCCCCAGGACATATCCGCGCTACCGCACATCCCTTGCGATGCGGAGGGCCCGGTGTTCCGCGAGCCCTGGGAGGCGCATGCCTTCGCGCTGGCCGTCAGCCTGCACGGCAAAGGCCTGTTCACCTGGGCTCAATGGGCCGAGACGCTCTCCGCAGAAATCCGGCGGGCCCAGGCCGCCGGCGACCCCGACACCGGCGAGACCTATTACGTCCATTGGCTGAAGGCGCTCGAGACCTTGGTCATTGCCAGGGGCGTGACCACCGAAGGCCGGATCGACGAAGCCACCGAAGCCTGGCATCGGGCCGCCGAAGCCACGCCTCACGGTCAGCCGATCGTGCTGGGATCCAGGACGATTTGATGATCACCCGCAGCTGACCTGGAAAGGCCGCCCGGAGCCGCCACGTAAGTAGCTCCGCGAGGAACCTATCCGCTGGTCGGCGGTGCGATGATGATTTCCACGCCCGCGCGGGCCAGTGCATCGGCCACGTTGCCGGTCGGCATTCGATCGGTGACGAGGCGATCGACCTTGCCGAGCGGACAGACCTGGAACAGCCCCGTTCGGGTCAGCTTGGATGAATCGGCCAGCACCGTGATGTGCCGCGACTGCGCAATCATGGTGCGGGCGATCTCGGCCTCCTCCATGTCATAATCCATGAAGCCGGCTTCCTCGATCGCGCCAACCGTCAGCACCGCATATTTGGCGTGAAATCGGCCGATCTCCTCGACAGTCATCGCGCCGAGGTTCTCGCCACTCTCGTCGCGGTATTTGCCGCCTATCAGAAATGCAGTGTTCTGGTCGGAAGCGCGTGTCATGGCCTGCGCCACATGCACCGAATTGGTGATGACGGTCAGGCCGGAGAGCCGGCACAGCTCGTCGGCGAAGACGACGGTCGTCGTGCCGGTATCGATCAGGATTGTGTCACCGGGCTGGAACAGTGCGGCGGCACGGCGCGCGATGGCCCGCTTCTCGCGCAGGTTCTCCTGCATCCGCACCAGGAACGGATTCTCGCCCCGGCCATCGAAAACCATGATCTCGGGCAGTGCCGCGCCACCATGGAATTTCTTGATCAGGCCGCGATGGGCGAGATCGGTCAGATCGCGCCGGATGGTTTCCCTCGAGGCCTCGAACGCGGCCGCCAGAGCGTCGACCGTGACCTTCTCATGCTGCCGGACGTAATCAACGATCAGCTCTTGTCGAATTCTCGGCTTCATCGTCATCTTTCGAATCGGAACGCGGGATACCGGCATGAATAGTCGAGAATGACTGATTCCGGCGACGACAGCCGCCGCAATCGACGACTTTCCCCGGCACGGCCTCCGGTGCGAACGCATCACGCGGCAGCGCACCCAGGCCCCATTGTCCGGTCACTGTTAAAACAGTCATTTTTTTGACCGTATGAGCCATAACGGCAAAAAGCTTGGCATATCCGCGCAAAAATAGGCGCCGTGGCGCTTCTGGAGCCCAGGGAACCACGCAGTAATGACGACTAGGTCATAAAAATGACCGAACGGACATTTTGGTCTGGCAGAAAATCCTCCTGCGTGGTTCACTTGCTGGATCGATGAACCGCCGCGAGACCCGAATGAAGGCGATGCTGGCCGTAAAGGCACGTGAAGGGAGCCGCGAGCTGGCGGCGGCGGCTGCGCCCGGGAGGGCGCTCCGCGGTCATCGCGTCGGGAGTTCCGGCTTTTCCAGCGCGTCCCCCTTTGCCGATGCCCAGGCCGCACGATCCGCACATCTCGCCTTGGAGAACCAGTAAATTGGAAGCCGACTATATCGTCGTAGGGGCCGGCAGCGCCGGGTGCGCGGTCGCCGCACGCCTGAGCGAAAAGCCGAACACATCGGTCCTGTTGGTCGAAGCAGGCAAACGGGATCGTCTAGGGATCACCAGTATCCCGGCAGCCCTGATGCACACGATCGGCAACCCCCGCTATGACTGGGCCTATATGTCGGAGCCGGACCCGACCCGAGGCGGCCTGTCGGAACTGTGGCCGCGGGGCCGGCTGCCGGGCGGGTCCTCGGCCATCAACGGCATGATCTTCATCCGCGGCGCACCGCATGACTTCGACCGCTGGGCGGCGCTCGGCAATGCCGGCTGGGGCTGGCAGGACGTGCTGCCCTATTTCCGCCGGCTCGAAACCGCCGATCATCCGGACAATGCAGTGCGCGGCGGCATGGGCCCGCAGCGGGTTTCGGCGCTTCAATGGCGCCACCCGGTCTCCCAAGACTTCATCGACAGCGGAGTTGCCGCGGGAATCCCGGCCAACGACGATCTCAACGGGCAGTCCCACGAGGGCATCGCCTGGAACCAGGGCTCGACCCGCAACGGCGCGCGCCATTCCGCCTGGGACGCCTATGTCGCGCCCCGCCTCAAGCAATCCGGCCTGAAGGTCCTCGACGGCGCGCAGGTCGAGCGCATCATTTTCGATGGACGGCGTGCGAGCGGCCTTGCATTCCGCCGCGACGGCCGATCGATCGAGGCCGTCGCGCGGCGCGGCGTCGTCCTCGCCGCCGGGGCGATCAACTCGCCACAGCTCCTGATGCTCTCCGGCATCGGCTGCGCGGCGCAATTGGCCGCATTGGGAATTTCCCCGGTCATCGACAGCCCGGGCGTCGGCCGCGATCTGATGGAACATCCCGGCCTTTATGTTCAAGCCGAACTGGATGTCCCGACAGCCAACAGCACGGCGTCTCCTGTCAAGGCGGCCGCGGCCTTCGCGCGCTGGCTGATCAAGGGCACCGGCCCGATGAGCGTGCCGACGGCCCAGGTGCTCGCCTTCTTCCGGTCATCGCCGGCGGAACCGGAGCCCGACCTGCAGTTCCATCTCTTTCCATTCGGCAGCATCCTGCGCGGCGGCAAGCGGGTCATCCCGAAGCAGAACCTGGCGACGATCCTGGTCAATGCCAACTATCCAAAGAGCCGGGGCTGGCTGGAGCTGCGGTCGAAAGACCCCCTCGAACCGATCGCCATCCATCCGCGCCTGCTCGACCACCCAGATGACCTGGCAGCCGTCATGCGCGGGCTCGCCTGGGTCCGGAAGATGGCGTCGACGCCACCTTTCGGACCGCATGTGCGCGAACTGATCGGCGTGCCCCCGCCCGATGCGGGCGCCGAGGCGGATGAGGCCTTCATCCGCTCGGCGACGCGGCCCTTCTACCACCCCGTCGGCACCTGCCGGATGGGGTCGGATGCCGCGGCCGTCGTGTCGCCGACCCTTCAGGTCCGTGGCGCGGAAGCGCTGTGGGTCGCCGATGCGTCGATCTTTCCCCATCACATCGCCGGAAATACCAACGCCACCTCGCTGATGATCGGCGAGAAGGCCGCGGACCTCATCCATTCGCATCACGGTTGGTAATTGGCACAAGGAGCGCTGGGCATGCTGACATTCGCAAAACGAGCTTTCGGGAGCACCGCGGTGGCCGTGCTTCTCGCCTTCACACCCGCCGCGGTCGGGGCGCAGCCGGCGCCGGCGCCGACCACCACCCTGACGGCGGTCCTGGAAGCCGAGATCGCCACGCTCGATCCTCATTTCACGTCCGCCTACATCACCCGAACCTTCGGTTATGCGGTCTTCGACACGTTGTTCGCGATGGATTCGAAGGGCGAGATCAAGCCGCAGATGGTCCAGGACTATACGGTCTCCGAGGATCGTCTGACCTGGACGTTCAATCTGCGCGAGGGTCTCGCCTGGCATGACGGCACGCCGGTGACGGCTGCCGACTGCGTCGCCTCGATCCGCCGCTGGGGGCCGAAGGCCGCACTCGGCCGCCTGTTGACGGCCGCGACCGCCTCGATCGACGCAACCGGTCCCCGCACCTTTGTCATCAAGTTGAAGGAACCGTTCGGCCTGGTCCTCGATGCCCTCGGCCGCCCCAACGCGCCGGTGCCGTTCATGCTGCCCGAGCGCCTGGCACGCACCCCGGGCGAGCAGCGCATCCCCGAGGTCATCGGCTCCGGCCCGTTCAAGTTCCGCCCCGATCTCCACCGTCCAGGCGACGTCCTGGTTGTCGAGCGTAACGCCCAATATGCGCCGCGCGCCGAACCTGCCGACTTCCTGGCCGGCGGCAAGGTCCCGCGGGTTGGACGGGTCGCATTTCGCACCATGCCGGATGGCTCGACGGCCACCTCGGCCCTGCAAACCGGAGAAATCGACTTCCTCCAATATGTGCCCTTCGACCTGCTGCCGATGCTCGAGCGCAATCGCCGCGTGACGGTGGTGCCCTTCGACGGCATGCAGAGCTTCCAGGGCTATTTCCGCATCAACTCCGCGAACAAGCCGTTCGACGACCCGGAAATTCGGCGTGTTCTGTGGCGGCTGATCGATCAGACTTCGGTCCTCAACGGCCTCGGCCTTCCCGATCGCTACATGCGGCCGGGCTGCCGCTCGTTCTTCATGTGCGGCACGCCTTACGAAACCACTGTTGGCGGCGAGATGGGCGAGAACCCCTCTGTCGAAGCCGCCCGCGAGGCTCTGAAGCGCACCAAATATGCCGGCGAGCCGATCATCGTCCTGCAGGCGACCGACATCGATGCCCCCCGGGTGTCGTCGGCGGTCGTCGCCGACCTGCTCCGTCGCGCCGGATTCAACGTCGAACTTCAGGCCATGGATTGGGGAACGGTGCTGGCGCGCCGCGCCAAACGCGACGGCTGGCACATGTTCGGCGTCCACGCCTCCGGCTTCGACCTCGCCTCGCCGCGGACCCATTTCTACGTCAGCAACAACTGTATCGATTATGCCGGCTGGCACTGCGACCCGCGCCTGACGGAACTGCTTGCGGCCTTCGCCAAGGCCCCGACGGAGCCCGAGCGCAAGCGCCTTGCCGGCGAGATCTCCAAGGTCGCCTACGAGATCGTTCCGGCCGTCATGTGGGGCCAGTTGGCCCAGCCTGCGGCTCATCGCAACGAGCTCGTCAACATCGTTCCCTCCGCCATTCCGGTATTCTGGAACGTCGAGAAGCGGACCAACTGACCATCGGCCCAAGACGTTCCGGCGGCGCTGTACTCCGCCGCCGGAACGGGTGCTCCGCCTTCGGAGTGTTTGAGGACTTCGACGATCGTCCGAAATCACCCGAGCCACCTCCTTGCCGATCAGGCCTGCTGGCTTCGATGACCGAATGGTCATATGACGGCCCGAAAGTTCATCTCGATTGAGGCCAGGATTGCATCCGGCCTTGCCAGGGGCTCGCAGCGTGGCCGAGCAGCCAAATCAGATCTTCGATGTCGCGATCGTCGGCGCCGGCGTCGTCGGCTGCGCCATCGCGCGCAAATTCGCGCTCGAGGGCGCCTCGGTCGTGCTGCTCGAAAAGGGCGCCGACATTCTGAGCGGCGCCAGCAAGGCCAATAGCGCGATCCTTCATACCGGCTTCGATGCGCCGCCCGCCAGCCTCGAACTCGCCTGCATGAAGGCGGGCCATGCGGAATTCCTTGCGATCCGCCAGCGCCTCAATCTGCCGGTACTGGAGACCGGCGCCATCGTCGCGGCCTGGGACGATGAACAACTGGCGCGCCTCGACGCGGTCGAGGAGCGCGCCCATGCCAATGGCGTGACCGATGTCAGGCGTATCAGCCGCGTCGAGATCCTGGCGCGCGAACAACGACTGTCCGGCGCGGTACTCGGCGGCGTTTTGGTGCCGGGCGAGCATGTGATCGACCCTTGGTCGACACCACTGGCCTATGCCCGACAGGCCGCCGCCCATGGAGCCTGCTTCGTCTTCGGCGCCGAAGTCGGCGAGGCGAAACGCCGGGACGATCTCTGGCTGCTGCGCACGCCGAAAGGCGCGATCCGGGCCAGGGTCGTGGTGAACGCCGCCGGACTGTTCGGCGACCGGCTCGAGCAACTCGCCTTCGAACGCTCCGCCTTCGAGATCAGGCCGCGCAAAGGACAATTCGTCGTCTTCGACAAGCAGGCTGCGGCCCTGCTCGGCACCATCCTGCTGCCGGTGCCGACCGAACAGACCAAGGGCGTCGTCATCGCCCGCACGATCTTCGGCAATCTTCTGGTCGGCCCGACCGCGGAAGAACAGGACGACCGCTGCCGCGCGGCGGTGGACGAGCAGACCCTGAACGATCTCACCGCCTTTGCCGCCCGCATGGTGCCGGACCTGAGGGACATGCCCGTCACCGCAGTTTATGCCGGCCTTCGACCGGCAACGGAGAAAAAGGACTATCGCATTGCTTCCGACCCGGCGAAGGGCTGGATCACGGTCGGTGGCATCCGCTCGACCGGACTGACGGCAGCCCTCGGCATCGCCACGCACGTCTTCGATCTCTTCCGCGCCTTCGGCCTCTCGAGATCTCCGCCGCAAGATATCATCTGGCCGATGGTACCCAATCTCGCCGAGCACCTGCCACGCGATTGCACGCTGCCCGGATGCGGCGAAATCGTCTGTCATTGCGAGCGCGTCACGCGCCGGGAAATCGAGCAGGCCCTGCAGGGCCCGCTGCCGGCCGGCGACACTGGCGGCCTCAAGCGGCGAACGCGGGCCGGCATGGGCCGATGCCAGGGTTTCTATTGCCAGGCCGACGTCGCCGAGATCGCAGGAGGCCGCCTCGCCAGCGCGGCCGCCACCCCGACGCGCGCACCATGACCGATGTCGCTTGCGATGTCGCTGTCATTGGCGCTGGCCCGGCGGGACTGGCTGCCGCCACCGAACTGCGCCGGCGTGGCATCGAAAAGGTGCTGGTCCTCGAGCGCGACACGGCCGCAGGGGGCCGGCCGCGGCTATGCGGCCACCCGCCTTTCGGCCTGCGCGAATATGGTCGCGTCCTGTCGGGGCCCGCCTATGCCCGGCGTCTCACCGCCGACGCGCTGGCCGCCGGCGTCGAGATCCGGCTTGGCCACAGCGTCGCGGCGCTCAGGCCCGGCGGACGGATCGACCTCATGACTCCCGCAGGTCCTGCGATCCTCTCGGCGCGGCGCGTGATCGTCGCGACCGGTGCCCGCGAGACGCCCCGCTCGGCCCTCATGGTCTCCGGCGACCGCCCCGCCGGCATCATGACAACCGGCAGTTTCCAGGCCTTCGTCTACGGCAAGGGCATCGTACCGTTCCGCCGGCCGCTGATCGTCGGCAGTGAACTCGTGACGCTCTCCGCGCTCATGTCGTGCCGGACCGCCGGGATCGAGCCGGTGGCGATGATCGAACAGCGCGCCCGCCCGCTCGCGCGCTGGCCCCTGACGCTGTTCCCGCATCTGTTGCGCATTCCGGTTCACTACGGCGCTCGGATCGTCGATATTGAGGGACGAGCCCAGGTCGAAAGCGTCACGATCGCGACCGCTGATGGCACCATGAAAAAACTCGCCTGTGACGGTGTCCTGTTCACCGGCCGCTTCGTGCCGGAGGCGAGCCTCGTCGCCGAGAGCCATCTCGTCTTCGACCGCGGCAGCGCGGGTCCCTCCCTCGACCAGTTCGGCCGCTGTTCGGACCCCGTCTATTTCGCCGCCGGCAATGTGACGCGCGCCGTTGAGACGGCGGGGCGCTGCTTCCGCGAAGGCCGCCAGCTCGCGCGCGTCATCGTCGAAGATCTCGCGGCGCGCGCGCCGGTCACCATCGTCACGGTCGACCTGACGACGAGCGGGATCGTGAAATATGTCGTTCCGCAGCGACTGACCATCGGCGCCGGGCGGCCCGCCAGGATCAATCTGCAACTGCGTGTCGACGAGCCTGCGACGGGCACGATCGAGATCGCCTCCGGCGAGCGCGTCGTCGTCCGGCGCCGGCTTGCCGCCAAACCCGAGCGTCGCATCAGCCTGCGGCTCGACCTTGCCGCCCTGCCGCCCGACGCTTCTGCCTTGACCGTCGGCATGGGCGGGGGCCCGGCTTGCACATCGGGATGCGGGAAAGCCGCGAAACCGGGCGCATCGAAAGGCAATGAGCCCGGGATATCGCAATGAAATTCGCGGCGATCGACCAGGGGACCACCAGCACGCGCGTTCTGGTTACCGACGAGACCGGCGCCGCGCGCATCC
Source organism: Phreatobacter stygius (assembly GCF_005144885.1). Lineage (NCBI taxonomy): Bacteria > Pseudomonadati > Pseudomonadota > Alphaproteobacteria > Hyphomicrobiales > Phreatobacteraceae > Phreatobacter > Phreatobacter stygius. The sequence continues at coordinate 1,302,870 of NZ_CP039690.1, forward strand.
ACCATGCCGCCCGACACGCGCAGCATCATCCACGGCCTGGCTGGGTCGAGCACGATCCGCGCGAACTGCTGGCCCATGTCCGGGACTGCCTGACGGCGGCCGGTCGGGTCGAGGCACTGGGGATCGCCCATCAGGGTGAGAGCTGCCTTGCTTGGGATTCGATCACCGGCGTACCACTGTCGCCGGTCATCGTCTGGCAGGACAATCGGACGAGCGAGCACATCGCACACCTCGCCGCGGACGGCGCGGGAGATGAGGTCGCTGCGCGCGCCGGTCTGCCGCTCGATCCCTATTTTTCGGCGACGAAACTGGCCTGGCTGATCGACAACATTCCCGAAGCGAAAGCTGCCCGCCGCGCCGGCCGGCTGCGGTTGGGCACGACCGATGCCTTTTTTCTCGACCGCCTGACCGGCTCCTTCGCGACCGACATATCCACCGCGTCCCGGACCTCGCTCATGAATCTCGAAACAGGTTGCTGGGACGCCGCGCTCTGCGACCTTTTTCACGTTCCAATCGAATGCCTGCCAGAGATCCGTCCGACCGTCGGGGATTTCGGTCTGGCCGGCTCGTCGCCGCTGAAGGCCTCGATCGTCGACCAGCAGGCAGCGCTCTTCGGTCACGGCTGCCGGCGCGACGGCGACGTCAAGATCACTTTCGGCACCGGCGCCTTTGCCCTCGCCCTGACGGGCGAGCGGATCGTCCGCTCAGCCGGCGATGGGCTGGTGCCGACGGTCGCCTGGCAGTGGGCCGGAACCAGAACCTATGCGGTCGATGGCGGCGTCTACGACGCGGGCGCGGCGGTCGAATGGGCCCAGCGTATCGGAATTGTCACAGATGTCGCGGAGCTGAACACCTTCGCGGCGCTGCCGGCAATCGATCGCGGCTTGACCTTCGTGCCTGCCCTGTCCGGCCTCGCCTGTCCGCATTGGGACCGTTCGGCCGCCTCGCTGTTCATTGGCATGACCGCCGATACCACCCGCGTCGACCTCTGCCAGGCTCTGCTGGAAGGCATTGCGCTGCAGACCTGCGAGATGATCGAGGCGATCGACCGGCATGTGCCGCTGTCCGACCGCTTGCCGATCGACGGCGGCCTCGCACGCAGCGGCTATTTCGCTCAATTCCTCGCTGACACCCTGGGCCGGACCATCGTCGTCGCCGGCTTCGACGAGCTGACCGCCTTCGGGACCGCCGCGCTTGCCGCCCGCGCCATCGGCAAGGATCTGCCACGGCCAAAGGCAGACCACGACCGCCTGTTCCATCCGCGCCAGGCCCGACGCGCCGAGCGGCGGGCTCGCTTCGCCGAGGCCGTGTCCCGAAGCCGCTGCTGGCGCGGCGCCGCCATCGGGCCTTGCCGCTCCCTGCCATGATCACGTCGACCTGACCTGCCCGGCGAAATGATGGCGTCTGGGCCCGACCGCGTCGACCGTCGCGTTCAGCCCATTTTCCGGAATGAATTCGCGCCGCGGCTCGACCACGTCGCCCATAGGCTTGACGAAGATGTCGCTGGTCGACCGGGCTGGCTACACGATCGAGGCGATCTCCGTCAGCCCCGCTTCAAAGCATCGGACCGCGTCGCCTCTGCCAAAACGGCATGTCCGGGAAGCGCTGCTCGGAAGCATAGAGCGCCGTCTGCGTTGCCAGATGCGAGGCGATCCCCTCGAGGAAATGCCGTTCGTAGCGCAGCGCTGCGGTATCGTCCCGGACGAGCAGCCCCGCGACACTTTCGGCCGCCTGGATGCCGCTCCAGAGAGCCGTGGCAAGCCCGTTCGCGCCGAGGGGATCGAGGGCGCTTGCGGCATCGCCTGCGCGGAGAATGCGCGGCTCGACCAATCTTGATGCCGTCACCGTGCTTGCGGGCGCAAAATGAAGGTCGGCCGCCATGACCGGATCAAGACCCAGACTCGACAGGCGCCGGGACATCGCGGTGGTCCGCGACACCATGTCGGCCCACAGAGTGACGTCGTTGCGAATGCCGGCGGGCAGCAGATCGGAATCGCTGAAGAGGCCGACCATGATGCGGCGTCCCGGCATCAACGCCATGTACCACCATCCCGTCGCCACCGCCTCGACAAGCGTGGCCGCGGCAGCCTCGACATCGTCGTCCAGGCGGAAAATACGGAACGCGGCCACCATCTTGTGGAGACGCCGGGGCGCCGCTCCGGCGCCGGACGAGATGGCGGAACGACCGGAACAATCGACCACGAACTCCGTTGCGATCGACGAACCGTCGGTCAGCTCGACCGCAACCTGAGCCGGCGATCTCGACAGCCGCCGGGCCCTCTCGACGCTTCGTTCCACGCCGTCGGCCTCAAGGGCTGCCGACATGCGCAGCTCGAGCCGTCGCCGGTCGATGTGCCAGCCCGACGCTGCCTCCGCGCGCCGCAGCGCCGAACCGCCCCAGACGGAATAGCGTCCCTGGCTCGCCAATGCCGTCTCTTCGTCGAGCAGTCCGAGCCATCCAAGGGTCTCGAGCGAAGACGACGCATGAAACGAAAGCGTTTCACCGTGGTTGGCAACGTCGCCGCGCGGCGCGACGAGCAGCGGCCGATAGCCGCGCTGCAGCAGGCTGCGGGCGCAGGCCATCCCTGCCATGCCAGCGCCCAGAACGACAACCTGCCTCATTCTTGCTGGTCGGGCGCTCGGTTCAGGGCCAAATCCATCGAGCCCCGCTGAACTTCGACGAAGACGTCGGAGGGAATCGCGGGAATGTCCTTCGGCCCGGCGCGGCGCACGACGACACCCATCCGTGTCCACAGCTCGATCATCCGGCGCAGGCCATCCGTATAGCCGGCCTCGACATGCAAGCCGATCCCGGCCGCGCCACGCGACCAGGCGACCCGCGCGTGATAGAAGCGCAGCCGCTCCTCCAGCGGAATATCGGCCCGCATCATCTGCTTGTAGAAGCCCTCGGGAAGGACATCGACCGGAAGAAGTGCCGGCCACCAGACGGGTGTCGGGAAGCCGTCTCCCGTCAGGACGGATTGGCAGCTGAACGCGTCGCCCTGCCAAGGCACGCCCATCCAGCGCGTGAGATCGCCGGGCGCCTGAGGACCGACCGGCGCGCCGTCCTCACGGCGGAACGGATGGCCCGAGAACACATTCCGCGGATTGAGCTGCAGCCCGACGTCCTGGATCAGGCTCTTCCGGGTGGATATGGCAATGCGGAATGGCAGCGGCGTTTCTTTGGGCGTCCGATAGAGGGCGGCGTGGCGAATGGGCCAGGTGATCTCGACACCTGGATGGAATGCGCCGCCCGAGCAGGCATCGAGCGCAGCCCGGGTGAGCGCCTCCGGTCGCTGCGACAGCGGGATGTCGTCGATCTGCCGGACCGCATCGGCCGCGGGATCATCAAGGTCATTGACGAAATCGCCCCGGGCCCAGGCGCTCAGAATTGTGTGCTGGGTGGGCGTCAGCGTGAGCCAGCCCGTCGGGCTGCCCGGGAAGTTGACGCCGTCACCGAGCATGGGCGGCAAGGCGTCCGAGCGGACATCGTCGCCACCGGGCTCGCGGAACGCCGCCAGAACCTTCTCACGTGCGGCGCGCGCGCCCGGTCCTGACTCGGCCAGCGCCGTGATGACCGCGGGATCCGAGAGGTCGTCGAGATCATGCCAGGCCTTGCCGAGAAAGGACGCCTGCGCGACCCATTGCATCATGCCGGAGCGCCTGAGGATCGGCAGCACATCGCGGCGGAAGGACAAGGCGCCGCCGGGCACTTGCAGGTGGCCCGTCGCGATCATCGCTTCCCGCGCCGCATCGTAGAGGCTCACGATCGGCTCGATCTGAGGCGCAAATTTCGGACCGCAGCAAACCACCCAGGCCGGCTCGCAATCCATGACCGCCTCGCCGACCCGCACAGTGGCTTTCACCCAGCCATCGCACCAGTCGTCATGCCAGCCATCGTTATTGGTGAAGTCGCGCACCGGATTTTGCGGCAGGGCGGTGGCGGAGACCCCATCCGCGGGAAACACCAGGAGGCGGCCGGCATCATCGGTGCGAAGATGCCCGAGCATCACCGGCAGCTTGTTCCAGAACAGGCCCGCCATCTGATAAGCCGGGTTGCGCCCCGCGGTATTCGCCGCGGCACCGTCGATGCGGACGGGACCGGCATCGATCGCCAGCATCTTTTCGCGCCGGGCCGGCCCGATGGAGGCGTTGCGCAACGGCCCGGGAATGCCGGGCGCATGCTCGCCGCCATCCATGGCATTCGAGTAGCCGTACCAGGCCGCCTTGGTATTGGCGACATGGACGGTCCAGCTGAGGCTGTCGGCCGCGCCGAGCTCCCGCACCACGCGCCCCTGATCGTCATAGCCATAGACGCGAAAGCGCTGGACCTGCTTCTTGATACGATCCGGTCCCTGCTTGAAGCCGCCTGGCGGCTCGATCATCAAGCCCGGCACCTCGGGGGCGAGGAACCATTCATCACCGTTGCCGACGCGCGAGAAACCGATGGCCGGGAAAATCGCTGCGCAGACGATCCGCGCTCCCGCGGGGGCCGATTGTTGCGCCTGCGCAGGCGACACAGCGGCCTTGAACAGCGCTGGCGCGGCGAGGCCGAGAACCGATGCGTTGATCAGAAAATCGCGACGTTTCATGCGGCATGCCCTTCGCGTTTTTCCTTTCCGTAAAGAAGAATCTTTAATGGGACATTGTCTCGCAAAGACGCCCGAGACGCGTCGTCAGCACCTGGGGATGCAGGAGCCGCCTGCTGGAACCCGGGCGCCATTGAGTGGCATTGGCCCGAAACTGAGAACACGTGATGGATACGGCTACCCCTTCCGAGCTCTTCACGCATGTCCGCATCGTGCTGGGCATGGTCATCGGCGTTGGCATTGCCCGCATCCTGACCGGCATTGCCAGCTTCATCCAACATCCCGGGCGGAACCGCGTCTCTTCGCTCCACATGTTGTGGGTGGCTTCGACACTGATCGAGCTGGTTCTTTTCTGGTGGTGGGAGTTCGCGCTGGCACGCATCGCCCATTGGAACTTCGCCGCCTATCTGTTCCTGATCAGCTATGCCGTTGTGCTCTTCCTCCTTGCCGCCCTGCTGTTTCCGGACAACATCGCGGAATACGGCGGCTACGAGGACTTTTTCATCAAGCGGCGGCGTTGGTTCTTCTCGCTTCTGGCCGTCACCTTTGCCTTCGATGTCGTCGACACGATCATCAAGGGCGCAGAGCACTGGAACCGCCTGAGCACGGAATATCTGGTTCAGGTGCCACTCGGCCTGACGCTTTGCGCAGTCGCCTGGAGTTCGAAGAACCGCAACGTCCAGATCGGCGTCGTTCTGGTTCACATTGCCTATCAGGCCTATTGGATCGTGCGGGTGATCAACACGATCTAGCCGGTGCCCTGTCCGATCAGACACGCGCGGCTCCCACGCCCGCGCCGCACAGTGATCAATGAAAAGTCAGCGAAAGCGCCGACTTGACCCTGCAACCGAAAATCGCAGGGCCAATGTTTGGATCCGGTTTTGGTGGCCCGTCACACCAGGATGGGGACGATCAAGCGTCGACCGTCGCGTTGAGCGCATTTTCCTGGATGAACTCGCGCCGCGGTTCGACGACGTCGCCCATCAGCTTGACGAAGATGTCGTCGGCCTCGTCGACCTCCTTCACCTTGACCTGCAGCAGCGAGCGGGCATTGCGATCGAGCGTGGTTTCCCAGAGCTGGCTGGCGTTCATCTCGCCCAGGCCTTTGTAGCGCTGCAGCTTGACGCCGCTGGCGCCGGCCTCCTTGATCGCCTCGAACAGGGCGATCGGCCCGGAGATCGGCAGCTCGCCGCTCTTGCGGCGGAACACCGCCGGCTGGTCATAGACCTCGCTGAGGCTCTTGGTGTGTTCGTCGATGCGGCGTGCTTCCGCCGAGGACAGCAGCGCCGCATCCAGCACCGCGACCTCTTTCACGCCGCGCACCGTGCGTGAGAACACATAGGCCTGGCCGTCGAAACGGCCTTCCCAGCCGCGCTCCATTTCCTCCGCGATGGCGTCGAGCCTGAGCGCGGTCTTGGCCGCGATCGCCTCGGCCCGCGTCGGCTCCTTGATCGCTTCGATATCGAGCGCGCCGGCAATCGCCGCCTGTTCGACGACGGCGCGGTTGTAACGCGAGTGGATGCTGCCGATCAGGTTCTTGACCTGGCGGGCCTCGTCGACGATCGCGCCAAGATCGGCGCCGGCCCGGATTTCGCCCGTGCCCATCACCAGGACGGCGTCGTCGAGCCCGCCGGTCACCAGGTAGTCGTCGAGCGCGCGCTCGTTCTTGATATAGGTCTCGCTCTTGCCGCGAGCGACCTTATAGAGCGGCGGCTGGGCAATGTAGACATGACCCCGGTCGATGATCTCGCGCATCTGCCGGAAGAAGAAGGTCAGGAGCAGGGTGCGGATATGCGAGCCGTCGACGTCGGCATCGGTCATCAGAATGATCTTGTGGTAGCGCAGCTTGTCGGCGTTGAACTCGTCGCTGCCGATGCCGGTGCCGAGCGCGGTGATCAGCGTGCCGATCATTTCCGACGACAGCATCTTGGCGAAGCGCGCACGCTCGACATTCAGGATCTTGCCGCGCAGCGGCAACACCGCCTGGAAGGCGCGATCGCGGCCCTGCTTGGCCGAGCCGCCGGCCGAGTCACCCTCGACGATGAACAGTTCGGACTTCGCCGGGTCACGTTCCTGGCAATCGGCGAGCTTGCCGGGCAGCGAGGCGACGTCCAGCGTGGTCTTGCGCCGGGTCAGCTCGCGCGCCTTGCGCGCGGCTTCGCGCGCCGCCGCCGCGTCCGCCACCTTGTGGGCGATCTGCTTGGCCTCGGTCGGGTGCTCCTCGAACCAGCTGCCCAGCGCCTCGTTGATGACGCTCTCGACCACCGGACGCACCTCGGACGAAACCAGCTTGTCCTTGGTCTGCGACGAGAATTTCGGATCGGGCACCTTGACCGAGACGATGGCGGTCAGGCCCTCGCGGCAGTCATCGCCGGTCAGGTCGACCTTTTCCTTCTTGGTGACGCCGGAAGCGCCGGCATAACCGGTCACCTGGCGCGTCAGCGCGCCGCGGAAGCCGGCCAGATGGGTGCCGCCATCCCGCTGCGGAATGTTGTTGGTGAAGCAGAGGACGTTCTCGTGGAAGCTGTCGTTCCACCACAGCCCGACCTCGACGGTGATGCCGTCGCGCTCGGCCTTGATCATGATCGGTTGCTCGAAGAGCCCGGCCTTGTTGCGGTCGAGATAGCGCACGAAGGCCTCGATGCCGCCCTCATAGAACAGTTCGATCCGCTTTTCCTCGGCATGGCGCAGGTCGGTCAGGATGATCCGGACGCCGGAATTGAGGAAGGCGAGTTCGCGCAGCCGGTGCTCCAGCGTGGCGAGGTCATACTCCACCATGGTGAAGGTCTCGGTCGAGGCGAGGAAGGTCACCTCGGTGCCGCGCTTGCCGTTGGCCTCGCCCATCACCGCGAGGGGCGCGACCGGATCGCCATGGCGGAATTCCATCGAATAATGCTTGCCGCCGCGCCAGATCGACAGTCTCAGCCAGGACGACAGCGCATTGACGACGGAGACGCCGACGCCATGCAGGCCGCCGGAGACCTTGTAGGAATTCTGGTCGAACTTTCCGCCGGCATGCAGCTGGGTCATGATGACCTCGGCCGCCGAGACACCTTCGCCGGTATGGATGTCGGTCGGAATGCCGCGCCCGTTGTCGGTCACCGTCACCGAGCCATCGGCATTCAAGGTCACCGTCACGGCCGTCGCATGGCCAGCCAGCGCCTCGTCGATGGCATTGTCGACCACCTCATAGACCATGTGGTGCAGGCCGGACCCGTCATCGGTATCGCCGATATACATGCCGGGGCGCTTGCGCACGGCGTCCAGGCCCTTGAGGACCTTGATGCTGTCGGCGCCATATTCGGCGTCCGGGATGTCGATGCGGGCGGTTTCAGCCATGGTGAGCGGGTCTCCAAAGCGGCCGGAAAGGCCACAATCTGTGCCTTGCGATTCGGTTCGCCAGTGTAGCGGGAGATGCTCATATAGTCGCTCGCGCCCACGCACGCGAGGGCGGAGCGACAGATAAGGCTGCTTTCGGGGTTGGCCCGGCGTCAGGCGGTCAGCAGGCTCTGGATATCCGCCAGCGGATGCGACGTCAGCTCCTTGGCGATCTCGCCGGTAATCCGGTCCGAGACGTCCCGGTGGAACGCCTTGCGCAGGTTGCCCAGAACCCGCGGTGAAGCAATCACGATCAGCTCCTTGAACCGGGCAGCCTGGGCATGGCGGCGCAGCGCCTCGGCGATGTCGATGGCGAAGCGTTGCTCGCCCAGCCGGTGCCAGTCGGTCTGTTCCATGGCGCTGCGCCGGGTGCCGGCGTTGGCGAACGACCGCCCGGGGCGGTCGGTGCCCTGCTCGCGGGTTGCCGGGTTGTCCTGTTGCAGGACGTCCTCGATGACCAGGTCGAGCCGCTGGGCATGCCCCCGGTTGCGCAGGAACAGGGCCTTTTCGCCGTCGCCAATGAGGATGAGAGCATCGTGGGGAATTTTGATCGCGGGCATGGTCACCGTCCTCCGATCCAGGAAGAACCCGTGACACAAGGCTCCGTTCCGTCGGACCACGCCACCCGCTGCGGCCAAAGGTCCTTGTCCGCCCGCCGATTGCCACGTGCCGGTTCGCGCCGCCCAGGTTATCTTCGCGGGCGAATCATCCGTTTCCGCCCGGTCTGGCCCGGACCGGAATGGCTTGGCCGGACCAGACTGGAGGCCCGACATGAGCGCGCTCACCCGCCGTACCGCCCTTCTCGGCACCGCATCGCTGGCGATCCCCTCGCTGATCGGCCAGGCGGACGCCGCCACCTTCCAGGGCTTCGTCGACAGCCTGTGGTCCCAGGCCTCGTCGGCCGGCGTATCGCGCGGCACGTTCGACCGCGCCTTTTCGGGCGTCCAGCCGAACCCGCGGGTGATCGAACTGTCGCAGCGCCAGCCGGAATTCAGGAAGACGCTCGGTGACTATGTCGACCTGCGCACCTCCAACAAGCGCATCACCAATGGCCGTGCCGCCTTTGGCGAGCACCGCGCCACCTTTGCCGCGGTCGAGAACCGCTTCGGCGTGCCCGGAGAGATCGTCTGCTCGATCTTCGGCAACGAAACCTCCTACGGCACGTTCAAGGGCGACCATTACGTCATCCAGGCGATGGCGACACTCGCCCATGCCGGCCGGCGCACCGATTTCTTCCGCAGCGAGCTGATCGCGGCGCTGCGCATCCTGCAGGCCGGCGACATCGCGCCCCAGGCCATGATGGGGTCCTGGGCCGGCGCCATGGGTTATGTCCAGTTCATGCCGACCAGCTTCCTGCGCTTTGCGGTCGATTTCACCGGCGACGGCCGGCGCGACATCTGGAATTCCATCCCCGACGCCATGGGCTCGGCGGCCAATTATCTCGCCCGCAACGGCTGGACCGCGGGCGTTCCCTGGGGGTTCGAGGTCCATGCTCCCGGCCTTGCCGGCAATCGCGGCAGCCGCCAGGCGATCAGCGCCTGGGGCGCCCAGGGGGTCAGCCGCATCGGCGGCGGATCGATGGCGGGCGGAGCTGCCGCAAGCCTGTGGAAGCCCGCCGGCGAAGGCGGACCGCATTTGCTCGTCACCGGCAATTTTAATGTGATCAAGCGCTACAACAATGCCGATTCCTACGCCCTCGCCGTTGGCCATCTCGGCGACCGGATCAAGGGCGCCGGGCGCTTTTCCAAACCCTGGCCGCCCGGCGAGGGCGGGCTCGTCCATGCCGAACGCGAAGAGATCCAGCGCCGGCTGAATGCGCTCGGCTTCGATCTCGGCGACCCCGACGGCATTATCGGCGACAAGTCGAAAGTGGCGATCCGCTCGATGCAGGGCCGCTTCGGAATGCCGGCGACCGGCGACGCCGACCGGGCCTTCCTGGAACGGCTCAGGCGCGGCGGTTGAACGGGCTTAACGCTTCGTTCACCATGGCCATTGTTCCACTGGTTCTTCGGCGGGTTCCATCCCGGATCGGAGGCATTTGGCATGGATCGTTCCGGCAAGGCCCTGCAAGGCTTCCTGGCCGTTTTCCTGGCGACGTTGGCGACCGGCCTTGCCGCGCCCGCGCCGGCCGGCGCGCAGGACGGCGGCTTTTCCAGCTGCATCCAGACGCTCCGCCGCGACGCCAGCCAGCGCGGCATTCTGCCGCAGGTGTTCGAGCGCTCGACCAGCGCCCTCACCCCTGACACCAGCATCCTCCGATTGCTCGATTCCCAACCGGAATTCTCGCGCCAGCCCTGGGAATATATCAACGGCCTGGTGGCGGCGAACCGCGTCGCCGAGGGCCGCCAGTTGCTGCAGCGCCATCGGGCCGTGTTCGACCGCGTCGAGCAGACGACCGGGGTCGACCGGCACATCGTCGCCGCGATCTGGGGCATCGAAACCAGCTTCGGCAAGGCCAAGGGCAATACCTCGGTCATTCGCGCCACCGCGACGCTGGCCTGCTACGGCCGGCGCCAGGAGTTCTTCCGCGACGAGTTCCTGGCCGCCCTGCAGATCATCGCACGCGGCCATGTGGCGCCGCAGAATTTCCGCGGCTCCTGGGCCGGTGCGTTCGGCCATACCCAGTTCATGCCCTCGACCTTCCTGCGCGCGGCGCGCTCCGGCTCGGGCTCGGCCCATATCGACATTGTCGGCTCGGTCGCCGACGCCATGATGTCCACCGGCAACCTGCTGCGCGAAGAGGGCTGGGCGCGCGGCCAGGGCTGGGGTTACGAGGTGGTGTTGCCGGCCGGGCTCGACCTTGGCCTGGCCGGCCGCGACCGGCCGCAGAGCATCGCCCAATGGGAAGCCCGCGGTGTCAGCCGCGCCGGTGGCCGGCCGTTCCCGCGGCGCGGCGACATGGCCTTCCTGCATTTGCCCGGCGGCGCCCGCGGCCCGGCCTTCCTGATGCTGCCGAATTTCCGGGTGATCATGAAATACAACAACTCGGAAAACTACGCGATGGCGGTCGGTCACCTGGCCGACCGTCTGCATGGCGGCGGGCCTTTCATGCGGCCCTGGCCGGTCACCGAACGGGCCTTGTCGCGCGATGAGCGCATCGAACTGCAGCAGCGCCTGGCCCAGGTCGGGCTCTATAGCGGTACGGTCGATGGCAAGCTCGGCGCCGGCACCCGCGAGGCCCTGCAGCGGTTCCAGGCGCGCGCCGGCATGGCCGCCGACGGTTTTCCGACCGCGGCGGTGCTGCAGCGGCTGCGCCAGGGCGGCTGAGGCCTGCGGTCGGCGGGCCTGTGGCCATGTCGCCGCTTCGTGGTAGAAAGGCTGGTCCGGAGCCGGGGGGCATCGGTACCGAGGTTCTGGCGTGAGGCGGTTCGGACATGTCTTGGCTCTGCTGATCCTGACCGTCGCTTGCGCGGCGGTCGGCGGGTCGTCGCGGGCCCAGACCGGTTATGCCGATGACCGTTTCCCGCATTTGTTCGCGCCGCGCGACCAGCGGCCGCGGTTGTTCACCATCCCGCCGCAGTCGACCCGCCAGGCACCGGTGGCGCGAACCACCCAGCCGGCCGCGACCGAGATCACCCGGCCGCCGCGCGAACGCACCGGCCCGTCGGCGACGGCGGCGGCACCCGGCACGGCCGAGGTCGCGCCGACCACCTTCGTGCTGGTGCTTGGCGACAACCTCGCGGAATGGCTGGCCTTCGGCATCGAGCGGGCCTTCGAGGACGTTCCCGAGATCGGCGTCACCGACAAGAGCCGCCTGTCCTCGGGCCTCGTCCGCTCGGAATTCTACGACTGGGCGAAGGTGATCCCGGAGGTCCTGGCCCAGGAGACCAAGGTCGATTTCATCGTCATGATGATCGGCTCCAACGACCGTCAGGCGCTGCGCGTCGACCGCGAAGCATTCGAGCCGCGCTCGGAACGCTGGCGCGAGATTTATGTGCAGCGGGTCGATGCCGCGATGCTGGCCCTCAAAGCCCGCGGCGTGCCGGTCTACTGGGTGGGCATGCCGCCGCTGCGCGGCCAGCGCGCCTCGGCCGACATGGCCTATCTCAACGACGTCTACAAGGAACGCGCGGCCCGCAACGGCGTGACCTATGTCGATGTCTGGAACGGCTTTGTCGACGAGCAGGGGCAATATTCGCAATTCGGACCGGACTTCGCCGGCCAGATCCGGCGCCTGCGCACGGCCGACGGCGTCCATTTCACCTCGGCCGGCGCCCGCAAGCTTGCGCTTTTCGTCGAACAGGATCTGCGGCGCGATCTGGTCGGCCGCATCACCCCGGCGATCCCCGGCGCGCCTGCCGCCGACCGCCCGCGCCCGCCCGAGACGGGCCTTCCGCAACCGGAAGCGGCGCTGCCGAGCCTCGAGCTCGAACCGCCCCGGCCGCGACCGCTGATGGGGCCGATCCTGCCGCTTGCCGGCAATCCGACCATCCCGCGCCCCGCGGTTGCCGGCAACCCGCCGCCCGCGCCGCCCGTCGCCGCGCCGCGCGGCCTCGCCGGCGAGCGTCCGTCCATCTCGGCGCAAGGGGCGGCAGCCGCCGTCCTGGTGCGTGGCGAAGAGCCACCGCCGGCGCCCGGACGGGTCGATGATTTCCGCTGGCCACGTGGTTCGATAGCCTCATCCGTGCCGGAAAATGCAACCGGACAGGCCGCCGCGACCGCCAGCGGGCCACAAACCCGCTGAGACATCAGCCCTTTGGCGGGTAGCATTGCTGCACGCGCTCAGGCAATAATATTGCGCCGCACAAGCTGATTGCCTTCCATTTATGATTCGGCGATACAGCGTCCGGCAACAAACCGCATCCAAACCGACTTTTCCGCACGGATTGCCGCTTGTAACCCTGTTTGAAATCTGTCAAAGAAACGACTTCAGAAAGGTCAGCATCGCTGCCCTATCTGCAATACACCCCTCAGGGGTAGTCGAAAGCGGCCCAAGGCCGCAAAGTGGCAGGCCGGCCGGCACCGGGGAACTCCCGGGATCGCAGCCGGCTGGATGTGTCACAGTCAGGGCATGGAACGGCGGCTATTGACCGCAAAACGAGGTCGATGATGAGCACTCACGGTTTTGGTGCGGGCAAGGGTCGGGGTATCGAGGCGCGGACCAACCGCACCGCGAAAGCCAATACGGCCAACCGTACGAAAAACCGTACGCGGCCGATCATCCATCCCGGCCAGCCCAAGGCCCAGGGCCTCTATGACCCGGCCAAGGAACAGGACTCCTGCGGTGTCGGCTTCATTGCCGACATGAAGGGCCGCAAGTCGCACAAGATCGTCCAGGACGCGCTGCAGATCCTGCTCAACCTGGAGCATCGCGGCGCCGTCGGCGCCGATCCGCGCGCCGGCGACGGCGCCGGCATCCTGGTGCAGATCCCGCATGCCTTCTTCGCCAAGAAGACCGCCGAGCTCGGCTTCGAATTGCCCGAGCCGGGGCATTACGCCGCCGGCTATATCTTCTTCCCGCGCGACCCCGAAGGACAGGTGATCGTCCGCGAGACCATCGAGAAGGTCATTGCCGACGAGGGCCAGGTCCTGCTCGGCTGGCGTGAGGTGCCGACCGACAATGCGTCGCTCGGCTTCAGCGTCACGCCGACCGAACCGAAGCACATGCAGCTGTTCATCGGCCGCGCCGCCGATGTCGATTCCGAGGAGGAGTTCGAGCGCCGGCTGTTCGTTCTGCGCAAGGTCATTTCCAACCTGGTCTATGACCGCAACGACCCGAAGACGCTTGGCTATTATCCGGTGTCGCTGTCGTGCCGCACCATCGTCTACAAGGGCATGTTCCTGGCCGACCAGCTGGGCAGCTATTATCCCGACCTGCATGACGCGGCGTTCGAAAGCGCGCTGGCGCTCGTCCACCAGCGCTTCTCGACCAACACCTTCCCGACCTGGTCGCTCGCCCATCCCTACCGGATGGTCGCCCATAACGGCGAGATCAACACGCTGCGCGGCAACGTCAACTGGATGGCGGCACGCCAGGCCAGCGTCGACAGCGAACTGTTCGGCAACGACATTTCCAAGCTCTGGCCGATCTCTTACGAAGGCCAGTCGGACACCGCCTGTTTCGACAACGCGCTCGAATTCCTGGTCCAGGGCGGCTATTCGCTCGCCCATGCCGTGATGATGCTGGTGCCCGAAGCCTGGGCCGGCAACAAGCTGATGGATGAGGCGCGGCGCGCCTTCTACGAATATCACGCCGCCGTCATGGAGCCCTGGGACGGCCCCGCCGCGATCGCCTTCACCGACGGCCGCCAGATCGGCGCGACCCTCGACCGCAACGGACTGCGCCCGGCCCGCTGGTTCGTCACCAAGGACGACCGCATCATCATGGCGTCCGAAATGGGCGTGCTGCCGGTGCCGCAGGACCAGATCATCCGGAAGTGGCGGCTGCAGCCGGGCAAGATGCTGCTGGTCGATCTGGAGCAGGGCCGGATCATCTCGGACGAGGAGATCAAGGCCGATCTCTCCAGTCGCAACCCCTATAAGGAATGGCTGACCAAGTCGCAGATGATCCTGGAGGATCTGCCGCCGGTCGAGCCGCGCGCCTCGCGCACCGACGTGCCGTTGCTCGATAAGCAGCAGGCCTTCGGCTACACCCAGGAAGACACCAAGATCCTGCTGGCGCCGATGGCGACCACCGGCCAGGAAGCCGTCGGCTCGATGGGCACCGACACGCCGATCTCGGCGCTGTCGACCAAGTCGAAGCTGCTCTACACCTATTTCAAGCAGAACTTCGCCCAGGTGACCAACCCGCCGATCGATCCGATCCGCGAGGAAATCGTCATGAGCCTGGTGTCCTTCATCGGGCCGAGGCCGAACCTGTTCGACCTCGACGGCACCTCGCGGCGCAAGCGCCTCGAAGTGCGCCAGCCGATCCTGACCAACGAGGATCTGGAAAAGATCCGCTGTATCGGTCATCGCGAAGATTCCTTCGACACCAAGACGCTCGACATCACCTACCCCTCGACCAAGGGCGCCGGCGGCATGGCGGAGGCGCTGCAGCTTCTGTGCGACCGCGCCGAGGCCGCCGTCCACGGCCGCTACAACATCATCATCCTATCCGACCGGATGGTTGGCCCGGACCGCATTCCGATCCCCTCGCTGCTGGCCGTGGCGGCGGTCCACCACCACCTGATCCGCAAGGGTCTGCGCACTGCCGCCGGCCTCGTCATCGAGACCGGCGAAGCACGCGAAATCCACCACTTCTGCTGTCTCGCCGGTTATGGCGCCGAGGCGATCAACCCCTATCTCGCCTTCGAGACCATGGAGGAGATCCACGCCCGCGGCGAGCTGCCGCCCGAGGTCGATGCCGACGAGGTGGTCAAGCGCTTCATCAAGTCGATCGGCAAGGGCATCATGAAGGTGATGTCCAAGATGGGCATCTCGACCTATCAGTCCTATTGCGGCGCGCAGATCTTCGACGCTGTCGGCCTGTCGAGCGAATTCGTCCAGCGCTTCTTCACCGGCACCGCCACCCGGATCGAGGGCGCCGGCCTTGCCGAAATCGCCGACGAGACCGTGCGCCGGCACACCGCCGCCTTCTCCGATGATCCGACCTTGCGCACCACGCTCGAGGTCGGCGGCGAATATGCCTATCGCATTCGTGGCGAGGACCATGTCTGGGCGCCCGATACGGTGGCAGCGCTGCAGCACGCCGTGCGCGGCAACAGCCAGGACCGCTACCGCGAATTCGCCCGCCTGATCAACGACCAGGCCGGCCGCCTGCAGACCATTCGCGGCCTGTTCCACATCAAGATGGCGGAAGAGGCCGGCCGTCAGCCGGTGCCGATCGACGAGGTCGAAGCAGCCGCCAACATCGTCCGGCGTTTCGCCACCGGCGCCATGTCTTACGGCTCGATCTCGCGCGAGGCGCACACGACGCTCGCCATCGCCATGAACTCGATCGGCGGCAAGTCGAACACCGGCGAAGGCGGCGAGGAGGCCGAGCGCTTCAAGCCGCTGCCCGACGGACGCTCGATGCGCTCGGCGATCAAGCAGGTCGCCTCCGGCCGCTTCGGCGTGACCACCGAATATCTGGTCAACGCCGACATGATCCAGATCAAGATGGCGCAGGGCGCGAAGCCCGGCGAAGGCGGCCAGCTGCCCGGCCACAAGGTCGATGCGGTCATCGCCAAGGTCCGCCATTCGACGCCCGGCGTCGGCCTCATCTCGCCACCGCCACACCACGACATCTATTCGATCGAGGATCTGGCCCAGCTCATCTACGATCTGAAGAACGTCAATCCGGCCGCCGACATCTCGGTCAAGCTCGTCTCCGAGGTCGGTGTCGGCACGGTTGCCGCCGGCGTCGCCAAGGCACGCGCCGACCATGTGACGATCTCGGGCTTCGAGGGCGGCACCGGCGCCTCGCCGCTGACCTCGATCAAACATGCCGGCAGCCCCTGGGAGATCGGCCTTGCCGAGACCCATCAGACGCTCGTCCTCAACCGGCTGCGCTCGCGCATTTCGGTTCAGGTCGATGGCGGCCTGCGCACCGGCCGCGACGTCGTCATCGGCGCGCTCCTGGGCGCCGACGAATTCGGCTTCGCCACCGCGCCGCTGATCGCCGCCGGCTGCATCATGATGCGCAAGTGCCACCTCAACACCTGTCCGGTCGGCGTCGCCACCCAGGACCCGGTGCTGCGCAAGCGCTTCCGCGGCCAGCCCGAACATGTCGTCAACTTCTTCTTCTTCGTCGCCGAGGAAGTGCGCGAGCTGATGGCCGCCATGGGCTATCGCAACTTCGACGAAATGGTCGGGCAAATGCAGATGCTCGACAAGAAGGCGGTGGTCGCCCACGGCAAGGCCCAGGGCCTCGACTTCTCGCGCCTGTTCCACAAGCCCGACATGCCCGACACGGTCGGCATCCGCCGGCTCGAGGACCAGAACCACCATCTCGAGGCGGTGCTCGACCGCAAGCTGATCATCGAGGCGAAGCCGGCCATCGAGGACGGCAAGGCGGTGGTGATCGAAACCGCGATCGGCAGCGTCAACCGCTCGACCGGCGCCATGCTGTCGGGCGCCATCGTCGCGGCCCACGGCAATGCCGGCCTGCCCGACGACACCGTGCATGTGAAGCTGAAGGGCACGGCCGGCCAGAGCTTCGGCGCCTGGCTTGCCCGCGGCGTCACCATGGAGCTCGAAGGCGAGGCCAACGATTATGTCGGCAAGGGCCTGTCCGGCGGACGCATCGCCATCTATCCGGCGAAAGAGGCTGTTGATCTCGACGTCGACAACTCGATCATCGTCGGCAACACCGTGCTTTATGGCGCGATCGACGGGGAATGCTACTTCCGCGGCATTGCCGGCGAACGTTTTGCCGTGCGCAACTCGGGCGCCATCGCGGTGGTCGAGGGCACCGGCGATCACGGCTGCGAATACATGACCGGCGGCATTGTCGTGGTGCTCGGCCAGACCGGGCGCAACTTCGCCGCCGGCATGTCGGGCGGCATCGCTTATGTGCTCGACGAAATCGGCGACTTCGCCTCGCGCTGCAACATGTCGATGGTCGAGCTCGAACACGTCCTGGAGGAAGAGGAACTGCTGGCCCAGCACTATCACCAGTCCGGCGGCCTGGAAGGCCATGGCCGGGTCGACGTGATGAGCGACATGACCCGGTTCGACGCCGAGCGTCTGCACCAGCTCATCACCAATCACGCCCGCTATACCGGCTCGAAACGGGCGCAGGACATCCTGGACCGCTGGTCCGAGATGCTGCCGAAGTTCCGCAAAGTGATGCCGGTGGAATATCGCCGCGCGCTGGCCGAAATGGCCGCGCAGGCCGAACAGCGCCCCTTCGCGCTGGCAGGAGAATGATGACATGGGGAAGGTAACGGGTTTTCTCGAGGTCGATCGCCAGGATCGGCGCTATGCGCCGGCCGGCGACCGGATCCGCCACTACCGTGAATTCGTCATTCCGCTGAGCGAGGAAAGCACGCGCAACCAGGCGTCGCGCTGCATGAATTGCGGCATTCCGTTCTGCCATACCGGTTGCCCGGTCAACAACCAGATCCCCGACTGGAACGACCTCGTCTATCAAGGCAATTGGGAAGAGGCGAGCCAGAACCTCCACTCGACCAACAACTTTCCGGAATTCACCGGACGGGTCTGCCCGGCGCCCTGCGAGGCGTCCTGCACGCTCAACATCGAGGACACCCCGGTCACCATCAAGACGATCGAATGCGCGATCGTCGACCGGGCCTGGAATGCCGGCTGGATCAAGCCGGAGGTCAAGTCCAAGAAGACCGGCAAGGCTGTCGCCATTGTCGGTTCCGGCCCGGCGGGTCTTGCCGCCGCCCAGCAGCTCGCCCGCGTCGGCCACGACGTCCATGTCTATGAGAAATTCGCCAAGGCCGGCGGCCTGCTGCGCTACGGCATTCCCGACTTCAAGATGGAGAAGCGCCTGATCGACCGGCGCATCAGCCAGATGGAAGCCGAGGGTGTCAGCTTCCGCTACAACGAGCATGTCGGCGTCACCACCCCGGTGGACAGGCTGGTGGCCGATTATGACGCCGTCGTGCTGACCGGCGGTTCGGAGCAGCCGCGCGATCTGCCGATCCCCGGCCGCGCGCTCGACGGCATCCATTTCGCCATGGATTTCCTGCCGCAGCAGAATCGCCGCGTGTCCAGCGAATCGATCGGCACCAACGAGCCGATCCTGGCCGGCGGCAAACATGTCGTGGTGATCGGCGGCGGCGACACCGGTTCCGACTGCATCGGCACCTCGGTGCGTCAGGGTGCCGTCTCGGTGACCCAGCTCGAGATCATGCCGAAACCTCCGGAAAAGGAGAACAAGGGCCTGTCCTGGCCGCTCTGGCCGCTGAAGCTCAGGACCTCGTCGAGCCACGAGGAAGGCGCGGAGCGCGATTTCGCCGTGCTGAGCACCGAATTCACCGGCGTCAACGGCAAGGTCAACAAGCTGCGTTGCGTGCGCGTCGACGCCAAGATGCAGCCGATCCCGGGCAGCGAGTTCGACCTGCGCGCCGACCTGGTGCTGCTGGCCATGGGCTTCGTCAACCCGGTCTATGAAGGCATGCTCGAAAGCCTCGGCGTGACGCTCGATCCGCGCAAGAATGTCCTGGCCAACCAGACCGACTACAAGACCTCGGTCGACAAGGTCTATGCCGCCGGCGACATGCGCCGCGGCCAGTCGCTGGTCGTCTGGGCGATCCGCGAAGGCCGGCAGGCCGCGCACGCCGTCGACAAGGATCTGATGGGCACGACTACCCTGCCGCGTTGAGCGGTGACATCGGCCCTGTCTCCCGAATAAGCTTGGGGGACAGGGAGTTCATTCGATGTTTTTTGCAAGCGACAACGGGCTCGGCGCCTCCGACAAGGTCATGCAGGCGATCGTCGCCGCCAATGGCGGCGCGCGCCTCGGCTATGGCAATGACGACGGCACCAAGAAGGTCGAGCGGATGCTGTCCGACCTGTTCGAGCGCGATGTCGGCGTCTACATGGTCATCACCGGCTCGGCGGCCAACGGCCTCGCCCTGTCGACGCTGACGCCGCCCTGGGGCCTCGTGCTGTGCCACGAGGAAAGCCACGTCATCGAAGACGAATGCTGCGGCCCGGAATTCTTCACCGGCGGCGCCAAGCTGGTCGGCATTGCAGGCCCCGGCGCCAAATTCAGCGCAGCGGCGCTGGAGACCGCCTTGGCCAGGCTGCCGAAGCGAGTGCCGCACAACGCGCCGGCCCACGCGCTGTCGATCACCCAGTCGACCGAATATGGCTTGGTCTATTCGGTCGATGAGGTGAAGGCGCTGACCGCGATCGCCAAGGCCAAGGGGCTGAACGTTCATATGGACGGCGCGCGCTTCGCCAATGCCGTCGCCTCGCTCGGCTGCAGCCCGGCCGAGGTCACCTGGAAGGCCGGTGTCGATGTGTTGTCCTTCGGCACCACCAAGGGCGGCGGGCTCGCCTGCGAGGCCATGGTGTTCTTCGATCCGGCCAAGGGCTCCGACATGGTGCGCCGGCGCATGCGCGGCGGCCACCTCCTGTCGAAGCACCGTTTCCTGGCTGCCCAGATGGAAGCTTTCATTGGTGACGGTCACTGGCTGGAGCTTGCCGGCCACGCCAATGCCATGGCGTCGCGGCTCGCCGCCGGCCTTGCCGCCGTTCCGGGCGTCAAGGTGCCGTTCACGCCCCAGGCCAACGGGGTCTTTCCGATCCTGCCGAAGCCCATGGAGGCGGCCCTGAAAGCGGCCGGCGCGGTCTTTTATCCCTGGTCGGACAAGAGCCTGCCGGCAGGTGTCACGGTCGGCGCGGACGAGACCATCGTGCGCCTGATCACCTCTTTCGCCACCAAGGCCGACGATGTCGATCGGTTCATCGCGACCGCCGCCAAGGCCGCCACGCCGCTTGCCGCCGAATAGCGGCCTGCCTTGAACTTTTCGCGAGTTGCCCTGAAATCGCCGTTCTCCTTGCCGAAGTCTTGACCTGGGGCTTCGCTGGGGAAAGAGGACGCAGATCGTGCGCCAGAGTCTATTGCTAGCGGCCGCCGTTGCCGCGCTCGCCGCCGGCATGAGCCCGGTTCGGGCGATGCCGCTTGGGTCGACGGATCAGGCGATCGGCTCGATCGGGCAGCCCCAACAGGTCCAGTTTTGGGGCGAATGGGGCCCGCGCCATCGCGAGCGGCGCTATTATGAGCCGCGTTATCTCGAGCCGGACCTGGAACCGGAATCGGACGCCATCCATCCCAGCGAAGCGGTCAGCATTACCCGCTCGATGGGTTATCGCGCGGTGAGCCAGCCGCGGCTCGCCCAAGGCGCCTGGGTGATCGACACGGTCGATCGCCAGGGCCTGCGCGTACGTGTCTCGATCGACGCCTTCAGCGGCCGGCCGGTGCGTGTGCGTTACCTCGATTCACCCGGTCCGCGCTTCGGCACGCCGCCGGTCTGGCCGGAAGAGCGGCCGACTTTCCAGTCTCGCGATGGCCGGCCGCCGGTGCAGCGCGAAGGCCGGCTCGATCAGGATTTCGACCGCGCCCAACGGCCGGATCGGCCGGATCGGTCACAGCGCGCGGCCAAACCCGAACGTGAGATCACCGCGCGCCTCGTGCCGGTGCCAACCCCCCGCCCGCAGATCGACCCGCCGGGGACCGTGCCGCCGGCTGCCTTGCCGCCGGTCGCCATCCCGCCGGCCGACGCCACCCCTTACGCACCGCCGCCGGCGGCCCGCATCGCGCCGCAGGATCCGCCGCTGAGCGTCGAGCCGCGCACGCCTTTCGTCCCGCCGGCCGCGCCGCCGGTGCAGGAGGCAACTCCGCCGGCGCCGGTCGAGCCAGTGCCGCCGAGTGCCGCATTGCCGCCGGCACCCGTGCCCGAGCCGCCCGTCGTCGTGCCAGCGCCGCAAGTGGTGCCGCCGGCGCCCCAGGCCACGCCGGTCGAACCGCCAGCCCCGGTCCCGCCAAGCGCCGCCCTGCCGCCAACCCCGGCCGAGCCCCCGCCGCCGCCGGTGATCACCCCGGCGCCGGTCGTGCCGGCCCCGGTCGAGGCGGCGCCTGCCGTACCGCCCGCCACCCCCCCGAGCGCGGCTGTCCGGCCGGCCGAACCGGATGACGGCGTCATGGTCGACGGACGGTTCCTTGGGCCAAACGGCGAGACATTGCCCGGCGCACCCGAGCCGCGTGGCACCGTCAGGTCGGTGACGCCCCCGCCGGGCAACTGATCGGGCCGATCCACGCGCCCGAGCCTGGCCAACAGACCCAGCCACAACAAAACGCCCCGGTGCAAGCACCGGGGCGTTCGTGCATGGGAGAACCGGTTGGAGGCCGGTTCAGGCAGAGTCAGCAGAGTGAGGCACTGTGGCCGAGGCTCAGGCGGCTTTCTTGGCCGGCTTGCTCTCGATGACGCGAGCGCCGCCGCCATTGGCGATGGCAATGTGCCGCGGTTTCATCGCCTCGGGGATCTCCCGGACCAGGTCGACATGCAGCAGTCCGTGCTCGAGCGCGGCGCCCTTCACGAAGACATAGTCGGCCAGCTGGAAGCGGCGCTCGAAAGCGCGCGCGGCAATGCCCTGATGCAGATATTCGGCCTTGGTTTCGCCCTCGGCGACAACCTTCTCGCCGCGAATGGTGAGCGCCTGCTCCTTCACTTCGATGGAGAGGTCCTGCTCGGTGAAGCCAGCGACAGCGACCGAGATGCGATAGGCGGTCTCGCCGGTCTTCTCGATATTGTAGGGCGGATAGCCGGGAACCGGAACATCGGCACCGGAACCCTGGTCGAGCAACGAAAACAGGCGATCGAAGCCGACCGTCGAACGGTAAAGCGGAGCAAGATCGAACGTGCGCATGGATGTCCTCCTTCAAGCGACATCAGAAATGGGGCCCGCCGGATGGCCAGGCCGTTCGTGACATGCAGCCACCAGGGGCCTGCATGGCCATGGAGTTAGGCATCGCATTTCCGCTTCGCAAGACCCCCGACGCGCCGTCCAATTCCTCTGGCCGCGCGGCGCATGTCCCGCCGGCCCGGCTTTCTGACAACCACATGAACGCGCGCTTCCGGATGAGTTCAGGGGCCGGCCGCTAGGGTCATGCCCATGATGACCAGGCTCGGCCAGATCGGCCGGTGCCCCTTTCCACCCGAGGTTTTTCCGAAATGTTCAGGGTCGCACCCGGCAAAGCGGTGCTTCTTGCGTTGGCCGGCGCCTGGCTCGTCTGCGTCGCAACCCTGGCCTTTGGGGAGCCCAAAAATCTGCGCGGGGCAGCCGATCCCGGCGCTGCCCGCACATTCGCGGCGCCCACCGAGGCGGTGGCCGGGCCAATGCCCGCGCCCGCCACTCCGGTGCTGCTGCCCTGGCCCGAAATTGCCGTGCGGCTCGCCCGGCGCGGTTATACCGTCGGCGAACCGGCGGTCCAGCGCGGCCCGACCTATCTCACCACCGGCACCGACAGCCATGGCCGGCGGCTGCGCATCGTGATCGACGGCCGCACTGCCGAAGTCATCGGCATGCGTACCGTCGATGCCAGCCGGCCGAGTGACCGTCCATCGGCATCGGCAATCCGCCCATCACCTTGAAACTCCACCCTCATTCACCATTGCGAGCACAAATCCTTGGCGGCAGCGGGCATCTGTGGGAACCATCTCGGCCATCAGCGCCTGAAGGGGACGGAGCCCTGCCCATGGCTTTGCCGATCATCCGCGCCGCCGCATCGGCACTCTTGGCCTCGGGACTCTTGGCATCGGGACTCTTGGCCTCGGAACTCTTCTTGGCACCCGGCCTCCTGGCGCCGGGTGCCGCCTCCGCCATGCCGATCGTCCCATCGGTTGCCGTGGCCGGCGCCGCATCCGGCCGGACGCTGCAGGTTCAGTGGCTGCCGCGCAACTATCCATTCGACCCTTGCGCGCCTGGCGCTCCGCCGATCCGCGTCGTCAAGCGCGACGACTGGGGCCGCGCCTTCATTGCCATCGAACCAGCCTATGGCTATTGCCGCGAGGCGCGTGGCGAAGTCTATCTGCTGCCGCCGCCGCCACATGCCCTGGCGGTCATTCCGCCCTCCGGTTATGACGGCCGCGGCCGGCCGGTCTATCGCTGGCGGCTGGTGCCGGCCTGGTAGCAGCGCGCCTTTTCCTGCCCTCCTGTTGCCCGTCTATGCCGCCGTCGATGTCATGTCGGCGCGCCACAACCGGCGCTATCCTGTCGACCTCAGGCCGTTGAGCATCGGCCGATTCGCGACCCTGGTGTGCTGATGGATCTCGTCGCCCTGCCCGACTGCCCGGTTCCCGAAGGCGCGCGCGCCGGAACGGTCACCACGCGCGACGGCGTGCCGATCCGGTATGCCCGTTGGGAGCCGACCGGCGCCCCACGCAAGGGCACGCTGGTGATCGCCCAGGGCCGCACCGAGTTCATCGAGAAATATTTCGAAGCGATCCAGGAGTTGCGCGCCCGCGGTTTCGGTGTGCTGGCCTTCGACTGGCGCGGCCAGGGCGGCTCGGGACGGCTGACCAGCGACATCCGCAAGGGCCATGTCCGGCGCTTCGCCGACTATCAGATCGATTTCGAAACGATCATGGAGGCGGTGGCCCTGCCAGACTGCCGTCCGCCCTTCTATGCGCTTGCCCACAGCATGGGCGGTGCCATCATGATCGAGGCACTGAAGGCCGGCCGAACCTGGTTTGACCGGGTGGTGCTGAGCGCCCCCATGGTCAAGCTCGCCCAGGTGCCGCGGCCGATCCTGCCGCTCGCCGCCCTGAGCGCGCTGTCCCTGATCGGGCTGGGCAGCATGGTCATTCCCGGCGGCTCGCTCGAACCTTTGTCCAAGCGGCCGTTCGAGACCAATCCGGTCTGTTCCGATCCCGAGCGTTATGCCCGCGTCGCCGCCTATGCCGATGTCGACCGGCGCCTCGGCATGGGCGCGCCGACCGTCTCCTGGGTGCGCGAGGCGCTGAAGGCCACCGCGACCTTTGCCCATCCGCTCTACGCCGCCGATATCCGCCAGCCGATCCTGATCATCGCGGCCGGCAAGGACCCCTTGGTCTCGACCCCGGCCGTGGAGGAGTTCGGCAGCCGACTCAAGGCCGGCCATAGCGTGGTGGTGCCGGGCGCCAAGCACGAGCTGTTGTTCGAGCGCGAGGTGTTCCGCCAGCAGTTCTGGGCTGCCTTCGACGCCTTCGTGCCGGGCGAGCAACCATTTCTGTAGCGATGCGCGCGAGCGGCATCAGCCGTTCAGGATGGCCATGGCCTGATCGTGCACACGCCGGTCGCCGGCGGCCAGGATCCGCCCGCCTTCGCCGGCCGGCCCGCCGTCCCAGGTGGTGACGATGCCGCCCGCCCCTTCGATGATCGGCACCAGGGCCAGGATGTCATAAGGCTTCAGGCCGGCTTCGACGACCAGGTCGACATGGCCCGCCGCCAGCATGCAATAGGCATAGCAGTCGGCGCCATAGCGGTAGGTGCGGCACTCGCCCTCGATCCGGTCGTAACGGGTCTTGTCGCCGTCGCGGAACATCTTCGGCGAGGTGGTCATGATGGTCGCCTCCGCCAGCGTCTCGCAAGCGCGCACGCGCAGCGCCCGCTGTCCGGCCGGCCCCTCATAGCGAGCCCGCGCGCAATCACCCCAGAAGGTTTCCCGGGTGAATGGCTGATGCATCATGCCGAAGGCGGGCATGCCCTTGCGGGAGAGGCCGATCAACGTGCCCCAGACCGGAATGCCGGCAATGAAGGCGCGGGTGCCGTCGATCGGATCGAGCACCCAGACATGTTCGGCATCGGGGTTTTCCGAGCCGTGCTCCTCGCCGATGATGCCGTGTTCCGGGAAGGTCGCCGTGATCATCCGGCGCATCGCCGCTTCGCCGGCGCGGTCGGCTTCGGTGACCGGATCGAAGGCGCCAACCTCCGCCTTGTTCTCAACGCCGATACTGGATCGGAAGAATGGCAGGATCGCCTCGCCGGAAATCCTCGCCAGGTCGTGGACGAAAGCCTCGATGTCGACGGCGCTCACGGGAACGTCCTCTTCGCTGCCGGCCGGCTGGCGCCGGCCCTCCCCAGAGCTATAGGCCGGCGGAGCAAAACCCTGCAACCCGGCGATATCGGGGCAAGCATCGGCGCGGGGCCAGTGCTGCTGCCCACGCGCTTGTCCCGGCCCCGCCGACAAGGCAGGGTCCGCCCCGGAGGACGATGTGAAGGGCATGGGCGAAGCGACGCTGGCGAGATCCGCCATGATCGCGTTGGTGGGCACGCTTGGGCTCGCAACCGCTTTCAGTCAGTTCTACCGCAATTCGGTCGGGGTGATCGCGACCACGCTCGCCGGCGAACTGGAACTGACCGCAGCCCAGCTCGGCACCTTGTCCTCGAGCTTTTTCCTGGTCTTCGCCTTGTGCCAGATCCCGGTTGGCATCGTCATCGACCGCTACGGCCCGCGCAGCGCCATGCTCGGCTCGGCCGCCTTCGTGATTCTCGGCTCCTTCGTCTTCGCGTTCGCCCAGGGCAATGGCAGCCTGCTCGCCGGCCGGCTGCTGCTCGGCATCGGCTGCTCGACCTTCCTGATGGCCCCGCTGGTCATCTATAGCCGGGCCTTTCCGCCGGCCACCTTCGCCTCGCTGACCGGCCTGCAGCTGTCGATCTCCAGCCTCGGCAATATCGGCGCGACCGTGCCGCTGGCGCTGGCCACCGAAGCCTTCGGCTGGCGCGCGGCCTTCATCGCGGCGGGGCTCGGCTGCCTGGCGCTGACGCTGGCGATCTTCGTCGTGGTGCGCGGCCCGGCCGCCGGGCCGCAGGCCGGCTCACCGAAGGAGACGCTGGCCGACGCGCTCAGGGGGGTGGCCCGGGCTACCCGCGCCCCCGGCTTCTGGCGGCTTTTCCTGATCCAGTTCTCCAGCTATTCGACATTTGGCCTGATCATTGGCCTGTGGGGCGGCCCTTACCTCGCCCATGTCCATGGCTCCGACCTGCAGACCCAGGGACAGGTACTGCTGGCCATGGCGGTCGCCCAGGTTTGCGGCATGCTGTTCTGGGGCCTGGCCGACCGCATCGTCAAAGCCTATCGGCCGCTGACGCTGACCGCGGCCGGCCTCAGCGTCGCCCTGCTGGTCGGCCTCATCGTTGTCGGCCATCGGCTCGATACCTTCGGTGCCGCGGCGATCATTGCGGCGCTCGGCTTCAGTTGTGCCTATGCGCCCGTCATCGTCGCCCATGGCAAGGCGATGTTTCCCCCAGCCCTGACCGGCCGCGGCATGACCTTGCTCAATATCGGCACGGTCGGCGGCGGTTTTGCCACCCAATGGCTCACCGGCCTCGCGGTCAAGGCCGTGGCCGGTTCCGCGCTGGTCTATCCGGTCGCCGCCTTTCAGCTCGCCTTCGGCATGCAGGCGGTGCTGCTGGCAACCGCGGCGCTGGTCTATGCCGGCGCGCCGGACCCGCGCCGCGCCATCGGCTGATGTCGCGGGGCCCTGAACCAGCGATCAGTCCCTGCGAAAAAATGGGTCAACCATCTTGCCTTTTCTAAAGGCCCCTGCCATATTGCTGCAGTGCGGTGTCGCTCCGGCGACATCGCGCAGCCCTCCTTGGGCGTTTCCTCCCTAGACTTGGGCCGCTCACGAAAGTGGGCGGCCTCTTTCTTTTCCAGGTCGAATTTTCGAATTATTTCAATGCTAAGCGGCAAATCTTCCGTGGCACGTCAGGGGCCTCGGTTCGGCGACCGCGCAAATTTGGCGTCACTCACCTATTGTGCAGCGCACCCTGATCAGTCGAACAGTCAGGAAAAAAGCGCTCACGGCGACACCCGCGCGATGAACCGGATTCGATCGGTAAATCGGCCAGCCATGCGCTGTGCGAATGGCTGCCTCGCTACTCCGCCGCGATGCGCCAGTCGCCGGGGCGATCGAGCGGCAGGCGCATCAGGCCGTCGGCGAGCGCCATCAGGTCGAGCCGCAGGGCTTCGAAACTGGCGCTTCGGCGATAGCTGCGCTCGTCCATGTAGATCGCGCGATTGATCTCGATCTGCACGGCATGGGTGCCGCTCTGCGGCTGGCCGTAATGTTCGGTGATGAAGCCGCCGGCATAGGGCTTGTTGCGCACGACATTGTAGCCGCGGCCGCGCAGCACGGTCTCGATGACGTCGCTCACCACAGGTGAACAGCTGGTGCCGTAGCGGTCGCCGATGACGATATCGGCACGCGGGCGGTCCTCGCGCGCCGGCGCCAGCGACGGCATGGAATGGCAATCGACCAGCAGGGCCTCGCCGAAGGCCCTGTGCGCTCCGGCGATGATTCGCCTCAGGGTGCGGTGATAGGGCTTGTAGATCGTGTCGATGCGCACCATCGCCTCTTCGATCGGCAGCCGGCGGGCATAGATCTCCTGGGCCTCGCCAACCACCCGCGGCACGGTTCCAAGTCCGCCCGCCACCCGCATCGAACGGGTATTGGCGAAGGTCGGCAGGCGTCCGTCGAACATGCGCGGATCGAGTTCGTAGGGCTCGCGGTTGACGTCGACCATCGAGCGCGGGAAATGCGCCCGGAGCAGCGGCATGCCGCGCTCGACCACGCCCTCGAACAGGGCGTCGACATCGGTATCCTCGGAGCGCCGGAGCGTCGGCAGGTCGAGCCGGACCTGCTGCAGGAAGCGCGCCGGATAGACACGGCCGGAATGCGGCGAGTTGAACACCACCGGAGCGACCAGAACATCCGGCTCGAGCGCTTCGAACGCCGGGTCGAAATCGCGGATCTGGGCGTCGCTCATCGCGGGTCCGTGGCTGGCCTCGTGGCGCTTGCGCCCCGAATGCCGTGTGCCCGGGACGTCGCGTCACAAAGCTTAGCCCATGCCGCTTCGCGATGAAAAGCCGGAACAGCCCCGTCGTCACGCAAGGGTGAGACCCGATATCGCCGATGGCCTTGCCCCCCGGCCGGTCCTGTCCGCCTGGCCGGCGCAGCCCGCGGAAGCCTGGCTCAGGGGCGGCCAGCGCCGGCCGAGACCGCCAATTGTCATAAGAATTGTCACATCAAGAGGGGTGATTCTGGCCCTGGATGACGGATTTTGCGCTGCCGCTTGCCTGTGCAAAAGCAAAGAATGCGGCGCTTAAGCATTGTATTCTTGCTTTCCCCTTCACGCCATATTTACCGTCCGGGTGTTGAGTGTTTCCGGGTGGCGAACTCCGGTTCGGCCGCATTGCATTTCCTGGCATGGCGCGAAGGACCGGACGGGCGTATGGGCAAAATTCTGCTGGCCGAAGACGACAACGACATGCGCCGGTTCCTGGTGAAAGCGCTCCACAATGCCGGTTACGACGTGGCCTCCTTCGACAACGGGCTGTCGGCTTATCACCGGCTGCGCGAGGAGCCGTTCGAACTGCTCCTGACCGACATCGTCATGCCGGAAATGGACGGCATCGAGCTGGCCCGCCGCGCCACCGAACTCGATCCGGACATCAAGGTGATGTTCATCACCGGCTTCGCTGCGGTGGCCTTGCAGCCCGACTCGCAGGCGCCGAAGGATGCCAAGATCCTGTCCAAACCCTTCCACCTGCGCGATCTCGTCAACGAGGTCGAAAAAATGCTGCAGCAGGCGGCATAATCCATCCCCAACCGGTCTTGCACCGGCCGGCGTTCCCCACTATACGGAGCGCCTCGCATTCGCGGCCCCGGCCGCAAAGGGCGCGTAGCTCAGCGGGAGAGCACTACGTTGACATCGTAGGGGTCACTGGTTCGATCCCAGTCGTGCCCACCATTTAGAACCCCGGCGAAGCCTTTGGCTCCGCCGGGGTTTTTCTTTTGGCGCCGGCGCATCAGCCTGACCTTGGCCGCGACGCAGGCCAGAGCCATGCCGACGGGCGCAGGGATCATTTGACAGTTCCGCGGCCGGCATCGACCATCGCGCCCCGTAGACGGGACAGACCCGAGGCCGCTGGCACGAGGGCAGACCGCACGGGAGCATGAGGGGACAATGCGCTATTTCAAGCTGATCGGGGCGATTTTTGCGTTTGGCGTCACGGCGGTCGCGCCGGCGGAGGCGGGGGCCACCCTCGATGCCATCCGTCAACGCGGGGTTCTGCGCTGCGGCGTCCAGGCGCCGTCCAATCCGGGTTTCGGAGTGCCGGATTCGCAAGGCAAGTGGCAAGGCTTCAACGTCGAGATCTGCCGCGCCTTCGCCGTGGCGATCCTCAACGATCCCGACAAGGTCGAATTCACGCCGGTGACCTCGCAGAGCCGCTTCCCGGCCTTGTCGTCGGGCGAGGTCGACGTGCTGTCGAGCAACACCACATGGACGCTGTCGCGCGACACCAATATCAACCGCTTCAATTTTCCGGCCGTGGTCTTCTATGACGGCAACGCCATGATGGTGCCGAAGCGGTTGAACGTGACCAGCGCTGCGCAGCTCGACGGCGCAACCGTCTGCGTCCAGCCGGGCTCGACCACCGAGCTGAACCTCTCCGACTTCTTCCGCCGCAGCAACATGAAATACACGCCGGTGGTGATCGCCGACATCGACGAGACCCGCCGCTCCTATGACAGCGGCCGCTGCGATGTTTTCGTCAGCGACTTCTCCCAGCTCGCCGCGCAGCGGAGCATCCTGGCCAAGCCGGCCGATCACCTGATCCTGCCCGAGCGGATCTCGAAGGAGCCGCTCGGACCCGCGGTCCGCCAGGGCGACGAAGAACTGACCAATATAGTCGCCTGGACGGTGTTCGGCCTGATCGAGGCGGAAGAGCTCGGCATTACCAAGGCCAATGTCGATGCGATGGCCGCCAGCACCGACCCGCGCATCCGGCGTTTTCTCGGTGTCGAAGGCAATCTCGGCGAGGCGGTCGGCACGGCGAAACTGGATTACATGCGCACCATCATTCGCCAGTTCGGCAATTATGCCGAGATCTATGATCGCCATCTCGGGCCGCAAACGCCGCTTGGCCTCGAGCGCGGGCAGAACCGGCTGTGGAACCAGGGCGGGCTGCTTTACGCACCGCCGCAGCGCTGAGCCGGGCTGGCACCGGCGGCAAGCTGATCGAGCGCTTGCCGGCCGGTTCCTCTCTATCCTCTCCGGCGGTCGGTTTGCTGATGCGTGGACGTTCGGTTCTGCATTTCGTCATCAATGACGCGAGATGGCGCGCGGTCGCTCTCCAGGCCGTGCTCGTCGTGGTCTTGCTGGCGATCGTCACCGCGGCCGTCGTCAACATGAACGACAACATGGCGCGCGGCGGCGTGCGCTTCGGTTTTGCCTGGCTCGGCCGGCCCGCAGGGGTCGCGATCGGCGAGAGCGCGATCCCCTATTCCCCCGGCGATTCCTACGGTTATGCCCTGCTCGTCGGCCTGATGAACACCCTGCGGGTCGCCGTCATCGGGTGTCTTGCCGCGACCATTATCGGCACTCTGCTCGGCATCGGCAGGTTGTCGTCGAACCCGCTCTTGAGCCGCTACGCCGGGATCACGATCGACATCTTTCGCAACACGCCGGTCGTGCTCCAACTGGTTCTGTGGCACGCGATCATCCTGTCGCTGCCGGTGGTCCGCCAGGCGCTCAACCCGCTTGAGGGTGTCTATCTGTCGCAGCGCGGCATCAATCTGCCGATGCCGGTGGCCGACGCCAGGCTGGCGCCGGCGCTGATCGGCCTCGCCATGGTTCTCATCGCCTCCGCCCTGGCCTTGCGCTGGGCACGGTGGCGCCAGGCCAGAACCGGCGAGCAGATCCGCATCTGGCCCTGGATTCTGCTGGCGGCGACCCTGGTGCCGGTGGGCCTGGCAGTCGCCAGCGGCGCGACGATCGGGATCGAGCGCCCGCAATTGCGCGGCTTCAACATCACCGGCGGCGTGGCGCTGTCGCCGGAATTCGCGGCGATCCTGATCGGATTGACCGCCTATACCTCGGCCTTCATAGCCGAGATCGTCCGCAGCGGCATTCAGGCCATTGGCCCGGGCCAATGGGACGCCGGCAAGGCGCTTGGTCTCGGCAAGGCGCAGATCATGCGGCTGATCATCGTGCCGCAGACGCTGCGCGTGATCATTCCGCCAACCACCAATCAATATCTCAGCCTGACCAAGAACAGCTCGCTCGGCGTGGTCATCGGTTATCCCGAACTGGTGTCGCTCTCCAACACGACGATCAACCAGACCGGCCAGGCGATCGAGGTCATCCTCATCATGATGGCGGTCTATCTGATCCTCAGCCTGGCGATCGCGGGCCTGATGGGCGTCCTCAACCGGCGCGTCGCGCTGGTGGAGCGCTGACATGGCGAGCCCGCAGGACATGGCCGTGGCAGGGCCCTCCGCCGGCTCGCGCGGACGGCTCCAGGTTCTGATGAAGACCTATTTCGGCACGCCGCTCAATGTCGTGATCACGCTCCTTTGTGTCGGATTGCTCGTTCTTGTCGTGCCGCCCCTGCTGCGCTGGGCGATCCTCGACGCGGTCTGGCTCGGCACTGCCAATGATTGCCGCACGGCGGCGGGCGCCTGCTGGTCTTTCATCCGCGAGAAATTCTTCTTCACGATCTTCGGCCTCTATCCCTACGAACAACGCTGGCGGCCGGCGCTGGTGCTGGTTCTCGTCGCCCTGACATTTGCTGCCGCCATGACGCCCAGGCTCTGGTCGCGCGCCACGCTTGTCGCCTGCATCCTGTCCGCCGCGGTCATGTTCGCCATCATGATCGGCGGTTTCGCCGGCCTCCCCTATGTCCCGACGCGGCAATGGGGCGGCCTCGTCGTCACCTTTTTCATCGTCATCTTCGGATTGACGTCCGGCTATCCCCTGGCGATCGCGCTGGCGCTCGGCCGCCGGTCCAAGATGCCGCTCTACCGCGTGCTGGCGACCGGCTTCATCGAGATCGTCCGCAGCGTGCCGCTGATCACCGTGCTGTTCATGTCGGCGATCATGCTGCCGCTGTTCCTGCCGAGCGATGTCAGCATTGACCGGTTGTTCCGCGTCTTCGTCGCCTACGCCATCTTCTCGGCCGCCTTCCTGGCCGAAGCCATTCGTGGCGGCCTGCAGGCGATCCCGCAGGGCCAATATGAGGCGGCCGACGCACTCGGCCTGACCTATTGGCGCAAGATGCGCCTGATCATCCTGCCGCAGGCGCTGAAGATCACCATTCCGCCCCAGGTCAACACCCTGATCGGCCTGTTCAAGGACACGACGCTGGTCGTGGTGGTCGGCATTCTCGACTTCTTCACCACCATTCGCGCCGCGCTCGGCGATCCCAACTGGCTCGGCTTTTCCAAAGAGGCCTATGTCTTCGCAGCGCTGGTCTATTTCTGCCTGTGCACGATCCTGTCGCGCTACAGCCAGTTCCTCGAGCGCAGGCTTTCGCCGGAACGGCGGCGATAGACGGCATTTCGCCCGCGTCCGGACGACGTTTGGTCATGCTGATGGCGATCCCGCGGGCGAGGCCATGGCCGGCTGGCCGGCTGACCGGCCGTCGGCCGCGCAGTCATCTCACATGCGCGACGGCCTGACAGTGCGCCGCAATGGCATCGACAAGGATCGGCACCAGGCCGGCCGCCAGATCATGGCCCATGCCTGGGATGACTTTCAACGCCGCGTCCGGGATATGCCGCGCGGTGTCGATGCCCGCCTCGACCGGCACCAGCGGATCGTCGGCACCGTGGATGACAAGTGTCGGCGCCACGATCCGCTTCAACAGTTCGACCCGGCTGCCGCCGGCCAGAACCGCGACAAACTGGCGGCCGACGCCGGCTGGATAATAGGAACGATCGACCGCCCTGCCGATCCTGACCCGCAGGTCCGCGTCGGATGTCGGAAACCCCGGGCTGCCGATGACGCGGTAGACCTTCACGCCATGGTCGATCGCCTGCTCGCGATCTTCGCTCGCCGGGCGCGGCGCCAGCAAGGCCGAGATCGCCTCGGGCTTGGCCTGAGGCAAGCCGGGAGCCCCGCTGGACGACATGATGGAGGTGAGGCTCGACACGCGGTCGGCATGTTTGGCGGCAATGATCTGCGCGATCATGCCGCCCATCGAGGCGCCGACCAGGTGAACCTGGCGAAGGCCCAGCCCATCCATCAACCCGACCGTGTCGGCGGCCATGTCGTCGAGCGTATAGGGCGCCTCGACCGGCTTGCCGGTCATCAGGCTGGCAAAGGCCGCGGCGATCGCAACCGGCTTGGCCGTCTCGATCTTCGACGACAGGCCGACGTCGCGGTTGTCGAAGCGCAGGACACGAAAGCCACGACCGGCCAGCGACCGGCAGAACTCCTCCGACCAGGCGGTCATCTGGGTTCCGAGCCCCATGACGAGCAGGATCGCCGGCGCGCCCTGGTCGCCCACTTCGTCATAAGCGAGCTCGATCTGGTTGGTCGATACGACAGGCATTGATGGCTCTCCGCTCGGCAGACAGGCTCAAGGTTTGCGGCGGCCATCATAGCCATGCTCGCTTCGATACACCTAGATCCGGAACGGCCAGGCTCCGAATGGCTTGCCGGCATGGCGCGGCCGCCGGGCCGGCGATCGGCGGCACCATGGCCGCGGCGACCTAGAGCAGCAGGCCTTTCAGCCCGTGCAGGACGACATCGATCGGCACTTTCATCAACATGACCGGAATGAAGGGCAGCACCATGCTGGCGACCAGCATGATGATGCTCTGCAGGTCGATCGGGACGATGCGGATCGATTGAGCGTTGGCGACCACCTGGTAGAGATCCGTGGTCGCCGAGAAATCCGGCGCTTCGAGCGCATCCTCGGAGACCTTGCGATCACGCTTGATCCATCGCGCCTCGAACTGCTGTCCAACCTCGCCGGCGAGCTTGCCATAGTCGAACACGCCGCGACGCGCCTGGCCGGCCAGCGTGCCGGTGAACATGACCACCGGCGCCGCCAACAGGCCAAGCACGACGACCAGCGGGCTGACTGCCGCGATCTGCTGGGCCACCGAGAAGGCCGCATTCGCCAGGATCTCATTGGCGAAGCGGCCCGCGACGATCGCGCTGGTTGCGAGTGCGACGACGGCGAAAGCGCGCAGCGAATGGCCGACGAACATCAGGCCTGCGGCGTGATCAGGGTGCGACGCCACCAGCCGCAGGTCCAGCCGCGATATCAGCCAGAGCAGACGCGTCCAGAGCGCCAGGCGCCACAGCCAGCCGATGAACAGGACGAGCAGCAGCGGCAAGCTGACCAGAGCGTGCCACCAGCCGGCGGCCGACAGACCCTCGACCGCTCCGGCCGACTTCTGCCATGACGGAATGTGCTCCGGATGCACCGAGGTCATCAGGGCCACCACCATGAGGAAGGTCAGGACCAGCGCGACCAGTTCGGCGCGCGGCGACCAGAGCAGCGACCGGGTTGACGCGATCGCCTGATCGAACTGGATCCTGTCCTGCTCGCGAACGAGGCGGGCTTCGCCGAATTGCCGGATGATGGCGCCGAGCTGCCGGGCACAGCTCACTTCGGCCAGGATCAGCAAGGGAACGGCAATGAGCGAGCGGGCGTGAAAGCCGCAATCGAGCAGCAACGCTCCGAGCCCGCCGGTTTGCGCCGTGCCCGATTGAAGCGCGACCAGCAGGAACAGCGGCACCCAGCCGACCAGCACGGCGAGCAGCGCCCGGCGCAGGACATTGGGCCGACCGGGTCGAACCAAGCCGATCCAGCTCTGCACGCGGTGCGGCGGCCCCCCTTGAAACAGCGGCGTCTCGATTGGCTCGGTCCCGGCAATCGGTTGACCCTGCCCTGCTTCAACCGTCATGGCGCATCCTCGGCGGTGCCATCCGCGATTGCCCGGCCAACCTGCCTGCACCAAGGGCGGCGACACGCGGTCCTTGCTCAACCCCCGGCTTTCGGCGCAGACGGCAGCAGGCCCACTGAACGCCGAAATGGCGCCGGCTTGGATCGGGCAATACCCCGAACCCATCGGGGGATGATCACCAGGGGCCGATCGCCGGACCGCTTGCCAACGCAGCGGCATCTCCGCTCGACCGGCGAGGTTTCGGCTCGGCGCGCAAAAAGAAGGCCGTCGTTTGGCTGGCGTCCGTTCGGCTGCGAGGAGATGCTCAGGGGGCGACACGAAGCGCCAGCGCGACGCCGCGCCCGGAGCCGCCATCATGAAACGGCGCATCGGGTCTCGCTTCGATCGGGCAATGTCCTGGCATGATCAGGGAAGACTACCGAGGCAGGTTGTGCCGCGCGCCTCAATTCGAAACGATCACACTCTAAAGGCTCGGCGGCGCCTTCGCCGCTTCGGCGGCCCGGCGGAACACCGTCTCCATCAGCCATTGCTCGTTCGGATAGCGCTCCGCCCACTCGTCCCAGCCGGAATCGCGCCGATATTGCCCGAGCAGGCCGGAGGCGACGATGGCGGCCGGGTCGGACGGCGTCGGCCTCTCACAATCCGGCGCGACATAGAGCGCATCGGCACGGCAATAGAGCTCGCACATGAAACAGGTCTGGCAATCGGCCTGCCGCGCGATGACCGGCGGGCCGGCGGCCACCGCGTCGAAGACATTGGTCGGGCAGACCGCAACGCAGGCATTGCAGGCAGTGCAGCGCTCGGCGATGACGAGCTCGATCACGCCACCAGCTCCCTGGCGTGGAGGCCCGGCCCGGGCAAAGCCTCGTCCGGCCGGATCCAGACATCATCGAAGCCACTGACCAGCAGCCGACGACCGAGCGCCGGGTTGAGCCCGGGCCGATCCTCGCGCCGGTGCATGCCGCGGCTTTCGTCGCGGGCCAACGCCGCGGTCACCGACCAGCGGGCCGTGGCGATGAGTGCGGCGGTCTCACGCGCGGCGAGTGGGTTCGTGTCATGGCCGCCGGCGTGATCGGCGATGAGGCGCCAGGCGGCATCCAGCGCCTGGCGCGACCGGATGAGGCGGTCGCCGGAACGGAACAGGTTCTTGTCATAAGGCTGCATTTCGGACCGGACCGCGGCGCGCAGCGCCGCAACATCGACGGGACCTTGCGATGCCACCGGATGCAGGCCGGCGCGGCCGAGCGGCTTCAGCCGGGCCGTCGCCGAGCCACCCGCCCGTCGCGCGAAGGCGACCGCGCCGCGCCCGGCCCAGGTGCCCGAGGACAATGCCCAGGCCGAATTGACATTGCCGCCGCCCGAGCTCGCGCCGGCCACCAGTTCGCGGCTGGCATTGTCGCCGGCGACGAACAGGCCGGGCACCGTGGTGGCGCAGTCCCGGTCCGCCACCTTGACCCCGCCAATGCCGCGGATCGTTCCGTCGGTGTGCAGCGTCACCGCAAAGCGCTGCCGGTAGGGATCGATGCCCCAGCGGTCGAACGGCAGCATGACATTGGGCGAGATGGTCGGCAGCCGCGCCTGGATATCGGCCGGCAGGCGATGCAGCGAGCAAGTGACCGGACCGGCCAACAGGGCACGCGCGATGCGTTCGGTCTGGTCCGGCCCGAACGGCGCGTCGATCTCGCGGCCGTCGGCGTCGTAATAGGTCGCGAAGGCATAAGACATGGTGCGCGTCATGGTCGAGCGCTCCGGCGCGATCGTATAGGCCGCGGTGAACTCCATGCCGGACAGCTCGGCGCCGGCCTCCGCCGCCATGAGATAGCCGTCGCCGGTATTGGTGCGCGCGCCGAGCAGATGCGACAGGAAGCTGGTGCCACCGGCGGCGAGCACCACCGCTCCCGCCCGGACGCGCCAGGGCCGGTTCGCCTGCTGGCGCTGCAACCCTTGCGCTCCCCCGATGGTGCCGTCGGGCCGCGCCAGCAATTCGAGCGCCGGGCTGTGGTCGAGCACGGTGACGCCGCGTTCTTCGATCAGGGCCCTGAGCGCGCGCATATATTCGGGGCCGCGCACCGCGCGGTAATTCACCTGGCCGCGGTCGTCGATCGGAAAGCGGTAATGCTGGCCGAGCGTCGGCAACGTCCGCCAGGTCTGGTCGAGGACGGCATACATCCAGGCGGGATCGCCGAGGCCGAAGGCGATGGCCTGGCGATTGCGGATCGCGGTCTCGCGTGCCTGCGGCGGATCCGGCGGCGCCCACCAATGACCGGGCCCGGCGGCGGCGGTGACACCGCTGGTGCCGCAATAGCCCTTGTCGACCAGTACCACAGCGGCGCCCTCGGCAGCCGCCGCAGCGGCCGCCCATGCTCCTGCCATGCCGCCACCGATCACCAGCACGTCGGCATCACGCTCGAACGTGTCCGGCGGGGCCTCGCGGTTCGGCGTCGTGGCCATGCCGGACATCCCGGTCAAACGACGACCGAGCCGTTGAACGAGGTGTCGAAGAACTGCCTGACGTCGAGCTTGCGCTGCACCAGCCCGGCCGTGGTGTAGAGGTCGGCGGTCGCCTGCTGGTCGGCGACGACCTTGTCGTCGATCCGTTCCGGCGTGCTCGGCGCCGTCTCGAAGGAGAACTTGGCGACCTCGAAGGAGACGCCGACGAGACCAGCCCAGAACCGCGCATAGTCGTCGACATGGCGGTTCGCCCAATGCCTGGCGATGGCGACCCGGCGAACGATCTCGGCCACCGCGGCGCGCTTGTCCCTGATCGCGCTGTCGAGTGCATTGAGGTAGCTGAGCCCGCTCAGGATGCCGTTCGAGCCGTCGACCACCACCCGGTAATTGTCGACGACCCGGCCCTGGGCAATGAACACGCCCCAGGTCGACCAAGCGTCGACCGCGCCCGACTCGAGCGCCGTCTTGGCTTCGGCCGGCAGCAGAAAGGCGAATTTCACCGTATTGAACGGCAGGCCATTGGCCTTCAGCGCCGACAGCACCAGGGCCTGGCCGATCGAGCCGCGGCTGGTGCCGATGGTCTTGCCTTTGAGGTCGGCGACGCTCCGGATCGGCGAACCCGGTTTGACCAGCAGGGCGGTCGCCGCGCCGGTGGTCCGATGGGCTGCGACAATCTTCGCCGGCGTGCCATTGGCGAGCGCGAAGGTGGTCGGTGCGTCGCCGGCCCAGGCGACGTCGACGGCGCCGGCATTCAAGGCTTCGAGCAGCGGCGCGGCCGCGACGAACTGGTTGATCTCGACCCGGAACGGCAGGTCGGCGAGTTGGCCGGAGGCCTTGAGCAAGGCTTCGACCCCACCCTTCTGGTCGCCGAGCCGGAGCAGCACGGCCGGCTGCGCCCGGACCAGCGCCGGCGCGGCCAGGAACGTGGCGCCGAGCGCCGCCCCGCCTGCCAGCAGCGACCGGCGCGAGGGCGCCGGCGGGCGGCCGGCCGGATCGACATCAAGGGCCCGGCTCGGCATGTCCTGCTTGCTCATGGTTCGATATCCCCCTGGCGCTTCGCGCGCCCGGCGCCTCGATCAACCGGGCTCCCGGCGCGCGTCCGGCGGCAACCGCAGAGGCCTTTGCCGGAGCGCCTGAAGTGTCCGGAGGTGATCGCCTGATGTCAATGAGAATGTTCTTTATTAAGAACGAGACAACAGGCAAATTGGCATCTCCATCGACCGGCCCCGCGAGAGGATTGTTCCCCGGAACGGGAGGCGTCGCCATCATTTCTGCACGCAGGCGCTATTTTCCGGACCACTGCAAGGAAAGACTGGTCATCTCATCAGAAAATCCGCCTCCGATCCAGGCAAAGAAACGATTGCTTCTCCCGAAGCCTGGGTGGACAGCAATGGTTGGTTCTCTGAAATCGTTCTTTAAAACGAACGTTCTTGTTGACATGGGCGGGGATGAAAGGAACCCTGAAACAACCGGACGACCTGCCTCTGGAAGGTCGAGCCGGGCGCCCAACGGGACCGCATCCAGGAGCCGTTCCGAGGCGCGGCATTCCAGCCGGCCGATCCGACCGAACACGATCGAGGTGACCATGACATTGGCGGTGACGACATCTCCGGGTGAGCGCCCATCGCTGCTGGCGGCGCTTGCGCGGTATCGCCGCTTCGCCACGCCGCTGGCGCTCGTCAGTCTCTGGCAGATCGCCTCCTCGCTCGGCTTCATCCCGACCCGCTCGGTGCCGTCGCCGGCGCTGATCCTGGTGACCTTCTGGGGCCTCATCCAGTCGGGCGAGCTGTTCGAGCATCTCTTGATCTCGCTCGGCCGCGTCTCGGCGGGCCTTGCCATCGGCGTGTCGCTCGGCACGGTCCTGGCGCTGGTCGCCGGGCTGTCGAGACAGGGCGAGGATGCGGTCGACGCCACGCTGCAAATGGTCAGGACCTTGCCACATCTGGCCCTGGTGCCGCTGTTCATCCTGTGGTTCGGCATTGGCGAGACGCCCAAGATTGCCCTGGTCGCGCTCGGCACCCTGTTCCCGATCTATCTCAACCTGTTTTCCGGCATCCGTGGCGTCGATACCAAGGTGGTCGAGGCGGTCGGCGCGCTGGGCCTGACGCGGCTGGAACTGATCCGCCACGTCATCCTGCCCGGCGCCCTGCCTTCCTTCCTGGTCGGCCTGCGCTATTCGCTCGGCGTCGGCTGGCTCAGCCTGGTCGTCGGCGAGCAGATCAATGCCACCAGCGGCATCGGCTATCTCGCCATGTCGGCCCGCGACTTCCTGCGCACCGACATCATCTTCGTCGCCCTCATCGTCTACGCCATGCTCGGTCTCGCGACCGACCAGATCGTCCGTTCCGTCGAGCGGG
Source organism: Phreatobacter stygius (assembly GCF_005144885.1). Classification (NCBI taxonomy): domain Bacteria; kingdom Pseudomonadati; phylum Pseudomonadota; class Alphaproteobacteria; order Hyphomicrobiales; family Phreatobacteraceae; genus Phreatobacter; species Phreatobacter stygius. The sequence continues at coordinate 1,342,755 of NZ_CP039690.1, forward strand.
CGGTGCTCGTCTGGCGCCCCAGCTTCGTCAAGGAATGACCGCGATGACAATTCACGTCGACCCCGACCATGTCGATCCCGCTCACCTCGATCTGGCTCACACCGCCGCCGAACCCGTGGTGCGCGTCTCCGGCCTCGTCCGCTCCTTCGGCGGCCCGAACATTCTCGACGGCCTCGATCTCGAGATAGCGGCCGGCTCGTTCGTCGCCCTGCTCGGCCGCTCCGGCTCCGGCAAGTCGACGCTGCTGCGCACGCTCGCGGGGCTCGACGAAGCGCCGGCCGGCACGGTCGAGGTGCCGGATGAGCGCGCCGTGGTATTCCAGGAGCCGCGCCTGGTTCCCTGGAAGCGGGTCTGGCGCAATGTCGCCCTTGGCCTGCGCGTGCCGAACATCCGGGACCGGGCGCTGGCAGCCCTGGCCGAGGTTGGTCTGTCGCACCGCACCGAGGCCTGGCCGCTGACCTTGTCGGGCGGCGAGGCGCAACGCACGGCGCTCGCCCGCGCACTGGTCCGCGAGCCGAAACTGCTGCTGCTCGACGAACCCTTCGCCTCCCTCGATGCGCTGACGCGGCTGCGCATGCAGGGCCTCGTCGCGTCGTTGTGGCGAGCCCATGCGCCAGCGGTGCTGCTGGTCACCCATGACGTCGACGAGGCGCTGCTGCTCGCCGATCGCGCGGTGATCCTGGACGAAGGGCGGATCGCCGCCGACATCCCGATCCGTCTCTCCCGCCCGCGCCGCCACGGTGACCCGGCCTTCATTGCCCTGCGCTCGCGCCTGCTCGCCGAACTGGGGGTCGACGAGACCGGGATCGGCTCCGCCGATGTCGAGGTTCCGGACACCACCCGTCGCCCGGCGGGCGTCGGGGAACCGGCCCAACCTCATCCGGCGCCCGCCCGGTCGGCGTCGATCCACGCGCCGATCCATTGACCGGATCGCCTACCCCGTCCGGAGCAACGACCATGTCGCATGGATCCGCCAAGACCCCGCCCGCCCGGCCGGCCTCGCTCGACCGCCGGCATGTCCTCGGCCTTGCCGCATCCGGCCTTGCGGCATCGGCATTGGCCGGCCTTGGGACAGCCGCCGACGCGCAAGCAACGGCGACGCCAGCCGTCGACCTGACCGGGGTGACGCTCCGGCTCGCCGACTACAAGGGCGGCGACAGCCTGGTGCTGAAGGCCGCCGGCCGCGACCGTACGCCCTACAGGATCGCGCTTGCCGAATTCGCCTCCGGCAATCTGATCGTCGAAGCGATCAATGCCGGCGCTATCGATCTCGGCAGCATGAGCGAAACGCCACCGGTGTTCGGCGCCGCCGCCGGCGCGCGCATCTCTGTTGTCGCGGTCATCAAGGACGACGTGAACTGGCAGGTCGTGCTGGTGCCCAAGGGCAGTTCGATCCAGTCGGTCGCCGAGCTGAAAGGCAAGCGTGTCGGTTACGTCCGCGCCACCACCACGCATTATTATCTCGCCAAGATGCTGGCCAAGGTCGGGCTGTCCTTTTCCGACATCACGCCGGTGGCGCTGACGCCTGCCGAAGGCCAGTCGGCCTTCGTCCAGGGCTCGCTCGATGCCTGGGCGATCTACGGCTACAACGTGCCTTTCGCGATCAATGACGGCGCCCGCGTCCTGATCACCTCGAGCGGCTATCTCTCGGGCAATTCCCTCTATGCCGCCAACCCGGCGACGCTGCAGGACGCGAGGCACACAGCCGCGATCGCCGATCTGTTCCACCGCCTCCGACAGGCCTATGTCTGGCGCGAGGCCAATCTCGAACGCTGGGCCGAGATCCGTTCGCGGGCGATCGGCGTGCCCACGGCGGTCGACTACGAAATCCTGACCAAGGCCTCGCGCCGGCGCGATCTCTTCCCCGTCACCGATGCCGACATTGCCTCGGCGCAGAACGTCGCGGACGTGTTCCGCGACCTGAAGGTGCTGCCACGGCCGATCGATGTCGCGCCGCTGTTCGACCGGCGCTTCAACGACGGCCTCGCGCGCGCCCTGTCGTGAGCCTGGCGCTGCCTCCGAGGTTACCGATCCCATCGCCGGAATTTGAACCGAACAGGAGCAGGCCGTGAACCAGATCGTCCAGAAACCGAAACAATATTCCCTGGTCGAGCGCGCACCGGCGGCGACCTTCGAGGACGAGCGGCTGCACCGCAAGCAGCGCCTCGCCGCGACCTTCCGGCTGTTCGCCCGTTATGGCTTCGACCAGGGGCTTGCCGGCCATGTCACGGTGCGCGATCCGGAGTTTCCCGATCGCTTCTGGATCAATCCGCTGGCTGCCTTTTTCGGCCAGATCAAGGTGTCCGACCTGCAACTGGTCGACCATGACGGCCAGATCCTGATCGGCAACCGGCCGATCAACCAGGCCGGCTTCGTCATCCATTCGGCGATCCATGCCGCCCACCCGGATGTCGTGGCGGCCGCCCACACCCATTCGACCTATGGCAAGGCCTGGTCGTCGCTCGGCCGGCTGCTCGATCCGCTCACCCAGGATTCCTGCGCCTTCTATGAAGACCACGCCCTGTTCGATCCGTTCTCCGGCGTCGTGCTGCAAGACGGCGAAGGCAAGAAGATCGCCGAAGCGATCGGCTCGAAAAAAGCGGTCATCCTGCAGAACCACGGCTTCCTGACCGTCGGTCCGACCATCGAGGCCGCGGCCTGGTGGTTCATCGCTGCCGACAATGCGGCACGCACCCAATTGCTCGCGGAAGCCGCCGGCGAACCGAAGCTGATTTCCGACGATATCGCCAGGCTGACCGCCTCGCAGGTCGGCACCCATAAGGGCGGCTATTTTTCATTCCAGCCCTTGTGGGACTGGATCGTCGCCGCCGAACCGGACCTGCTCGGCTGATGAACGCCGGCGCGCCCTTCCCGATCCCCTCGGAGTGACATCCATGAAACGTCTTCTTGCCGGCCTTGCCATCGCGCTCGGCCTCATCGGCCCGGCACGCGCCGACATCACCTTGCGGGTCGGCGACCAGATCGCCGGCGTCCGCTCGATCTTGGAGGCCGCCAATGCCTTGGAGGGCCTGCCCTACAAGATCGAATGGTCGCAGTTTCCCGCCGCCGCTCCCCTGCTCGAGGCCCTGAATGCCGGTGCGCTGGATGTCGGCTTCACCGGCGACATCCCCTTCCTGTTCGTCTACGCCGCCGGCGCGCCGATCCGGGTGATCGGCGCCTCCCGCTCGCTGCCGGCGGCCAATGCCGTGCTGGTGCCGAAGACCTCGCCGGCGCGCAACTTCGCCGATCTCAGGGGCAAGCGGATTGCCGTCAATCGCGGCGGCAACGGCCATTTCCAGGCGCTCGGCCTGCTCGAACAGGCCGGGCTCAAACCGAGTGATGTCACGCTGGTCTTTCTCGGACCGACCGACGCCCGTTCGGCCTTCGTCACCGGCGCGGTCGACGCCTGGATCATCTGGGAGCCCTATGTCTCGATCTCCTCGATCGAGGACGGCGCGCGGGTCGTGGCCGACGCAACGGCTGTGTTTCCGAGCAAGACCTTCGTTCATGCCCATCTGAATGCCATCCGCGACAAGCGCGCGGCGCTGCAGGACTTCAACGACCGTGTCGCCCGCGCCAAGCTCTGGGCGCTCGCCAATCCCGGCACCATTGCCCGGATCAGCGCCGGCCTGACCCGCATTCCCGAAGCGACGGTGCTGCGCTCGCTCGAAACCAAACGCGAGACGCCGATCGCCATTGACGATGCCGTGGTGCGCGAAACCCAGGGCGAGGCCGATCTGTTCACCCGCCACGGCGTGTTGCCTGCCAGGATCGACGTGACGGCCGCTTTCGACCGGAGCTTCACGAACCGCCTCGGTGCGGGAAACTGAGGTCTCGCGCCACGCTAAGCCCGGCCCGTCGCCGGCTTGACCGCAGCCGTGCCGGCGACCAGGCGTGCAGTCGAGGTGGCGCGTGCCAGCACCCGGTCGTCCGGCCCGAACAGGCGCGCCTCCAGGAAGGCGATGCTGCCGCCGAGCTGCACCACCTGTCCCTCGCCGATGATCGGGCCGGGTTTGGCGGGCGCCAGGAAACTGACGGTCATGTCGATGGTTGCGGTATAGCGCTCGCCGCCGGTCATGATCCAGGCAGCCGGCCCCATGCAATCGTCCAGCATCGCGGCCAGGAAGCCGCCCTGGACGGTGCCGGCCGGGTTGAGGAATTCGCGTTTGCCGTCGAAGCCGATCCTGACCCAGCCCTTGGCTCGGTCACAGGCCAGCAGGCGCCAGCCAAGCAGGGCGGCGGACGGCGAATGCGGGATGGCGGGGAGATCGGTCACGGTGGCTCCGGATTGCCTTGGAGCCGACAAGCCTAGAGACTGGCTCCTGACAGCATTGCGTCAGGAGAGACGGCATGCGCCGCGCCGATCGGCTGATCGACCTGTTGTCGCATTTCCGCGGCAAGACGCTCGTCACCGCGGACGCGCTCGCCGAACGGCTGGAGGTCTCGGTCCGCACCGTCTACCGCGATATCGCGACGCTGCAGGCGCAGGGTTTCCCGATCGACGGCCAGGCCGGCGTCGGCTATGTGCTGCGCGGCCCGGTCGACCTGCCGCCGCTGACCTTCGATCACGACCAGCTGGAGGCCCTGGCGCTCGGCCTCGCCTATGTCGTCGAGGTCGGCGATCCCGCCTTGGCGGCCGCGGCGGCGGCGGCGCGTGCCAAGATCGACAGCGCCTGGACCGGGCAGCCGAGCCCTGGCGTCGCCGGACGGCCGCTGCGTGCCCGGCAACGGCCTGATCGGCGCGCGCCCACCTTTGCCGCCGGCTTGCGCGCGGCATTGCGGGCGCGACGCCTGGTCGCGTTCGACTATGTCGATGCCGAGGCGCGGCAAAGCCGGCGGACAGTGCGGCCGCTGGCGCTGACCGCCTTCTCGGACGGCTGGATGCTGATCGCCTGGTGCGAACTGCGCACCGACTTTCGCACCTTCCGGCTCGACCGCATGAGGGAGCCGAGGATCTCGGCGGCGACCTTTGCCGACGAGCCCGGGCGGGATCTCGCAAGCTACCTGGCCGCGCGGCGGCCGGCCTGAGCGATCGCGCGTCACGGCCGGTGCCGCTCGACTGCGGCCGCGCCGGCGTTTGCGGCATGGGCGGGCCGCTCGGCGGCCTGTCGCTCGGCTCTATCAGGCTGTGCTACAGATCGGCCGCGCACCCGAAGCGCCGAAGGCAACAGTGCTGTTGAAAGAAGACATCAATGTCCCGGACCATCACCTGCATCGAAGACCTGCGCCTGATCGCCAAGCGGCGGGTGCCGCGGATGTTCTACGACTATGCCGACTCGGGCGCCTGGACGGAGAGCACCTATCGCGCCAACGAGGCTGATTTCGGCCGCATCAAGCTGCGCCAGCGGGTCGCCGTCGACATGAGCAACCGGACGCTCGAGAGCACCATGGTGGGCCAGAAGGTCGCCATGCCCGTGGCGATCGCCCCGACGGGACTGACCGGCATGCAGCATGCCGATGGCGAGATCCTTGCCGCCCGCGCCGCCGAGAAGGCCGGCATTCCCTTCACTCTGTCGACCATGAGCATCTGCTCGATCGAGGATGTCGCCGAGAACACCTCCAGCCCGTTCTGGTTCCAGCTCTACGTCATGCGCGACCGCGACTTCATCAACCGGCTGATCGACCGCGCCAAGGCGGCGCAATGCTCGGCGCTGGTGCTCACCCTGGACCTGCAGATCCTTGGCCAGCGCCACAAGGACATCCGGAACGGGTTGAGCGCCCCGCCCAAGCCGACGCTTGCCAATCTGATCAATCTCGCCACCAAGCCGCGCTGGTGCCTCGGCATGCTCGGCACCAAGCGCCGCACCTTCCGCAACATTGCCGGTCACGCCAAGGGCGTCGAGGACATGAGCTCGCTGTCGGCCTGGACCGCCGAACAGTTCGACCCGACGCTGAGCTGGGACGACGTCAAGTGGATCAAGGACCGCTGGGGCGGCAAGCTGATCCTGAAAGGCATTCTCGATCCGGAGGACGCGGAAATGGCGGCCCGGAGCGGCGCCGACGCCCTGGTTGTCTCCAACCACGGCGGTCGGCAGCTCGACGGTGCCCTGTCGTCGATCGCTGCCCTGCCGGCGATCGTCCAGACCGTCGGCGATCGGATCGAAGTGCTGATGGATGGCGGCATCCGTTCGGGCCAGGACGTCATCAAGGCGCTGGCGCTCGGCGCCAAGGGCGTCTTCATTGGCCGCGCCTTCCTCTATGGGCTCGGCGCTATGGGCGAACAAGGCGTCACTCTGTGCCTCGACATCATCCGCAAGGAGCTCGACACCACCATGGCGTTGTGCGGGCTGCGCGACGTCAAGACGGTCGACCGCAACATCCTGGTCACGCCGGGCGCCAGCTCCAACATGGCCGTCTGATCCGTCCGCAGCCGTCGCGGGCGAGACACCGGGCCTTGTGCCAGGGTCCCGCCGCCATGCCGCTCGCGGCGTGCTGCGTTTCCGGACAAAGAGGAAGATCTTGTCGCCACGGCGCCCTGCGAGCCATGGCTGGATATGATTGCGTTCTCCCGGCAGCCATTCACGACAATAAATTTCCAATTCGCGCATTCTTTTAAAAGAACAATTCGGTTGACATAACGACCGAGCGCTATCATTTTGAACTCACTGCCCAGCGCCTGACGTTGGACGGTCGCGGGATTTGATGGAGCAGCTTGCACCGCGTCACCAAGGGCTAAAGCGCCACGAAGCGAATTCGTGGGCTCCCGTTTTGGAGAGTTTGCGATGAGTTTCGGGACTTGGCCTTCGGGCGCTTCCTCCCAGACTGGACACTGCCACCGGATGTCGTCGGTGATGGGCTCGTGTCGACGCTCTTAAGCGTCTGATCACCCCTCCCTCGATCTCCCCTCCAAGAGGCACCGGCGACGCCCGGTGGCAGATTTTTTCATGTCCGACACCATCATCATCGAACTCGACGACGAACCCATTGGCCTTGGTCAGCGGACCCGCGGCGGCTTGCGCTTCTTCGCCTCCGCCCGATCGGTCCAGTCGCTCGACCATCAGGTGTTTCGTTCGATCCACGGCATCGAGCGCGCCGCCCGCGACCTGATCGCGGCCACCCGGCGGCGCGCCGCCTGATCGACCTTGGCTCACCCCAGCGACATCTGCGGCTTCGGCCGCAGCAGCGTCGCCTTTCGAACGAAGACATTGCATCATGAAACGCAGAACATTCCTCCTGTCCGCCGCCGCGACCGCGTTGAGCGCCGCTGCCGGCACCGGGCTTGCCGCACAAGGGTCCCAAGTGCTGCGGGTCGGCGTCTCGGCCGGGCCTTACGGCGACATCCTGCGCGAAGCGGCCAAGCTTGCCGAAGCCGAAGGCCTGAAGGTCGAGATCATCGAATTCACCGACTGGAACCTGCCGAATGCCGCGCTGCAGGCCGGCGATATCGATCTCAACAATTTCCAGCACCGGCCTTATCTCGACGCACAGATCAAGGCGCGCGGCTACAAGATCGTGGCGCTCGATCCCTCGATCGTCGTTCCCGCCGGCATCTATTCGTCCAAGTTCCCCTCCATCGCCGCCATCCCGAACGGCGCCCGCATCGCCATTCCGAACGACCCGTCAAATGCCGCCCGCGCGCTGTTCCTGTTCCAGGAGGTCGGCCTGATCACGCTGAAGCCCGGCGCCGGCGCCCAGGCCAGCGTGCTGGATGTCGTCGAGAACCCGCGCAAGATCACCTTTGTCGAACTCGACGCGGCGCAGCTCGCCCGTTCGCTCGCCGACGTCGCGGCGGCCTTCGTCACCAACAACTATGCCTTCCTGGCCGGGCTCGACCAGAAGACGGCGCTGAAGCTCGAAGGCGTCGACAGCCAGTGGACCCTGGTCTTCGCCGCCCGCGAAGATCGCAAGGACGACCCGCGCATCCAGCGCTACATCGCGCTCTATCGCTCGGCGCAGGTGAAGGCATTCGTGCAGGCGAAATTCGCCGGCACGATCCTGCCGACCTGGTGAGGGCCGCCGAGATGAACGCCGTCACCCAGTTCAAGGATCCGGTCGCCGTCGCCGCGGCCGCCGAGCCGGCCATTCGCTTCGAGGCCGTCTCCAAGGTCTATTCCGCACGCAACGGCGATCCCGCCGTCACCGCGCTCGACGCCGTGACGCTGTCGGTCGCGCCAGGCTCGATCGCCGGCATTATCGGCCGGTCCGGCGCCGGCAAGTCGACCTTGCTCCGGGTCATCAACGGCCTGGAGCGGCCGAGCTCCGGTTCGGTCTTCGTCGACAATGTCGATGTCGCGGCGCTCGACGCGACCGACCTGCGCACCCTGCGCCGGCGCATCGGCATGATCTTCCAGCACTTCAATCTGCTGTCCTCGCGCACCGTGTTCGACAACATCGCGCTGCCGCTCGAGCTTGCCGGCACGCCGAAGGCGACCATCAAGGCCCGCGTCGACAATCTGATCGAGCTCGTCGGCCTCGCCGACAAGCGCGGCCGCTATCCAGCCGAACTGTCGGGCGGCCAGAAGCAGCGGGTCGGCATCGCCCGGGCGCTCGCCACCGAACCGAAAGTACTCCTGTCGGACGAGGCGACCTCGGCGCTCGACCCGGAAACCACCCGGTCGATCCTCGCGCTGCTGCGCCGGGTCAACGAACTGACCGGCGTGACCATCGTGCTGATCACCCATGAGATGCAGGTGATCAAGGAGATCTGCGACCAGGTCGCGGTGATCGAGGCCGGCCGCATCATCGAAGAAGGCCCGGTCTATCAGGTCTTCGCCGGCCCCCGGACCGACACGACCCGGACCTTCGTCTCCTCCGTCACCGGCGGCGAACTGCCGCGCGACATCACCGAGCGGCTGACCGCCAGCCGGGATGGCGCCCGCCACGCAGTGCTGCGCATCGTCTTTACCGGCGAGAACGCCACGGCACCGATCCTGTCGCGGCTGTCGCGCTCGCTCGACATCGACGTCAACGTGCTGTCCGGCCAGGTCGACGAGATCGGCCAACGGCCGTTCGGCAACCTCCTGGTGACCATCCCGGCAAACCAGGAAACGGTCGGCGCCGTCACCGGTCTGATCCATGCTCACGGGCTCAAGGCGGAGGTGCTCGGTTATGTCGCCTGAAATCATCAACCTGATCGTCGCGGCCACCGGCCAGACGCTCTACATGGTCGCTGCCGCCGCGGTCATCGGCACTTTGCTCGGCCTGCCGCTCGGCCTGTTCCTGGCCACCAGCGGCAAGGGTGAGCTGTTCGAATTCGTCTCGGCCAACCGCGTGCTCGGCATCGTCGTCAACGCCACCCGCTCGACGCCCTTCATCATCCTGGTGGTGGCGATCATCCCGTTCACCCGGCTGATCGCCGGCACCTCGATCGGCACCACCGCGGCGATCGTGCCGCTGACGGTCGCCGCCACCCCGTTCATCGCGCGGATCATCGAGGCGGCGATCCGCGAGGTCGACCAGGGCCTGGTCGAGGCCTCCAAGGCCATGGGCGCGACCTCGCTGCAGATCGTTCTCAAGGTGCTGCTGCCCGAAGCCCTGCCGGCCATCGCGCTCGGCCTGACGCTGACCGTGGTCAGCCTCATCGGCTACTCCGCCATGGTCGGCGCGGTCGGCGCCGGCGGCCTCGGCGATCTCGGCATCCGCTTCGGCTACCAGCGCTTCATGCCCGACGTCATGGCGGCCGTGGTGGTGGTTCTGATCGTGCTGGTCCAGGCGGTCCAGACCATTGGCGAAGCCATTGCCCGCAAGGTCAACAAGCGCATCCGCCGCGCCTGAGCGGCGCCCTCAAATCTTGAACCTGGAGACACCCATGTCCGATCGCTTCAACTTCGACCGCCGCACCTTGCTCGGCGCCGGCACCGCCACCCTCGCGACCCTCGCCGCTCCCGGCCTCGTCCGGGCGCAGGCGCCCACCACCATCCGCATCGGCGGCACCGGCGGCCCGCATTCGCAGATCCTGGAAGCCGTGAAGCCGGTCGCCGCCAGGCGCGGCCTCGACCTCAAGATCACCGAGTTCTCCGACTACATCATCCCGAACGCGGCACTTGCCGCCGGCGAGCTCGATGCCAATTCCTATCAGCACAAGCCGTTCCTGGATCAGCAGAACGCCGACCGGAAATACGATCTGGTCAGCGTCGGTCTGACCGTCAATTTCCCGCTCGGCGTCTATTCCAAGAAGTACAAGACCTGGGCCGAGGTTCCGGACGGCGCGCAGATCGCCATCCCGAACGACCCGACCAATGGCGGCCGCACGCTGCTCCTGTTCCAGGACAAGGGACTGATCAAGCTGAAGCCCGGCGTCGGCTATAGCCCGACCGTCGTCGACATCATCGAGAACACCAGGAAGTTCCGCTTCCTGGAGATCGAGGCGGCCCAGACGCCACGCTCGCTCGACGACGTCGCGGCCGCCGCGGTCAATACCAATTTCGCCATCCCCGCCGGCCTCAATCCGACCCGTGACGCGCTGCTGCGCGAGGACCCGAAGGGGCCTTACGTCAACCTGATCGCGGTGCGCGCCATCGACAAGGACAAACCCTGGGTCAAGCCGCTTGTCGAGAGCTACCAGTCGGCGGAGGTCAAGGCCTTCATCGACAAGACCTTCCAGGGTTCCGTGATCGCCTCCTGGTAAGGGCCGGCAGCCGGGCCGACGAAGAGGCTCACGGCGGCGGCATTCACATCTCTCATGAATGCCGAGGTCGTCGCGAGGACACCCCCTAAACCTCCCCCCGGCGGGGGGAGGTCGGCCGAAGGCCGGGAGAGCGGGAATTGAGACTTTAGAATCCGCCTTGCCCTCGTCGCACGGTGGCTTCTCGTCTCGCTCCTCGCCCCCTCTCCCGACCTGCGCTGCGCTCCGGTCGACCTCTCCCCGCCGGGGCGAGGTGGGGGCGGTGGTTCAGGTGCATTCCGTTCCGCTGCTACAATTCAAAACGTTTGTGCCCAGGATAAGGGGCCGGCAGCGATGCCGGCCCTTTTTCATTCCGCCGGCATGGCGGCCGTTTCTTCGCGGTCGCGCGGGAAGGTCAGGGCGGCCAGCGCGATCAGCACGCACAGGCCGGCGAGCACCTGGAAGGTCAGGGTGAAGCCGCCGGAACGATGCAGCCAGGCGACCAGCCAGACCGCGCCGGCGCCAACCCCGAAGGTCATGGTGTAGCGCGCCGCAAAGGCGCGGGCCCGCCACTCGTCGCTGGTATATTTGCCGGTCATCGCGTCGTTCAGCGTCACCTGGCTGTACATGATGGTGACCACCCCGGTCGCCGCGATCAGCATGGTCCAGTCCTGGGCGACCGAGGCGAGCAGCAGGAACGGCGTCAGCGCGAAACCGATCGGGATGAACAGGCTGCGCAGCGGATAGCGGTCGATCAGATGGCCGACGGTATATTGCGAGATCGCGCCGCAGAGATAGACCAGGAAGCCGATCGTGCCGATCACCGCCGGCGCCGAGCCGAACAGGGTGATGCGTTCCTGGATCAGCTTGGGCAGCGCCACCGTCACGGCATTGAAGGTGATGCCGAGCGAAAAGGCGACGAACAGCAGGATGACGAAGACCCGCATCATCTCGTCGCGGCCGATGCGCGCCTGGCCGCCGGCCTTCGAGCCGAGCCGCTTCTCGTCCCGGACATTGGCCATGAAGGCGACACCGACGAGAATGCTGACGGCCCCTGGGATGAAGAAGGCGGCCCGCCAGCCGAACCATTGGGTCAGCGCCCCGGTGATCAGCGCCGACAGCGCGACGCCCAGATTGCCCCAGACGCCGTTGATGCCGATGTCGCGGCCGAGCCTTTGCGCATGCGACACCAGCATGGCGGTGCCGACCGGGTGATAGATCGCGCCGAAGGCGCCAATGGCGGTGAGCCCGATCGCAAGCTCAGTGGCATTGCGGGCAAGACCGGTCGCCGCGACCGCCAGCCCGCCGCCAATGAAAAAGATCACCAGCATGTTGCGCCGGCTCCACCGGTCGCCAAGCCAGCCGGCCGGCAGCGACAAGGCGCCGAAGGCGATGAAGCCGCCGAGCGACAAAGGCAGCAGGTCGCCGAAGGGCACGCCGAATTCGGTCGCCATGGTCAGCACGGCCGTGGCGAAGATCAGCATCATCAGATGGTCGAGCGCATGGGCAATATTGATATAGGCGATGACGGTGGTCGGGCGGTTCATCAGGCACGTCCATTGGCAGGATCAGTGGCGCCAGCCTAGGATGGCTTATGAAGGATGTAACGCCAACTCCTGTCGATAAGACGCCAGATACTGCGTTCGAGGCTGGCATCGGCGTGCTGGCCCGGCGCTACCCGCAGGGCACCCATCTCGCCCTGCACCGGCATGAGACGGCCCAGCTGATCTTCGCGGTGTCAGGCACCATGCAGGTCACCACGCCAACCGGCCGCTGGCTGGTTCCACCCGAGCGCGCCGTATGGGTGCCGGCCCGTTTCGCCCACGCCATCGACATGCTCTCCGATGTCGAGATGCGCTCGACCTATGTGGCGGCGGGCGCCGCGCATGACGGCTGGGTGGCCGCAGCGCCCGGGCAAGACCGGGTGATTGCCGTCTCGGGCCTGCTGCGCGCCCTGATCCTGGCCCAGTTCGACCAGCCGCTCGCGCCCGGGCGGCGGCGGGCCGTCACCGCCCTGCTGCTCGACGAAGTGGCACGCGCCGAGGCCGCGCCGACCTTCGTGCCGATGCCAAAAAGTCCGGCCATGATCCGGCTTGCCGAAAGTGTCGTCGCCGATCCCGCCGGCGCTGCCGATCTGGCCGATCTCGCCGCCCGTGCCGGCACCTCGGTGCGCACCGCCTCGCGGCTGTTTCCGGCCGAGACGGCGCTGACCTTCAAGGCCTGGCGGCAGCGCGCCCGCATCATGGCGGCGATCCAGGTTCTCGGCCGCGGGGTGAGCGTGAAAGAGGCTGCGCGCAGCCTGGGCTTTTCATCCTCGGCGGCTTTCGGCGCCGCCTTCAGGAGCGTCACCGGCAAGACCCCCGGCGGCTTTTTCGAACCGAGGCCGTAGCTCGATCCGGCAAGGAGCACTCCCACCATGCCTGCGCCCATCGATTTCGCCGTGCGGCCCTATCGGGCGAGCGACCTCGACGCCGTCATCGCGATCTTTCTCGGCGCCATCAGGCAGGTCGCCTCGAAGGACTATGATCCGGCGCAGATCGATGCCTGGGCGCAGGTCGATCGAGCGGCATGGGGCCAAAGGCGGCTGAGCCGAACAACCTTTGTCGCGGTTGTCGGCCAGGTGGTTGTCGGTTTCGCCGATCTCGAGCCGGACGGCCATCTGGACATGATGTTCGTTCATCCCGCTTATCAGAGGATGGGCATTGCCTCCCTCCTGCTTGCAACCGTCGAGGCGACGGCCGGCACACGGAGGATCCCCTGGATCCGGGCCGAAGTCAGCATCACCGCCCGTCCATTCTTTGAAAGCCGGGGGTTCCAGCTTGTCGCGACACAGGAGGTTGCATTGCGCGGCCAGCTCCTGACCAACCACCGCATGCAGAAGGCGATCGCGCAGCACATGACCGCTCCGACCTGAGCGATCACGCGCCGCGGCGCGCAAGGCCAGCGGATTCATACGTCCCGGATAAGACCAATGTCTTCGGTGCCTGGCGCATGCTCGCCCGGGTGCGCAAGGAGAGCGGCCCCAGGCGAGCGTGCGTCAGGCCGCCCGCCGCCCACCCGGCGCCGCTGCGGCCTCGGGCTCGCCGGTCAGCGCGTGCAGGAAATGGCGCACCTCTTCGGCAAGCCTCGATGATTGTTCGCCGAGATCGCTGGATGTGGTGAACACCTCGCTTGCCACATCCTTGGTCTGGTCGATGCCGGCATTCACCTGCGACACGTTGGACGACAATGTGCGGGTGGTCTGCGCCGCCATCTGGGCGCTGGCCGCGATCTCGCGGGTGGCCGCATCCTGCTCCTCGATCGCTCCGGCAATCGAACTGGTCACCGCGTGAATTTCGGCCATGGTGCGCGCCACGTCGCGGATGGTGCCGACGGCGCTGGCGGTCGACGCCTGGATACCGGCGATCTGCTGCGCGATCTCGTCGGTCGCCTTGGAGGTCTGGGCCGCGAGCTGCTTGACCTCCTGCGCGACGACGGCGAATCCGCGCCCGGCCTCGCCGGCCCGCGCCGCCTCGATCGTCGCGTTGAGCGCCAGGAGGTTGGTCTGCGAGGCGATCGCCTGGATCAGGCCAACCACGTCGCCGATTTTCTGGGCAGCGTCGGAGAGCCGCATCACGTCGGCCGACGAGGCTTCCGTCATGCCCGTCGCGCTGCGCACCACGGTCGTCGCATTGCCGACCTGACGCGAAATCTCCTGGATCGAATGGGTCAGTTCCTCGGCCGCCGAAGCGACCGTCTGGACGTTGACCGATGTTTCCTCCGAAGCCGCCGCCGCCGACACCGCTTCGTCGGAAGCACTTGCCGCGATCGCGGTCAGTGAACGCGATGTCGCCTGCATTTGCCGGGCGCTGCCGTCGACGATCTGCAATACGCCCTCGGTCGCCAGCCGGAAGGTCTCGACGGCGGCGTTCACCTGCTGGTTCCGGGCCGCCCGCTCTTCCAGCAGGATCTGCTGATAGGTCGAGATGGCGAGGTCGAGGTCGAACAGCACCACCTTGTTCAGGCTCTCGATCAGCCGCGCCGCCTTGGTGGACGCGAACCTGTGCTTCGCCAGCACGAGGCGAGCGAGTTCCGACAGCATGAATTGATAGCCGCCGATATACCAGCGCGGCTCCAGTCCGATGTGGTGATGCGCGCGGCCGATGCGATCGATGCTCTCGGCATAGTCGGAGCCGAACTTGCCGCTGAACAATCGTTCCCAATGCCGGACCTGGGCACTTTCCAACGCACCCTGCCGGCTGCCGATCAGCGCCGCCATCTGCGGCTCGACCTGCAGATGGGCATAGAAGCGCTTCAGGATGCCGCCGAGCGCCGGTGCGATCATGGCCCACAACGGCTTGAGATCCGCCGCGGTGCCCTGGTCGATCCGAGCGAAGGCCAGCCGCGTGGAGAGATCCCGGTCCTTGGTCATGAAGCAGCCGTCCCATGCAACGAAATGCGATGACGGATAACTGCCCAGAAATGCTTAACGGATCATTTATACCTAAATATACTTGGAAACGGCAAATAACAATTCAAATACGGATAAATCACTTAAAGGAGAGAGGATCATGCGCAAGAAGCAACAGCAATTCGATGCCAAATCATCACGCGGAAGCGGCTCTATTCCTATCGACCTCGCCGGTTTCTCATGCCATCGCCCGAGGGGCGGTCTTCCTGCACCTGACGCCAGCGACAACGACCGGCCGTCAACGCAGCGACGGCGCGCGTCCGAGCACACGCAAGAGGTCGGCATGGACCGCCGCGATATGGCCCTTGAGAAAATCGCAGGCCGCCTCGACCTGACCCGCGCGGCAGAGCGCGATCAGCTCGCCATGCTCCTTCTCCGCGGTTCCCATCGCTTCGGTGCGGCTGAGCTGCACCCGGGTATAGCGGTCGCTGGTCTGTAGCAGCGACACGACGATCGCTTGCGTCCGCGGCTGTTTGGCCCGGGCATAAAGCGCCATGTGAAAGTCGGCATTGAGAACGCCCCAGCGGCTGACGTCATGGGCGGCGATCGCGCCGACGAACTGGCCCTGGATCTCGTCGAGCCGGACGAAATCCTCCGCCTCGAACAGCGGTGCCGATTGCGCCAGCATGCGCGGCTCGAGGATGCCGCGGAGCTCGAACACATCGTTGATCTCGTCGAGCGACAGTTCCGAGACGATCGCCCCCTTGTGCGGCGCGATCCGGACCAGACCCTCGGCCTCCAGCTGGAACAGCGCTTCACGCACCGGGATGCGGCTGACCCCATAGGTCACCGCCAGCGCGTCCTGGCGCAGCTGTGCTCCGGCCACGTGAGAGCCGTCGAGAATGGCCTGGCGCAGCTGATCGGCGATCGCGGCCGACAGGGTCTTGTGTTTCAGCGGAACGTTCATGCGAGACCCACCTTACAGCATTTTGCCAGGACACAAGCATCGCGGCGCGAGAAGAAAATGCGACAGAACAAGAGGTTAAAGCGCTTCTGCGGGGTCTGGGGCGGCATGGCGCAGGGCTTCTGAAAAATGCTTTCGCGGTGCTTGACTCGAAGATTGTATAAAATCTACGATCTGAAAATTCCAGAGCAAAACGCACTCTCGAGCCCCAGAGCGCAACGATGATCGACCAAGCGATCACATCAGCCCCCGTCATCGCGCCCTATCGGGTGATAACCGGCGCGTCCAACCGGCTGCTTGCCGTCGAGCGCCTGGCGATCATGGGCCTGATGTTCCTTTTGACCGGCTTGATCCTGGTCAATGTGGTGACGCGCTACACCGGCTTTCCGATCTATTGGATCGACGAGTCGGCGGTCTATTCGGTGGTCTGGCTGACCTTCATCGGCGCCTCGGCGATGACCCGCCTGCGTCTCGATTTCTCGGTGACCATGCTGACCGAGCGGCTGCCGCCAGGGCCGATGAAGATCGCCAAGGTCATATCAACCGGCGCCGTCGTCGCCTTCGGCCTGGCGCTCGCCGCCATGTGCTGGCTGTGGATGGACCCGGTCGGCATCGCGCGGGCCGGTTTCGACGCCCGCGAATTCGCCGGCGACAGCTTCAACTTCCTCTACACCGAGCGGACCCAGACGCTGAACTGGCCGACCTGGGTGCTCTACCTGATCCTGCCGATCTTCGCCGTGTCGATGACCATCCACGGCGCCGCCAACATCCTGGAGGACCTGGAGCTCGTGCCGAAGGCCGCGCTGCCCGGCTTCAGGCTCTCCGACATCGATGCGGTGAACTGACGATGATCACCACCACCGCCTTCATGATCATCATGCTGGTCGGCGTGCCGATCGGGCTCTGCCTGTGCATCGCCGGCATGGTCTACATCATGGCCTCGGGCAATCCGCTCCTGTTCCAGAGTTTCCCGCTGCAGCTCTTCGGCGGCGTCGACAGCTACGGCCTGATCGCCATTCCGCTGTTCATCCTGATCGGCGAGATCATGAATGGTGGCGGCATCACCCGGCGTATCGTCGACATGGCCATGGCCTTTGTCGGCCAGCTCCGCGGCGGGCTCGCCTATGTCAACATTCTCGCCAACATGTTCGTCTCCTCGATCCTGGGCTCGGCGACCGCCCAGGTCGCGATCATGGCGCAGATCATGGTCCCGGAGATGGAGAAGAAGGGTTACGACAAGACCTTCGCGGCGGGGTTGACGGCCTATGGCGGCATGCTCGGCCCGATCATCCCGCCCTCGGTGATGTTCGTCGTCTACAGCGTGCTGGCCCAGGTCTCGGTCAGCGACATGCTGATCGCCGGCATCGTGCCGGGCGTGGTCCTCACCGTGATGTTCTGCGTCGTCATCGCGCTGATGGGTTATGTCTACAATTACCCGCGCGCCGAGCCGATGACCGTGCGCCAGCGGATCAGCACCATCCTCGGCGCCTGCCCGACCTTGCTGATCCCGATCGTCATTGTCGGCTCGATCCTCGGCGGCCTCGCCAATGCCACCGAATCGGCGGCGGTCGGTACCGTTGCAGCGGCTCTGATCGGCCGTTACTGGACCAAGGAATTCTCGTTCTCGCGGCTGCCCGAAATGATGCTGCGCGCCGGCATCTATTCGGCCGTCGTGTTGTTCCTGGTCGCCGCCGCCGCGGTGTTCTCCTGGGTGCTGATCTTCGGCAAGGTGCCGCAGGAGGCCGCCGCCTGGATCCAGTCGGTCGCCAAGGATCCGGTCAGCTTCATGCTGCTGGTCAATGTGATCTTGCTGGTGATCGGCACCGTCATCGACGGCATTCCCGGCCTGATCATGACCGTGCCGATCCTGCTGCCCATCGCCACCGAGGTCTATGGCATCGACCCCAGGCAGTTCGGCGTGGTGGTCGTGGTCAACCTGGTGCTCGGGCTGCTGTCGCCCCCCGTCGGCCTTTGCTTCTTCGTCGCCGCCGCCGTCACCGGCGCCAAGCCCGGCAAGATGTTCCTCGTCACCCTGCCGTTCTTCGGCATCTCCTGCGTCCTGCTCGTCCTGCTCTCGCTCTACCCCTTCCTGTCGCTTGCCTTGCTGAAATAACCGCAGCCGCCCCTCAAAACCCACGGAGTGATCCATGACCCTGTCCCGTCGTCATCTCATCACGGCCGCCGCCGCTGGTGTTGTCCTGCCGCTCGCCGCGCCCTCGCTGGCGCTCGCCCAGGCGCGTGAATTCCGCTTGGGCATCCTCACGCCCAACGGCCATCCCTGGAACAAGGCCGCGCTCAAGGTCGGCGACATGCTGAAGGCCGAGACCAATGGCCGCCTGTCGCTGACCGTGTTCCATTCCGGCCAGCTCGGCAACGAGGCCGCCATGCTGCAGCAGATGCAGTCCGGCGCCCTCGACATGGGCTGGATCATGGCGGCCGAGCTCGGCTCGCGGGTGCCGGCCATTGCCGCGATCACCGCGCCCTATGTCGTCGATTCGACGCCGAAGATCGCCAAGCTGGTGCGCCATCCCGTGGCGATGAAACTGTTCGACGTGCTGCCGCGCGAGACCGGCACGGTCGGCCTTGCCTGGGGCATCACCGGCATGCGCGCGATCTTCTCGGCGCGCGACATTTCGAGCCTCGCCGATATCCGCGGCATGAAGCTGCGCATCAACGCGACACCGGTCTATCGCGACTTCTACCAGGCGCTCGGCGCCGCCCCGACACCGATCCCGACGCCGGCCGTGTTCGACGCCATGACCAACGGCCAGGTCGACGGCCTGGAGGCCGATCTCGAATTCTCCTGGAACCAGCGCTTCGACAAGGTGTCGAAGGTCATCCTGCAGATGAATGCCGTGTTCATGCCGATGATCGCGCTGGTCTCCGGCCGGGTCTGGCAGACCGTGCCGGCCGGCGATCGCGAACTGATCACCAAGACCGTCAAGACCGCGCTCGACGCCCAGATCGACGAGCTCGCGCTGAACGAACCGAAGCTGATCGAGCAGTTCCGGGCGGCCCCCATCACCATCCGCACGGCGAACGTGGCCGACGCCCAGGCTGTCATCCAGGACTTCGACAAGATCTGGCTGCCGAAAGCGCCGGTTCTCGCCGACCTGCGCAAGGCCGGCGCCAGCCTCTGAGCCCATTCGACCACCTGTCCGGGGGGCGCGGCCCGAGTGCCCGCCCCTCCCCTTTGGAGATTACCAATGAGCCCGCGCATTTCCTGGGAAGGCGTCTTCCCGGCCGTGACCACCCAGTTCCGCGACGACCTGTCGCTCGACATCGACGCCACCGCCGGCGTCATGGACCGCCTGATCCGCGACGGCGTCTCGGGCCTGATCATCTGTGGTTCGGTCGGCGAGAACACCTCGCTCGAGCGCAAGGAGAAGATCGCCATCATGGAAGCGGCGAAATCGGTCGCCGCCGGCCGCGTGCCGGTTCTCTGCGGCATCGCCGAATTCACCACCGCCTTCGCGGTCGAGACCGCCAAGGAAGCGTCCCGTGTCGGCATCGACGGCATCATGGTCATGCCGGCGCTGGTCTATTCGTCGAAGCCGCACGAGACCGCCGCGCATTTCCGCGCGGTCGCCTGCGCCACCGACCTGCCGGTCATGCTCTACAACAACCCGCCGATCTATAAGAACGACGTGACGCCGGATATCCTCGTCTCGCTCGCCGATGTCGAGACGGTCGTCTGCTTCAAGGACTCCTCCGGCGACACCCGCCGCTTCATCGATACCCGCAACAAGGTCGGCGATCGCTTCGTGCTGTTCGCCGGTCTCGACGACGTCATCGTCGAGAGCGTCGCCATGGGCGCCGCCGGCTGGGTCTCCGGCATGTCCAACGCGTTCCCGCGCGAGGGCGAGACGCTGTTCCGGCTCGCCAAGCAGGGCCGCTTCGCCGAAGCCATGCCGCTCTACGAATGGTTCATGCCGCTCCTGCATCTCGATGCCCGCCCGGACCTCGTCCAGTGCATCAAGCTCTGCGAGCACATCATGGGCCGCGGCACCTGGCTCACCCGCCCGCCGCGGCTGGCCCTGCTGCCGCACGAGAAAGCCGAGGTCGAGGCCATGATGGCCGCCGCCTTGAAGGTTCGCCCCGCCCTCCCCGATGTCGGCCTGAAGATCGCCGCCTGACGTGGCACGTCACCTGGCCCTTCTCCGCATTTGCCGAGCGTTAAGCACAATGCGGAGAGGCTTCCCCGGGCTTAACCTGCCGTTGAGCGGGATCGGCTCCTTTGCCCTGGGGGACAGGGGTGTTCGATGGACAGGACCGACATGACATTCAGCCTGCCGACCTGGCGCGTCACGCGCTGGTTGGTGGAGCCGGGCGCGGATGTTCCCGACAATATCCGCCACGCGCTGATCGCCAGCCTGTTCGGCACCTTGCCGATCTTCTTTGGCGGGGTCGCCAACACCATCCTGGTCGCGACCGCGGTGGTCATCCGCCAGCCGCAGCCGCTGTTCATCGCCTGGCTCTGTTTCGAAGTGGCCCTGTGCATCAGCCGTTTCGTCGTGCTGGTCGTTGCGCAGCGCGCCGCGGCCGCCGGACGCAAGACGCCGACCGATATCTCGATCGTGCTCGCCGTCTGCTGGGGCTTCAGCGTCGGCCTCGGCACATTTCTCGGCCTGACCTGCGGCGACGGGGTGATCGCGACGCTCACCTGCCTCTCCGCCGCCGCCATGGTCGGCGGCATATGCTTCCGCAATTTCGGCGCGCCGCGCATGGCCGCCGCCATGATCGTGCTGAGCCTCGGCCCTTTGTGCCTCGGCACCCTGTTCACCGGCGAGCCGCTGCTGCTGGTCGTGTTCCTGCAGATCCCCTTCTATCTCTACAGCATGAGCGCCGCGGCCTTCAGGCTGAACCGGATGGTGGTGACGACCATGAAGGCCGAGCAGGACAACGCCCATCGCGCGCGCCATGACGCGCTGACCGGCCTGTCCAACCGCGCCGGCCTGACCAGCGCGTTGAGCGACCGGCTGGCCGGCCGCGCCGATGCCCCCAGCCACCTCGCCCTGTTCTACCTCGACCTCGACGGCTTCAAGACGGTCAACGATACCTATGGCCACGCCGCCGGCGACCGGGTGCTGCAGCTGGTCGCCGACAGGTTCGACGGACTGGTGCGCATTGGCGACGTCACCGCCCGGCTCGGCGGCGACGAATTCGTCGTGCTGGCCGACATGATCGATCCGGATACGGCGCTCCGCTTCGGCGCACGGCTGATCGAGGCGATCGCCGGCAGCTATGATCTCGGCGACGGCGCCGAGGCCTTGGTCGGCGTCAGCGTCGGCATAGCCTGCGCGCCCGACCATGGCAGCGATGTCGCGACCCTGCTGGCCGCTGCCGATGCCGCCCTTTATGACGCAAAGTCGCTCGGCAAATGCCGCTGCGCCCTGGCAACCGCCAATGCGGGCGCCGCAAACCTGCTTCGGAACGCGCCGCCGCGCGACCGTGATAGGCTCGCCGGCCCCGCCCTGGCCGTCCGCTCGGCGGCCTGATCGGTGCCATGGATCGTCACCGGTTGCATGCCGGCGCGGGCCGCCGCATACCGGCGGCGCAATGTGAAGCAGGCCAAGCCATGTCACGCACCACCTTCTTCTGCATCGACGGCCATACCTGCGGCAATCCGGTGCGTGTCGTCACCGGCGGCTCGATCCCGCAACTTGCGGGCGACACCATGTTCGAGCGGCGCCAGCATTTCCTCCGGGAGTTCGACTGGATCCGCACCGGCCTGATGTTCGAGCCGCGCGGCCACGACATGATGTCGGGCTCGATCCTCTATCCGCCAACGCGCGCGGATTGCGACGTCGGCATCCTCTTCATCGAAACCTCCGGCTGCCTGCCCATGTGTGGCCACGGCACCATCGGCACGGTGACCACCATCATCGAGCACGGCCTCGTCACGCCGAAGACGCCGGGCCTCCTGAAGCTCGATACGCCGGCCGGCCTGGTCGAGGCGCGCTACGTCCAGAACGGCCCCTTTGTCGACAGCGTCCGGCTGACCAATGTGCCCTCGTTCCTGCTCGGGCGCGGCTACGAGGTCGATGTCGAGGGGCTCGGCACGCTTGTCGTCGATGTCGCTTATGGCGGCAATTTCTACGCCATCGTCGAGCCGCAGCCGGGCTACCGCGATCTCGAGGACCTGCAACCCTCCGACGTGCTGCGGTTCAGCCCGGCGCTGCGTCGCGCCTTCAATGCGCGCCACAGAATCGTGCATCCGGCCAATCCGGCGCTCGATCACCTCACCCATGTCCTGTGGACCGGTCGGCCCATGCACGGCGGCACCGCCCGCAACGCGGTGTTCTATGGCGACAAGGCGATCGACCGCTCGCCCTGCGGCACCGGCACGTCGGCCCGCATGGCCCAGCTCGCCGCCACCGGCCGGCTCGCCGCGGGTGACGATTTCATCCATGAATCGATCATCGGCTCGAAGTTCACCGGCCGGATCGAAGGCCAGACCCGGGTCGGCCATGTCGAAGCGATCATTCCCTCGATCGAGGGCTGGGCGCGGGTGACCGGCACCAGCACGATCACCATTGACGATCGCGATCCCTATTGGGCCGGATTTCAAGTCGCCGATCGGTAACGTCGCCGGCCGGTCGGCGCGCCGTTCAAGGCTGCGGCGCGACCACCGGATAGACCGAGGTGAACGGCTCGATGCGGACGATGCCGGCGGCGAAGACGCCGACCTTGGCCATCGGCGCCATGACCAATGCGCCGTCGACCCGGCGCTGCACCGCATAGCGCCAGAGCGACACCTGCCCCTCGGCGGCGATCTTGCGGGAAATCAGTTCGGCCTGGGCGCCGGCGCCAAGCCCTGCCAGTTCGGCATCCGGCACGCCGATGAAGATCTCGTCGCGCGGCCCGATCACCTTGAACAGGGTGATGCCGCTCGCGGCCGGAGCGGTGCCGACCGCCGAGGCCGCGCTGCCGGCGAGACCCGACATCAGGGCTGCGAGGCTGCCGGCCATCAGGGTACGGCGGGCAATCGGGGACGAGAGGGCCATGACGAGATCTCCGGTGGATTGGCGCTGACATCTTGGGCGTGAAGCGGCATCCACGCCGCGTGTGAGGGCGGGGTTTCGCGCACCGATATTTCAGTTGGACGGCTCGCCCGCGTGGCCATGTTTCGACAGCCGAGGCCCAGCCTTCCCCGGCGATCCGGGAGTGGCGCAATCCCCATCGTCCTGGGACAGCCATGCTTGACAGATTGGCGAGCCTTGTATGTAACGTTATTACATAACGAAGCCCCTACCCCAGGCGGCCCGGAGCAGCCACGCATGCCTTTGCCCAATGCCTTCAAGTCCTCGTCGCTCGGCCTTCTCGCCTTGTCGATCCTGTCCGTTGGTGCCCAGGCCCAGATGGCGCTGCCCGAGATCCTGATCGAGGCGCCGCGGGCCGCACCCGAGGCCAATGCCACCGGCCTGACCGAGGGCCAGCTGACCGTCATCGATCGGGCTTTCGTGCCGGTCACGGTGGTCAACCAGGGCGACATCCAGCGCAATGGCGGCGCGACGCTGGGCGACCAGTTGTTCACCCTGCCCGGCATCACCGGCAACAGTTTCGCGCCGGGTGCGGCCAACCGCCCGGTCATTCGCGGCCTCGACAATGCCCGTGTGCGCATCCAGGAAAACGGCATCGGCGCCCAGGATGTCTCCGACCTGTCGGAAGACCATGCGGTGCCGATCGACCCGCTGGCGGCCGAGCGCATCGAGGTGATCCGCGGCCCGGCGGCGCTGCGTTTTGGTTCGGCGGCGATTGGCGGCGTGGTCAATGTCACCAATGAGCGCATTCCGACCCGGCTCGGGCCCGAAGGGGTCTCGGGCATGGTGCGCGGCTCGCTGTCGTCTGCCGACAACGGCCTCGATGGCGCCGCGCAGGTGCGCGGCCGCTCGGGCAACTGGGCCTATTCGGCCGATATCTATGGCCGCAACTCCGGCGACTACGCCATTCCGGGCGGCCGCCAGGCCAACAGTTTCGCCAATGCCTTCGGCGGCTCGTTCGGCGCCTCCTATTTCTTCGATAGCGGTTATGTCGGCGCGGCGATCTCGCAGTTCCGCAGCCTTTACGGCATTCCCGGCGTCGAGCCGGCGGCCAACCGCACCCGCATCGACCTGATCCAGACCCGGATCACCTCCAGGGGCGAATTCCGCTTCGACAGCCCGGTCATCGACACCGTGCGCTTCTGGCTCGGCGGTTCGCTCTACCGGCACAATGAAGACTTCCTCGGCGCCGCCGGTTTCGAGACCGCCGCGACCTTCCGGCAGAAGGAGATCGAGGGCCGGGTCGAGAGCCAGTTCCGGCCGCTCGCGACCCCGATCGGCACCTTGAATTCGGTGTTCGGCCTGCAGTTCGGCGCCTCCAGCCTCGGCACATCAGGCGAGGCCGGCGGCCTGCTGGCACCGGCCAATACCCGCACCGCCGCGGCCTTCCTGTTCAACGAACTCGCCTTCACGCCGTCGACCCGCATGCAGGCGGCCTTCCGCATCGAGAGCGCCCGTGTCGGCGGCACCGAGGCGCTGTTCCCGCCCGACTATCTCGGCTCGTCCGGAGCGCCGGTCGAACAGGCGCAGGTGCGCAATTTCACCCCGATGAGCGTCAGCCTGGGCCTGTTGCAGGACCTGCCCTTCGGTTTCGTCGGCAGCCTGACCGGTCAATATGTCGAGCGCGCGCCGCGCGCCCAGGAATTGTTCTCCAAGGGGCCGCACGAGGCCTCCGGCACCTTCGAGATCGGCGACCCGAACCTGCGCAAGGAGGCCGCGACCACCATCGAGGCAGGCCTGCGCCGCGCCCAGGGCCCCTGGCGCTTCGACGCGACCGCTTATTACACCCGCTATTCCGGCTTCATCTACAAGCGCCTGACCGGCGCGCGCTGCGACGAGGACTTCGCCTCCTGCGGCGCCGGCGGCGGCGAACTCCAGCAGGTCGTGTTCAGCCAGCAGGACGCGACCTTTTACGGCGCCGAGCTGCGCGGCCAGCTCGATATCGGCGCGCTCGGCAACGGCACGATCGGTGTCGAGGCCCAATATGACTTCGTCCGGGCGCGTTTTGCCGACAACACCAATGTGCCGCGCATTCCGCCGCATCGCCTCGGCGGTGGCGTCTATTGGCGCAACGACAACTGGTTCGCCCGCATGACCTTGCTGCATGCTTTCGCGCAGAACGACACCGCGTCGCACGAGACCTCGACCCCGGGCTATAACCTGCTCAACGCCGAGATCAGCTATCGCATGGCGCTGAAGAGCTCGCCCTTCAAGGACGTGACGCTTGGCCTGGTCGGCACCAATCTGCTCGACGAGACCATTCGCAACGCCGTGTCGTTCCGCAAGGACGAGGTGCTGATGCCCGGCCGCAACGTCAGGCTGTTCGCCACCGTGCGGTTCTAAGCCGGACCCAATGCGGAGCTTGCCTTGCGCAACGTCAGCCGGCCGGGATGATCGGCTGGTTCTTTGGGGGGCAATTTGGGCGACGCGTGAAGACCTTGGCCAATATCGCCGTCGCGCTGGTCGCGCTCGAGCACGTCGATATCCCGGTCCTGGAAATGTTCTTCTGGGACAAACCGAAGGGCATGCGCGCCTTTGGCATGACCCAGGCCCTGGTGCTGTTCACGCGCTGAAGCGCGCGCAGTTCAAAGGCCGAGATAGGCGCCGCGCACCTTGGGATCATCCAGGAGCGCGCGGCCCTCGCCGGAAAGCGTGATCGTCCCGGTCTCCAGAACATAACCGCGATCGGCGATCGACAGCGCCGAGAAGGCGTTCTGCTCGACCAGCAGGACCGTGATGCCACGCGCCTTCAGAGCCAGGATCGCCTCGAAGATCTGTTCGACCAGGATCGGTGCCAGCCCCATCGACGGCTCGTCGAGCAGGATCAGTTCGGGCTTGGCCATCAGCGCCCGGCCAATGGCGAGCATCTGCTGCTGGCCGCCGGACAGGCCGCCCGCCTGCAGCGCCCGCTTCTCGGCCAGCACCGGAAAGCTCGCATAGACCCCGTCGAGATCGGCGGCGATGCCGTCGTCCTTGCGCGACCAGGCGCCGAGCCTGAGATTGTCCTCGACCGTCAGCGGCGCGAAGACCTGCCGGCCCTCCGGCACTTGGGCAATGCCGAGGCCGACCCGCCGATGCGCGTCGATCCGGTCGATCACTTCGCCCTTGAATCGGATGGCCCCGCCGGTGACCGGCTGCACGCCGGAAATGGCGCGCAGCAAGGTCGTCTTGCCGGCGCCATTGCCGCCGACCAGCGTGACGATCTCGCCAGCCTTCACCTCGAGCGAGACGCCGTGCAGCGCTTCGATGCGGCCATAACAGGAGCGCAGGTCGTCAACCCTGAGCATGGGCGGCCTCCCGTGCTCCGAGCCCGCCGAGATAGGCCCGGATGACATCCGGATTGGCGCGCACCTCCCGAGGGCTGCCCTCGGCGAGCGGCTTGCCGTGATCGAGCACCAGGATCCGGTTGGAGATCTTCATGACCAGCTTCATGTCATGCTCGACCAGCACCACGCCGATGCCGCGTGCGGCGATACCGTGGATGACCCGGTCGATCTCCTCGGTCTCGACCGGATTGCAGCCTGCCGCCGGCTCGTCGAGCAGCACGAGCTTCGGCTCGACGGCCAGCGCACGGGCGATTTCGAGCCGCTTCAGCGCGCCGTAGGGCAACGAACCGGCCGACAGATCGGCCAGCGGCTTCAGGCCGACGAGATCGAGCAGGGCCAGTGCCTTGGCGCGCGTCTCGCGGTTCTGGCGGCCAACCGAGGGCCAGGCGACGAGATGGGCCAGGACCCCGCGCTTCTCGCGCAGGTGGCAGCCGACCATGACGTTCTCGACCGCGCTCATCCGGAAGAAGATCTGCAGGTTCTGGAAGGTGCGCGACAGGCCGCGCGCCGCCAGGAGATGCGGCTCGAGGCCGGTGACATCAACGCCGTCCATCAGCACACGGCCGCTCTTCGGCAGGTAGACGCCGGAGACCATGTTGAACAGCGTCGTCTTGCCGGCGCCGTTCGGGCCGATGATCGCCAGAATCTCGCCGGCCCTGGCCTTGAACGACACGCCGTCCACCGCCTTGACGCCGCCGAAGGCGATGCCGAGGCCGTCGGCTTCGAGAACGACGCTCATGCAGCCCTCCGGAACAGTTTTTCGCGCAGGGCCGGCACGATGCCCGAGCGCAGGAAGATCATGAACAGCATGATGAAGGCGCCGATCATCAGGTGCTTGTAGTCGGACAGGAAGGTCAGCGTCTGCGGCAGCACGACGATGACCGCCGTGCCGACGACCGAACCGACGATCGAGCCCATGCCGCCGATGACCACCATGGTGACCAGTTCGACCGAGCGCAGGAAGCCCGCGGCATCCGGCGTGATATGGCCGTCGAACAGCGCGAGGAAGCTGCCGGCGATCGAGGCATAGACCGCCGAGATGACGAAGACGGTCAGCTTGTAGCGCGCCACGTCGACACCGACGACCTTGGCCGCAACTTCCGAATCGTGGATTGCCCGCAGCGCCCGGCCGGTCGGGCTGTCGACCAGGTTGAGCGCCAGCCAGGCGGACAGGATCATGGTGGCGCCGCCGATCCAGTACCAGGTGTCGGAGCCGCGCACCGGCCAGCCGAACAGCACGAGCCGGGGCACGCGCATGCCATCGGGCCCGCCGGTCCAGGCCGCCTCGTTGGTGAAGACCATGGCGATGAGGATGCCGAAGCCAAGCGTGGCAACCGCCAGATAGTGCCCGCGCAACCTGAGGATCGGCCGACCCGCGAAATAGGCCAGCAGCGCCGAGACGGCCGCGCCGGCAGCCATGGCGGCAAGCCCATGGAGGCCGAAACGTTGCGGCAGGATCGCCACGGCATAAGCGCCGATGCCAATGAAACCGGCATGGCCGAGGCTGACCTGGCCAGCATATCCCATCAACAGGTTGAGCCCGATCGAGGCGATCGCCAGGATCCAGACGATGGCGCCGACCCGGTAGTAAAAGGATGACGGGAAGACCAGCGGCGGCAACACCACCAGCAGCGCCAGCACGACCAGCGTGCCGATCTTGTCGCCGGTCGCCACGGCCAGGATGCGGCTCAGCGGATGGGTTGGGGCGGCGGGATTGGCCATGGTCTCAGACCCGCTCGATCTTGCTGCGGCCGAACAGTCCGTTGGGCATGACGAACAGCACGACCAGGATGACGATGAAGCCGACGGCATCCTTGTATTGCGAGGAGATGTAACCGGCGCCGAAGGCCTCCAGCAGGCCGACGCCCAGGCCGCCGACGACCGCGCCGATCGGATTGCCCATGCCGCCGAGCATGGCGGCGGCAAAACCCTTCAGCGCCATCAGCGTGCCGACGTCGTAGCTGGTCAGCGTGATCGGCGTGACCAGCACGCCGGCGACCGCGCCGATGGCCGCCGAGACGGCGAAGGAGAAGCCGATGACGAAGCCGGTATCGATGCCCGCGAGCTTGGCGGCCACCCGGTTCGCGGCGGTCGCCAGCACCGCCTTGCCGAACAGCGTGCGCTCGAAGAAAGCCCAGAGCACCACCACGATCACCGCAGCACCGGCCAGCACCACCAGGCTCTGCGGCAGCACCGAGGCGCCGCCGACCCGGATCGGTTCGGCACCGAACCAGGGCGGCAGTTGGTGGAAGCGTTTGTCGAAGACGATCGCGGCGGCGCCGCGCAGGAAGATCGACGCGCCGATGGTGATGATGATCAGCGTCACCGGCGAGGCGCCACGCGCCGGTTCGATGGCGAGCTTGTGCAGGCCGATACCGACGACCGTGGTCGCCAGGATGGCGACCAATGCCGCCAGCGGCACCGGCAGGCCGGCCAGCGTCAGGAACACGGTGGCCATGCCGCCCAGCATGACGAATTCGCCCTGGGCGAAATTGACCACGTCGGAGGCGTTGTAGATCAGCGTGAAACCCAGCGCGACCAGCGCATAGACGGCGCCGACCGTGAGCCCGGAAAAGGCGAACTGCAGAAATTCGGCCATGACAATTCCGTCAGCCATCAAAGACGAGCGGGCAGGACATGCATCGACGTCACCCCCGGCCGAGCCCGAGCAGAAGCTCTTGCTTCTGCGGGGGCGAGGGGAAGGGGGTCCAGGAGCCAAGGCACACTGCCCTGCGGCCCTGGATCCCCTTCCCTCGGCGCTGGCGCGCCTCGCCGGGAATGACATAGCGTGCATTCGTCGGGCGGCGACGCCGCCCGACATTCGGCACGCAATGTCAGCTGCCGCCTTCCGGCACGATGGTCCAGTCGCCGTTGCGGATCTCCAGCATCCGGAAGGCGGTCAGGTCGAGGCCCATATGATCGGTCGGGCTCATGTTGACGACACCGGCCGTTCCCATGAAGCCGCGGATCTGCTCCAGCGCATCGCGGATCTTTTTCGGATCGCTGGAATTGGCCTTCTTGATCGCTTCGACCAGCAGCATCAGCCCGTCATAGGCATGGCCGCCGAAGGTCGAGACCGGTTGGCCCGAGCGCTGCTCGTAGGTCGTGCTGTAGCCGACCACCACCGCCTTTTGCGGATCGGAGTCGGGCAGCTTGGCGGCGACCAGCAGCGCCGCCGCCGGCAGGCGCACGCCGTTCGCCGCCTCGCCGGCCAGTTCGATGAACTGTTTCGAGGCGACGCCATGGCTCTGGTAGAGCGGGAACGGCACGGCGAGCTGGCGATAATTGCGCGTCACGATCGCCGGGCCCTGGCCGAAACCGGCATTGACCACCGCCTGCACGCCGGCGCGGTTGCGAATATTGGTGAGCTGCGGCGTCATGTCGGAATCGCGCGGCCCATAGCGTTCGCTATGGGCAATGGTGATGCCGAAGCGCGGCGCCACAGCCACGCACTGGTCATGCATCGAGGCCCCGAACCCGTCCGTGCCCGAGATCATCGCAATGGTGGTCAGCCGGCGCCGCTGGATATCCTGGAAGATCTTCTCGCAGGCCATCTTGTCGGTATGCGGCGTCTTGAACACGTAAGGGCGCACCGGATCGATGATCTGGATCGCGCCGCCGAGCGAGATGAAGGGGATGCGCGCTTCCTCGAAGATCGGGATCATCGCCATGGTGGTGCCGGTGGTCGACCCGCCGACCATGGCGACGATCTTGTCGTCCTCGACCAGGCGGGTGGCGAAGGTGCGCGCCTGGTTGGCGTCGCCGCCGTCGTCATAGATGATCAGCTGGATGCGCTGGCCGTTGATGCCGCCCGCTGCGTTGAGCCGCTCGACATACATTTCCAGCGTCCGCTTCGACGGATCGCCGAGGAACGAGGCCGGTCCGGTCGCCGACAGCACCGCGCCGATCTTGATCTGGGCTTGAGCCGCACCGGCTGCGAGCGTGACGAGCGTCGCCGCGGCGATGCTCGTGAATATCCGTCGGGTCCAACCCGCCATGGCAGTCCTCCCTGGTTTGGTTTCCTTGATGAGGTGCTGCGGGTTCGTTTCGTCCGACCCGCGTTGACACCTCACGCTGTCCGCGTATTTAATTGACCAACCGCCCGGTCAGTCAAGTGGCAAGTCGCCTGAAAGCGAATCGCCCGGACCAACGGACGAACAAGGATCGACGTGCCCGGCATGATGCGACGGGGCGCGCGGACGAGGAAACACCGGGAGAGGACCATGGACGAGGCAACCGTGCTCGTCGATATCAGGCTGGGCTATCGCGTGCTGACGCTGAACCGGCCGGACAAGCTCAATTCCTTTACCGGTGTCATGCACCGGGCGTTGCGGGCGGCGCTCGACGATGCCGAGGCCGACAAGAGCTGCAAGGCCCTGCTGATAACAGGCGCCGGCCGCGGCTTCTGTGCCGGCCAGGATCTGGCCGACCCCGAAATCGCCGCCGAGCCCGGCGACATGCCTGACCTCGGCGAGACGCTGGAGAAGCATTACAACCCGCTGATCCGCAAGCTGAGGGCGCTGCCTCTGCCGGTCGTCTGCGCGGTCAACGGTGTCGCCGCCGGCGCCGGCGTCAGCCTGGCGCTGGCGAGCGACGTGGTCATCGCGGCGCGCTCGGCAAGCTTCGGCCAGGCTTTCGTCAAGATCGGGCTCTTGCCGGATTCGGGCGCAACCTATCTGTTGCCGCGCCTGATCGGCCCGGCCCGCGCCCGCGCCTGGGCGCTCACCGGCGACACGCTGAAGGCCGAGCAGGCCGAGACCTGGGGGCTCGTCCACAAGGTTGTCGACGACCCCATCCTGATGGCCGAGGCCGAGGCGTTCTGCCAGCGTTTCGCCGTCGCATCCCCCGCAAGCCTCGCCGCGATCAAGCGCGCCTTCGACATTGCCGACGGCAATGACCTCGACTCCCAGCTCGATTATGAACGCGACGAGCAACGCCGGCTCGGCCGGGGCCGCGACTATGCCGAGGGCGTCGAGGCCTTCATGGAGAAGCGCAAACCGGTGTTCGGAGGTCGCTCATGAAAGAAGCTCACGCGATCAACGAAGCCGCCATCGCCAGGGCTGCGTCCGAGGCCATGTGGGTCGATGACCAGGCCAGCCGCGCGCTCGGCATGACCCTGGTCGAGACCGGTCCGGGCAGCGCCACGCTGACCATGGCGGTGACCGAGGTCATGACCAATGGCCATGGCATGTGCCATGGCGGCTACATCTTCACGCTTGCCGACAGTGCCTTCGCCTTCGCCTGCAACAGCCACAATACCCGCACCGTCGCACACCACTGCGCCGTGACCTTCGTGGCCTCGGCCAAGCTTGGCGACCTGCTGACGGCCACCGCCCGCGAGATCTCGCGCACCGGCCGCTCCGGCATCTGCGACGCGACCGTCACCGACCAGGCCGGCGGCGTCATCGCCATCTTCCGCGGCCATTCCCGCACCCTCGGCGGCGCAATCGCGCCCGACCATCCGGCCCTGTGAGGCAAGCCATGCTGGACAAGACCCGCTACCAGCCGCTCGTCGATCCGATCGAACGCGCCTCGCGTGACGAGATCGCCGCCCTGCAGACCGAGCGGCTGAAATGGTCGCTGCGACACGCCTATGACAATGTCGGGGCCTATCGGCGCAAGTTCGACGAGGCCGGCGTCCACCCCGACGATTTCGGGCGGCTGGAAGACCTCGCCAAGTTCCCGTTCACCACCAAGGCCGACCTGCGCGACAATTATCCCTTCGGCATGTTCGCGGTACCGCAGGACAAGGTCGTCCGCGTCCACGCCTCGTCGGGGACGACCGGCAAGCCGACGGTGGTCGGTTATACCCGGAACGACGTGAACACCTGGTCCGACGTAGTCGCCCGCTCGATCCGCGCGGCCGGCGGCCGGCCCGGCATGAAGATCCATGTCGCCTACGGCTATGGCCTGTTCACCGGCGGGCTCGGCGCCCATTACGGCGCCGAAAAGCTCGGCTGCATGGTGATCCCGGTGTCGGGTGGCATGACCGAGCGCCAGGTCCAGCTGATCCAGGACTTCAAGCCCGATATCATCATGGTCACGCCGAGCTACATGCTGGCGATCCTCGACGAGTTCAAGCGCATCGGCGCCGACCCCAGGCAGACCTCGCTGAACATCGGCATCTTTGGTGCCGAACCCTGGACCAATTCCATGCGCAGCGAGATCGAGGATGCCTTCGCCATGGACGCGGTCGACATTTACGGGCTGTCCGAGGTGATGGGTCCGGGCGTCGCCAATGAATGCGTCGAGACCAAGGACGGCTTGCATATCTGGGAGGATCATTTTTACCCGGAAGTGATCGACCGGGTGACCGGCCAGGTGCTGCCCGACGGCGAGAAGGGCGAGTTGGTCTTCACCTCGCTGACCAAGGAAGCCATGCCGATCATCCGCTACCGCACCCGCGACCTGACCCGGCTCTTGCCCGGCACGGCGCGCTCGATGCGACGGATGGAAAAGATCACCGGCCGCTCCGACGACATGATGATCGTGCGCGGCGTCAACGTCTTCCCGAGCCAGATCGAGGAGAAGATCCTGACCGTGCCGGAACTGTCGGCCCATTATCTCGTGGTGCTGACCCGCCAAGACCGCCTGGACGAGATGGACATTCAGGTCGAGGCGCGGCCCGAGGCGATCGGCCCGGAGGATCGCCAACGTGCCGGCGAGCGCCTCGCCCACGCGATCAAGGAAACCATTGGCATCTCCTCGACCGTCACGGTGGTGGCGCCCGGCACGCTCGAGCGCTCGCTCGGCAAGGCCCAGCGCGTGCTCGACAAACGTCCCAGGGCTTGACCGATGGCCCGTCCCCGCGCCGCCGATTACGACGACAAACGCGCCCATATCCTGCACGCATCGGCCGAGCTGTTCTCGCGCCAAGGCTATGACCGGACCTCGATCAACGACATCGCGGGTGCGTGCGGCGTATCCAAGGCCTTGATCTATCACTATTATCCGAACAAGGAGCAATTGCTCGTCGACATCATCCGGCGCCACCTGGCCAACCTTCTGGAGACGGTCGGGCAAGCTGCCCGCTCGGCGCCGCCGGGCGACGAGCGGCTGCGTGCCATCATTGGTGCCTTGCTCGAGGCCTATCGCGACGCCGATACCCTGCACAAGATCCAGGTCAGCGAGCTGTCGCGGCTGCCGCCGGCCCATCAGGACGAGCTGAAGGCGGTCGAGCGCGCTCTGGTCGTGCTGTTCTCCGAGGCGCTGGCCCAGGCGGTGCCACCGCTCGCCGGGCGGAGCGCACTGCTGAAACCCGTGACCATGTCGCTCTTCGGCATGCTCAACTGGCATTACATGTGGTTCCGGCCCGATGGCCCGATGACCCGCGAGGCCTATGCCGACCTCGTCACCCAGCTGATCCTGGCCGGCGCCCGGACGGTCGCCGAGCGCGGCCAGCTGGCCGCCGCCGAGTGAGCCGCTCAGGGCATCCTGCCCGTTGCTTCGGCCAGGTGACCACCCAAGCCGGCATTGCTCGGCTCGGCCCGCAGGGTTGCGGGGCGCGCGGCCATCCGCCGCAACCGTGAGGCGAGCCATATCGCCCGCGGGGAATCCGGGCTAGCTGTTTGATCCCGGGCTTTGATGGTGCAATCTCGATGCAGGAATCGAGGGACGCGCTATGGGCCAGGTTCTCCACGGGAGCGCCACGACGACTGAGGCGGTCCGTCGAGCGATACAACATAGTCAAGAGAGCCTGAGGGCTCTGTCTAAGCGCTACGGGATTAACCAGAAGACGGTCGCGAAGTGGAAGAAGCGGACCTCGGTGACCGATGTGCCGACCGGGCCGAAGAACCCGACTTCGACAGTGCTGACGATTGAGGAAGAGGCCGTGATCGTCGCCTTCCGGAAGCATACTTTGCTGCCGCTCGACGACTGCCTCTATGCGCTACAGCCGACGATCCCGACGCTGACGCGGTCATCCCTGCACCGCTGCCTGCAGCGTCACGGGATCAGCCGCCTGCCCGAGGTCGAAGGCGAGAAGCCGGCGAAGACGAAGTTCAAATCCTATCCGATCGGCTTCTTCCACATCGATATCGCCGAGGTGCAGACCGCTGAGGGCAAGCTGTACCTCTATGTCGCCATCGATCGCACGAGCAAATTCGCCGTCGTACAGATCGTCAGGAAGACGGGGCGGACCTCCGCGTCAGCCTTCCTCTCGGCCTTGATCGAGGCCGTCCCCTACAAGATCCATACCGTTCTCACCGACAACGGCATCCAGTTCACCTTCCCGCCACGGTATGCCGATGGTCCGACGGCGCGCTACGTGACGCACATGTTCGGCATGCGCTGCCAGGAGAACGGCATCGAGCACCGCCTCACCAAGGTGAAGCACCCTTGGACGAACGGCCAGGTCGAGCGCATGAACCGCACCATCAAAGAAGCCACCGTCAAGCGTTACCACTACGACAGCCACCGGCAGTTCGAAGCGCATCTCGCCGACTTCGTCAGCGCCTACAATTTCGGGCGGAGGCTGAAGACCCTCAAGGGCCTCACACCCTACGAATTCATCTGCAAACTCTGGACAACAGAGCCTCAACGATTCAGGCTCGATCCACTCCATCAAATGCCGGGACTAAACAGCTAGCCTGCTCGGACTGACAGATGATCGGGTCGGGAGCGGACACCGGCTCCGCAGCAAAGACGGATTAGCCGCCCATGCGGCAATCCGCGGGGCAAGCATGCACGGCACGACGCTGACGACCGGCAAACCGAAACAGTCTGGCTTCTATCATTCGATCTCCGCGGAACCCCACGCCAGCCGCACCAAGGCGATCCTGAAGGCTCATCCGGAAATCCGGGCGCTGATCGGCCGCAATCCCTGGACCGCCGCGGTCATGGTCAGCCATGTCGCGGCGCAGATTCTCGTTGCCATCGGCTTTGGCCATCTAGGCCTCGACTGGTGGTGGGCGGCGCTCGGCGTGGGCTGGCTGTTCGGCGCCTTCATGAACCACAACCTATTCATCGTCATTCACGAGGCGACCCACAATCTGGTGTTGCGCTCGCGCAACGCCAACAAGCTGATCGCCATCATCGCGGACCTGCCCAATTGCTTGCCCACGGCAATGAATTTTCGCGCCTTCCACCTTCAGCACCATGCCTTCCAGGGCGACATGGAGCGCGATGCCGACCTGCCCTCCGCGTGGGAGGCCCGTCTGGTCGGTCATTCGGTCTTCGGCAAGGTACTTTGGCTGTTCCTGTTTCCGCTGTTCCAGGGCGCCCACGCGCTGCGCGTGTCGAGGCTTGCGCCGCGCGACGGCTGGGCGCTTGCCAATATGGCCGCGACCGTGGTCTTCGTCGTCACCATGGGCTGGTTCGCCGGCGCCAATGCGCTGGTCTATCTCATCGCCTCATTCTGGTTCGCCATTGGCCTGCATCCGCTGGGCGGCCGCTGGATCCAGGAACATTACACCCTCGATCCCGAACAGGAGACCGGCAGCTATTATGGTGGCCTGAACCGGGTCTCGATGAATATCGGCTATCACAACGAACACCACGACTTTCCGTCGGTGCCCTGGAACCGGCTGCCCGAGATCACCCGCATCGCGCCGGAATTCTACCTGACCCTGGTCAGCCACCAGTCCTGGACGCGGCTGCTCTGGGAGTTTTTTACCGACCCACGCTATTCGCTGCATTCGCGCGTGACCCGAGATCCGAGCCCGGGCCGCGGCGGCAGCCCTCAGGCATAGTCGAAATCGACGCTGACGGCTGACGTGCCGGATGTCGCCCGGCTCTGGCAGGTGAGCACGAAACCCGCTTCGATTTCCCAGGGTTCCAGCGAGAAGTTCTGGTCCATCGCCACCGCGCCTTCGACCAGCTTGGCGCGGCAGGTGCAGCACATGCCGCCCTTGCAGGAGTAAGGCAGGTCGAGCCCATGGCGGATCGCCGCCTCGACCACCGTCTCGGTCGGATCCATGGCGATGCTGTGCAATGCACCGTCGAGCCGGATCGACAGGGGCAGGCCGTTGGAAAGATCGGGCTTGCGCACCACTGTCGGGGCCTGCCGGCTGCCCGCGGTGGCGAACAGTTCGGAATGGATATGGTCATGCGCGATGCCGAGCGCTTCCAGCGTCTCGCGCGCCTCCTGGATCATCGCCTGCGGCCCGCACAGGAAGGCCTGATCGACGGTGCCGCCGTGCAATCCGTGCAGCACGAAAGTCCGGATCTTGGCGGCATCGATCCGGCCATGGCTCACCGGGAAGTCGGAGGCCTCGCGGGACAGCACATGGTGCACCGAGAAGCGGCCGAGGAAGCTGTCCTTCAGGTCTTCCAGCGCGGTCTTGAAGATGATCGATGCGGCGCTGCGATTGCCGTAGATCAGCACGAGGCGGCTCGCCGGTTCGCGCGTCAGCACGGTGCGGATGATCGACATGACCGGCGTGATGCCCGAACCGCAGGCGATCGCCAGATAGACCCGCGGCTCCAGGGGATCGAGCGGCGTGGTGAACCGGCCCATCGGGGTCATCACCTCGATCGGGTCGCCGACCCTCAGCATCTCGTTGGCGAAGGTCGAGAAGCGGCCGCCGTCGACCCGCTTCACCGCCACGCGCAGATCGTCGTCGTCGATGCCGGTGCAGATCGAATAAGACCGGCGCAACTCCTCGCCCTCGATGGCCGTCTTCAGCGTCAGATATTGGCCGTGCTCGAAATGATAAGCCGGCTTCAGGTCGTCGGGCACGGCGAAGGCGATCGACACCGTGTCCTGGGTCTCGCGCCGGATATCGCTGACCACAAGGCGATGGAAATGGGGGGCATGGGCAGGGGTCATCGTCGGCGCCCTCAGATGCATTTGAAATAGTCGAAAGGCTCGGCGCAGGCGCGGCAGCGCCAATGCGCCTTGCAGGCGGTCGAGCCGAATTCCGAAACCTTGGCCGTATCGGCCGAACCGCAGCGCGGACAGGCCACGACCTCTTCGCCGAACAAGGCGCGCCTGCCGGCCTTGCCCTTGGGCGGAGCGATGCCGTAAGCGGCGAGCTTGGCCTTGCCGGCCTCGCTCATCCAGTCGGTGGTCCAGGCCGGCGACAGCACGCTGGTCACCTTGACGTTGGTGAAGCCGGCCTCTTCCAGCGCCACTTCGACATTGAGCGCGATCAGGTTCATCGCCGGACAACCGGAATAGGTCGGCGTGATGAAGGCCTCGACCCGGCCGTTCTCGATCCTGACCTCGCGCAGCACGCCGAGATCCTCGATGGTCAGCACCGGCACTTCCGGATCGCAGACCGCGGCCGCGACCGCCCAAGCATCAGCCCAAGCATCAGCCCGAGACTTGTCGGCCGGTTGCCGCGCCTGATCGAAAGTTAGGACCGCGCCCATATCGACCTCACCAGGTGGCGTTCGGATAGGTGCGCTGCATGTATTGGAGGTCGGCGAGCAGGAAACCCATATGCTCACTATGCCGCCCGGCCCGGCCGCCGGCCTGGAAAGCCCCAACCTTGGGCTTGTTCAGTGTCGCTTCCGCCAGCACATGGTCGATGGTTTCATCGAAACGCGGCCGGATCGCTTCCGGATCCGGCACGAAGCCCGCCTCGATCGCCGCCCGCATCGCCTCGTCGACCTCGAACAGCTCCCCCGAATAGGGCCAGAGCTCGTCGAGCGCGGCTTGAGCCCGCCGGTGGCTTTCCGCGGTGCCGTCGCCGAGCCGGATCAGCCACTCGCCGGTATGGCGCACGTGATAGGCCATTTCCTTCTCGGCCTTGGCGGCGATCGCCGCCAGCGTCGGATCGCTCGAGGCCTTCATCGCCACGTGGAACGGATGCATGAAGGCCGAGAACAGCAATTGCCGTGTCATGGTGACGGCGAAATCGCCGTTGGGCTGCTCGACCAGCAAGAGGTTGCGGTATTCACCCTCGCGCCGGAGATAGGCGAGCTGGTCCTCGTCGCGGCCTCGGCCCTCGACGGTCCCGGCATAGCTGTAGAGCGACCGTGCCTGGCCGATCAGGTCGAGGCCGAGATTGGCGAGCGCCAGGTCCTCTTCCAGCACCGGCGCATGGCCGCACCATTCCGACAGGCGATGGCCGAGCACCAGGGCGTCGTCGGCGAGCCTGAGGGTAGCGAGAAACAGCGGACCGTCGGTCATGACCTCACGTCCTCACATGTGTCCGACATCGTCAGGCACTTCATAGAAGGTCGGATGCCGGTAGATCTTCGACGCCGTCGGCTCGAACAGCATGTCCTTGTCGGCCGGATCCGAGGCGGTGATCGCCTGCGACGGCACGACCCAGATCGAAAGCCCCTCGCCGCGCCGAGTATAGGTGTCGCGCGCCGCCTGCAGCGCCATTGGCGCATCGACCGCGTGCAGCGAGCCGACATGGCGATGCGCCATGCCGTTGCGCGAGCGGATGAAGACTTCCCAGAGCGGCCAGTTTTGCGTGGTCATCATGATTGCTCCGCGGGTTCACTCGGCAGCCTGGGCGAGACGACGCGCGGCGCGCTTCTTGGCATGCGCCAGCGCCGCCTCGCGCACCCAGGCGCCAGCCTCGTGCGATCGGTTGCGCTGGGCCAGCCGCTGGCGGTTGCACGGGCCCTCGCCGGCCAGCACGCGCTTGAACTCGTCCCAGTCGATGGCGCCGAAGCGCCAGTGGCCGGTCGCCTCATCGAAGGCGAGGTCCTTGTCGGGAAATTCGAGGCCGAGGAAATGGCCCTGCGGCACGGTCGCATCGATGAATTTCTGGCGCAGCTCGTCATTGGAGAAGCGCTTGATCCGCCAGGCCATGTTCTGATCGGTGTGCAGGCTTTCGGCGTCCGGCGGGCCGAACATCATCAAGGCCGGCCACCACCACCGGTTCAGCGCATCCTGCGCCATGGCCTTCTGGTCCGCCGTGCCGCGCGCCAGCGTCATGACGATCTCGTAGCCCTGGCGCTGGTGGAAGCTCTCCTCCTTGCAGATCCGCACCATGGCGCGGGCATAGGGGCCGTAGCTCGTCCGGCACAGCGGGATCTGGTTCATGATCGCCGCGCCGTCGACCAGCCAGCCGACCATGCCGATATCGGCCCAGGTCAGGGTCGGATAGTTGAAGATCGAGGAATAGCGCGCCTTGCCGGTATTCAGCTGCTCGTTCATCTCCTCGCGGCTGATGCCGAGCGTCTCGGCGGCCGAATAGAGATAGAGCCCGTGGCCGCCTTCGTCCTGGACCTTGGCGAGCAGCGCCGCCTTGCGCTTCAGGCTCGGCGCGCGGGTGATCCAATTGCCTTCCGGCAGCATGCCGATGATTTCCGAATGGGCGTGCTGCGAGATCTGCCGGATCAGGGTGCGCCGGTATTTCTCCGGCATCCAATCATTCGGCTCGATCTTCTCGTCGCGGTCGATGCGTGCCTGGAAACGGCCGTCCCTGACCTCGTCGACCGGGACCGGTCCGTCATCCCTAACGTTCAGGGCCTGCGTGTACATGGCGCACCTCCGGAGGGTTCGTGCCACTATGTTACAAAAATTCTATAAGTCAATATTTTTCGTAACACGACATCAAAAAGCATTGCTGCGGCGCAGCGAGACCGCGGCGTCAGAGACCCCTGAAACGGCTGGCGAGATCAATGACGGACGGCGTCAGCGGCTCGGCATCGGCAGCGGCGACCTGGTCGAGATGGACCTCGGACGCCTCGGCCAGGGCTGCATAAAGCGCCGCGACGAGGCCGCGGGCCTGGCGGTCGGGCCGATCCGGTGGCAGCAGGTCTTCCGGCAGGCCGGGATCGCGGATGACGATCCGCCGGAACGCGTGGACGCTGAGGATCCGCAATGCGAAGGCATCGGCCGGCCTCAGGCCGGCACCACCACCGATCGCGCCGGCCAGCGCGACGTGGTCGCCGACGAAGCGCCGGTAAGCCTCGGTGATGCCGGCCATTCCGAGAATGTCGGTGGCGATGCGCCGCGTCGTCTCGTCGTCGGCCGAGGCGTCGAGCAGGAAAGCGCCGGCCGGCAGCCTGGCTGGGCTCACCGATGCCGGAGCGACGAAAACCCCGGGCACGAAGGACCGGTAACCGGCGGCAGCGAGGTCTTCGACATCCAGCGCCTTTTTAGCCTGCGCCGGAACGATGGCGATCCTGAAGCCGCCGCCAGCCGCCGGCCGCTCGCCCGCATAGACGCGCCGGAAGGCACCCGCGAAGGTTCGCTCGGCCGACCCCGACAGGCGATAGCGCGGCCGCTTGCCGACGCTGCGCTTGACGAACAGGCCGTCGGCGCCGAGCCGCGACATGGCGGTGCGGACCGCGCCTGCCTCGATGCCGAGGCCCCCCATCAGGTCGATCAGGGCGCGGATCGACAATTCGCCGCCGCGCGGCACGATGGCGTCGCCGAACAGGGTGACGATCAGCGATGCGGTGCGCACCGGCCGGTTCGCCAGGAAGCGGCGCCTGAGTGCTTCGGCCGCCTCCGCCATATCCGATGCGTGCGTTTCCATGGACTGAGCGCTAGCGCGATGCGCCGGCAAGCGCAATCGCCGGGGCGCCCCGGCCGCGAGATCAGCCGCAGGACATGGTCTAGGCCATCGGGCCGAATGTCCTCTGGATCAGACAAGGCCTATGGTGACCCTTGGGAAACCAGGTCTGCGTGATCGCCTGCGACGTGAGGCGACCCCACGCGTTCTCGAAGGAATGGTCGCATGCTCAGGGTTGTCATCGTTTTCGGATTGCTCGCCATTGCCGGAGGCATCGCGACCTGGCGTCCCGACCTTGCCGAACAGGCCTATGTCAAGGCGCAAGGACTGCTGAAGCGCGACACCCCGGCCGCCGAGGCTGCCACCCGCCGCGCCACCGGCCCGGCCGCCGTGCCGGTGACGCTTGCCCGCGCCGAGCGCCGGCCGATGCCGATCACCGTCGACGCCATCGGCACGGTGCAGCCGATCGCCTCGATCCAGATCAAGCCGCGGCTCGACACCCAGGTCGTCGCCGTGCATGTCGCCGAGGGCGCCCAGGTCAAGCAAGGCGAATTGCTGTTCAGCCTCGACGACCGCATCCTGCGCGCCCAGATCGGCCAGATGGAAGCCCAGATCGTCAGGGACAAGGCGCAGATCGAACAGGCCACCCGCGACCGCGACCGCGCCACCGATCTCGCCAACCGGCGCGTCGGGTCGGAGGTCGCGCGCGACAATGCCATTACCGCGCTGAAGTCCTTGCAGGCCCAGCTGACCGCCAACGAGGCGAACCGCGAGGCCCTGGTCGCCCAGCTGACCTATACCCAGATCACCGCGCCGGTCTCCGGCCGGATCGGCTCGATCCTCGCCAAGCCCGGCGCCTTCGTCCGCTCGGCCGATACCGCGCCGCTCGCCACCGTCAACCAGATCGACCCGATCTATATCGCCTTCGCCGTGCCGCAGAACACCTTCTACGAAATGCGCGCGGTCCTGGGCGCCACCGCCACCGGGAGCCAGATCATCGTCGAGGCCACCATCGGCGGCCGGACCTCGCGCGGCGCCATCGCCTTCATCGAGAACACCATCGATCAGACCACCGGCACGGTGATCGCCAAGGCGCGCATGGAGAACGGCGCGGAGCAGCTCTGGCCCGGGGCCTTCGTGCCGGTCAAGGTGACGCTCGGCGTCGAGAACGATGCCGTGGTGATCCCCTCGGCCGCCCTGCAGGTCGGCCAGAACGGGCCCTATGTCTTTGCCGTCCGCGACGGCCGCGCGGCCATCGTCAATGTCACGGTCGCCCGCTCGGCGGGTGATGTCGCGATCATTTCCAAGGGCCTCAACGGCGGCGAAGACGTGATCACCTCGGGCCAGCTCCGCCTCGTCGCGGGCATTCCGGTGGTCGCCCGGCCGAATGCCGCGGCGACCGAAACACCGGTTCCCGGCAAGCAGAGCTGAGGGAGGTCAGGACCATGCTTTCCGAGCTCTGCATCCGCCGACCGGTCATGACCATCCTGCTGATGGTCTCGTTCATCGCCGCCGGCATGTTCGGCTACAAGCAATTGCCGGTCGCGGCGCTGCCGCGGGTCGACTTTCCGACCATCCAGGTCCAGGCCCAGCTGCCCGGCGCCAGCCCGGAAACCATGGCATCCTCGGTCGCCCTGATCCTCGAGAAGCAGTTCTCGACGATCGCCGGCATCTCGTCGATGACCTCGACCTCGTCGCTCGGCAATACCTCGATCGTCTTGCAGTTCGACCTCAACCGCAACATCGACGGCGCTGCTCTCGACGTTCAATCGCAGATCTCGGCCGCCATGCGCCGCCTGCCGGTCGACATGCCGACGCCGCCGAGCTTCAGGAAGGTCAACCCGG
Source organism: Phreatobacter stygius (assembly GCF_005144885.1). NCBI lineage: Bacteria > Pseudomonadati > Pseudomonadota > Alphaproteobacteria > Hyphomicrobiales > Phreatobacteraceae > Phreatobacter > Phreatobacter stygius. The sequence goes on from NZ_CP039690.1 coordinate 1,385,232, forward strand.
CCGACCAGGCGATCGTTTTCCTGTCGATCGCCTCGGATATCGCCAAGCTGTCCGATCTCGATCGCTTCTCCAATTCGGCCATCATGCCGCGCATTTCGACCTTGCCGGGCGTCGCCCAGGTGTTGGTCTTCGGCAGCCAGAAATATGCCGTGCGCATCCGCGCCGATCTCGACCAGCTCGCCGCCCGCGGGCTCAGTCTCGCCGATCTCCAGAATGCCCTGGTCAACGCCAATTCCAACCGCCCGGTCGGCTCGGTCAACGAGGGCGCCCGCTCGGCGATCCTCGATGCGACCGGTCCGGTCAACCGCGCCGCCGACTACGGGCCGGTGATCGTCGCCTGGCAGAACGGCGCGCCGGTGCGCGTCTCGGATGTCGCGACCCCGGTCGACGGCGTCGAGAACGACCGCGTCGCCTCCTGGCTCGACGGCAAGCGCTCGCTGGTGCTCGCCGTCCAGCGCCAGCCGGACGCCAATACGGTCGAGGTGGTCGATCGCATCCGCGCGCTGCTGCCGCAGATCCAGGGCGAGGCGCCGGCCTCTTATGAAATCAAGGTGCTCAACGACCGTTCCGAGTCGATCCGTGCCTCGATCGAGGACGTCGAGTTCTCGCTGCTGCTGGCCGGCGGCCTGGTCGTGCTGGTGATCTGGTTCTTCCTGAAAAGCGTCCGCGCCACCATCATTCCCGCGGTGGCACTGCCGATCTCGCTGATCGGCACCTTCGCCGGCATGTATGTGCTCGGCCATTCCATCGACAACATCTCGCTGCTGGCCCTGACGCTCGCCGTCGGCTTCGTCGTCGACGACGCGATCGTCATGCTCGAAAACATCATGCGCCATATCGAGGAGGGCATGGAGCCGTTCCAGGCGGCGCTGGTCGGTTCGCGCGAGGTCGGTTTCACCATCGTCTCGATGACCATCTCGCTGGTCGCGGTGTTCATCCCCGTGCTGTTCATGGGCGGCGTGGTCGGACGCATGTTCACCGAGTTCGGCCTGGTCATTTCCATGGCCATCCTGATCTCGGGCGTCGTATCGCTGACGCTGACGCCGATGCTCTGCTCGCGGCTCCTGAAGCCGATCGACCACGAAGCGAAGCCGATCCTGCCGCTGCGCCTGTTCGAGACCTTCTTCACCGGCCTGACCCGCGGTTACGGCTGGGCTTTGCGCAAGGTCGTCAACATGCCGGTCATCATGATCGGCGTGACCATTGCGACCTTCGTCTTCACCTTCATGCTGTTCCGCGACATTCCGAAGGGCTTCTTCCCGGTCGAGGACAACGGCTTGATCACCGCCTCGACGCTCGGTCCGGATGACGCCTCGTTCGACGCCATGGTGACCCGCCAGCAGGAACTCGCCGCGGCGATCAGCCGGGACCCGGATGTCATTTCGGTGAACTCGACGGTCGGCGGCGGCAATGCCGCCAACACCCAGAATTCCGGGCGCATGTTCATCACGCTGCGCGCCAAGCCCGAACGCAAGACCAGCGCCAACGAGGTGATCCAGCGCCTGCGCCGGACCACCGCCCAGATCCCGGGCATCCAGGCCTTCTTCCAGCCGATCCAGTCGATCACCGTCGGCGCCGTGCAGTCGCGCAGCCAGTATCAGTACACGCTGCAGTCGCCCGACCTCGAGGGCCTGCGCCACTATGCGACCACCCTGGAAGCCAAGATCCGCACCTTGCCCGGCATCCTCGACGTCAATTCGGACCTGCAGATGAAGGCGCGGTCGACCATTGTCGACGTCAATCGCGACGCCGCCTCGCGTCTCGGCCTGACCGCCGACCAGATCCGCTCGGCGCTCTATTCGTCCTTCGGTGTTCGCCAGGTCTCGACCATCTATGCGCCCGAGGACACCTATCAGGTGATCCTCGAGGCCGATCCCAAATATAACGACACCACGTCCATGCTGCGCCGGCTGACGGTCCGCACGCCGTCCGGCACCATCGTGCCGCTCGACGCGGTCGCCACCATCCGCGAGCAGCCGACGGCGCTGACCGTCAGCCACCTCGCCCAGCTGCCGGCGGTGACCATCTCGTTCAACCTGCCGCCGGGCGTCGCCCTGTCGCAGGCGGTCGAGCGCATCGAGGCCGCGGCCCGCGAGGTCAACCTGCCGGCGACCATCGCCACCAGCTTCCAGGGCTCGGCCCAGGTGTTTCAGCAGGCGGTCGCCAACCAGGGACTGCTCCTGTTCGCCGCGGTCCTGGTCATCTACATCGTGCTGGGTGTGCTCTACGAGAGCTTCATCCACCCGCTGACCATCCTGTCGGGCCTGCCCTCGGCCGGCATCGGCGCTCTGCTGACCTTGCAGATCTTCGGCCTCGACCTGTCGGTCATCGCCATGATCGGCGTCGTCATGCTGATCGGCATCGTCAAGAAGAACGCCATCATGATGGTCGACTTCGCGGTGGAGCGTCGCCACCACGGGGTACCGGCGAAGGAGGCCATCGTCGAAGCGGCCGTGCTGCGCTTCCGGCCGATCATGATGACCACGCTCTGCGCCATCCTCGGTGCCATGCCGATCGCCATCGGCGCCGGCGCCGGCGCCGAGCTGCGCCAGCCGCTCGGCCTGGCGGTTGTCGGCGGCCTGATGATGTCGCAATTGCTGACGCTGTTCATCACGCCGGTGATCTACATCATGTTCGACGGCCTCAGCGATTGGTTCGGCCGGCGCGGCAGCCAGAAGGCGGTTGCCGCTGCTCCGGTTCCGCACGGCACGCCGGCGGAGTAAAGCCGGCAGCCGGCCCTTGGCGCCATCTGGCGACGTCTCCCCGGGCGACCCTTGCCGGTCGCCCGCGGCCCCCGCGCCGGACCAGAATTCCGAGCTTCGGGCCAACGAACGGACGAAAAACGTATCCAAACGTATCCGAAGGCCTCTGCACGGGCGGATCGCGGTGTCTTGCGTTGACAGCATGACGCCCTGAGCCTTACCCCTGTCGGACATGTCTCGCCGCATCGCCGTCATTGCCGACGACCATGGACTTTACCGCATGGGCCTGGCCTTCACCCTGAAGGACCGGCTCGGCTTCGACGACGTCGAAGAGGCGGGTTCGCTGGACGAAGCGCTGGAGAAGCTCGGCGAGATCGGCGATGTCGCGCTCGCCCTGTTCGACCTGTCCATGCCCGGCATGGCAAGTGCCGCCAGCCTCGCGGCGGTGCGCGAATGTTATCCGGATCTGCCGATAGCCGTGGTCAGCGCTTCCGAGGACCGCAAGGATGTGCTCGAGGCGCTCGCCGCCGGCGTCAACGGCTTCGTGCCGAAGCGCCTTGTCGAGGACGACCTGGTCGCCGCGCTCAGGTCCGTTGTCGCCGGCGCCATCTTCGTGCCGGCCTCGCTCGCCAGCACCATGCCGCCACGCCAGCCGGCATCGGAGGCGCCCGACACCACCGACCGGCCGGCCGAACCGGTGGACCTGTCGCGCCTGACGCCGCGCCAGCGTGATGTGCTGGCCTTGCTGCTCCGGGGCCATTCGAACAAGGAGATCGCCCGCGATCTCGATCTCGGCCACGGCACGGTCAAGATCCACCTCGCCGCGCTGTTCCGCCACCTCGGCGTACGCAACCGCGCCGCCGCCGTGGCGGCTGCCGCGGCGCTCCTGCCGCGCGCCTGATCATCCGGCCCGCCGCGGCCAGGTCAGGCCGCCACCAGCCGCGCCACGGTCGCACGCAGCACCGGCACCGCCACCGGCTTGGTCATCCAGGCAATGCCGCTCGACTGCAGCCGTGCCAGTGTCAGGGGATCGGTGGCGCCGGTGACGATCAGCGCCGGCAGCCGGGTGCTTCTGCCCTGCTGCCAGCCGCGCACCAGATCCAGCCCGTCTATGCCCTGTTCGAGCTGCAGGTCGATCACCGCGAGATCGATCGGCAGGGCCTGCGCCAGCGCCCGTGTCGCCTCCTCGGCGCTGTTGGCCGCGGTGACGGTCGCGCCGTCGTCGCGCAGGGTGCGCGCCAGCGCGTCGACGATCATCGGCTCGTCGTCGAGGATCAGGATATGCCGGCCGGCGAGTGACACCGACGGCGCGCTCGGCCGCGCTTCCTCCACGCGTATCGGCTGCGCGGCGATCGGCATTTCGACCCGGAACACCGTGCCGCGGCCGCGATGGCTGGCCACGCTGACATGATGGCCGAGCAGGTTGCACAGCCGCCGGACGATCGAAAGACCCAGCCCCAGCCCGTCGTTCTGGCCATGCGCCGCCTGCTTGGCCCGCTCGAACTCCTCGAAGATCCGGTCGCGGTCCTCGATCGGAACTCCGGTGCCGGTATCGTGGATCTCCAGCACCGCCATGTCGCCGCGCCGGCGCACGCCAACCAGCACGCCGCCGGACGCGGTGAATTTCAGCGCATTGGCAACCAGGTTGCGCAACACCGTCTCGATCAGGATCGGGTCGCTGGTGACCGCAAGGCGCGATGGCACCAGCCGGAACTCGAGCCCGTTGGCGGCGGCCTGCGCGCGAAAGCCCGCGGCGATCCGTTCCAGGAGATCGCCGATCACGAAGACCCGCGGCTCGGCGACAACGATGCCGGCATCGAGCCTGGAGACGTCGAGCAGGGCGTTGAACATGTCCTGCAGCGACGACAGCGTCGTCTCCATATTGGCGACCAGCCGGCGCGGCTCGTCGCCGGTCACCCGGCGCGCAAGCGCGCTGGCGAACAGCGACAGGGCATGCAGCGGCTGGCGCAGGTCGTGGCTGGCCGCCGCCAGGAAGCGCGACTTCGCCGCGGTCGCGGCAACCGCATCGTCGCGCGCGACGCTCAGGGCGTGGTTGGCGGTCTCCAGCTCGGCCGTGCGGTCGGCGACGCGAACCTCCAGCGTATTGGCCAGATGCCTCAGCGCTTCCTCGTTATCGGCCAGGCGATCGATCATGCCCTGCAGCGAGGCGGCCAGCGACACCACCTCCTTCGACGAGGATTGCGGCACCTCGATCACCACGCCGTCGAGCGCATCGGCAAGGCCGACCCGGTCGGCACGCGCGGCGATCGCCTGCAGCGGACTTGCGATGCGACCCGCGACCCACCAGCCGGCCATCAGCACCAGAAGGCCGACGAAACCGCCGGCGGCGATGATCTGCCGGCGCAGCGTATCGACCGGCGCGAAGGCGATCTCGGCGCTCGAGGTCACCACGATCTGCCAGCCGAGCCCGTCGACGCCGCGCCCGCCGGCCGCCCGGCTGGTGCCGATCAGCAGCACGCGGCCATCCGACATCTTCTCGATCTCGAAGCCGTCGGCGCGCCGGGCGACCGTCAGGGTCAAGGCCGGGTCGAGATGCTCGGGATCGCCGATGATCACCCGGCCGTCGCGGTCGAGCACCATCACCTCGAGGTCCGACTGGCGGCCGCGCGAACGCTCGATCAGCGAGCGCCGGAGATGGCCGAGCCAGTCCCAACTGACCAGCATGCCGAGCCTGCCGATCACCTCGCCCTCGGCATTGCGGACATTGGAGCCGATCTCGATGACACGCTCGCCGGTCGGCGTCAGCGATTGCGGCCGCTGGGTATTCTCGTTGGCTGCGCTGGCGCGATCGCGCGCCGCCTTGAACCACAGCCGCTCGCTGACGTCGGAGCCTTCGTCGCTGCCGCCGGAGGCGACGATCACCCGGCCATTGGTATCGGCCAGGCCGATCCAGACGATCTCTTCGAAATTCGCTTTGACGCGGTCGAGGATGGCGCGCCGCGCGGCATAAGAATTCGCCCGGCCGGCGAAGGCCGGTATCGTCGCGATCGTGCGCGTGTTGCGCCAGCGCTCATAGACGTCGCTCTCCAGCGCCTCGCGCATGAAGCCGGCGAGGTCGGCGAGCGACCGGCCGATCGAGCGCTGTGCCTCGCGGGTTGCCGTCCACACGACCACCGCCGTGACGCTGAAGATCAGCGCCGCCGTCAACACGGCCAACGTGCCGGTCAGGATGCCGCGCAGACCCGGGCGAGCAAGTGGCGTCGCGAAAATGGCCATGTCCGAAGTGTCGCGCGTCGCCGCGCCCCCGTCAAAGCCGGAGCGGCCGGAGCTGGCGCGCGGCAGCGGCAGGTCTGCCGCCAATCGATGTCATCAGGATTTGAGCGACATTATCAGGCCGGTGGCTGGCGAGACCCGGCCTTCCAGCATGTCGTGATAAGCTGCCTTGATGGCCGCCGGCCCGTGATGGTCCTCGATGGCGAGCCAGTCCTCGACCGACCCCGTCAGCTCGTCCCAGACGCCGGCGAAACGTTGTTCCAGGCCGCCCGGCCCCCAATCGCCGTGGCGCTTGGCGATCTGCTCCGGCGCGAAGAAGAATTTCGGCCGCGCCCCCGGCAGGTCCATGCGTTTGGCGAGCCCTTCCCAATGGGTGCCGCCGACCCGGCAGGAATAGGTCAGCCGTTCGCCGAAATGCTGGTGCACCTTGGTCAGCACCGCGGCGCTGCCGGCCATGTCGACATAGACGCTCGGCACCGCCGGATCGAGGCCGTCGATCGCGTCATAGGTCACCACCCGGTCGAAATAGCCGACCGTCTCGACAAAGGCCCGGTTGGCCGGCGAGGTCAGGCCGATCACCGTGACGCCGGCGGCCGCCAGCCGCTTCAGGCAGAAGGCCAGGCCGAGCGAGGTCTTCGACGAGGCGCTCGACACCAGCACCTGGCGCGCACCGAAAAAGCCGTTGTCGTCGAGGAAATCGGCGATCAGGAACGAGGTGACGACCAGCGGCTTGAGGATCATCTGGACGCTCTCACCGGTCCTCGAATAGGCCGGGTCGGCGGCGACACGCTCGTAGCTGTTATAGACCGCCGGCAGGGCCTTGCGGTGTTCGCTGACATCGATGAAGCGGCGGGGCGTCAGCCGCCCGGGCTCGACCACCAGATGTGACGACATCGGGAAATAGCCGTAGATCCGTTCGCCCACCGCCAGGCCCTCGACGCCCGAGGCGACGACATCGGCGAAACCCCAGACCGGAATGCGGCCGAAGCCTTCGGCCGCCGGGAAGAAGTCCCAATAGGACATCTGGTCGCCGAAGGCGGCATAGGTGATGTTGTTGGCGGTCAGGGCGAAATGATCCAGCGCCAGCACGGCCTTGCCGCTGGCAACCGCCGCCGCGGCGTCGATCGGCACCGTCTCGACCCGCGACTGGCGCAGGTCGTTGCGGTTCACCTCGAAATTCACGGACTTCAATGCCACGGCGCCGTCGGTCATCGCTGGTCTCCCGTTCATCCCACGCCGTGCTCGAGGCTCAACTGTCGGCGGCGCTGATGTCAGCGATGTGTCAATACACGATACAAGGCCGGTATCGCCAGATGGTTGAAGCGCTGCGGCGTTTGGCGGCACCAGCACCCGGCGCTAATGCACCGCTACCCGCTGCAGGATCGCGTCGATGTCGGCGCCTTGCGGCAGGATGCCGTAGGAACGCCCACCCTCATGGGCAATGCGGGTGGCGATGAAGGCATCGGCCACCGCGCGCGGTGTGTGTCGCATCAGCAGCGAGGCCTGCAGCGCCAGCGCCATGCGCTCGGCATAGTGGCGCGCCTGGGCCTCCTGGGGAACGCCCTTCAGCCCGGCCTGGAGCTCGTCGACATAACGGTCGAGCCGCGAATCGACGCCGCGCGACAAGGCCAGTTCCTGGGCATAGGCCTCGCGCGCCGCCGGTTCCTTCATCAGCGTCCGCAGGATGTCGAGCGCGATGACATTGCCCGAGCCCTCCCAGATCGCATTGAGCGGCGCCTCGCGGTAGAGCCGCGGCAACGGGCTTTCCTCGACATAACCGGCCCCGCCATGGCACTCCATGCACTCGTAGACGAAGTTTGGATTGCGCTTGGTCAGCCAATATTTGCCGACCGCCACGGCCAGCCGGGCAAAGGCCTTTTCGGTCTCGGTTTCGCCGGAAAAAGCCCGCGCCACCCGCATGGTCAGCGCCACCGCTGCTTCATATTCCAGCGCGAGATCGGCGATCACCGCCCGCATCACCGGCTGATCGATCAGCGTCTTCTGGAAGGCGCGGCGGTGGCTGACATGATGCTGGGCCTGGGCCAGCGCCATGCGCATGATGCCGAGCGTGCCGGCCATGGTGTCCAGCCGGGTGTGATGCACCATGTCGATGATGACGGGAACGCCGCGCCCCTCCTCGCCCAGCAGCATGGCATAGGTGTCGTGATATTCGATCTCGCTCGACGCGTTCGACTTGTTGCCGAGCTTGTCCTTCAGCCGCATCACATGCAGCGAATTGCGCTCGCCGTCGGGCAGGATGCGCGGCACCAGGAAGCAGGACAGCCCACGCTCGGTATTGGCGAGCGTCAGGAAGCCGTCACACATCGGCGCCGAGCAGAACCATTTGTGGCCGACCAGCCGATAGGCCTCGCCGTCGCGGCTGGCCCGCGTGGTATTGGCGCGCACGTCGCTGCCGCCCTGTTTTTCGGTCATCGCCATGCCAACCGTGATGCCGGCCTTCTCGCCGATCGGCTTCAGCGGCGCGTCATAGCGGCCGTCGATGATCTTCGACAGCCATGGCCCGGTGACGTCGGGCTGGTGGCGCAGCGCCGGCACGCTCGCATAGGTCATGCTGATCGGGCACATCGTGCCCTGCTCGGCCTCGGTGAAGAGTGCGAGCGACGCGGCATGGGCGACATGGCTGCCCGGCCGGTCCTCGGCCCAGGCGATGGAATGGATGCGGTGGCGCATCGCGATCTCCATCAGCCGGTGATAGGCCGGATGGAAACGCACCTCGTCGAGCCGGCGGCCATAACGGTCGAACACGGTCAGTTCGGGCGGAAAGCGATTGGCCTCCTCGCCGAGCGCCAGGACCTCTTCCGAGCCCATCTCGGCGCCCAGAGCCGACAAGGGCTGCTCGACCCAGTCGCCGCCCTCGCGGCGGGTGGCTTCGTGCAGCACCGGATCCGACAGGAACAGGTTTCGGCCACCGAATTCCGGTGGCTGATTGGTCACATCATGGGTGATCAGGTGGGTTGCGGGCGCGTGGCGGGGCATAGCCGGTCTCTCCGCATTCTCGATGACAAGAAGTTTGCCACGGAAAATCGACGGCGACCATGGGTTGAAACTTGCGCGAGATGCCGGCCTGCCGTGCAACCGCCACACGCCGGCGCGGATCGCATGCGTCAGGGCAAACGGTGGCGCCAGGCAATGGCGCCACCGGGACAATATCGCGCCTGGGCCTTAGCGGCTTTGCGCCTGCTGCGACACGAAGGCGTCGAACGGCAGTTCGGCGACACGGAACCAGACCTGTTCCTTCTTCCAATAGGGCAGCCAGGAATCGTAGAACTTCTTGAAGTTCGGGTTCGAGGCGGCGAGCTCGCCATAGAGCGCCTGGGCCTCCTTGAAGGCTGCCTGCATCACGTCCTGCGGGAAGCCGCGCAGTTCCGCGCCATTGGCGACCAGCCGGAACAGCGCGTCCGGGTTCTGGTTGTCATATTTGGCGATGCTCAGCAGCAGGGTCTCGGCGCAGGCCGCCTCCAGCACCGCCTTATAGGCCGCCGGCAGCCCGTTCCACTTCTCCATGTTGATGAAGAACGAGACGTTGGCGCAGCCTTCCCACCAGCCGGGGTAATAGTAATATTTCGCCACCTTCTGGAAGCCGAGCTTCTCGTCGTCATGCGGGCCGGAGAACTCGGCCGCGTCGATCGTGCCGCGCTCCAGCGCCGGATAGATGTCGCCGCCGCCGATCTGCTGCGGCACAACGCCGAGCCGCGCCAGGATGGTGCCGCCGAGGCCGGCGATGCGGAACTTCAAGCCGCGGAGATCGGCGACCGACTTGATCTCCTTGCGGAACCAGCCACCCATCTGCGCGCCGGTATTGCCCGACGGGATGACGTGCACATTGTAGGACTTCATGAAGTCGCGGACGAGTTCGAGGCCGCCGCCCTGATGCAGCCAGGCATTCTGCTGGCGGGTGTTCAGGCCAAAAGGCATCGAGGTGTCGAAGGCAAAGGCCGGGTCCTTGCCGATATAGAAGCTCGACAGCGTGTGGCTGCACTCCACCGTGCCGTTCTGCACGGCATCCAGCGCCTGCAGCGCCGGCACGATTTCGCCGGCCGCGAAGGTCTGGATCTGGAACTGGTTGTCGGTCGCCTCGGCGACGCGCTTGGCCAGATGCGTGCTCAGGCCATAGAGCGTGTCGAGGCTCTTCGGATAGCTGGAGGTCAGGCGCCAGGTGACCTTCGGCAGCGACTGGGCGATGGCCGGCGTCGCGACGGCTGCGACGGCACCGGTGGCGAGACCGGAAGCCTTGATGAATTTGCGGCGGTCCATGGGAGTTCCTCTTGGCGAATTCTTGTGGTGGCGCCGGCGCCTTGCCGGCCGTCAGGCCGGACCGGCACGGGCGCCGCCACGAAAGGGCGGAACCTATCCCGATCGTCGTCCCCGTTGAACTGCCTAATCGTCGCGGCTGCCCGGCGGGCGGACCAACCCTGTCACGGCGCCCGCGGCAGAACCGTAGGAGGACGGCTGGCTCCGTCGAAATGAATTCGGCCGATAGCCAGCATCGACCTAGTCGATGCCGGCGCCGGTCGCCCCGTTCGATGTCAGGGACGCCTGCAGATGGTCGTTGAGCGCACGCGCGGCGGCGCTCGGCCGGCCGGGGGCCAGATGCAGGGCGATCTCCGAGGCCGGCAGCGACGGCAGGCCGGCCTCGGGGCCGATCAGGCGCAATCCCGGGCGGGCGGTGCCGGCCTTGACCACAGTCACGGCCACGCCCGAGACGGCCATCGCCTCGACCGCGCCGATGCTCGAGCTGCTGAACAGGATGCGCCAGGGCAGGCCGGCGGCGTTGAGCGCGTCGAGCGCCCATTCCCGATACATGTTCGGAGCCTTGAGCAGGGCGAGCGGCAGCGGCGCGATGGTCGGCGTGTCGTGCCGATCGGAACAGGCCCATGAGGTGCGTTCGGTCCGCAACACGTCGCCGCGACCGTCGCCGGCCTTCTGTGTCGCCAGCACGAGATCGAAGCCGCTGCCGAGATCATTGAGCAGATCGCGGGTGAAGCCGGTGGTCACTTCCAGTTCGACCTCGGGATGCGAGCGCACGAACCGCGCCAAGGTGTCCGGCAGCACGATCGTCGCGTAATCGTCCATGACCGCGAGGCGCACGGTGCCGCTGACGCGCTTGGCGTTGACCACGTCCAGCGCCTCGTCATGGAGTGCGACGATACGCCGGGCATAGGCCAGGAAGTCTTCGCCGATGCGCGTCAGCTGCACCTCATGGGGCGAGCGTTGCAGCAAGGTCTGCCCGGCCAGCTCCTCGAGCCGCCGGATCTGCGTGCTGATCGTCGACTGGGTTCTGAACAGCGCCGCGGCCGCGCGCGTGAAGCTGCGCAATTCGGCAATGGTGACAAAACATCTCAAGAGATCGATATCGATGTTGCGCAGCATGGTCGCCCGCCCGTAACGGCAGGCCGCCTCCCGCGAGCGGCCGCGCCGCCGCCAGGATCGAGCCAAGCAGGCGGCGCCGCAAGCCCCGGATCCCCAGCGTCAAGACCCGATCGCGCCATGATCGATTCCATGGATGATCGTGATGATGACTTTCGATTTCGTGGCGGACCCGGCCGGCCCTAGCGTCGCCGCCAGCCATTGCCGCGACGCCTGGCCCGTCGAAAAGGACCGATCCGATGCCGCCCTTGAGATCCAATACCACCACGCAGGGCCGCGAGCGCGCCGGGGCGCGCGCCCTGTGGCGCGCCACAGGGCTCAAGGACGACGATTTCGGCAAGCCGATCGTCGCGATCGCCAATTCTTACACCCAGTTCGTTCCCGGCCACGTCCATCTGAAGGATGTCGGCGACATCGTCGCAGCCGAAATCTGGGCCGCCGGCGGCGTGCCGCGCGAGTTCCACACCATCGCGGTCGATGACGGCATCGCCAATGGTCACGGCGGCATGCTCTACAGCCTGCCGTCGCGCGAGATCATCGCGGACAGCATCGAATATATGGTCAATGCCCATTGCGCCGACGCACTGGTCTGCATCTCGAACTGCGACAAGATCACGCCGGGCATGCTGCTCGCCGCCATGCGGCTGAACATCCCGACCATCTTCGTCTCGGGCGGCCCGATGGAATCCGGGCGGACGTCCGACGCGCCGGCGGCGCCGCGGCTCGATCTGATCGCCTCGATCCGACACGGTGCCGATCCCCAGACCTCGGACGCGGCGCTCGCCGCGATCGAGCGCGCCGCCTGCCCGACCTGCGGCTCCTGCTCCGGCATGTTCACCGCCAATTCGATGAACTGCCTGACCGAAGCGCTCGGCCTGGCGCTGCCCGGCAACGGCACCTTGCTCGCGACGCACAGGTTGCGGCGTGACCTGTTCACCGAGGCCGGACGCACGATCGTCGCTCTGGCCAGACGCTGGTATCAGCACGACGACGAGCGTGCCTTGCCGCGCGGCATCGCAACCGCTGCAGCCTTCGCCAATGCGATGACACTGGACATCGCCATGGGTGGTTCGACCAACACGATCCTGCATTTGCTGGCCGCAGCGCAGGAGGGCGGCATCGCCTTCGATCTCGCGACGATCGATCGGCTGTCGCGCCGCGTACCCAATCTCTGCAAAGTGTCCCCGGCGACCGATCGCTACTTCATCGAGGACGTCCACCGGGCTGGCGGCATCATGGCGATCCTTGCCGAACTCGACCGCGCCGGCCTGCTCGACCGGACCACGGCGACCGTGCACACGAGCTCTCTGGGCGAGGCGATCGATGCCTGGGACATCCTCGGAGCCAGCGCGGCGCCGGTTTCCGACTTCTACCGCGCCGCGCCCGGCGGCGTCAGGACGATCGTGCCCTTCGGCCAGGACAAACGTTATGCCGATCTCGACCGCGACCGCGCAGGTGGCTGCATTCGCGATGGGGCCCATGCCTATAGCCGCGACGGCGGGCTGGCCGTCTTGCACGGCAACCTCGCGGCGCAAGGCGCGGTGATCAAGACGGCGGCCGTCTCGGTGGAAATGCTGGCGTTCGAAGGTCCCGCCCGGGTGTTCGAATCCCAGGAGGCGGCGGTGGACGGCATCCTGGGCGGGCGCGTCAAGGCCGGCGATGTCGTGGTGATCCGCTACGAGGGACCGCGTGGCGGGCCGGGCATGCAGGAAATGCTGCATCCGACGACCTTCCTCAAGTCCATGCGGCTCGACCGGCATTGCGCGCTGGTCACCGACGGTCGCTTCTCCGGCGGCTCGGGCGGCCTGTCGATCGGCCACGTCTCGCCGGAGGCCGCAGGTGGTGGGCTGATCGGATTGGTCGAGGACGGCGACCTGATCGCCATCGACATCCCGGGGCGCTCCATCACGCTGAAGGTCGACGCGGCGATCTTGGAGAAGCGCCACGCGGCGATGGAAGACTTGGGCGATGCGGGCTGGCGACCCAGGGCGCGCATACGCCTCGTCTCCCGTGCATTGGAGGCCTATGCGGCCACGGTTTCCAGCGCGAGCCAGGGCGCCGTTCGAACCATCGCCGCCGGCCCTGGGAAGACGAAAGCCAAAAGTGTTCCGGAAACAGCCGTTGGCGCGCGCGCGCTGGAAACCCTCACCTGAACAGGCGGAGAGCGGCTGCCCCCGCCGCGGGCCGCCGCCGTCATGGCCTTCGCGACAGCGGACGTGGCCGGTATACCCTGCGCCGCCCTCAGTGCATCCGCTCGACGGCGAGCGCGGTGGCCTCGCCGCCGCCGATGCACAGGCTGGCAACGCCGCGCTTCAGGCCCTGGCGCTCCAGCGCATGCAGCAGCGTCACCACGATGCGCGCGCCGGAAGCGCCGATCGGATGGCCGAGCGCGCAGGCGCCGCCGTTCACATTGACCCGGTCATGGCCGATGTCGAGGTCGCGCATCGCCGCCATCACCACCACGGCGAAGGCCTCGTTGATCTCGAACAGGTCGACATCGCGTCCCGACCAGCCGATCCGTTCCAGGAGTTTTCCGATGGCGCCGATCGGCGCGGTGGTGAACCAGGCCGGATCCTGCGAATGGGTGGCATGGCCGACAATGCGGGCGACCGGCGCCAGGCCGCGCCGCTCGGCCTCGGAGGCACGCATCAAGGTGAGCGCCGCCGCCCCGTCGGCATTGGCGCTGGAGCTTGCCGCGGTCACCGTGCCGCCGGCCCGGAAGGCGGGCTTCAGCGTCGGGATCTTCGCCGGGTCGAGCTTGCGGGGATGTTCGTCCCGGGCAAAGACCGTGTCGCCGGTCTTGCCGCCCGGCACCGTCACCGCGACGGTTTCCGTGTCGAAGGCACCGGTCTCGACCGCCGCCTTGGCCCGCCTGAGGGTCTCGATCGCATAGGCGTCCTGGGCGTCGCGAGTGAACTGATAACGCTCGGCGGTATCCTCACCGAAAGTGCCCATGGCCCGGCCGCCCTCATAGGCGTCCTCCAGTCCGTCCAGCATCATGTGATCGATCAGGCGGTCATGGCCGGCGCCATAGCCGCCGCGCGCCTTGGCGAGCAGATAGGGCGCGCCCGACATGCTCTCCATGCCGCCCGCCACCACGATGTCGGCCGAACCCGCCGTGATCAGGTCGCGGCCGAGCATCAGCGCCTTCATGCCGGAACCGCAGACCTTGTTGATGGTTGTGGCGCCGACCGCGTCGGGCAGGCCGGCATGCCGCGCCGCCTGGCGGGCCGGAGCCTGGCCCTGGCCGGCGGGCAGCACGCAGCCCATCAACACTTCGCCGACCTGGTCGGACGCGATGCCCGCCCGTTCGACCGCGGCCTGAATGACCCGCGCGCCGAGCTGCGGCGCCGGCACGGCGGCGAGGTCGCCGCGAAACCGGCCGAGCGGAGTACGGACAGCCGAAACAATCACCACGGGATCTGAAGCGGACATGGTCGGGCTCCTCTTTATATGATCATTGACATATAATATGATAACCCTCATTCCATCAAGGCCGGACGAGCCGGCCGAACGGGGGAGCCGCCATGCGTTATGCCAAGGGACGTCGCGAAGAGACCCGCCAGCGCGTGCTCGACGTGGCCTCCCGGCGCTTCCGCAAGGACGGCATCGAGGCGGCTGGCGTTGCCGGCCTGATGGCCGATGCCGGCCTCACCCATGGCGGCTTCTATGCCCATTTCGCCTCGAAGGAAGCGCTGGTCCAGGACGCCGTCGCGACCGCCCTGACCGCCACCCGCGCCCATCTGACGAACGCAGTCGAGACTGCCCGCGCCGCTGGCGGCGACGGCCTCGAAGCGATCGTCGCGACCTATCTGCGCCCGGTTCATCGCGACCGTCCCGACGTCGGCTGCGCGGTGGCGAGCCTCGCCGCGGAGCTTGCCCGCCACCCGGCGGAGACCCGTCTCGTCCTGACCGATCAGGTCGCCGCGATCATAACGATCATCAAGGCCGCATTGCCGGAGGAGTTCGCCGGCGACGCAGCCGACGCCGCAGCCATGGCGATCTTTTCGACCATGGTCGGCGCCCTGCAATTGGCGCGCGCGGTGACCGACCCCGGTCTCTCGGATCGCTTCCTCGCCGCCGGCCGCGAGGCTGCCTTGCGGCTCGGCCGACGGCCGCGGCGCTGAGGCCCTTCCCCGCCGCGCCAAGACGGGAACCACGGCGGTCGCGAAAGCAATGACCTCCGAGGTCATCGCTTCGCGTCATGAACTCTGTGAAAAGCTCCGTCTCACCGCCACGGAGCAATCTCATGGCCGTTACCTACACCACCGTCATCACGCTCAAGCCCGGCGCGGCGGCCGCCTTCATGGCGCTGCTGACCCCGGTGCTCGACGCCATGCGTCATGAGGCGACCTTCATCAACGCCGTCCTGCACCAGGACGGCGGCGACCCCGATCGTTTCATGCTGTACGAAACCTGGGCCAACCCTCGAGATCTCGAGGAGGTCCAGATGGGACGCGCCTATCGCACCGCCTGTTGGCAAGGCTTGCCGGAGCTTTTGCGCGAGCCGCGCGAGGTCGCGGCCTGGCAGCCGCTGCGGACCGACTTCAGAACGGCGATCGAACCCGCCGGGTAAAGGATTTGGACATCCTGCCGAACGAGCCCCGATACTGACATCCCGCGCTGCAACACATTATCAATGCCCCCAGGGAATGATGCGGCCGCTTTGCATGACCTGGCCTGGAGCGGGCGGGTCCAGGACCGGAGGCTCATGGCCATGGGGTTGAAGGATCTGCTGGCGCCTCCGGGGCGGCGGATGACGGTGACGGCAGTCGCCATCCTTCTGGCCGGTCTGGCCGCGACCTTCGCCGCCCAGGCGATCGCCGAGCGCTGGATCGCCACCGACATGCAGCGTCGTTTCGCCGCCGATGCGGCCGACACCAGCGCGGCGATCGGCGAACGGCTGCGGACCCATGCCGAGGTGCTGGTCAGCATGCAGGGGCTCTACGCCTCGATCGGCCGTATCGATCGCGCCCAGTTCCGCCGCTATGTCGACGTGCTGGACCTGGCGCGCCGCTATCCCGGTTTCCAGGCCTTGCAGTCGCTGCGCTACGTCACGCCGGACAACCTGGACGCCTTCATGGCCGAGGTCAGGAGCGACACCAGCGTCGATCCGCGCGGCCAGCCGGATTTCACCGTCCAGCCGCCGGGCCAGCGCTCCAGCTATAACGTCGTCGAATTCGTCGAACCGCTGCGCGGCAACGAGAACGCGTTCGGTTTCGATGCCGGCGCCAATCCGGTCCAGCTGGACTCGCTGCGCCGGGCCGCAGAGACTGGCCGGATCGTCGCGACACCACCGGTCCGGCTGGTGCAGGACACGTCCGGCGGCCAGGGTTTCATCCTGCGCGCGCCGATCTATCGTGTCGGCGAGCCGGCCCAGACCGCCCTGCAGCGGACCGCGGCGCTGCGTGGCTTCGTCGCCACCGTCTATCGCATGAACGAACTGATGCGCGGGGTGCTGGATGTCCGCACCTTGCAGCACATGCATATCCGCGTCGTCGACCGCGGTTATGCCAAGGCGACGCCGGAAGGCGTGATGACCAGCGAGCCGGAGGACGAAAGCGGTCTGGCGACCCTGATGTATGACAGCCTGGAAGCCAATCTCAGGCTGGTCACCCCGGTCGCCTCGTCGCCGCTCGGCATTGCCGCCGAACGGTCGCTGGTGGTCGGCGAAAGGGTCTGGCGCGTGCTGTTCACCGCCCGCCCCGGCTCGACCTACGAGCTCGATCACGCAGTGCCGAATCTCGTCTTCGGCAGCGGCCTGGTCATTAGCCTGCTGATCACCCTGCTGTCGCTCATCGTCATGCGGTCGCGGCGGCTGTCCGGCAGTCTCAGCGCGCTCAATGCCGAACAACGGGCCCTGGTCGACAATCCGCTGGCCGGCATTCTCTTCACCAGGGGACACCGGATCCTGCGCGGCAACCGGCGCATCGCCGAATTGTGCGGCCGCGGCGTCGACGACCTCCCGGGCAGCGACATCGCCACGCTGGTCGCAAGCCCCGCCGATGGCGATGCCTTCGGCACGGCGTTGACCCGGATCCGCGACACCGCGATGGCGGCAGAAGTCGAATTGCATATCCGCCACAAGGACGGCGCGACGCTCCTGGTCGACGCCTATGGCAAGCCGCTGACCTCGGGCGGCCGCAACGGCCCCGGCGAGATCTTGTGGGTCATCCAGGACAAGACCGATGCCCTGCTGGTCGAGGCCGAGCGGCGTGACCATGCCCGCGAGTTGCAGGACGCCAACCAGCGCCTCACCGCCTCCTTGCATGCCTCCGAGACCCGCACCCGCGAGATCGCACTTTTGACCGAGCTCAGCAGCCTGCTGCAGTCCTGCCAGCGCCTCGACGAGATCTTCGCGGCGGTGCAGAGTTATGCCGGTCATCTCTTCCCGGCCGAAGCCGGCGCGCTCTATCTGTTCAACGACGCCCGCGACGCGGTTCAGCGCGGCGCCCATTGGGGCGCGCTGAAAGCCGACGTCGCCGCCTTCCATCCGGAGGCCTGCTGGGCACTGCGGCGCGGCCGCACCTTCCCTGTCTCGGAGGCCAGCCAGGGTCTGACCTGCAGCCATGCCGCGGCCTGTTGCGCGACACCGGGGTCGGCTTTCGTCTGCCAGCCGCTGATTGCGCAAAACAACCTGCTCGGCCTGCTTTATCGCGAAATGCCGGAAACCGCCGGAGCGACGGCCGCCGGCGCCTCCGCCAACCAGCTCGCCACCATGCTCGCCGAGCAGGTGTCGCTGGCGATCGCCAATCTCGAGCTGCGCGAGCAATTGCGCAGCCAGGCGATCCGCGACCCGCTGACCGGCCTGCACAATCGGCGCTTTCTCCAGGAGGCCCTGACCCGCGAGATCGGCCGCAGCAGCCGCAGCGGCAAACCGCTGTCGCTCGCCATTCTCGACATCGACCACTTCAAGCGTGTCAATGACAGCCACAGCCACGAGGCCGGCGACGCGGTGCTGCGCGACATCGGCAGGATTCTCTACGAGACGGTCCGCAAGACCGATATCGTCGGCCGCTACGGCGGCGAGGAGTTCCTGCTGCTGCTGCCGGGCGTCGGTCTCGGCGCCGCCGAGCAGCGCGCCAACCAGGTGCTGGACGCCGTGCGCCGGATGCGCGTCACCTGGTCGGGCGGCACGCTTGATGGCATCACCGCCTCGATCGGACTGGCGGTCATGCCGCTGCATGTCGAAAACGGCGATGAATTGCTGGCGGCCGCCGACATCGCGCTCTACCGGGCCAAGGCCCAGGGCCGGAACCGGGTGGTGGTCACCGACAGGCGCGCCGGCGCGCCGCAGCCGGTTTCGACCGAGCTCAAGCCTGTCCCCGGTTCGGTCAAGGCGACCGGCTAGGGCGCGGGCAGTCAGCCCAGCAGCGAGCGATACAAGGCCAGATAGCGATCGGCCATGTGGTCGACCGTGAAACGCGCGGCGACCGCCGCCCGGCAGGCGGCGCGGTCGATGTCGCCGATGCGGCCGATTGCGGCCACGGCGGCATCCATGCTGTCGACCAGAAAGCCGGTCACGCCATGGTCGATCAGCTCGGGCATTGATCCGCGGTTGGTGGCGATGACAGGCGTGCCGCAGGCGAGCGCCTCGACCACCGACAGCCCGAACGGCTCGTCGAAATTGATCAGGTGCAGCAGCGCGCGGGCCGAACCGAGCGCCTGGGTGCGGGCTGCGCCGCCGAGCGCGCCGCGATAGACCACCGTTTGCCCGTCCAGCGCGGGCGTGACCTTGGCATCATGATAGGCCTGATCCTGGATGATGCCGGCCATCACCAGCCGCCGGCCGGCACGCCGCGACGCCTGGATCGCCTCGGCCGCGCCCTTGTCCGGATGGATGCGTCCGAAGAACAAGAGTTCGTCGCTGCCTCGCGGGTCGAAGGGAAAATCCGCCAGCGGGATGCCGTGATGGATGGTTGCGGCATAACGCAGGTCCGGATGGCGATCGGCGTCGCTGATCGCGACATAATGGACACGATCGTCATAGGCCTTGAAGGCCGGCAGGATGCGCTCCGAGGAGAAGCCGTGGATGGTCGTCATCACGGGCGTCTCGACCAGCCGCGAGAACACCAGCGGCACGAAATCGGCCTGGTTGTGAATGAGATCGAACTCATCGGCGCGCTCGAAGACATGGGCGACATGGAGCATCTCCCATACCTTGGCGTCGATGCCGGGATCCTCGGAATAGGCGGCCGGCGCCACGCCGGCGAGCTTGCCGGCCGTCCGGCTGTCCATCGTGGCGAACAGGGTGACATCGACGCCACGGGCCACCAGCGCCTCGGTCAACAGGCTGGTCACCAGTTCCCACGGGCCGTAGTGGCGCGGTGGGGTGCGCCAGGAGATCGGCGCCAGCATGGCAATCCGCATGGGCTCGTCCCTTCCCTGGTGGTCGTCAGACCCGGAGAACCACGCCCTCGTCGGCGCGCAACGACAGCGCGCCGCCCTGAGGGAGCGCTGCTCCGGCCAGCGTGGACACCAGCGGCCGGCCGTCGCACGCCCAGGCCGGCAGCTCCAGGCATTGCGGCCGATCTCCGAGATTGAGCGCCACGACCAGCCGCTCCGCGCCGAGCTGGCGGACATAGGCGAGCACGTCGCCGTCAGCCTCCAGCAGCGCGAAGCTGCCCACCGCCAGGGCCGGATGCTCGCGCCTGATCGCCAGCAGTTGACGATAAAGCGTCAGGATCGACTGGGGCTCCGGCATCATCCTGGCGACATTGCGCGCCGGCCAGTCGCCATGGAGCGGCAGCCAGGGCCTTCCCGCCGTGAAGCCGGCCTGGGCGCTCGCGTCCCATGGCATCGGCGTGCGCACCGGATCACGGCCGAGGCCGAGCCCGGGTTCGCGCTTTTCGCGCGGGTCCTGAACCCGGTCCGGCGGGATCGCGACGTCGCTGAGACCTAGCTCGTCGCCATAATAGAGCGTCGGCGTGCCGCGCAGCGTCAGCAGCAACATGGCCGCGACGCGCGCCTGGGCCTGTCCACGCCTGGTGGCGACGCGCGGCCGGTCGTGATTGCCGAGCACCCAGTTCGGCCAGCCGCCCGACGGCAGCGCCGCCTCGTAGCCGGCGATCAGGGCCCCAAGCGAACGCGCCTGCCACGGCGCGTCGACGAGCTGGAAATTGAATGGCAGATGCACCTCCGGCCGGTCCTGCCCGTAATAATCCATCAGCCGCTCGACCGGCAGATAGATCTCGCCGATCAGCACACGCTCGCCCTGCCCCGCCGCGCCATAACCATCGGCGACGGCGCGCATGCCGGCGGCGATCTGATGCACCTCCGGCTGGTCGGTGGAATGAAGCTGCAGCACCCGGTGCATCTCGCCCATGCCGGGCCGATAGTCGGGATTCACTGGATTGTCCGGGAAGTCCGCCGCCTTGACCATGTGCCACAGCACGTCGATGCGGAAGCCGTCGACGCCGCGGTCGAACCAGAAGCGCAAAGCTTCGTCCATCACCGACCGGACCGCCGGATTGCGCCAGTTGAGGTCGGCCTGTTCCTTCAGGAAGGCGTGGTAATAATACTGGCCGGTGGTCTCGTCCAAGGTCCAGGCCGAACCGCCGAAATCGCTGATCCAGTTGTTGGGCGGGCCGCCGGCGGCTGCGGCATCGCGCCAGATGTACCAGTCGCGTTTCGGATCGGTGCGCGAGCTGCGGCTGGCGACGAACCAGGGGTGTTGATCGGACGTATGATTGGGCACGAAGTCGAGCACGACCTTGAGCCCCAGCCCATGGGCCTTGGCCAGCAGGTCGTCGAAATCGGCGAGCGTGCCGAAGCGTGGGTCGATGCCGCAATAGTCGGCGACGTCATAACCGAAATCGGCCATGGGCGAGGGGTAGATGGGCGAGATCCACAGAGCGTCGACGCCGAGCTCCGCGAGATAGCCGAGCCGCTGCGCAATGCCCTTGAGGTCACCGATGCCGTCGCCGTCGCTGTCCTGAAAGGAGCGCGGATAGATCTGGTAGATCACCCCCGATTGCCACCAGGACGCGGTCATGAGCAATCCGCCGCGGCCCGCGACATCGGGCGGACGATCAGGTGGCCGGTCTCTCGTCCCATCACACCTGCACTCCTAGCCCGGCCGGCGAAAGCTCGGTCATCGGCCGAAACGGCCGCCGTCATCGGCGCGGTCGCGTCATTGACCGCTGTAGCACGTGCATCGGGCAACAGGCGGATTGAATGGTCGCTGGCCCGCTTGATGCCGGCTCAGGGTTTCGCTATGACACGCCGCCCATCGCATGGAGACGCCTGTGATTGTCCTCAACTTGTACATCGCCGCCGCGATGGCCGTTCAGGTCGCGTCGTCCTGAGGACCCTTGCGTCCTGACGTGAAATCTCGCCCCTGGGCCATTTCGGCAGCGACCTCCAGCACTCGAACCAGCCGGATTGCGAGTCCCGTCCAAGCGCCGCACAGGCGTCTGCCGAGAACCACCATGACCATCGACAACCGCACGGCCATGAGCCGTGTCTCTGCTTGTCTTCGCGCCACCATGAACTGCGGAAGCAATGTCTTTCGCCTCTCGCCCTTCACCGTCATGGTCGATGAGGCGAGCGCCGATCCGTTCCGCAGCTACGCGATACCGGACGACGGAGCCGAGCCGAATGCCGATGGCATTGCAGCCCTCGTCGCCCTGTTCGCGGCGAAAGACCGCACGCCCAGGCTCGAATATATCCCGGACCTGGCGCCGGCCGTTCTGCCTTGTCTCGAAACGGCGGGCTTCAGGGTCGAGCGCTACCTGCCCCTGATGACCTGCTCGCCGACAAGCCTCCTGCCGCCGCCTGATCTTGCCGGCGTCGATTGGCTGATCGTCGACGACGTCGCCGACCTCGCGGCCGCGGCGCGGGTTCAGAACGAAGCCTATGGCCTCGTCGAGACCCTCGCTGCCGACGTCGAGCGCCTGCGTCATGTCGTCGCCAAGGGTGGCGCGGTCGCGCTCGCACGTGCGGCCGGCGACGGCGAACCTCTGGGTTCCGGCCTCTATTCGCCGCCCCATGGCGGTGTCGCCGAGATCGCGGCGATCGGCGTGCGTCCGGCCGCCAGGCGACGGGGCATCGGCGGCGGCGTCACAGCCTTGCTGGCGCGACGCGCCATGGACAAGGGCGTCGCTTTCCCGTTCCTGATGGCAGCCGAGGACGACGATGCCTGGCGAACCTACCAGCGGATCGGCTTCACCGATTGCGGCACGATGCTGCACATCTCGCGCTGAGCTGGGGCTGGCGTCCCGGTGCCATGCACCGGGGCGCCAAAAATGGCTTGGAAAAGCCCCCTTCAGGTCAATTCCAGGACGACGCGCTGCAACGAACTGTCGTCGGGATCGGTGCTGACCGAGAATCCCAGATCCCGCGCCAGCGCCAGCATCTTGTGGTTCTCGTTCAGCACCTGACCGTAGATGCGTTTGATGCGTTGTTCGCGCGCATAGTCGATGATCAGCCGCATCATGGTGATGCCGAGGCCCCTGCCCTGCATGTCGCTGCGGATGAACACGGCATATTCGGCATTGTCATTGTCCGGATCGGCATGCAGGCGTACCGTGCCGATGAGGTCGCCGGTCGCCTCTTCCAGCGCCACCAGCACCATCGATCGCGCATAGTCGATCTGGGCGAGCTTGGCGATGAAGGCGTGGCTGAACTGCTTGATCGGCGCGAAGAAGCGCTGGCGCAGGTCGTCCGGATCGACCCGTTCGAGGAAATCCCGAAAGATCGCCTCGTCCTCCGGCCGCACCGGCCGGATGCGGAAGCGATAACCGCTCTCGGTCTCGACCTGGCGTTCCCATTCCTTCGGATAGGGCCGGATGGCGAAGCGCGGATGGCCGCCCGCACCGAGCTTTGCTGCCTTCGGCGCGCCGACCGCGATGCGCGCGTCGAGTGCCAGCACGCCCTGCGCGTCGGCCAGCAGCGGGTTGATGTCGATCTCGGCGACAGCGGCGAGGTCGGCGGCCAGCTGCGACAGGCGCACCAGCACCTCGGCGACCTTGGCGCCATCGACCGGCGGGACGTCGCGATAGCCGGCCATCTGCTTGGCGATGCGCGTGCGGGCGATCATGTCGCGGGCGATCCGCATGTCGAGCGGCGGCAGCGCCAGGGCGCGATCCTTGATCAGTTCGACGGCCTTGCCGCCGCGCCCGAACAGCATGACCGAACCGAAGGTGCGGTCATCCGCGAGACCGGCGATCAGCTCGATGGCGCCCGGCCGATGGATCATCGGCTGCACCGTGACACCCTCGATCGTCGCTTTCGGCATGTCGCGCGCGATCCGCGTCAGCATGTCGGCCGCCGCCGCTTCGACCGCCTCGCGGGTCGCAAGCCCCAGTTGCACGCCGCCGACATCCGACTTGTGCACGATGTCGGGCGACAGGATCTTCACCGCGCAGGCATGGCCTTCGCTCAGGAATTCCACGGCATGGGCGCCGGCCTCCTCAGCCGTGCGCGCCGCGCGGATCGGGATGGTGGCGATGCCATAGGCGGCCAGGATGCGATCGACCAGGATCGGATCGAGCCAGCGCCGCCCGGCCCTGACGGTCTCCGATATCGCGGCGCGCAGCTTGGCAAGGTCGGCCGGCGGCACGATCTCGGCGCTCTCCGGCGTCTCCAGCAAGGCCGCCTGGCCGCGCGTATAACCCACCACATGCATGAAGCCGCGAATGGCCTCCGACTCGGTCGGGTAGCTCGGCAAGCCAGCCTCGGCGAAGATCGTCGTCGCTTCGTCCTGGTCGCCGAGCCAGACCGGGAAGACCGGCTTGACCCGGTCACCCCTGGCGCGCCTGGAGGTCACGACATGGGCGACCGCCGAGGCCGCCTCATGGCTCGGCAGCAGGGCGGTCGGGCAATTCATCACCAGGACCGCGTCGATATTGGGATCGTCGAGAGCGGCCTGCATGGCCTCGTCGTAACGGGCGGCATCGGCATCGCCGATGATGTCGATCGGATTGCCGTGCGACCAGATCGGCGGCATCGACACTTCGAGCCGGTTCAGGGTGGCGGTGCCGAGGTTGGCGAGCTTGCCGCCGCGATCCATCAGGCTGTCGACGGCCAGCACGCCGAGACCGCCGCCATTGGTGACGATGCCGAGACGGTCGCCGTGGAACGCGGTGAAGCGCGACAGCGTTTCGGCGGCCGCGATCAGCTCGTCGAGGTCGGCCACGCGTACCAGGCCGGCGCGGGCGAAGGCGGCGGCATAGACGTCGTCGGAGCCGGCGAGCGCGCCGGTATGCGAATGGGCCGCGTTGGCGGCGGCCCGGTGGCGACCGGATTTGAGCACGATCACCGGCTTCGACCGCGCCGCGGCCCGGGCCGAGGCCATGAACTTGCGCACGTCGGTGACCGCCTCGATGTAGAGCAGGATGGCGCGGCTGCGGTAGTCGGCGGCGAAATAGTCGAGACAGTCGCCGATATCGACATCCAGCTGGTCGCCGAGCGTGACCACGCCGGAAAAGCCGATATTGCGCATATGCGCCCATTCCAGCAGCGCCGCCGCGATCGCGCCGGATTGCGACACGAAGGCGAGCGAGCCGGGCTTGGCGCCACGCGAGGCGAAGCTCGCATCGACTTGGCCATGCGGCGCGATGACGCCGAAGCAGTTCGGCCCGACGATCCTGAGGCCATGGTCGCGCGCTGCCTTGGCGATCTTTTTCGCCGCGCTGTCATAGCCGTCTCGCTCGAGCGCCGAGATGACCACCGCCGCCGGCACGCCGAGGGCTGCCGCCTCGGCGACCAGCCCCGGAATGGTCCGGCCGGGCGTCGCCAGCACGACCAGATCCGGGACGGCCGGCAGGGCGCCAAGCGACGCGTAGCAGGTAAGCCCTTCGAGCTCCTGGTGATGCGGATTGACCGGAAACAGGCCACCGGCATAACCGGCCCGCCGCATATTGGCCAGCAGCGCCATGCCCATCGAGCGCGGCCGGTTGGTCGCGCCGACGATGGCCACCGATGACGGCGTGAAATAGCGATCGAGCCGGTAGAGAGACATGAGACCTCCCGGACGGACGGCATGCCCGGCGCGAAGCCGGACCTTGGCCTGATGCTGGAGGCTGGCTGACGCGGGATCAAGCCAACCGGATCGTCAGCGTTAAGCCTGCGGCGCCGTGACGCGCAAGTCGGAGTGCGGGATATCCGTTCCTGATCAGTCCCTGCCCTCGTATTTGTCCAGGAAGGCCTCGATGCCGAGCGCCCGGAAATCCGGCAAGGCAAGCCTCAGCCGCTCATGGCTCCAGTCCCACCAGGCCAGAGCCTGAAGCCGTTCGGCCGTCGGTTCGTCGAAGCGGCGACGGATCACCCGGGCCGGATTGCCGCCGACGATCGTATAGGGCGCGACATCCTTGGTGACGATGGCACCGGCCGCCACCACAGCGCCGGTGCCGACCGTGCGGCCGGCCAGCACCACCCCGCCATGGCCGATCCAGACATCATGGCCAATGGCCACGGCATGAGACCGGCGCCAGTCAAAAAAGCCGGCTTCGTCCGCTTCGCCGTCGAAATAGCGCGAAGCGCGATACAGGAAGTGGCTCTGGCTCGCCCGTTCGGTCGGGTGATTGCCCGGATTGATCCGGACGTGCGACGCGATCGAGCAGAACTTGCCGATCTCGGACATGTCGATCTGGCCGTCCTGGACGATGTAGGAATAGTCGCCCATCCCGGTCTCCGAGATCACCGTGCGTGCGCCGACCTCGGTATAGGCACCGAGGCGGCTGTTGCGGACGATCGCATCCGGGTGGATCGATGGCGCGAGGTCGAGCGTGGTCATGGGCGGTCTTTCTTCTGCGCGGATCGTGCCTTGGGTGGAAAACCACGGTCTTGCCGGCGCAAATGACATATCGATGACGTTTGAATGACAATCCAAAAGTAATCGAGACTGCCATTTGCTTTGCCCATGACGACCAACATCGTCACAAAACTGTTATTCGCCTGCCCTAGAGCCGAGACATGGAGACAAGCCGGCATCTGTTCGCCGCGTGCCGTGTTGTCTTGGTCCAAGGCTCAACCCATGCTCACCATCGACAAGGTCACCCGACGATTTGGCGCGAAAGCCGCCGTGTCGGACGTCTCCCTCGAAATCGCCGACGGCGCCTTCATTGGTGTGATTGGCCGTTCGGGTGCCGGAAAATCGACATTGCTGCGGATGATCAACCGCCTGCAGGAGCCGTCCGAAGGCCGCATCCTCTGCGACGGGCGCGACGTCACCGGCCTTCATGGCGCCGATCTGCGCGCCTGGCGCCAGTCCTGCGCCATGATCTTCCAGCAGTTCAACCTGGTCGGCCGCCTCGATGTGCTGACCAATGTGCTGATGGGCCGGCTCAACCATGTCGGCCAGGCTCGCGCCCTGTTGAAACTGTGGACAGCCGAGGACAAGGCCATCGCCCTGTCGGCGCTCGAACAGTTCGACATCGGGTCGCTGGCGAGCCAGCGTGCCGAGAGCCTGTCGGGCGGCCAGCAGCAGCGCGTGGCGATCGCCCGCGCCCTGGTCCAGGAACCGAAATTCATTCTCGCCGACGAGCCGATCGCCTCCCTCGACCCGCGCAACACCCGCATCGTGATGGACGCGCTGCAGCGGATCAACCGTCACTACGGCATCACGGTGATCTGCAATCTTCACTCGCTCGACCTGGCCAAGACCTATTGCGACCGGCTGGTCGGCATGGCCCAGGGCCGGGTCGTCTTCGACGGCGTGCCGGCCGAATTGACCAGCGCGGCCGCCCGCGAGCTCTACGGCATCGAAGCCGATGACGTCATCGACAGCCATACCCCCGTTCCCGCGGCGGCCGGCGTCTTCGCCACCGCCTGACCCGACGCTTTCCTCCCCATCCCGGAGACACGATCATGTTCAACCGTCGCAAAGTGCTGGCCGGCCTCGCCGGCCTCGCCCTTGCCGCCACCGCCGTCCAGGCCCAGACGCAGGGCTGGCAGAGCCGCTATCCCGAATTGGTGTTCGCCGTCATCCCGGCCGAGAACGCCTCGGGCGTGACCGAGCGCTACGGACCCTTCGTCGAATATCTGTCGCGCGAGCTCGGCACCAAGGTGACGCTGCGCATCGCCAATGACTATGCCGCGGTCATCGAGGGCCAGCGCGCCGGCCAGATCCATCTCGCCTATTACGGCCCGGCGTCCTACGTCCGCGCCCGCACCGTCACCAACGGCGTCGTCGACCCCTTCGTCACCTCGATCAATTCGGACGGTTCGATCGGCTATTATTCGGTGCTTTATGTGCGCGCCGACAATCCGGCGACAAAGATAGAGGACCTGCGCGGCAAGAACCTCTGTCTGGTCGATCCCAACTCGACCTCCGGCAACAACGTGCCGCGTTTTGCTCTGAGCAAGCTCGGCATCGCCAATCCCGACCAGTTCTTCGCCCGCGTCGTCTATGCCGGATCACATGAGAACGCCGTGACCGCCGTGCAGCAGGGCACCTGCGATGCCGCCTTCAACTGGTGGAACTCGGAGACCGACTCCAACCTCTCGCGCATGGCCAACAAGAACATGGTGCGTGCCGAGGACTTCAAGATGATCTTCAAGTCCGACCTGATCGCCGGTTCGCCTTATGCCTTCATCACCACCCTGCCGGAAGAGGCGCGGGCGGCCATCGTCAAGGCTTTCATGGAAGCGCCGGCCAGGGCCAAGGCCGCCTTCGACCGCCTGTCCGACGGCAAGGATCTCGGTTTCCACGCGGTCACCCATCGCGACTACGAGCCGATCGTCGAACTGCAGAAATTCGTCGATCAGATGCGCCGCGCGCGGACCTGACGTCCCCTCAAGCAACCTCCCGGGTGGGCCCGTTCGAGGCCCACCCTTTTTTTGTCGAGAAGAACCCAGGTTCATGGCGAGCGCCGTTCCACGCCTTCCCGATCAGCAGCTCGAGCCGCTGGCCCGCGCCTACCGGCAAGCGGTCGGCGCCAAGCGCCGACAGCTGATCCTGGGCCTTGTCCTGTTCGGCTGCGCCACCGTGCTGGCCGGCGTCGTGGCGGATGTCGACCTGTCGAAATTCATCACTAATCTCTGGCGCTTCTCCGACTATATCGGCCGCATCTTCATCCTCGATAATGGCCCGGCCGCCGGGCGCACGGTGCTGGCCGATCCGGCCGAATGGATGTGGGGGCTCGACAAGTGGCTGAAGCTGCTCGCCGAGACACTGCTGATCGCTTATGTCGGCACGGTGCTCGGCGCCATGGCCGGCTTCATACTGTGCTTCTTCTCGGCGGAAAATCTGACGCCGAACCGCTGGCTCCGCGGCGCCGCCAAACGCTTCCTGGAATTCTGCCGCACCGTCCCCGAGATCGTCTTCGCCCTGATCTTCGTGGTGTCCTTCGGCCTCGGCCCGGTGCCCGGCGTGCTCGCCATCGCCATTCATACCACCGGCGCGCTCGGCAAACTGTTCGCCGAAGTGGTCGAGAATATCGACATGAAACCGGTCGACGGCCTGACCGCGACCGGCGCCACCTGGGGCCAGACCGTGCGCTTCGCCGTGGTGCCGCAGGTCCTGTCGAATTTTGTCAGCTACGCGCTGCTGCGCTTCGAGGTGAATGTCCGCGGCGCCGCGGTCATGGGCTTTGTCGGCGCCGGCGGCATTGGCCAGGACCTGATCGAGGCGATCCGGAAATTCTACTATCCCGATGTCTCGGCGATCCTGGTGCTGATCATCCTGACCGTCATGATCATCGACCTCGGCACCGAGCGCGTCCGCCATGCGCTGATCGGCATGGAGAACCGGCCATGACCGCCAATGCCCTGCATCCCGTGGTCGCCGAGGCGCGCGCCCGCGAGGCCGAATTGCGGACCCGCTACCCGGCCGTCTTCACCGCCTCGCTCGGCCATCGCGTCAAGGTCGTCGGGACGCTTGCCGCTTTCGCCGCGCTGCTGCTCTTCGGCCTCGTCCAGCTCGAGTTTTCCCTGCCGAAAATGCTCTTCGGCCTCGGCAAGCTCGCCGAATTCCTCTGGCGCATGATCCCGCCCTCGACCGGCAGCTGGGCGAAGTTCCTGATCTACCTGCATGCCCTCGCGGAGACCGTGGCGATCGCCTTCCTCGGTGTCATGGCGGCGGCCCTGCTCGCCTTTCCTTTCGGCTTTCTCGCCGCCAAGAACGTCATCCCCAATGCGATCGTTCACTTCCTGTCGCGACGCTTTCTCGACACCATCCGGGGTGTCGACGAGCTGATCTGGGCCTTGATCTGGGTCAGTGTGGTTGGCCTTGGCCCCTTCGCCGGCGTGCTGGCGCTGGTCACCGCCAATTTCGGCACGTTCGGCAAGCTGTTTTCCGAAGCCGTCGAGGCGGCCGACCGCAAGGCCGTCGAGGGCGTCGCTTCGGTTGGCGGCAGCAGGCTCGACGGCATGCGTTTCGGCCTGTTGCCGCAGATCCTGCCGGTCATCGGCAGCCAGGTGCTCTATTATTTCGAGAGCAATACCCGCTCGGCCACCATTATCGGCATTGTCGGCGCCGGCGGCATCGGCCTGCATCTGGCCGAACAGATCCGCGTGCTGGAATATCAGCACGTCTCGGCCCTGATCCTGATGATCCTGCTGACCGTCGTGGCGATCGATCTGGTCTCCACCCGCCTGCGTCACGCACTGATCGGCGACAGCGCCAGCCGGCGCTGATCCTTGGCTCAACTGCCGACCGTGATGCGCACGCGGTCGGCGGAGAAATGCGACCGGGCCCATTGGATCGGCACGCCGTCGCGGTCGACGTTGAGACTTTCCACCACCAGGATCGGCCGGCCGGCCGCCACTTCCAGCCGTTCGACATCGGTCGCATCGGCAATCGCCGCGCCGACATGGGTGGTCGCCCGGCGATAGTCCGGCACGCCGCAGGCGGCGAGCGCGGCCGAGATCGAACCGGTCGCGGCATAGACCTCCGGCACGCCGGCGAAACGCGGCAGCGGAAAAGCGATGATGGCCCAGGAGATCGGCACGCGATCGGCGAAATGGGCGCTGTCGATGACGACGACCGGATCCTCGGGCGACAGCCCCAGCGCATCGGCCATTGCAATGGTGGCGCCACCGATCCGATGACCGATCAACCGGCCCGCCGGTTCGCGCGCCTGGCCCAGCACGATCTCGGAAAAGCGCGTGCGCGCGCCGATCGGATAGGTCAAGGGTTTCGCCTCGACATAGGTGCCGGAGCCTTGCGTCACCCGCACCAGCCCCTTCTCCACCAGCGATTTCAACGCCTGTCGGACGGTATGCCGGTTGACGCCGAACCGCTCCGACAGCGCGGCCTCGGTTGGCATGCGCGACCCCGGCGGCAGCCCGCCACCGACAATATCGGCCTCCATCGCCTCGGCGATCTGCCGCCAGACCGTCACACCGCCGCCGCGTGCCAGCATCGCTCGCCTCGTCATTCGCCTGTCATGCCCCCGGTGGGAAATGCGCCGCGCGCCGGAGCGCCACCTGAGCACCTTTGATGCGATCGTCGATATCACGCCGAGACGGCTTGATCATCAGGGTCCCTTGTCATAAAAGTATAATCATCTAGATGAATATACAACTCATGATCAAAGCAGTGACCGACACCGATTCCAGATCCGACACCAGCCAGGCCGCCCGCAAGACCGCCATGGCCATCACCGCGCGCGCCACATCAGCCGAACTGGCGCTGATCGAGACCGCGATCGCGCCCATGCCGGCGGTCCGGACGCTGCGAGCGCCCGAGATCGGCCTCGTCATGGTGCGCGGCCGGATCGGCGGCGACGGCGCGCCGTTCAATCTCGGCGAGGCGACCGTCACCCGCGCCGCCGTTGCGCTGCCGAGCGGCGAGATCGGTTTCGGCCACGTGCTCGGGCGCGACGGCGAGAAGGCCCGGCTGGCCGCGCTTGCCGATGCGCTCTGGCAGAACCAAACCCACCGTGCCGCGGTGGAAGCCGTGCTCCAGCCGGTGCGCGAGCGCCTGGCAACCGAGAAGACCCTGAAGGCCGAACGCACCGCCGCGACCCGCGTCGACTTCTTCACCATGGTGCGGGGAGACAATTGATGGCCATCGCCCTGGCTTATGCCGATCCGGTGCACGAGGCACAGCAGGCCTTTCGCGCCGTGATGAACGCGCTTGCCCGGCCCGGCACGGTCCAGCCGGTCGCCGGCCTCGCCGAGGCGCCGGCTCCGCTTGATCCGGTTGCCGCCGCCGTGCTTCTGGCGCTGGCCGATTTCGAGACCTCGGTCTTCCTGGACCGGCCGGCGTCAACCGACGATGTCAGGACCTACCTGACCTTCCACAGCGGCGCCAGGCTGGCCCAGGACCCCGCGCAGGCCGCCTTCGCCGTCATCGCTGATCCGCTGGCTCTCGCCGACCTTTCGAGCTTCGCACTCGGCACCGATGCCTATCCGGATCGTTCGACCACCCTGATCCTGCAAGTGCCGAGCCTGACCGAAGGCCGCTCCTTCAGGCTCGAGGGTCCGGGCATCAAGGGTTCGGCCAAGCTGACGGTCACCGGCCTGCCCGCCGACATCACCGCGCGCCTGGCCGCAAACCACGCGCTGTTCCCGCGCGGCGTCGACCTGGTGCTGGCGGCCCCCACCGGCGTGGCCGCCCTGCCGCGCACCACCCGCATCAGCGAGGCCTGACATGTATGTGGCAGTCAAAGGCGGCGAACGCGCCATCGACAATGCGCACACGCTGCTCGCCCATGCCAGGCGCGGCGATCCGGCCATTGCCGAAGTCGTCCCGGCGCAGATCCGCGAACAGCTGACATTGGCGGTCGACCGGGTGATGACCGAGGGCTCGCTTTATGACCGCGACCTCGCGGCGCTCGCCATCAAGCAGGCGCGCGGCGATCTCGTCGAAGCCGCCTTCCTGATCCGCGCCTTCCGCACCACCTTGCCGCGCTTCGGCGCGAGCGAACCGGTCGACACCGCCGCCATGGCGGTGCAGCGGCGCGTTTCGGCGACCTTCAAGGACATCCCGGGCGGCCAGGTTCTGGGCCCGACCTTCGACTACACCCATCGCCTGCTCGATTTCATGCTGGAAGCCGGCGCTCCGGTCGCCGAGCCGCCGACCGCGCCGGCCGACGACACGGCCATGCCGCGGGTCACCGACCTGCTCGGCCATGACGACCTGATCGAGCGCAACCCCGAGGCCGAACCCGGCGCGCCGGTCGGCGATCTCACCCGCGAACCGCTGGATTTTCCGGCCGACCGGGATCTCCGTCTGCAAAATCTTGCGCGCGGCGACGAAGGCTTCCTGCTGGCCTTGGGTTATTCGACCCAGCGCGGTTATGGCCGCACCCATCCCTTCGCCGGCGAAATCCGGCTCGGCGAGGTCGAGCTCGAATTCGTCACCGAGGATGTCGGTTTCGCCGTGCCGCTCGGCGACCTCACCATCACCGAATGCCAGATGGTCACCCAGTTCAAGGGCTCGTCGACCGAGGCGCCGCGCTTCACCCGCGGTTACGGCCTGGCCTTCGGCCATTGCGAACGCAAGACCATGGCCATGGCCCTGGTCGACCGGGCGCTGCGCGCCCGTGAACTCGGCGAGGAGATCACCGCGCCGGCCCAGGACGAGGAATTCATGCTGATGCATTCCGACAACGTCCAGGCCACCGGCTTCGTCGAACACCTGAAACTGCCGCACTATGTCGACTTCCAGGCCGAACTCGGCCTGGTCCGCAAGATGCGTCAGGAACTGGCCGAGCGGCAGGACCTTGCCGAGAAGAACCGGCTCGCCCCGCTGAAGGATGCCGCGGAATGACCGCCCACTATAATTTCGCCTATCTGGACGAGCAGACCAAACGGATGATTCGCCGAGCCATCCTGAAGGCCATTGCCATTCCCGGCTATCAGGTTCCCTTCGCCTCGCGGGAAATGCCCATGCCTTACGGCTGGGGCACCGGCGGCGTGCAGGTGACCGCCGCGATCCTCGGCGCCGACGACGTCTTGAAGGTGATCGACCAGGGCGCCGACGACACCACCAATGCCGTGTCGATCCGCAAGTTTTTCGAGAAGACCTCCGATGTCGCCACCACCACGGCGACGGCGGATGCGACCATCATCCAGACCCGCCACCGCATCCCCGAGAAGACGCTGACCGACCGCCAGGTGTTGGTCTATCAGGTGCCGATCCCCGAGCCGCTGCGCTTCCTGGAGCCGCGCGAGACCGAAACCCGCGTCATGCATGCGCTGGAAGACTACGGCCTCATGCATGTGAAGCTCTATGAGGACATCGCCACCCACGGCCATATCGCCACGACCTATGCCTATCCGGTGAAGGTCGAGGGCCGTTATGTCATGGACCCCTCGCCGACGCCGAAATTCGACAATCCGAAGATGGATGACTGCGCCGCCCTGCAGCTGTTCGGGGCCGGCCGCGAAAAGCGCATCTACGCGGTGCCGCCCTATTCGAGCGTGGTGTCGCTCGATTTCGAGGACCATCCCTTCGAGCCGACCAAATTCGACCGGCCCTGCGATCTCTGCGGTGCGCGCCACACCTATCTCGACGAGGTCATCACCGACGACCGCGGCGGCCGCATGTTCGTCTGTTCCGATACCGACCATTGCGAGGAGCGCCGGGCGGAGGGCCATCGCGGCGAACTGCTGGGCGAGGCGCCCAAGGCCATCGCTGGGAAGGCCATCGCGGGAGCGACGTCATGACCGACCAGCCATTGATGACCGCCGACAGCCTGTCGAAATTCTACGGCGCCCGCACCGGCTGCCGCGACGTGTCGTTCGATCTCCACGCCGGCGAGGTGCTGGCGGTGGTCGGCGAATCCGGCTCGGGCAAGTCGACGCTCCTGAAGCTGCTCTCCGGCCAGATGCCGCCCTCCGCCGGCCAGGTGATGTATGCCATGCGCGACGGCGTCACCCGCGACATCGTTTCGCTCTCGGAAGCCGAGCGGCGTTTCCTGTTTCGCACCGACTGGGGGTTCGTCCACCAGGACGCGGCCGCCGGCCTGCGCATGGGCGTCTCGGCCGGCGCCAATGTCGGCGAACGGCTGATGGCGGTCGGCTGGCGTCACTACGGCCGGATCCGCGACGAGGCCGAGACCTGGCTCGAACGCGTCGAGATCGACCGCGACCGGATCGACGACAAGCCCACCGCCTATTCCGGCGGCATGCGCCAGCGCCTGCAGATCGCCCGCAACCTGGTGACCAATCCGCGCCTCGTCTTCATGGACGAACCGACCGGCGGCCTCGACGTCTCGGTCCAGGCGCGCCTGCTCGATCTGGTCCGCGGCCTGGTTGCCGATCTTGGCCTTGCGGCCATCGTCGTCACCCATGATCTCGCCGTCGCGCGGCTCCTGTCCCACCGCATTCTGGTGATGAAGGATGGCCGCGCCATCGAGACCGGCCTCACCGACCAGGTGCTGGACGATCCCCGCGAGCCCTATACCCAGCTGCTCGTCTCTTCGATCCTGCAGCCGTGAGGACCCTTTCGAGATGAGCGCGATCCTGACCCTCGACAATGTCGCCAAGAGTTTCGTCATGCACCTGCAGGACGGCTTGACGATTCCCGTCGTCAACGGCGTTTCGCTGACCGTGAAGCCTGGCGAGTGCATTGTGCTCGGCGGCCCCTCCGGCGCCGGCAAGTCGTCGATCCTGAAAATGATCTACGGCAATTACCGCGTCGATTCCGGCGCCATCCGCGTCGTTGCCCAAACCACCGTCGCCCAAACCACCTTCGCCAGCGAAACGGCCGGTGCCGAGACCGTCGACATCGCCACCGCGGCACCCCGGCGCGTGCTGGCGCTGCGCCGCCGCACCATTGGTTATGTCTCGCAGTTCCTGCGGGTCATTCCGCGTGTGCCGGCACTCGCCGTGGTCGCCGAGGCAGCCATTGCCTTCGGCATCGAGCGCGCCGAGGCGGAAGCCCGCGCCCGGACGCTGCTGACCCGCTTGAATGTCCCCGAGCGGCTCTGGTCCCTGCCGCCGGCGACCTTTTCCGGCGGCGAGCAGCAGCGCGTCAACATCGCGCGCGGTTTCATAGCCGACCATCCCATTCTGCTGCTTGACGAACCGACCGCTTCGCTGGATGCCAGGAACCGCGCCGCGGTGGTCGAGCTGATCGACACCAAGAAGGCCGACGGCACGGCGATCGTCGGCATTTTCCACGATGACGACGTCCGCGAACGGGTCGCGACCCGCATCGTCGACGTCACCACATTCGCCGCACGTGCCGCATGAGGAGCCAAAGACGACCATGAGAGCAACCACCGACAAGGGCTCAGCGTCGCTCTTCGCCCGCCGCGTCATTCTCGCCGACCGCGAGGTCGCGGCCACCATCGTCGTCGAGAACGGCGACATCGTCGGGCTCGAAGAGGACCGGCAGCGGTCGGACGCCATCGATTGTGGCGACGACCTGATCATTCCGGGCCTCGTCGAACTGCACACCGACCACCTGGAGCCGCATTACGCGCCGCGGCCCAAGGTCTATTGGGATCCGCTCTCGGCGGTCTTCGCTTATGACGCGCAGATTGCCGCCTCCGGCATTACCACGGTGTTCGACAGCCTCAGGGTTGGCCGCGATGACGACCGGCCGGGTGTTTCGGATGCCCTGCTGGAACTCTCCGAGGCGATCGAAGCGGCCAAAAACACCGGGCTCTTGCGCGCCGACCATCACACCCACCTGCGTTGTGAGATCCCCTCGCGCGGCGTGGTCGAGGAGGCCGCCGACTATCTCGCCCGCTTCGACGTGCGGCTGATGTCGCTGATGGACCACACGCCCGGCCAGCGCCAATTCCGCGACGAGGAGAAGCAACGGATCTATTACCGCGGCAAGAGCGGGCTGAACGAGGACGAACTGACCGGCCTGTTCGAGGCGCGCAAGGCGCGCTCCGCCATCATTGCCGAGCCGAACAAGCGCGGCCTGGTGGCGCTCGCCCATGGCCGCCGGATCGCATTGGCGAGCCATGACGACACGCTGGAAGAGCACGTCACGGAATCGCTGGCCGACCAGGTGTCGATCGCCGAATTCCCGACCACGGTGGAGGCTGCCAGGGCGTCCCACGCCGCCGGCATCTCGGTGCTGATGGGCGCGCCCAATGTGGTGCGCGGCGGCTCCCATTCCGGCAATGTCTCGGCGGTCGAGCTGGCGGAGGCCGGCGTGCTCGACATTCTGTCTTCCGACTATGTGCCGATCAGCCTGATCCAGGGCGCCTTCGGGCTTGCCGGCGTGCCGGCCATGGGCGGCCTTCCCGGCGCTATCCGTACGGTGTCCAAGACCCCGGCGGCGGCGACCGGCATGACCGATCGCGGCGAGATCGCGCTCGGCAAGCGCGGCGATCTGGTGCGCGTGGCGCTGGTCGGCAACCAGCCGGTGGTCCGCCAGGTCTGGCGCACCGGCCTCAGGATCTCCTGACCATGTCCATGCCCGGCGCCCAGGATCGCGCACCACTCGACGGCCCTGCCCGGATCGGGCCGGGCCGGCTGGTGCTGGTGGTCGGCCCGAGCGGTGCCGGCAAGGACACCTTGATCGACGCGGCGCGCCGGCGGCTCGCCGGCAGCGATGCCGTGCTGTTCCCGAGCCGCGTGGTGACCCGCCCGCCATCGGCGGCGGAAGCCAATGCCGAGGTCGATGCCGCGACCTTCGCGACCCTGGCCAGGGTCGGCGGCTTCGCGCTGTCCTGGTCGGCACATGGCCATGACTATGGCATTCCGATCGCCATCGATCACCTGCTGACCGAGGGCCGCACCGTCGTCTGCAATGTCTCGCGCAGCATTCTGGAAGCCGCGCGCCGGCGCTACGAGGCGGTGATCGTGGTCGAGATCACCGCTCCGGCGGCCGTGCTGGCGGCCCGCATCGCGGCACGCGGCCGGTCGAGCGACGGCGATGCGACAGCGCGGGTGGCCCGTCTCGTCGAGACCGTGGCGCCGGCCGACCTGACCATTCTCAACGACGGCCCGGTCGAAGCCGCGATCCAGCAGTTCCTGGCCATTGTCGACGGGCCAGCCAAGCCGGTGCGTGCCACCCGCTGAGACCCAAGCTCCCTCATCCGCCGTCGATCGACTTCGACGCGGGAGGACCCAAGCGAATTCCGCGAAGACCCGCTTGACCCGGCCCCTGGGGCCGCCCCGATAGACCCAGGGGTCAGCGAACAGCGAGGTGATTCGTGAGCTCTTCCACCCGTTTTTTGAGCCCGTCCGAGGCGGCCAGGCGGCTCGGCGTCTCAGCCAAGGCCCTGCGGCTCTACGAGCAGCACGGCCTCGTCGCCCCAGGCCGCACCGCGGCCGGATGGCGGGCCTATGGCCCGGGCGAGATCACCCGAGCCGCCGAGGTCGTAGCGTTGCGTGCGCTCGGCCTCAGCCTCGCCCAGGTGGCACGCGTGCTCAGCGGTGACCCCGAGGGCCTGGAGCCGGCGCTCGCCGCCCATGAAGCCACGCTCGAAGACCGGGTCCGCCAGCTCGCCGGCACCGTCGAGAAGATCCGCGGCCTGCGCGCCGATCTCGCCCGGGGCAAGGCGCCGGCCGCCGGCGAACTGACACGCCTGCTCGGATCGGCAGCCGAGCTCGGTGTCGCCTTCGACTTGCCCTGGCCGTGGGGCGGCGAACGGTTCGAGTTCAGCGACATCCGGCCGCTGAACTACATCATCGGCCCGCTGGGGAGCGGCAAGACGCGACTGGCGCAACGCCTGGCCGAGGCCCTGCCTGACGCCGGCTTCCTGGGCCTTGAGCGGTTGGCGGACGGCGGCGCAGCGGCGCGGACCCGGCTCGACGCCGATGCGGCGCTCAAGGCGCGGGTCGATCGGACCCTGGCCTGGCTCGTCGAGGACGGCGCCCTGGTGTCGGAAACCCTGGTCACCCTGCTTGTCGAACTGGAATCGGAAAGCCCGGCGGTCCTGGTGATCGACATGGTGGAACAGGGGCTGGATCAGGCCAGCCAGGAGGCCCTGATCGCCTCGCTGCGCCGGCGTGGGCCGAGCGCGCGACCGCTGTTCCTGCTGACGCGCTCCTCCGCGATCCTCGACCTGGCCGCCGTGGGTGCCGACGAGGCGATCCTTCTCTGTCCCGCCAATCACAGTCCGCCAACCCGGGTCGCGCCCTATCCGGGCGCGCCGGGCTACGAGGCGGTCGCCACCTGTCTGGCCTCGCCCGAGGTGCGGGCGCGGACCGACGGGGTCATCGCCTGGCGGCCCCAGGTGGCGTGATCGTCGCTTCTCGACCGCGCAGGAAAAGGCCTCGCGGACCGCGCAGGAAGTGGCCAAATGGCCGATTTGGCAGGCAATCTCCAGCATGCCCCTGGAAAAGCGCGCGCCGCGCGGTAGCTTGTCGGATCATGCCGGGGCGCCGAGGCGTCACGGACGGCAAGCCCGCAGGAGGACCATCCCTTGAATCGTTATGTCGCCCGCATCCCCATGATGGTCTTCTGCCCTGAACCGATGGAATTCGCCATCAAGGACGTGCTCGAAGGCGAATATGAGGCCAATTATGACGGCATCGGCCTCGACATTCTCGATATCGGCGCCAATGTCGGCTCGTTCGCGCTCTGGGCCGCCGCCCGCTGGCCGGGCAGCGCGGTCAAGTCCTTCGAGCCCCATCCCGGCACTTTCGACTATCTCCGGCGCAACACCGAAGGCCGGCGCGACATCACCATCGTCAATGCCGCGCTGTTTCCGGGCCCGGAGAAACGCGCCA
Source organism: Phreatobacter stygius (assembly GCF_005144885.1). Lineage (NCBI taxonomy): Bacteria > Pseudomonadati > Pseudomonadota > Alphaproteobacteria > Hyphomicrobiales > Phreatobacteraceae > Phreatobacter > Phreatobacter stygius. The sequence goes on from NZ_CP039690.1 coordinate 1,424,093, forward strand.
CCTTCGTCAGCCGTTATGCCGGCGACGGCGAATCCGGGCTCGCCGCCTATTCCGGCGACACCTTCGTCGACGGCCATATGGCCGAGACCTACGAGGTCGACGTGGTGGATCCGGCGAGCCTGCCCTCGGCCGATGTGGTCAAGATCGACATCGAGGGCGGCGAAGGCGACGTGCTTGCCCATCTCGACCTGTCGAAGACCTCGCTGGTGCTGCTCGAATTCCAGAACCGCCGGAACCGCGAACAGATCCGTGCCATCCTGGCCGACGGCTTCGACATCCTGCACGACGAGGAATGTTCCTGGGACCCGCTGCTCGCCTATCAAGGCTATCGCGCTGACCTGAAAGGCGACGCCTATGGCCGGATCTTCGCGGTCCGCAAGAATGTCTCGCGGATGACCCGGCGGCCGCCGATCGAGCTCTGAGCCGTTATCCCATGGCCACCGGTTCCATCCAATGGACGGCCGTCCCCTCGTGAACGGCCTGGATGCTGACATAGCCGAACAGACTGTCCGGCGAAGCGCCATGCCAATGACGCTCGCCGGGCGCGAACCAGACGCAGTCGCCGCTCCTGATCTCCTCGACCGGCCCACCCGCGCGCTGCACCCGGCCGACGCCGGTCAGCACATAGAGCACCTGACCGAGCGGATGACTGTGCCAATGGGTGATGGCGCCCGGCTCGAAGGTTGCGCGCACCACCGTCGGATCGCCATCGCCGGCGCTGGCGATCAGCGTCTCGGCCCAGAACGGCCCGCTGGCGACGCCAGCTGGGCCAGACGCAATCGCGCTTCCCGCGCGGATGATGGTCATGGTTTTCGGAGCCCGCGGTATCTCGTCCGCGCCGTCGTCACGCATGAAGGGCAGGTCGGCCCGGTCAGTGCTGCTGCGCATGACCGGCCTCCGCAGGCGCTTCGGTCGATGCGACCATCTGCGCCTCGCCGCTGCCGAACGACCACTCGTCGGCGCCCCCGGTGGTGATCACCACCATCACATCCTCCGGTCGGAGGCCGGGCGCTTCGGCCAGCACGGCAACCAGGCGGCGGTAGAAGGCTCGCTTGACCTCGGTCGAGCGCGGCCGGCCGGCCGTGATCTGGATCAGCACGAAGTCGTCCGAGCGCGGACCGCCGAGATAATGCCGGTCAAAGATCAGCTCACCCGGTTCGAGCTGATGGATGACCTGGAAGCGGTCGTCGCGCGGCACGTCGAAGGCTTCGACCAGGGCCTGATGCAGACCATCGGAGAGCGCGCCGAGATAGGCCGGCGGCTTGCCCTTGAGAAGCGAGATGCGTGCGAACGGCATGACCGTCCTCCTGATGCGACAGGCCAGGCCCCGGAACGGGCTTGACGGCAGCCATCATGCCGCCGCACGTTAATCCTGAAAATCGGGAAATATTGGATCAAGGATTCCAATTTTTAGGACTATCAATGCGCCGGATAACCTTCGACCTCGACGTGCTCCGCAGCTTCGCCACCGGCGTCGATCTCGGCAGTTTCGCCCGCGCCGCGGAACGCTTGGGCCGGTCGACCTCGGCCGTCAGCGCGCAACTGAAAAAGCTCGAGGACCAGGCCGGCACGCCGATCTTCCGCCGGGCCGGCCGGGGTCTGGCCCTGACCGATGCGGGCGAGGTCATGCTGGCCTATGCCCGCCGCCTGATCGACCTGAACGACGAGGCCGCGGCTGCGGTCAACGGCATCGAGCTCGAAGGCTGGGTCCGGCTCGGCCTGCCGGAAGATTTCGGCGAGGTGCTGCTGCCCGACGTGCTCGGCCGCTTCGCCCGCGCCAATCCGAAGGTCAGGATCGAGGCGAGAGTTGGCCGCAACGCCGACATCGTCGACCGGCTGATCGCCGGCAAGCTCGACCTGGCGCTGGCCTGGGACGACGGCCCGGCGAAGCTGAACAGCCGGCGTGTCGGCGAGTGGCCAATGCGCTGGATCGGGCCGGCGACCGGTCCCTGGCAGCTGGGCGACGAGGCTGTCGTGCCGCTGGCGACCTTCGAAGCACCGTGCCTGATGCGCACGGCGGCGACGACGGCGCTCGATCATGCCGGCCTCGCCTGGCGATCGGCCTTCATCAGCCCGAGCCTTGGCGGCCTCTGGGCTGCCGTGTCGGCCGGCCTGGGTTTGAGCGTGCGCACCGAGATGGGCCTGCCGGCAAGCGTCCGCGCGCTCGATCCCGGCGAAGCCGGCCTGCCGGCCTTGCCGTCCATCGCACTTGCCCTCTGCCAGGCCGAGGCGGAGCCGGCGCCCGCCACCGCCCGTCTCGCCACCATCGTGCTCGAAACCCTGGAAGGCGCCCGGGCCCGCCGGCCGGAGGCGACCGGCCAGTCCGCCACGATCGGAACCACGACCGACACCATAAAAAGGGGCCCGGCATGAGCCGGGCCCCTCTGTCGTCCTGAACGCCGGGACTTCAGCGGGCGCGCAGGAATTCCGGCACGCGCAGCAGCGCCATTTCGTTGTCGTCGGCCTGGTTCGGATCGCGGCTCGACGAGAACGGCAGGTTGTTGTCATTGCCGACGATGATGTGGTCGGCATCGACCACTTCGACATTCTCGATGGTGAAGAACGGGAACTGGAAGGCGCCGCCCGACAAGGGCTTGCGGGCGCGATTGTTCGGGTCCTGGATGCGCAGGAGGTCGATGAAGCCGATCTTGCGCACCGCGCCGCCGGCATTGGCATCGGTCATTTCGATCTTCCAGATCCGCTTGATGCGCGGCAGCGCATGGAAGCAGGTCTCGGCCCGCTGGCCCTGCGGGCAGGCGCGCTCCGGCACGCCTTCATTGTCGTCGCGCACGATGATCATGCCGGTGGTGGCGTCGATCATGTTGAAATCGCCGATCGACAGGTTGTTCTCGTCGAGCACGAACTTCCAGTGCCGGCCGGTCCAGCGGCCCGCCTGCACGTCGAATTCGAGAATGCGCAGATATTGCTTGCCGTCGAGCATTTCGAGCGCATTGGTCTGGCTGTCCCAGAGCGCGCCTTCGAGCAGCGGGTAGAGGAAGCGGCCATCGGGCGAAGCTGCCATGCCCTCGAAGCCCTTCGAGCGGCGTACCCGGAAATCGACCGGACCGCCGGGAACCGCAGGGGTGGTGACCGCCGGATTGTCGGGCGAGCGCACGACCTGGCCGTCGACCAGCGTGTCGAACACCGCCTCGACCTTGCCGGTCATGTCGATGCGAATGAGATAGGGACCGAACTCGTCGCCGATCCAGATCTTGTCGCCAATGATCTGGAAGCTCTCCAGGTCGAAATCCGAGCCGGTCAGATAGCGCCGCTCGGTCGCCTCGTTGGCAATGCGGAACGGCACTTTCTTGTCCGGATCCGACAGGAAAATGGTCTGCAGCCGTTCAAATGCGCCCTTCTCCCAGTCGATCCGGTAGCGGTTCAGATAGAGCATCGAATCCGGCGAATTGGCCTTGGCGCCGAAGCCGTTGTCGGTGATCACCCAGAACGTGCCGTCGGGCATGCGCTTGATGCCCGAATGACCCTGGGCCGGCTGGCCGCGGAACGGCAGCGACAGACCGGTCGGGCGGCCGGCGGATCGGCCCATCACCGAGCCGACGGCCTCGTTGCGCGCCGCGCCGGTGAACTTGCCCGGCGTCGCCAGGTCGGCGGGCGCATCCGCCGGCGGCTGGATGAAGGTCGCCGCCGGCAGCAGGGCATGACCGGCGAGCGTCGCCGGGAATTCCTGCTGGGCGAAGGCAGGCGATGCCGCAAAAACCGCGGCGGCGAGGACGAGAGCGCGCATCGAAGGCTCCAGGAAGGTGGTCGAAGAGGGGGATCCAATGGGTGGTCGAACCCGCGTTCCCTGCGGGATCAGCCTGACAGGCGCGTAACGGTTCGGTGACACCGCGATGACGATGGCCGTGCTGCTCTCGCTTGCGACGCTCGGCCGCAGCGACCGGTAACAGGATGCCGGTCCGGACCGAATGAGCTCTCGACAGTGCCGGAAAGCCGGTCGACAAAGAAGCAGCGCTCAAGCCTCCCGACGCCGAAGGACGCCCGTGCCGGAAACCCTCTCCCCCGATGTCTGCGTCATTGGCGCCGGTTCCGGTGGCCTGACGGTCGCCGCCTTCTGCGCCATGCTCGGCGCGCCGGTCGTGCTGGTCGAAAAGGACCGGATGGGCGGCGACTGCCTGAATGCCGGCTGCGTGCCCTCCAAGGCCTTGATCGCGGCGGCAAGGCGCGCCCATGACATCCGCCAGGCATCGGGTTTCGGCATCCGCGCCGGCGAGCCGGCGATCGATTTCGCCCAGGTCATGCGCCATGTCCGCGATGCGATCGCAACCATCGCGCCGAATGATTCGGTGGCCCGTTTCAGCGCCCTCGGGGTCAAGGTGATCAAGGGCGAGGCGCGCTTCCTGGGCCCCGGGGCAGTCACCGTCGGCGACACCACGATAGCGGCGCGGCGCTTCGTCATCGCCACCGGCTCGCGGCCGCTGCTGCCTGATATTCCCGGCCTCGACGCCCTGCCCTTTCTGACCAGCGAGACGATCTTCGACCTTGCCGCCTGTCCTGGTCATCTCGGCGTGCTCGGCGGCGGGCCGGTCGGCCTTGAAATGGCCCAGGCCTTCCGCCGGCTCGGCGCCGAGGTCACCGTGCTGGAGCGCGACCGCCTGCTGCCCGGCGAAGACCCGGAAATGGTCGACGTGGTCAGGCGGCAATTGCAGGACGAAGGCATCGCACTTCTCGAAGGCGTCGAACTGACGCGGGTCGAGGGCGAGCCGGGCGCGCTGCGGCTGATCGCCCGGCGCGGCGACGACGACGGCGCGATCGGGGTGTCTCATCTCTTGGTTGCGACCGGCCGGCGGGCCAATGTCGAAAATCTCGGGCTGGAGGCCGCCGGCGTGGCTTTCACCAGCGCCGGCATCACCGTCGACAAGACCTTGCGAACCTCCAATCCGCGCATTCATGCCATTGGCGATGTCGGCGGCGGCCCGCAATTGACCCATGTCGCCGGTTGGCACGGCCAGATGGTGGCGCAGAACATCCTGTTCCGCCGTCCCGTCGACACCGGCGGCACCGCGGTGCCGCGGGTCATCTATACCGACCCCGAGCTCGCCCAGGTCGGCCTGACCGAGGCCGAGGCGCGCAAGCTGGACCCGAAGGCCCGGAGCTTGCGCTGGCCCTTCGCCGAAAACGACCGGGCGGTCACCGCGCGCCGGCGCCAGGGCCATATCAAGCTCGTCATATCCGCCAAGGGCCGGCTTCTCGGCGCTTCGATCGTTGGTGCCGAAGCCACTGAATTGATTGGCCTTTACGCTCTGGCGCTAGCCAAGGGCGGGACCGCCGCCGAGCTTGCCGCCATTGTTCTGCCCTATCCAGGCTTATCAGAGGTAGGCAAGCGCGCCGCGAGTACCTATCTCCAAGCGCGCCTCGGCAACCCCTGGATTGGTCGAATCATGCGCCTTCTGCGGCGGTTCGGCTGAGACTATGATCCCCACGTGCCTATCGGATCCTGACACATGTCGCGAGAGACGCCACAGGACCAGACCCGGGACGCGGCGGCGCAAGCCCTCGCCGAGCAGCGGCGCGCCGATCTGGACGTCGCGGCGCCGGTGCCCTCGCGCGGCATCGGCCTGTCTGGCAAGCTGCTGATCCTGACCGGCATTTTCGTGACGCTGGCGGAAATCCTGATCTTCCTGCCCTCCATCGCCAATTTTCGGACGCGGCTGCTAGACGATCGACTGTCCTCGGCGCGCACCGCCGCCCTGGTGCTGGAGGCAGCGCCCAGCGGCATGGTGCCGGAAGCGCTGGTGCGCGAGCTCCTGAACAGCGCCGGCGCCCAAGCCGTGGCCCTGAAGACCGGACCGGCGCGCCGCCTGCTCGCCGTGTCCGAACAGCTGCCTGAGATCGATGTCACCGTCGACATGCGCGAGATGACCCTGCTCAGCTCGATCGGCGATGCCTTCGAAACCTTGTTTGCCCGCAACGGCCGGACGCTCAGGGTCATGGGCACGGCGCCGCGCGCCGGCGATTTCGTCGAGATCATCATGGACGAGACACCGCTCAGACGGGCCATGTTGCGCTTCTCGAAGACCATCCTGCTGCTGTCGCTGTTCATTTCCGGCATCACCGCGGCGCTGGTCTACCTGACCCTGCACCTGATGTTCGTCCGCCCCATGGCGCGCCTGACCAAGACGATGATCGCCTTCCGCGAGAACCCCGAGGATCTGAGCCGGGTGATGGTGCCGAGTGGGCGCAAGGACGAGGTGGGCGTCGCCGAATATGAACTGCAGACCATGCAGCAATCGCTGCACGACATGCTGGCGCAGCGTTCCAGGCTCGCGGCCCTTGGCCTGGCGGTCTCCAAGATCAACCACGACCTGCGCAATCTGCTCGCCTCGGCGCAGCTGTTCTCCGACCGGCTGGCCGATGTGCCGGATCCGACCGTGCAGCGCTTCGCGCCGAAGATGATTCAAGCGCTCGACCGCGCCATCGCCTTCTGCCAGTCGACCCTGTCTTATGGCCGCGCCCATGAGGCGCCGCCCCAGCGCAGCGCCGTGCTGCTGGCGGTTCTCGCCGACGAGGTGCGCGACACCATGGGCCTCGGCCTCGAGGCCCGGATCGCCTTCGTCAACGCCGTGCCTGACGACCTGACCGTCGATGCCGACCCAGACCACTTGTTCCGGGTGCTGCTCAATATCGGCCGCAACGCCCAGCAGGCGCTGGAGGCGCGCGCGCCCAACGATCCGGTGCGTGACCAGATCCGGGTGATCGGCCGGCGCGAGGGCGCGGTGGCGGTGATCGAGATTTCCGACACCGGTCCCGGCATTCCCGAGCGGGCGCGGGCCCATCTGTTCGAGGCGTTCCAGGGCTCCACCCGCCCCGGCGGCACCGGGCTTGGCCTTGCCATCGCCTCCGAACTGGTGCGCACCCATGGCGGCACCATCACGCTCGCCGAGGGGACCTTGGGCGCGACCTTCCAGATCTCCATTCCCGACCGGCCGATCGATCTCGCCGCCATCCGCAAGACGCAGAGGCGGCGCGCCTGAAGCGCCGGGTCACGTCCCGGCCGCACGAATCATCTGTGCCGGAGATGTCGGTCGCCATATCTCATCGCCGACGATATCGCGGCAGCCGCCACGTTCCGATAAAGCCCTCGCTCGGGCGCCGATCCGGCGGTTTCACGCAAGCCGACAAATCATCCACAAGCCGCTGGACACACTCTTGCATTCCTCCGCGAAACAGCTTATTCGACCGCCTCCGTTCGAGGCGCTCGTCGCTTCCGAACGCGGCGCGCGCCCGTAGCTCAGCTGGATAGAGCACCAGACTACGAATCTGGGGGTCAGAGGTTCGAATCCTTTCGGGCGCGCCATTTCACTTTCTCCCCCGCCGAGCCTTTCTAACACCTTGAACGGCAAGGTGGTTTTTGCGGTTCGAAATCCGTTTTCGGGGCAATAGGCCAACCGATCCGCAAAGGTCAGTCTGAGCACCAGTTTCTGGTACTCAAACTTGCCAAGATTCCAAAGTTTGGAAGGGTTTGCGAGGAACCGGCAGGCGAGTTCGAACAACTCCTCGAAGGCAGCCTGCCGTTGGCCGCTTTTTTGGCACTTCTCTTCGAGCGCGACCTTTCTGCGCTCCATCTCCACAATGCGGTTCTCATAGGCGGCCACAACCGATCGCGCGTTGGATTCGATCAGTCGATCGACCAGCGCAGCGATGTCCTGGTCCATTTTCGCGATTTCGCGCTTGTAGGTTTGAGCAAGGTTGGCGGACTGAGCAAGACGCTGATCCCATGCGTTCTTGAACATCGCCCGCGCCAGATCGAACAGAGCCTTGCTTGGCGTGAGCCTTTCGAGCAGAGCCGCAAATTCACCTTCGATGATTGCGCGCTTCACCGACTTCCGATAGCGCAGGCACCCTTTGCCAAAACACATGTAATAGGGGTGCTTATCGCCGCTCCTGCTGGTGGACCAGCAGGAGGTCATCAAGGTGTTGCAGCGGGCGCAGGTCACCATGCCGCGCAGCGGGAAATCCTGTCGGATATCGACGCGCGTTGGAGCTTTCGCCCCTTCCGTCAACCGATGCTGAATCCGCTCATGGGTGCCGAAATCAATTAGAGCCTCGTGACGCCCCTTCAAAAGCGGCACGTCCCATTTTCGCGCCTCGACATATCCCGCGTAAACCGGGCGCGTGAGAATGTCGTAGACCTGCTGATATCGGACCTTGCCGAAACGATTTTTCGGAAACGACGGGTTTGATTCAAGGAAGCGCAAAACCTCCCCTTGGGATTGAAACCGTCCAGAGGCATAGCCTTCCAGTGCTTCCTGCACGAGCGATGCGGTCGGTTCGTCCCGAACGAGCACCATGCCTTCACCAGGACGACGTTCGTGGCGATAGCCGACGCAGGCAGCAAACGGCCAATAGCCATTGAGCACGCGGCCCCGCATCCGGGACTTGGTCTGTTCCGCGTTCTTCTGCCGCTGATGTTGGGCCGAACTTGCAAGAATGTTCTCGCGGAAAACGGAGTCCGCATCATCCGCAAACACGATGCGCGGACTTTCCAATAGCCCGCCCGCAGCTTTCAGCTCATCGCGCAACGCCAGATGGCCTCGGAGATCGCGGGCGAAGCGGCTGATATCGTCGATAATGACGATACGGCCTTCCTTCTTATGCTTGCGCAGATAGGAAAGAAGCAAAGTCATGGCCGGCCGGTCCTGTTCTCCGCCGGTCAGCACCTCCCGGAAAACGTCAACAACCTCATACCCTTTGAAGCGCGCATACTCACGGCAGCACGCTTCCTGAGAAGCCAGGCCGCTTCCACGTCTCTCGGTCGTGTCCCGATTGGTGGTGTAACTGACGGGTGGTCATCGGCGGTTGCCGGTTAGGTTTGGGTTGCGACGACCAACCCCGAACCGAGAGATCCACCGATGACCGACGAGATGATGAACCTGCGCGGGCTGCTGGAGAAGAGCCCCGACGCCGATTTGCTGCGCGAGATGATCGGCTTTGCCGCCGGGCGGCTGATGGAGCTTGAGGTCAGCGGCCTTGCCGGCGCCGGCTTCGGCGAGAAGAGCCCGGACCGCCTGGCCCAGCGCAATGGCTATCGCGAGCGGGATTGGGAGACCCGCGCCGGCACGGTCGAGCTGCGCATCCCGAGGCTACGCAAAGGCTCCTACTTTCCGGGCTTTCTGGAGCCGCGCCGGCTGGCCGAGAAGGCGCTGACCGCGGTGATCCAAGAGGCTTACATCCAGGGCATCTCGACCCGCTCGGTCGATGACCTGGTCAAGGCGATGGGCATGAGCGGCATCTCGAAGAGCCAAGTCAGCCGGCTCTGCGAGGAAATCGACCAGCGCGTCCATGCGTTCCTCGACCGGCCGATCGAGGGCGACTGGCCCTATCTGTGGATCGACGCGACCTATGTGAAGGTCCGCCAGGCCGGCCGGATTGTCTCGGTGGCGGTGATCGTGGCGGTCGGTGTAAGCGGCGACGGTCGGCGCGAGGTGCTGGGCATGGATATCGGCCCCTCCGAGGCAGAGACGTTCTGGACGGCGTTCTTGCGCAAACTGGCCAGACGCGGCCTGCGCGGCGTAAAACTCGTCGTCTCCGACAGCCACGAAGGCATCAAGGCGGCGGTCTCCAAGGTGCTCACCGCGACCTGGCAGCGCTGCCGCGTGCACTTCATGAGGAATGCGCTCGCCCATGCCGGCCGCAGCGGGCGGCGCGTTGTCTCAGCCTTCATCGCCACCGCCTTCGCCCAGAACGATGCCGCCGCCGCCAGCCAGCAATGGCGCCGGGTCGCCGACCAGCTCAGGCCAACGGTGCCGAAACTGGCGGCTCTGATGGATACCGCCGAGACCGACGTGCTGGCCTATATGACCTTCCCGACGCAACATCGGGCGAAGCTCCACAGCACCAATCCGCTGGAGCGCGTCAACGGCGAGATCAAGCGCAGGACCGAGGTGGTCGGCATCTTCCCCAACGAGGCCGCCATCGCCCGGCTCGTCGGCGCGATCCTGCTCGAACAGAACGATGAATGGGCCGTCCAGCGGGCCCGCTACATGACCCTGGAAACCATGGCCGGCCTGAGCGATGATCCTAGTGTCGGCCTGCCAGCCGTGGCAGCCTGACCAGCCCGGCCTATGCCGGCGATCGTGGGGCCTTGCGCCAGCTACACCACGCTACGGGACATGACCGGTCAGGATTGAAGAAGGAGCAGCTTTTCTGCCGAGCAAAGAGGGCATGCCATTGATCGAAGACCGTCACCCGGGCATCCACGCCTTCGTTATCGTCGTGGGGTCGGAGGAGCCGCTGAAGGCAATCTCCCAAGCATGGAAACCAGGCGCGCCGATCTCGCCCACTCAGCTTGAGGCTATTCCCGCCATTTTGAGCGCATCACATTCCCGATGGGCCATCTGTCAAACGAACGTGCTTTTTTCGTGAGATCAGAAGCACGCAAGATGTGTGCGGTAGTACCGCACAATCTTGGCAAGGGGACCCGCTGGCGCGTCCCCGTTGCATCCCCCCGGCGCGTGGCGCGGTTCCGGCATCGAGCCGTCACCACGCCATTCAACCGTATCTCCGGTTGATCACTCGCCGGACCTGGAGCCTTCCCGCTCCACCGGCGCCGAACCATGGACGAACGACTGGCCGTTCGGTCACCACATCAGGGGAGCCTCCGCGCTCCCCCGAGACCCCCATGGCCAACGCATCGCCGTTGGATCACGACCGAGTGTCTTGCCGTTGGATCACGGGTAGGGCTGCGGCTTCCCATTCGCTGAATGAGCCAACGAATGTCCTTGACATCCGACGCCTTACAACAATATTGTTGTATGATGATTCCATCACTCGTCACGCTGTCCGGCTCGCCTTGGGATGTTCTTCCCCCGGGCATCTATCCGGCGACATTCGCCGAGATCGAGCATGGGTACGCTTACAACGAACGCCGTCGCTTCTTGTTTGCGGGATTGATCGACGCTTCGCTGCACTTGGCAAAGGCGGGATGCCAGATCGTTTTCCTCGACGGCAGTTATGTCTCCGCGAAGCCTATCCCTGGCGACTATGATGCGTGCTGGGATCCTGTCGGCGTGGATTTCACAAAACTCGACCCCGTATTTGACGATTTCGACAACGGGCGGGCCAACCAAAAGGCGCGGTTTGGCGGCGAGTTTTTTCCGTCGACTCTTATGTCGTTGGATATCGGAGCTGTTTTTACAGAATTTTTTCAGATCGATCGCTTCACCGGAAAGAAAAAAGGAATTTTACGCATCACACTTTCCACCGATGAAACGATCATAAGGAGGATGACATCATGATCTTCAGTGATCGCCAGTATGCCGTTTCGATGGAGCAAGCGAATAAGCTAAAAGCTGCTCTCGGACATGTACACAAAGACAATGAAAAGCACGAACGCCTGCGGAAGATCGAAGCGAAGGCACTTGAGAGTCAAGTGTCAGATATCGAACGGGAGATCGCCGATTACGAGCTGCTGAAATCGGGTTCGGTCTCGTTCACCGAAAGCTTTTCTCTCGGTGACTTACCGCGCGTCCTTATACAAGCACGAATTGCCCAAGGCCTTAGCCAAACTGATTTGGCTGAGCGGTTGCGTATGAAGCCGCAGCAGGTGCAGCGATATGAGGCGACTGAATATATGAGTGCCAGCCTTTCACGTATTATCGAGGTGGCCGACGCGTTGCACGTTCGGGTTTCCCAGTCGTTCTCCTCTGCCCAAGCCCCTGCAGAGAATGCGCTTTATGCGTGGTCGGATGCAGGAGACGTTGATTGGTCGAGATTCCCTTTGAGGGAAATGGCCAAGCGCGGCTGGATTCGGGGCGCAAATCTCGCTGAAGCCGCGCGTTCCTACTTCTTTTCGGCCGCCGGTCCACAGTTTGCAACTGCATTACATCGAAAGAAAGTTCGCAGCGGAAACGCGCCAGATGAGTTTTCTCTCCTGGCATGGCAAGCTCGTGTTCTTGAGATCGCGCGCATCGAATGCGAAGCGAAAGACATTGGAGAGTTTCAACTCAATGATAGTTGGCTATCCGAACTCGTAGTTCTAACTCGCGATCATGATGGCCCGATAAAGGCGCGCGAATGTCTGAAGCGTAATGGCATCGTTCTCGTCGTCGAACCGCATTTGCCAGGAACATATCTTGATGGAGCTGCAATGTTATCACCAGCAGGCCATCCTGTCGTTGCGCTGACGTTGCGTTATGATCGACTAGATAATTTCTGGTTCGTGCTCTTTCACGAGCTTGGGCATGTATTTCTGCATCTTTTTACAGCGTTACGCCTTGACTTCTTTGACGAAGAGGACGGGACAGGGAACGATTATGTCGAGAATGAAGCGGATAAATTTGCTTTAGATCGACTAATTCCCGAAGTCCTTTGGAAGCAATGCTTGTCGCGTTTCGCGTTAACGGAAGAAGCAATCCTGATTGACGCAGAGAGAATTGGCGTTGATCCTAGCATCATTGCAGGACGCATTCGGAAGGAGCGGGGAAACTATCAGATGTTTAACAATCTTATTGGCTCCGGAAGCGTTCGGAGTCAATTTTGGAGGATCGAAAATGATAGTCACGCCAGATAGCTATGTGCCATCGCTGCGATGGCGCCAAGGTGAGTATCAAGCCCTGGCTTCGCTTAGCGATGTCGCCAAAAGCCGTGTGATACCTTTCATTGTCATTCCGGAAATTGAGTTCGATTTCGAGGAATGGTGCGACAAGAAGACGATGCAAGAGCACCTCGAACCCTTTCCTCGGCGGTTCAAGGACAAATGGGGGATGCGGCCCGCTTGGATTGATATTCACCCGAAGGTCCAGTCCCAGAAGATGGATGACGGAAAACTTCCGATCGCTTACGTCTTTGACGAGCTGAGCGTGCTCGGGAACAAGGCCGTTCCTGTTACGTCTCTGGACGCGACCGCTGCGATTAACGCAGCCGTCGCAAAAATTGTGAAACGAGATGGGCGAGGACTGGGTCTCCGACTTCGTATAGAGCATGTCATGAAGCCGGGCTGCAAAACCGCGTTGGATGCTTTAATACTAGCGTCTGGCGTTACGCCTGACCAAGTGGACCTGATCGTCGATCTCGGTGCACCAAATTATCAGCCCTACACCGACTTTGCTGATGCGCTGATCTACGCTCTTTCGCTGCTCGGTGACCTTTCCGTCTTTCGAAGCTACGTGCTTATGGGATCGGCATATCCAGAAACGGTTCCATTGGACAAGCCGGGTGGAGAACTCCCGAGGCACGACTGGTTATTCTATAAGACATTCGTTGGAATGCTTGGACCCTCAATGCGGGTACCAAACTACGGTGACTACACAATCGTGAATCCTGAATTTACGCCAAAGGACATGCGTCTCATAAAAGCCGGGGGAAAAGTAGTTTACACCCTTCCGGCGAGCTGGTTCATTCGGAAAGGGGGCGCGTTTCGCGATAGCCCTACTCAGATGCACGATCATTGCAAAACGATTGTCAGTTCGGGCAATTTTCGCGGGGCATCGTTCTCTGACGGCGACAGCTACATCGATCAGTGCGCAAAGCACCTAAAAGGCCCCAGCACTCTAAGTTATTGGAAACGCGTGGCGATTAATCACCACATCACACATGTGCTGGACGATCTCGCCATGACCGCCTTAGCTGCATAAATTCGCGAATGGCGGCTGTGAGTTGCTGGATATCCATCGTCTCAGCAAGGGCTGTGTAAAGCTCCTTGCGCGATTTTTTTGACGCGGTTTGCGAAACGCCCTGCCGAACTAGCAGCTCAAGAGCCTCAGGCCGCCAAAGCAAATGAGCGAGCTGAAACGCGTCAATTTGTGGATTCTGGCGAGCGCGACGAACCGTCGAAAAACTGATCCCACCCCGAGGGCCTTTCTCAACTTTTATGATGCCACACCAATCGGGCGCCAGCTTATCAACTTGTTCAATGTGGCGAGCGGCGCAAACCAGGGTCAGTTTTTCGAGGCACTGTCCATAGAGCTCTAACTGGGCAGGCAAACGCACGAGCGTGTCCATGCCGCTCTTAATTTCGTATCCGTGGATACAGCCGTTGATGACTGCCACGTCAATGCGAGCTTTGGCGTGCGCCAATCCCAGCTCGTCAATCACAATCGTGTTGGGAGCAGATTTGATCGCGCTCAGCCGCTTCAAGTGAAGGGCCTCGCGAATTTCTTTGTCGTTGGTGACAGCCATGATCGGGAGTGTACGTGATTTGCGTCGGCATGGATGCCCGAATTCTGATGCCCTCGGAAGCCCCGTAAACGCATTCTTTCTATGCCGGGTCGTCGCTCGTTGATGGGGCTATTCCGGAGCCAAACCGCTATGCGCGGGACAAGTTCTTATCGTTATGAAAATCGTGCGTGGCCCTACAGCTCGCAGCCATCGTCGCAACATAGATCGAGTGAGTCGCCACTTAGTTCAGCCCACATGTTCTAATCGAGATTATCGATACGTAGCGGTCCGCCCCTCGCATTTTTATGCCCGGGCAAACGCCAACAGCGGCCCAATATCGTGATTGTCCGCCGCCTGGAGCGCGGCGACATATCGCGCGCGCAGTTCGCCGACATCGGCAAGCCCGCCGCCGCCCCAACTGAACGGTTCGCCGCCAAGTCGCTGGATTAGCAAATCCGCCATCAGCCGCGCGTGCCTTCCGTTGCCGTTCGGAAACGGATGGATCGCGACCAGACGGTGATGCAGGCGCACGGCGATTTCATCGGGCGGATAGGTGGCGTGCTCGACCCAATAGCGCACGTCGTCGAACATGGTCGCGAGATCGTTGGCGATCCGGTACGCGTCGACGCCGATATTGCGTTCCGTCTGCCGGTAAGTCCCGGCCCATCGCCACACGTCGCCGAACATGCGCTTGTGCAGGGTTCTGGCGAAGGCGTCATCGAGCAGGCCCGTTGCGCTTAAGGCTCGGCTGCGGCGCGCCCAAGCCGCGCCTTTGACGATGTTTTCCTGTTCGGCCTCGTTGAGATCGCGGCGATGCGTCACCCAGGTTTGCAATAGCCCCTCACGCTCTTCGGGCGCGAGGGGCGTTGCGTCGTCCGGTTCCTGGAACAAATCCGTCATGGCTGATCCCACAGATCGCGGTCCTTGAGGGCGTCGCGGATATAGGCGCCGATCCGCGCTTCCAGATCGGCGTCGCCGGTGCCCTGCGCTTCAAGCTTCATCGTATGCGCGACGCGGCCAAGATCACGCAGCGCGATCCGGCGGGCGCGATCGCGCACCGTGCCCTCAAGCGAGTTGTTCGGCACGAGCGCGTAGACCAGCGTGCAGTCGAGAGCCTCGGCCGCGCGGCGCAGCGACTCCAGCTTGATCGAGCCGGTAGCCTCCGACTTCTCCAGCGCGTCCACGCTCTGCGGACTGACGCCGAGACGCTTTGCGAATTGGACGCCCGTCATGCCCAAAGCGTCGCGCACCGCCCTAATCCAGCCCTTGGGCGGAGCCTTGAATCGGTCGGTGGGTTTAAGCGGCAGCAGCCGCTCGTCGAGCCTGTTTCGGGCCTTGTGGCGGAGGTCGGGTTTCATGGCGGAGCCTGATCGTTGTGGTTTTATATCATACTACAGTCTGATATTTATCTCTTAAAATCATATCACAGTTTGATTTTTGTAGCGAGAAATCAGATTGCAGGCTTATTTTTCGTAAGATCGGTGCTGCGCGTCGATCCCAAAAGCCGCAGAGAAACAGGCCTATCGCTCAATGATGGACCGATTCCTGAGCTATAGAATGCTCTTCTATGCCTCGGGCGCGCCGGCTTCGCCGGCCGGGCTCTCGTGAACGGAACCCGCTGCGCTGGTTTCCGCCATTCGGCTTCGATCCCTCGCGCAAGTCACGCGCAGCCGGACGGCTGCCGATCGGGGCGTGCCGCCCCAGCCGTCAAAGGCAATCCTTTCGGGCGCGCGTGAACGCATGGCCTGTGACGGCTTTCCCTGGTTCATTGCCGCTGGGCTAGCCGGTTTGCGGGCGCAAACCCAACCTCAGGCCTTAAACCAGCCGTTAACCATAACGCCTTACTTCCATGCGTACCCGAGTCCGCGTTCCCCCCGCGGGCTCGTTTGATTCTGCGTTCTCTCCGCCACGGAGCCGATCAACGCAATGAACGCGAAACGCCTCAAAAAATTGCCGGAACGACCCGATCCCGCTACGGTCGAAATGAACGCTGTTCATAAACTGAGGGAGCTCGTCCAGCGCGCTTTTCCTCAAGGGGGTCGTATCAAGCCGAATTTCGCCAAAGCCGCATTGACGGGGTCATTGGGAATTGTTCAGGAAATCGCGCAGAACGCATCGCTTCCGACCAAGACGAAGATCGAACTCCTCTCGAAGATTTACGCGGCAGCGAACCGCGCCGTCGAAGAGCTTGCGAAAGTCCCAACCGATATTCCGCTCTGGGCCGAGCGGACGGAATGGCGCATGTCGCCCTGCGACTTCGTAAAAATCAACTTTCCCACGTACGGCAAGGGACTGAGCAGCGGCGATATCGAGGATAAACAGCTCACCCAGGCTCTTCTGAATTACAAGAAAAGATATGGTTGGCCGGAGGATTTCGACCTGCCAACCAAAGCCCAAGCAATGAATCGAGTGATCGCTGAGCAAGGCCCAGACATCAATCTTCGGGGGTTGGCCGCCGAGCCCCCCGCTGTCCAGCGGGAACGCGTCCGCATTTGGAAAGCGCAGACGCGCCGACTCAAGAAATAGCTTCTTACCGCAAAAAGAGATTCTGAAGCTTATAACTGACCGCGATCGACAGGGTCTTTAACGGTCCTTTAGCGGGTGCGCGCGCCACATGATCTTGAGCGTTGGTCGAGTAAAGGCGCCAAAGATCATGAGGAGCCAGTTCTACGTAAGACAAAAACAACGGGCGCGGGATGCGGTTCAAGCTGCGCGCGCCGGTTGGAAAAAGTCCGCCGCCATGTTGAAGCCGCTGAGAGGATTCAGGGCTTTTCGCAATGCCATGGGACGCTTCAAGCGGAACCTATGCGAACCCACATCCAAGATTAGGCGCATCTGTCAGTTCAGTGATTGGGCGGCGAGCAGGATCGTTATTTACGGGACGCTCGCCACCTGGCTTGTGCTCATAGTCGCTTCGGTCACTCGCAAGGGATGACCCGCCCGTAGGACGGATCACCCCCTTGGAACTAGAGACGAGGCGCAGTCCCTCGCGCATGCGATACGCAGCCAGACGGCTGCCGATCGGGGCGTACCGCCCGCTCGTTCGTTTGGGGCGTGCCGCCCCCAGGCGCGTCAAGGCCAAGCCCTTCGGGCGAAAAACGCCGGACCGTGTTGTCGCTCATCGCTCCGGCCCGCGCCATTCCGGCGTTTCCCGGCCTGTGACGGCCACCCCCCGCTCATCGCCGCTTGGCTAGTCGGTTTGCAGCGAATGCCGCAACCCGAACAGCAAGGAGAGAAGGCCATGGAAAACAAAGTCGATGACCGCGAGACCCGCACGGAAGAAACCTACAGCGCATCATGGGAAGGGATCACCCTCACCATCACCTGGACGCCGGTATGGGCGGTCATGAACGACGGCGCATACTGCGTCGCCGATCTTGAGATCAAATCCGAAAATCGCGCCGAACTGCCGATCACCAAGACCGGCTACCGTTCGCATTTCGTGCAGCGCGACGATGTGGAAAAGCGCGGCGGTCCCGTCGCCTACGCCATGGCGTGGCTGGACCACGCCGCGAAATCATCTGAATGGAAGGCGAGGCAAGCGAAGGTGCGACAACTTTCGCTGTTCTAAACCGCGCTGACGCGCCGGATAGAGCGTGCCGTCTATCACTGGAATGGACACTTCGCCCAATCCATGCTGACATTCGTTCTTATAGACGAATCAAAAGGTTAATGCCCTTTTGAGGCGACGAGCCAAGAGTTTGTTTGCCTGTATCCAGAGTCCGCGCAAGCGGGCTTTTTGATTCCAGCAGCCAGATTCCTCGGAACCGGACAACGGGCCAGCTTGATGAACAGCGCGAAAAAATTGCAGCCGGAGTCAGGCGCGAGTAAAGTCGAAAAGCACCCTGTCCATGAATTCGTGGCCAGGTTAAAAAAAGAATTTGAGAGAGAGGCGCTTATTCAGCGCGATTTTCGCAACGCAGTTCTTGCTGGCTCTTTGGAGTTTATAAAGCAGGTCTCTGAAAAGGACGATATCTCGACTAAAGAGAAAATCGGCATTCTTGCAGAGATATATAAAGCCGCCGCAAACGCTTTCAAAACGCTCACGAGCGAGGAAACCCCTGCGCCGAAAATGCTATGGGATGACCGCCCCAATTGGAAGTACAGCCCCTGCCAATTCGTCGTGGAGAATTATGCGACTTACAAAAAGGGACTGTCGCTGAACGGCGTCCGGCAAGCGGATCGCAAACTTGCCAAGGCCCTAGAGAACTACAAAACGAAACATGGCTGGCCCGCCGACTTTGACCTTCCCACGAGGCTGGACGCGCTGGATCAGATCAATGATCCCGTAGAACCCATATCTCTCGCCGGTCTCGAATATCTCCCGCCTCATGAGCGCAAGGAACTGCTTCGACGCTGGCGAGCGCATGACCGCCTGCAAAAAGTCGCAGGCCTCAATAAAAAATAGTGACTGTCGTTTTGTTAGCCCTCCTTTAAGAGAGTGCGGGCAATGGTGGCTCAGGAAGGAGCCACCGCATGTCGCCGTTTCACAGGTTGAAAGCCGCCCTCGCAAGAATCGCAGATCGCCTCAAACAGCAAGCCAAGACGCTCAAACCGCATCTTCGTCGAGCGTGGTTCGTCTGCGATTGGATCACTGATAGAGTTGTTAGGTTCGGCACGATCCTGGCGTGGCTATGGTTGCTCTATGCCGCTGCCTTCGCGTGATCCGGCCTGGATGAAACGACGACGGCGCGTATGGCAGCCGTCGTCGTGATCCGATCAGAGCCGTGGCGTCGCCGCCCGGTTTTGGTTTTGCAGACCTTGCATGACCTCTTTGGCGTAGGCTTCGATGAAGGCGTAATCCGCCGTCGCATTGACCTTGGCCCGCTCGTTGTCGCTGAGGACGAACTCGACGCGCTGGATATGATCCGGCGAAATCCCCGTCGTCACCGTCATGTTCAGAACCACGTCGCAATTGCCCGCCGTGTTGATGCTGGCGATCGATGATGCGGCGGTGATCGTGGTTTGCGCCATGCACGACGACATCAGGTTGCCGTCCGCAGGCGCGATGGCGCGGCCATTGTCATACTGGATGCGCAGATAGCGCGTGCGCTGATCGCTGCCGGTCAGCACGCGCGGCTCCGCGCCGAACTTGGCCTTGAGCTGGGCCAGCACTTCCGAGAGACGCGGTTCGTCGGCGGAATTCTGGTAGGTCAGATTGCGCGATACCGCGACCACCTGATGACCCGACGCGGGCGCGCTGAACCTCACGGAGAGCGATTCCGAAATCCGACCCGCGCCGCCCGTTCCGGGCAGCGGACGGATCATGATGATGTCGCTCACGAATGACGCCAGCAGGCCGCCGGTTGAGGTGTGGTGCAGAATCTCCGTCTTTCGCTCCTGCGGCGGAGGGCTGGTGGGGCCGGCTTCCGTCCGCAAGCGCGCCAGCGCGGCCGTCGCCTCCGCATAGGTATCGCCAAGTCCGATGCCGAGAATATCGGCCTTCACGCCAGACGGCAGATTGAGGCCCTTGGGCGTATTCGCCACCTGCCGCCACTGGACTTGAGGCGTCTGCGCGTAAACCGCCGTCATGACAGCGCAGGCCAACGTCGCGCCCGCGAGCGCGCCTTTCATACGAGACATTGATTTGCTCCCTGATGTTCAAAAAGGCCGGCGGCGGGGATCGCCCGCGCCGCCGCGCGTGCGTTTCAACCCTGCTTGCGACGCGCTTCTTCGAGCCGCCGCTGTCGCTCCAGTTCGGCGTTGTAGGCGTTGCGCTCTTCAGAATTCCGGATGGCCTGTTCAGTCGCCATCTGCGCTTGCTGGTTGCGACGATGATCTTCTTCCGCTCGGCGGCGGGCTTCTTCCACGTCAGACATGATGCAACTCCCATCGGTCGCGCTGGAATCAAAAAAGCCCCCGGATTGTCCGTGAGGCTTTGGTTCGTTGCGGGAGTTCGGGCCTCGACAGAATTGCCTATTCTGTCGCGTTAAGGGCAATTCCGTCGCGTGAAGGACGATTTGGCCGTCAAATCGTTGCCACAGTGTGGCGCCCATGATAGAAAATCGCAGCGTTTGAAACGCCAAAAACGCACGAATTGCGCGGTGCTCGCGGTAACTCAACAGAATAGGCAAAACTGTCGCGTCCCATCGTCGGCCTTGCCCGAAGGGACGATTGAAATGCCAGTTTCCTATCAGCAGGCGACAAGCCTCTACACGCCGCGCGGCCTGCGCAAATATCTCACCGCCGACGAACGCGCCCGGTTCCTGCGCGCGGCCTGGTCCTGCCCCCGCGCCGATCTGCGCGCGCTCTGTCTTCTTCTCGTGCACACCGGATGTCGGATTTCCGAAGCGTTGGCCCTGACGGCGGCTTCAATCGAACCCGCATCCGGGTTCATCGCCGTACGCAGCCTCAAAAAGCGCAAGCGCGTGATCGTCATTCGCGAAGTGCCCGCGCCCCCGGACCTGTTGCGCGAACTCGCGACCGTTCACGCGCTCGATGACGGCCCGAAGGATCGCCGCCTTTGGCCGCTCTCACGCAGCCGCGCGTGGTCTCTGGTAAAGCAGCTCATGCGCGAAGCTGGAATCGCGGAAGGACCGCAGGCGACGCCGAAAGGTCTGCGCCACGGCTTCGGCGTTCACGCCATCCAGTCCGGCATTCCGCTCAACCTCGTCCAGCGTTGGCTTGGGCATGCGCGCATGGAAACCACCGCCATCTATTTGCAGGTCATGGGCGACGAGGAACGTCAGATCGCAGCGCGCATGTGGATCGCGCCTCGCGATGAACCAGTTGCGCCGCGCATTTAGGAACCGTTCGCTTCAACGTCTCCGGATCGAAGGTGGCGGACGCCGCATCCGGCCTTGAAGGATGGGGTCTGACCGCGCCGGGACGCGGGGATCAACCGGTTGCCCGCTCCATTCGCTGCGCTCCCGTGTTGCCGGTGTGACCCCTCGTCCCTGCGGCGCGGTCTCTGTCGTCCCCATCAGGCCGGACGCGGTGTCCGCCAAAACAAAAGGAGACGAACATGAAAAACACGAACGAACCCAACCGCCCCAGCCACATCATCTGGCAAGTGATCGGCGAAACCGGCAAGGCGCGCTGGATCAGGGTTGGCGCAGGCTGGGCCAACAAAGACGGCAAGGGCCTCACGCTGAAATTCGACGCATACCCGGTCGCTGGCCGCACGGTCATCCGCGAACTGACCGAACAGGAATAAGCAGGAGGCCGGGCGTGAGCCCGGCCTTTTTATTCCACCGGCCTAATCGATCTGCCGCGCGCCGGAAATCTCGCCGCTCAGCGGCGCATGGGTCGCGCCGACGTGCTCGTTCGAGCGATCCGTGCGCGCAATGGACAAGCGCAGCTCATCCAACGCCTGCGACAGGCCAACTGTGACTAAGCGGGCTTCCTCGGGATGAAGCCGGGCAGCGATGGTGATCGTGTCGCCCGCAAGGGTAATGATGTTCACCCGCTTCACCCAATTCCATTGCTTGTAGTCAGGTCCGATCTCGATGCTTTTGACCTTGAAATGCGGAATGGAAAGCGACTTCACGCGTCGATAATCGGGAGTGCCTTGCGGCGTCGCGATCGTTCCAACCCGGAAAAACAGGACCGAGCGTTTGGGGAACGGCATGAAAATGTGGACGAACGTTTTGACCGTGAAGAACAGCACTCCGGCCAAAACGAGGATGCCTGCAATCAACAAGCCTAAATTGTAGGGATTGGAGATATCGTCGAACAAGAGCGGAGGCGGATTGCGCATCGAACGGATAGCGACGAACGCGAGCGCATACGCGCCGAGCACCGCAATCGCCATGAGCACAGTCCCCAGGAACATTCCGACTCGGCGTCCCCGCTTATTCGTCGCGAGTTCTTCCTGCCATTTGCCGCCGATGCAGAGGATTGTTCCATCCTCGCTCCGGGTTTCAAGCTTCTCGTAAAAGCTCATCGGCGCATCACCTATTCTTTGCCGAGCAAAGCTGATCGCTATTTGTCTCTTTCCGATCGCTGCATGTAAATGGGCGGGCGACCCGGAACCAAGATGAGCTGGCGTTCGCTTTCGCGAGAAAAATGTTGCGTGATCTCGCTTGGGTCCATCAGCCTCACATCCCGGATGTGTTCCCGCCTGCCCGTATCGCCTTGATCCATCGCCGCGGATGAAATCCACGTATCCTGAGATTGGATCACCTGGGTATTGCTCAGCCTTTTCGACAGGTACTCCGTCGTCGTGAAATCCGCATTGCCGAAGGCCTGGACGACGCCGGCATTGCCCAAAAATGTTTCCCACGAGCGCGGATAGTGCGCTTTGAGCTGCGATAAATCCTGCAACACGGCCCAAAGACGAACGCCGAAGCCTGCGAAGAATCCCGCCGCCCGCTCGATAGGACGAAGGCGTTCAAGCGCGGCAAACTCCTCAAGCATGAACAAGACGGGATAGGGCGGAATTGTCGGGTCGCGTTCCAGCTCGATCAGCCCGAGGCTGATGACAAGCCGAAACCATCGGGCATGCGTCGCCAGTCGTCCGGCCGGCAGGCACAGATAGATGGTCGAAGGCTCCCGCTTGATGTTCCGAAGTCGCAGGGGCGACGGTTTCAGGACCCGCCCCAACGGGACTGAATCGAGAAAGGTCAGTTGCTCCCGCGCCGTGGACGCGATCGAGTCCATCTCCTTCGAGGTCTTTTCCTTGAAGGAAAGTCCAAGTCTCGCCACCAGGCCGCCGAAGGCGTCCTCTTCCGCCGCCATACGAAAGAAAAGATATTCGTCGGCGTGCCCGATTCTTGTTTCAGGCCCAATGAGTTTGCCTTCAGACCCCAACAGGATCGCTCGCAAGCGCATCAGCGTCTTTTCGCCGCCGACCGCGAACATGAACAGGATGATCGCCCGCACGAGATTTTTGGCGGAGTCGCTCCAATGCCGATTTTCTCCCTCTTGATCGATGATCAGCGCATCCGCCACGAGCGACACGTCATCAACGAACGTGTCCGATTTGACGTTCAGCTCGCTCAAGGGATCGTAGGAGGAAGACGGCAGGCCTGAGGTATTGAATGGATCGATGACATAGACCTCGTGGCCGAATGCGGCTTTGCGATGCTGAGCCGTGGCTTTGGCGAGTTCGCCCTTGGGGTCGATAACGATCACGGAGCCGGGATAGCGGTTCAGGTTCGGGATAAGCACCGTTGACGACTTTCCGGCGCGCGATCCGGCCACCGTCACGATATGCCGGTCGTCGCCGCGCCCCTTCCTCTCAGGTCCGTCTGGATCACCGAGATTGCGCCCCTGCCACCGCCCCAGAAGTATCTTTCCGGCAGCATAGTCCCAGCCGGTACTCAGTTCCCACGGATGCCCCCAGGTCGCGGAGGGCGGGGTTTCGCGTCGTCCGGGGACGCCCGATCCTCGCGGCGGGAAATCGATCTTGCCTGAACCGGACATGGCGCAATTCCAACTGCGAGAAAGGAACAGGCTATTTGAGACTGAGGAATTCGATTGACGCGGTAACGCTGCGCTCGCCCGTTCTCTCGCCTCTCATTTCCCGGTCGTCAATAGAACCCATTGGCGCCCAAAGGCCATAATCCCGGCCTTGAAGAGTTCATCAAAATGCTCCTCAAAGTTGGTGCCAGGGGTATCGGCAATGACATTTAGCGCGTCTTGCGCGACATCTTCCAATGGCTCGCCGCGTTCAGCAATGAACAGGAGGACGTGCCAATGCAGCATGTCCATTTCGATGTAATGCTGTGATCCGTCCGGTAGCGGGACGTAATCACCAACGACTTTATCGAAGTCGACGGTTTCCCAATCTACCTTCTCAATGGCCTTCATCTCACCTCTCGAAATCTGGACCTTTAATTTTAGGGCCGCCCGGCCCGTCCGGTCCAATATAATTTTTATTGAATTCGTTCATAAGGTCGTATTTGCGCCACTCACGTCGCACCACTTTGGTTGCGCGATCCTGACCAGGGCTCAGCATCTTTCGTAACGCCTCTTCCATGGCCGGACCCCCGATCGTCGTTACAGGCTTATCGGCGATACCTTTTGGGTTGGAACCGGCACGCTGTTCCGCCAGAGCCGGTCCGTTGGATGGCCTGTGCAGCGTTGAACCGGAGCCGCCAAGTCGCGGAGGTCGAATTGCCATCCGATGGGTGGCCGCTTTGCCAAGTTTTGCAATGGTCGGCGGAGCCTGGATGGGCTCTCGCCGCGCCTTGTCAAAATCCGTCATGACTTTTTGGGCTGAGGCGCGCTCTTCTGCGGAATATGTATGCGCCTTGTATGATTCAGGAACCCAACGTCCACTCACATCCTTCGGCATGGCAAACTCCCATTTGTCAGATTTATTCATCTGATTTTTCCGATGTCCATATATCGTCTGCTCAATTCGTTTCTGAAGTTCTTCCCTGTCTTTCATTTGGGCCGTAACCAGGGACTCGCGTTGCGTCCGATCGCGCATCAACCCTTCATACGCTTCCAATTCATTCTGGCGGCGGATCGAAAAGACCTTGCCGGTCAGGATGTCGAACACCTTCCCAAATCCGGTGCGGAATCGTGCGGCCCGTTCCTTCGACTCACGCTCCCAACGCGCAGTTTGCCCATCGTCGAGACGCGTTCGCTCTTCACGCTGGATCGTCACCATGCGCCGCCGCTCATCCCACAAGGGCTTCAGCTCGGCGCGCTTTTGGTTTCGGTCTTCGGCAACGAGCTGCCGCTTGCGCTGCGTCGCCTGCGACTGGACGCTTTCGCGGGTCTCTTCAAGGGAGGACAACGCGTCGAGCGAGCCCAATCGATCGCGAAGCTCCTTTGGACTGACCCCCGTCCATCGCGACGCGGAGAACACTTCGCCGTTGATATCGACCGCGACGACGCCGCGACGATCACCTTTGGCAAGGTAGTAGCCGCTTTCCTCAAGCGCGTTTCGGAATCCAGCAAGCCCGTCCGAGCGATCCCATGCCTGACGGAACACCTGTTTGACTTCACGCGGATCGAGATCGAAACGCTTGGCCTGCTGGCATTCGGCAAGGCTGAGCGTAAGGGGATGTCTCCAGCCATTGGTTTTGTAACCATCCGGTAGGTCCCACTCATTCTCGAGGTAGAGTTCGCGCGACAGGGCATTCAACTTCCGCTTAAAGAAGGGAAGGTTGATTGCCCGCATCTCCGTCGGGTCGATGCGCCCCCAAACTGCATGGGCGTGCCTGCGCCCGGCCTTTTCGTGAATGATAAGGGCGCGGGGTTGACCTGTAAGGCCCAACGCCGCTTCCGCACGATCAGCCGCAACGACAAGGTCGTCGAGGCTGGCACTCGCGTCCTTCGGCGGATTGAGGCTTAGCGAAAAAACGCATTGCCGACATTTCGTTCCGGTCGCGACCGCGTGCGCTTCAGCCATCGCGCCGTGCAGGTCGTCGGCGACGAACCCGCGCAATTCCTGAATCGTCACATGATCGTTGTCGTGATCGTTGAGCAGGTGCGCCGCAAGCTGCCGCGCGCCGCCTCGCTGCGAACCCTTCAGGATCATAACGCGGAACGACCCTCGTTCTTGAGACCCAATGCCGTCATCAGGAGCTGCCGAATCGCGATGATTTCGGCGCAGCCGCGTTGCAGGTCCGCTTCGGTTTGCTCATTGACCGGGAGGCAGCCGAGGTTCACCGCCTTAGCGAGCTGATTGAAGTTGCTCGCAAGGCGTGACTGACCGAGGATCGCCAGGATTTGGGCGAGCCGCGCGCGATCGGCATGCGAATTTCTCGACACCCGCCGAGCGGGCAGTTCGGAGCCCAGCGCGACTTGTTTCAGGTAGGTCGAGAGCGGCACGCTTCCGGCTCGTCGCCTAAGGGCTTCAAGTTCGTCGGGGTTCAGCCGAACGGAGAGCGGAGGCGGACGACGCGCCGGCGTGATGCGGGCGGGAGGATTGCTCATAGGCGCAATCCCCGAGGCTGCTTCTGGGCTTGCTTAAGCTGATGATTCCAGTCTTCTAAGGCTTGGAAAAGGTTCGAACACTCTTCGAGAGAGTGCGCCATTCTTTTCAAGCACTTGGCTCGTTCCTTCCGGACCTTTTGAGGGCCGGTTTGCAAACGGTTTGCAAACTTCGTTCCTTTGGCGTTCTCGAACCATACAATCGCCGGCTCGGCGAGAAGGCGTGTTCGCGACAGGTACTATTCGCGGATCGCGTGCACCGTCTTCATCGAGTGGCCGGTGATGGCAGCGATCTGCGGAACCGTGCAGCCCGCCTCGCGAGCGGTACCGCGCAGGCCGAACTGTTCTGGCAGCAAGCAACTCCGTCGCGGCCCGTACTGGTGAGGGCAGGCGATCGAGACAAGGCGAATTGCCAGCCTTGAAGCGGTCAAAATAATGCCAGGTGCTTCTCAATAGGCTCCACGAGGCACATGATGTGGCTCAATCGATCGTGATCGGCCTGGATTCCACCGTGTCCGCCCAAGGACGATCAGTCTGCATTGATCAGATCAGCACCTTGTGGCCGTTGCGAGAGCTCAGCGATCAGATGGTCGGCAACGACCCGAACGGAGGGAAGCTGCCCGCGACGATGCGGCATCAACAGAGTCGTCGCCACGCCACGCGCTGTCCAGCCTGGTAAGATGCGGACGAGCGCGCCGGATTCGATCAGCGGCGCACAGAAGCTGCTCGCCAGACAGGCCACCCCGAGCCCCGCCCTGGCGGCTTCCCGCAAGGAGACGGTTTCGTTGGCGACATAGCGCGACGATGGCGCGATCTCGGCAACGGCGCCCTCCCCATCGTGAAGCGTCCAGACCCGGTCCGACGACGATGCCATGAGCCCATCGAGCCCATTCGCTTCCTGGGGTCGAGAAGGCATGCCCTTCTCCCGAATGTAATCGGCCGAGGCGACGAGCCAGGCGGGGTCGTAATAGATGCGGCGTTGCACGAGATCGGTATCCGGTAACGGGGCGAAGTGGTTGCGGATGGCGATATCGAAGCCTTCCTGCACGATGTCCACGAACCGGTCGGAAACGTCGAGCATGATGTGCACCTTCGGATAGCGCGTTGCGAGGCGCGGAAGCAGCGCCGCCAAACGGAACTGAGCGATTGGCAGCGATGCCGTGATCCGCACAGTTCCGCTCGGCTCCGCCAGACGCCCCTTGATGACATGCTCCGCCGCCTCCGCTTCGATCAGCATGGCGGCCGCATGGCGATGAAAATCTCGGCCAATCTCGGTCACGGCGAAGCTGCGCGAGGTCCGCTGGACCAGACGTACGCCGATCGCCTTCTCCAGTTCGGAGAGCCGCTTGCTGAGAGTGGACTTGGGGATGCCCAAGGCACGCCCGGCCGCAGCGAAACCGCCATGATCCACCACCTGAACGAAAACGAGGAGGTCGTTGAGATTCAGCATCGGAGCTTCATCGTTCCTAAATGTAGACGATAGGTCTACGGATAGCCCGCTACTGCTTCTGCGTCCAATGTCGCATCTCTTGGTAGCCACCGCCGTCGAGGCGGGGCTGCAACTCGGACGTAGAAGGACACACACGTCTATGGCCAATATTTCGATCCTCGGCCTCGGGGCCATGGGGCAGGCGCTGACCGCCCGATTTCTTCAACAGGGCCACACGGTCACGATCTGGAACCGCACGCCCGGCAAGGCCGCCTCACTGGTCGCCAAAGGGGCGCGCGAGGTGAAGTCCGCCGCCGGCGCCATCGCCGCAAGCGACGTCACCGTGATGTGCGTGCTGGACTATGCCGCGTCGGATTCGGTGATCGATGAAGCGGCTTCGGCGCTCTCCGGGCGGGCGCTGGTCAATCTCACCAACGGTACGCCGGCACAGGCGCGCGCCGCCGCCGGGCGAGTCGCCGGGCTCGGCGCTGCCTATCTCGACGGCGGCATCATGGCGACGCCTCCGATGATCGGCGGCGAACACGCGCTCATTCTCTACAGCGGATCGAAGGCGACCTTCGATGCGCATGCCGGTGCGCTCGAGGGACTTGGCGCCGCGAACTATTTGGGTGCGGATGCCGGGCTGGCGTCACTGCACGATCTCGCGCTTCTCAGCGGCATGTATGGCCTTTTCGCGGGCTTCTTTCATGCCAGCGCGCTCATCGATTCCGAAGGCATCCGCGCGGCTTCGTTTCTCAAGCTTCTTAGCCCATGGATGACCGCGATGATGGGCGCGCTGCCCGAATATGCGGAGAAGATCGACAGCGGCAGGCACGGCGTGAACGTGGTGTCGAACCTCGGCATGCAGGCCGCCTCGCTGGACAACATTCTCACCGCGAGCCGTGAGCAGGGCGTCGCCACCGATCTGCTCGATCCCATGCTGGAACTGTTCCGCAAGCGGGCCGGTGCCGGGTTCGGAGACGAAGATATTTCAGGCCTATTCGAGCTGATCCGGCGAAAGAGCGGGCAAGGGCGGTGAAGCCGTCGTGGATCGCGCGATGTCCCCATCGCTGCCGACCCCCCGGCCTCGCAGCGACAATCCAGAATGAAGCCAGCTTAGGAGTTCAGCATGCCCGCGCTGCATTTGCTGCATATAGACGCAAGCGCCCGCCCCGGTGTTTCCGGCATCCACCCGCATGGTTCGCACACGCGGCGGCTGACCAGGCATCTTGTCGATCGCTGGCGCGCCGTCCGACCGGCGGACCGGGTTATCCATCGCGATCTGAGCCGCGAGCCGCCGTCCCCTGTCACTGCGGAATGGATCGCAGCCGCCTTCACCCCGCCGGAGCGACGCGACGCCGGCATGAATGCGTACCTCGCCGAGAGCGATCGCCTGATCGAGGAGCTCAGGCGGGCCGATCTCGTGGTGATCGGCGTGCCGATGTACAATTTCGGCGTTCCGGCCACGCTCAAGGCCTGGATCGACAACGTGGTCCGCGTCGGCGCCACCTTCGGCTTCGATCGCGCGCGTGCCGAAGGTCCCTATTGGCCGATGCTTCCCGCTGGCAAGCGGCTCGTCATCCTCTCCTCGCGCGGCGATGCGGGATACGATCCCGGCGGTCGGCTGGAGTCCCTGAACCTGGTGGAACGCAGCATCACAATGCCGATGTCCTATGTCGGGCTCACCGAAACCTACTGCATCGCGATCGAGTACGACGAATTCGCCGATGATCGCTTATCGGCCTCCATTGCCAAGGCCGAAGGTGCCGTCGACGCTCTGGTGCAAAAACTCACCGCCGAACCGGTGGAGGTATCGCCGGGCACCATGTCAGATGAAGTTGCCACGCCGTGAGGGCAGCATGCGTCAGGGTGGGGATTGGGAGCGGCCACGATGCCTGTCGCCCAAACACCCGCGACTTACGTCGCGGTTCGATGGATCGGCAGCGCCGCCGCCCTCTCGGCCATTTCCGCCACCTTCAGCGAGCGTCCGCACCCAGGGCAGGCGCAGCCACGCTTCAGGCCCGCGCCTTTCGGAATGCGTTTTTCTTCGCAATCATGTCGCCCTCGAATTCGAGCAGGTCGCAGCCGGCCGTGCTGACCCTTTCTCCGCTTGCCGAGGAGGCAATGAAATCCCACTCGAAAGTGCCGATATTGCCAGCGACGACCACCTTCAGGTTCTCGAACCTGCCATCAGGAAAACGATCGAAGAAAGCCTTTACGCCGCGGCGGATCTCTTCCTTGCCAATGTAGGTCTTGCCAAGTTGGTCCGGCCCGACGGAGGCATGATAGACCCCGTCGGCAGTGAAGAAGCTTGTCACCAGGTCCGGATCGCCACTGTTCCAGGCCGATCCGAATGCGGTGGCCCGCTCCAACGTCATCGTCTTTCCCAATGTCTCTCTCCCCGACTTCGCGCCAAGAATTCTCCAGCGACAATGTCTACCTGAGAAGCGTCCGACATGCATCGGCGCCGACGACCATCGCCTGCGCAATCCCGGCAGGCCCCGGCGCGCTCGGCGGCGACCTCGAACGGGATCGGCAAGGCTGCGGCAGCCGCCTCCGCGCGCCGCAGATTTGGCCTGGTTACGCTGCGGTCTCCAGCGGCAAACCGAGAAAGCGCCGCGCGTTGTCGTAGAGCCAGAGGTGGCGTACGTCATCGTCGATCGGGAGCGATCGAATCTCGTCAATCGCCCGGCCGATCGGCCCCAGCGGATAGGCGCTTCCGAAGATGATCCGGTCTTTCAGCACGGTGCGGCCATATTGCAGCAGCGGCTCGTAGCCCGACCCCGCGACCGCCAGATATTTGGGGCGCACCGCGACGAGGCCAATGCTGACATTGGCATGGCGCCAGGCAACGCCGATCAACTCGTGAACCCAGGGAAATCCCGGCGGTGACGCGCAAACCCGCAGTTCCGGAAAATCGACCATCACCTCGTCGAGCAGCGAGGGATGGCCAAAACGCATCAACGTCGAGGTGGCGAAGTTGATCGAGCAGTGGATGTTCACCGGAATGTCCAGCTCGATGCATTTGGCATAGAGCGGATACATGCGCCGGTCGTTGATCGCCATCTTGTGTTCGAAGCACTGCAGGTTGAGCCCGCGCAAGCCGAGATTGCGGATGGCATGGTCGAGTTCACGCACCGCCGTCATGCCCTTGTTCGGATCGACGCCGGCAAAGCCGATGAAGCGCGGTCCCTGGCTCTGGCAGAATTCCGCGACGTCCTCGTTGCGGATGCGCCAGCCATAGGTCGTCTCGAGGTCGCGCGCCTTGACGCAGATGTGGCTGACATTGGCCTTGTCATATTCGGCAAGGTAGCCCTCGAGATCGCCCTGCAGCGCTTCCGCCGCGCTCTCGCTGCTGGAATAGACCTGACGGTAGCGGGCAAGGTGCTGCGCGCCCTTGGGACCGAAGGCCGGCACCGGCGGCCGGCTGCCATAGTCGATGATCATGATGCCTGTCCTTTGCCGGCGAGCGGGGCCCAGCGCCCGGCCCAGGGTTGCAGTGCTTCAAGCGCCGCCGCGACGGCGAGAAGGCGCGCCTCGTCGTGCCAGCGGCCGGCGATCTGCAGGCCGATCGGCACGCCGCCCGACGACAGGCCGCAGGGGATCGAGATGGCGGGGTGGCCGCTGGCATTGTAGGGAATGGTGTAGGGATACCAGGCGTCCCGAAGCAGGCCATGGCTTGTACCGTTGACCACCAGCGGCTCATCGGCGGCCTGCCCGACGGGCAAGGCCGGATAGGCCACGGTCGGCGTGATGAAGATGTCGGCGCCGTCGAAAAGCCGCTCGACGTCGCGGAAGATGTCGGTGCGGGCGCGGGTGGCCGCGGCCAGGCGGGCATAGGTCTGGGTCTCGGGCTGGGGGGTGAGACCGAGGCGCGCGGTGCCATCCATCCGGCTGCCGAACTCATCGAGCAGCGAACCGAAGCGGGCATGTTGATAGGCGCGCATCAAGACCAGGGCGGACCCGGTGTCGATGGCGAGGTCGTCGGGCATCGCGACCTGCTCGGCACCGGCGGCGAGAAGACGGTCGACCGCGGCCCCGACGGCGGCCTCGATGTCCGGATCCACCCAGCGGTTCACCGTCGTCGGCACATAACGCAAACGAAGCCCGCGCAACGCGGCCAATGGGTCTTCCGGCAACACGACGGGCTCGAACGAGCCGCCATGCGACCAGGGATCGCGCGGATCCGGTCCCTTCATTGCGTTGAACATCATGGTGACGTCGCCGACGGTGCGCCCCATTTGCCCGATGCAGGTGAGCGAACCGAAGAGATCGGTGGTGGTCTCATGTGGAACCGCGCTCCAGGTCGGCTTCAGGCCGACAATGCCGCAACAGGAAGCGGGGATGCGTCCCGACCCTGCGCCATCGGTCGAGACGTGCAGCGGCCCGAACCCCATGGCCGCCGCGATCGCCGCGCCGCCGCTGGACCCGCCACAGCTGAGCGCGGGGTTCCAGGGGTTGCGGCTGACACCCTGGCGCGGGCTGTCGGTCAGCACCTTGTGACCGAATTCGGGTGTGGTGGATTTTGCGAAAACAAGGGCACCGGCGCGACGCAGCCGGCTGACGGCCAGGGCATCCTCGCCGCTCACCTCGCCGGCGAAGGCTTCCGAGGCATATTCGAGCGGCATGCCCTCGACCGCCAGCAGGTCCTTGACGCTGAACGGGATGCCGTGGAGCGGCCCCGGCGTCCGGCCGTCCGCCAGATCACGGTCTGCCCGGCGCGCGGCGGCGAGGGCGCCCTCCGCGTCGACATGAGCAAAGGCATTGACCGGACCGTTGCGGGAGGCGACCTGGTCGAGCACCGCCTGCATGAGCGTCTCGGCCTTCAGGACGCCCGACCTGAGATCAGGCAGGAGATCGGCCGCGCTGCGGCTCCATAACGGTTCGCTCATCGCCAAATTCCTTCCGCCCGGTCGAAGGCACCGATCCGCAAGTCGTCCTGGCCGGCGGTCAATGCCGTCTTGGCGACCTTCTGCGAAGCGGTGCGCGGGATATCGTCAACGAAGGCGATGTAGCGAGGGATCTTGAACGAGGCGAGATTGGCCTCGCAGTGGCGGGCGATCCGCTCGATCAGGCTGCCGTCCGCAATGACGCCAGCGGCGGGCAGGACATAGGCCTTGACCTCCTCGCCCCGCCGGTCGTCGGGAACCGCGACGACCGCCACCTCTTCGAGCTCGTCCATGTTGCGCAAGACGGTCTCCACCTCGCGGGCGGCGATGTTCTCGCCGGCGCGGCGCACCATGTCCTTCAGCCGGCCAACGATGTAGAAATAGCCCTGCCCGTCCTGGCGAAACAGGTCGCCGGTGCGCAACCAGTCGCCGAAGAAGCTGTCGCGGTTGGCCTCGGGCCGATTATAATAACCGAGCATCAGGCCCGATCCGCGCAGCACCAGTTCGCCGATCTCGCCACGCGCCACGTCCTGGCCGTCCTCGTCGACAATGCGCGCCTCGCGGAACGGCGATGGGATGCCGCAGGAGCCGGATCCGACCATGTGAAGCGCATCAAGCGGCATGTAGAGGCCCGGCCCGACCTCGGTCATGCCGAAGGCCTCCATGGCCGGCGCGTTGAAGCGGCGGCGGAGCGCGGCGTTGATCTCCTTGCGATGGCCGTAGATGTTCGCCCGGCGCAATTCGGTCTTGCCGTCATCGGGCGTTTCGGGCTGCTTGAAGACGATCTCCGGAAACAGGCAGAAATTGATCCGGTGCTCGCGCAGCCAGGCGGCGAAGCGGCTCGCGCTCTGGCGCTTGGCGACGAACAGGGTCGCGCGCTGGTAGAACGACAGCAGCAGCAGCCATTGCGGGTCCATGTAGAAGAACGGCGTCGACGCCAGGACGCGGTGGAACCGCTGGGCATCCCTGAAGCCGTTGACGAAGGCCGCGCCCAGCCAGTAGCGGTGAGTGAGCATGCAGCCCTTCGGAAAGCCTGTGGTTCCCGAGGTGTACTGGATGTTCATCAGGTCGCCGTGCCCGGGTTCGGTGCCGTCGTAGCGGGCATCTGCGGCAACCGAGGCGAACAGTTGGTCGAGCGTCACCGCTTCGGCCGGCAGGAGGCTGGCTGTCCCGGCTTCACCGACCATCCGGACCACCCGATCCCGCGCCGGAAACCGTCCGGGTTGCGCCAGTTCGATCGCCTCCTTCCACTGCGGACCGCATTCGTCGTGAATGACCAGCACTTCGGCTTCGGCATCGCCGAGCACATAAGCGAGCTCGCGGCCGGTGTAGCGCAGGTTCACCGGCACCATGACCGCGCCGATCCGCGCGAGCGCCAGCCATGTCGTCGGCATTTGCGGGCAGTTCGGCAGCATCACGCCAACCCGCGTGCCGCGGCCGACGCCAAATTTCGCCAGCGCCGCCGCCATGCGATCGACCGCGCCATCCAGAGCGCGATAGGTGATCGTCTCGCCGGTCTCGAAGAAATTCCAGGCGAGTACATCAGGTGTTTCGGCCGCGGCTTCGCGAAGCAGAGTGCCGATATTGGGCGGGAAGCTGAAGGCCTCCATCTCGCGATGCCGGTCGGCCACGTTCAGGCTCGCCAGGCGGGCCAGATAGGCATCGGCCCATACCGGCTGCGTCGTCTCGATAGGCTCTTGCGTCATGTCATTTCCAAAGGCGATCTGCGTTCGAACAAGCTCGGACGTTATGAATATTGCGGCCGCGTCGGGAAGCCGGAACAGGCTGTGACGGCGGGCTCCTGGGGTCGGTGAACTGTCCGTCATTCCTGGATATCGACGGCGGCTTTCGGGACTCGCGGGCGACTGCAATGCGAAGTATTCCGTGCCCGGTCAAAAGCTGCAAATTTCTTTTTTGCCGTAAATCATTCTCTCAGGTTATGTTGGTTTGCAGACATGCGAGGACGCCGTGCGGATCACTCATCGCCAGCTCGAGGCCTATATCCAGTTCATGGAGACCGGCACGGTCACCGCCGCCGCCGAGCGCATGCGGCTCTCCCAGCCGGCCATGAGCAAGATCCTGGCGGGTCTCGAGATCGACCTGGCGCTCACCCTGTTTCAGCGCAAGCGCAAACGCCTGGTGCCGACCAACGAGGCGCATCTGCTCTACAAGGAGGTTCGCCGGCTGTTCGCTGCGCTGGCCGATGTCGAGCGTTTCGCCCAGGACCTGCGCAGCTTGCGCATGGGCGAGTTGCGCATCGTCTCGGCGGCGTCGATCGGCCACACCCTGGTGGCGGATGCCTTGGTCGATTTCGCCAAGGCCAATCCTTCGGTCTCCGTCTCGCTCGATGTCTCCAGCGTCGTCGGCACCGACGTGCTGGGGCAGAATGTCGATGTCGGCTTCTCGGTCAGCCAGTTCCACCACCCGGACCTGCTATCCTACCCGCTGTTCCACGCCGGCGCGGTCTGCGTCATGACCGATGACCACCCGCTCGCCACACGCGAGGTGATCGTCGCGCGCGACCTGGAGGGTGCGGAGTTCATCTCCTTCACCCGCAACAGCCGGATGCGTCATCTCACCGACGCGGTGTTCGAGCAGCAACGGGTTTCGCGCAAGATGCGTGCCGAAGTCTTCTCGTCGGTCGAGGCCAATGCACTGGTGTCGCGTGGCTTCGGCATCGCCATCGTCGAGCCCATGAGCGTCCACGAGGGATTCTGGCCGGGCCTGGTCGCACGCCGGTTCGAACCCGCGATAGAATTTACCTTCAATGCGGTCCTGCCGCGCGGCCGGCAGGTCTCGCCGCTGACCAGGGCCTTCCTGCAGCAGCTGCGGCGGCGGATCGAGGGCTTAAGCCGCGGCGAGGATCCGCGCGCGGCGGCCAGCCTGTCGATCCGGCTGCCGCAGCGCCGCGGGCGGGACGGCTATGCCTCAGGCGCCGTCGCGCCGGACGAAGAAGGCGAGGCCGGCGACCCGATCGAGAACGAGCACCGCGATGAAGGTGACCAGCACGCAGATCGTCGAGATGGCGGCAAGCACCGGCGTCGCGGAATCCTGGACGAATGAGAATATCTGCACCGGCAGGGTCGTGATGTTGGGGCCGATGAGGAACATCGTCACCGTCACCTCGTCAAAAGAGATGATCCCGGCGAAAAGCAGCGACGTCAGGATGCCCGAGCGGCACATCGGCAGCACGATGTCGTTGAGCGCCCGCCATTCGCTGGCGCCCATCACATTGGCCGCCCGGATCAGGTCGGGGTCGATGCTGCGCAGCGCGACATGGATCGGCCGGTAGGAGAACGGCAGGGTCACGATCAGATGGGCCAGAATGATGCCCGGCGCCGTGCCGATCAGATCGAGCTTGGCGATCAGCGCCACCATGGCGACGCCCATCGCGGCATGGGGAAAGAACAGCGGCGAGAAGATGGCCAGTTCCAGCGCCGAGGCGATCCGCGGCGCATAGCGCTGGGTGTAGTAGGCGGCCATGAAATTGAACGCGGTGACGATCACCGCCGTGACCGCGGCAATGCCGATGCTGATGGCGAAAGCGCGTGGCCAGCGCGGGTCGATGATGGTCTCGCGATACCATCTCAGGCTCAGCGCTTCAGGCGGAAACTGAATGTAGCTGCTGTCGCTGAAAGAGGCCCCCGCGACGATCATGATCGGCGCCGGCAGGGAGGCGAGGAGGACGATGCCGAGGACCTTGGCAAGGCGGTTCATCGATGACATGGCTCTCACTCCTGGCCCTTGATCAGGCGCCGCTCGATCAGCTTGAGCAGGAGCAGCGACAGGAAGCTGATCGACAGGAGACAGATCGACCAGGCGGCGGCCTTGTTGATGTTGAAGGTGTACATGACCTCCTGATAGATCTGCGATCCGACGAACTGATGCGACATGCCGCCGAGCAGGATCGGCGTGACGATCGCGCCGATGCTGGCCAGGAAGATCACCATCAGTGCGGTGAAGGCGCCCGGCAGCGACAGCGGCAGCACGATGTAGCGGAAGGTCTGGTAGCCGCCGGCGCCGAGCACGCCCGACGCCTCTTCCAGATTGGCTTCGATCGCCAGCAAAGACGACAGGATCGAGATCACCGCGAAGGGGATCAGGACATGGGTCAGGCCGATGATGATGCCGAGGTCGTTGAACATCAGCGCCAGCGGCTGATCGATCACGCCGACCCAGGCCAGCATGGCATTGATCACGCCCTTGGGGCCGAGCAGGACCAGCCAGCCATAGGTGCGCACCACCAGGCTCACCAGCCATGGCACCAGCACCACGATCAGCAGCGTGTTGCGCCAGCGGTCGGTGCGCCAGAGCAGCAGCGCAATGGGATATGACAGAACCACCGACAGGACCGAGACGACCAGCGACGACAGGATCGTGCGGGCAAAGACGACGTGGTAGTCGGGCCGGTTGACGATCTGCCTGAAATAGCGGAGCGACCAGCCATTGTCGTCGGTGAAGCCGCTGCTGAACAGGTGGATCGCCGATGCGAAGAACATGGCGAGCAGCAACAGGACCGGCAGGAGCAGCAGCGCCTTGGCCGGCGAAGCGGGTTCTGCTTCGGTCATTCCGGCTCTCCGAAGGCGGTCGCCATCTCGCCCGCGAGCGGCGCGAAGATCTGGGCGTCAGCGGGGTCGAATTCCACGATGCAGGCCGCGCCGACCTCCGGCAGGGCCTGGCTGTCGCGGGCGAGCCGGACAGCGGTCATCCGGCTCTCGCCGCAGCGCACGGCGACCCGGATGACCGGGCCAAGCGCGATGCGGTCGACCACCGTCGACGGCAGGGCGACGCGACCGGGCGTGGCCTCACCTTCGCGCCGCACGTCGATATGTTCGGGGCGCAGGCAGACCAGGCATGCCGATCCCGCGGAGGCCACCAGGCCGCGCGCGATGGCCGCCGGCAGGGTGAGCCGGCCGACCGCCGTGTCGATATCCAGGGCGCCGCCGCCTGCCGACACGACCGAACCGGCGATCTCGTTCAGTTCGCCGATGAACTTGGCGACGAACAGGTTTTCCGGCCGCGAGTAGATGGTCTGGGGCGAGCCGAATTGCTGCACCTTGCCCGCGCTCATCACGACGACGCTGTCCGACATCAGGGTCGCTTCCTCCTGGTCGTGGGTGACGAAGACGAAGGTGGTCTTGAGCTTCTTCTGGATCTCCTTGAGGCTGACCTGAAGCTGCTTGCGCAATTGCAGATCGAGCGCCGAGAGCGGCTCGTCCAGCAGCAGGATCGACGGCTCCAGCACCAGCGCGCGGGCCAGCGCGACGCGCTGCTTCTGGCCACCCGAGAGCTGGGAAATGCGGCGACCGCCGAGGCCGACGAGGCCGACGAGGTCGAGGAACAGCTCAACTTTGC
Source organism: Phreatobacter stygius (assembly GCF_005144885.1). Classification (NCBI taxonomy): domain Bacteria; kingdom Pseudomonadati; phylum Pseudomonadota; class Alphaproteobacteria; order Hyphomicrobiales; family Phreatobacteraceae; genus Phreatobacter; species Phreatobacter stygius. Next base: position 1,461,713 of record NZ_CP039690.1, read on the forward strand.
GGCGCATCTCCTCGGCGCCGACCTTCCGCAGCCGCAGGCCATAGGCGATATTCTCCTCGACGGAGAAATGCGGGAACAGTGCGAGGTTCTGGAACACCATGCCGATGGGCCGGCGCTGCGGCGGCAGGCCCGCCATGTCGCGGCCATCGATGGCGATTTCGCCGGCGCTCGGTTCGATGAAACCGGCGATCAGGCGGAGCAGCGTGGTCTTGCCGCAGCCGGAAGGACCGAGCAGCGTCAGGAACGTGCCTGAATCGATCGCCAGGTCGACATCCGACAGGACTCGTGTGTTTCCGTAGTGCTTCGATACGCCGGCGATGTGAATGGATCCCTGGGGCGCGGGGCCGGGATGGGCCACTGCGCGCGGCCCAGACGTGGCATGAGACATGGATTGATCACCAACCGAACGATGGAGAAGCAGGAGGCGGACGTGCCGCCTCCCCCGAGAGGGAAAGCTGTCGAAAGCCGTCTCAGCGGCGCGCGCCGGCCGCGATCTGCTCGACCTGATTGAGCCGGTCCTCATAATTGCTGACGACGACATTCCAATCCGGAATGTACATGCGCTGCATCAGGTCGGCGCGGGTCATGCCGAGGCTGCGTTCGACTTCCGGTGGCAGGACCGCCATATTATTGGATGGGATCGAGCCGTTCTGGGCGGACATGCGGGTCTGCGCCTCGGCATCGATCAGGGCATTGAGATAGGCGAGCGTCTGGGCGCGGTTGGCCGACCCCCTGGGCACCACCACGACATAGGGCAGCATGAGCGCGCCCTCTCGCGGAATGACCATGTCGATCGTCATCTGACCTTCGCGACGCAGATTCCAGACACGCGTGGAATAGAAGGGCACCGCGGTCACCTCGCCCCGCGCCAGCAGCGTGTTCATGTGGGCGAGCGAGGTATAGGTCGTCAGCGCATTGCCGAATATGGCGCGCAGCGGCGGGATCCCAGGCTCGACATTGCTGGCACTGCCGCCATTGGCATGCGCCATGATCGTCAGATCATAGGACGTGGCATAGATGGGCCTGGTGACCGCCAGCTTGCCTTTCCAGCGCGGATCCGCGAGGTCGTTCCAGGATTGGAAGTCGGATGCCTTGGCAAGGGTCGTGTTGAAGGCGATCGCGTAATAGGCGAAATGCGTCGACAGGCCGACGATCCTGCCCTGCGCATTGCGCACCACGAGCTCCCTGGGCAGGTTGGCGATGCCCGGGATCTCGCGGTCATCGAAAGTCTCGAGCAGGCTGGATTTGGCAAGCCCGATGGCTTCGAAATAGGTCACTTCGACCACGTTGTACTGGGCGGCTGTCGGCGACCTGACCAAGCCGGCCGTGTTGGGGACCTCGGCCATCCGGGCCGCGATGCCGGTCCGCTGGGTGAACGGTGCCTGAAAGTGATCGCGCAATACGGCCGCGCCGCCACCGCCCCAGGTCGCGTGGATGATGTCGGCCCGCGCGACGCCGACGCCCATCGCCAGAACCGCGAAGGCCCAGACCCATTTCTTCATTTGGCTTCTCCCAAGCTTCCGTGCGAGCCATTCTCCGCTGCGGCTCCTTCAGACAGGAAGAGTCATCTGCGCTCAACGCCATTGCAAATTCAAAGAGGCGAGCACTTCATTCCCACAGGTTATGAATGGCCCAGGTCCGGCAGCGCCCCGGACGGTTCCCCCGAGACGTCGCGACGCGTGACATGTTTCCCGATGCCGCGACGGCGCTGAACAGGGGATGGCCAGACAGCGTGCGGGCAGCCTCCGCCCGCCGGTCGACGGAGGCTGCAAGGTCCGTCAGGCGCACCTGCGCGCGCCTCCGGCTTTCCTCGATCCGCGCCTTCATCGGCATGACGGAGCCCCGAACGCGCGCGATCCTACCGTCTCTGGCGTTCCGCCGCCTCACGCGCTCTCTGCTCGGCCTCGCGCGCCCGCTGCTCAGCCTCGCGCGCCCGCTGTTCGGCCGCATCCCGGGCTCTCTGCTCAGCCTCACGCGCTCTCTGCTGGGCGGCCTCGCGCGACCTCTGTTCGGCGTCGCGAGCCCTCTGTTCGGCGGCCTCGCGCGCCCTTTGCTGGGCTGCCTCACGCGCCCGCTGTTCAGCCTCGCGTGCCCTTTGTTCCGCTGCCTCCCGAGCCCTCTGCTGGGTCTCTCGTGCTCTCTGTTCCGCAGCCTCGCGCGTCCGTTGCTCGGCGGCCTCGCGCGTCCGTTGCTCGGCGGCCTCGCGCGCCCGCTGCCGGGCGGCCTGTTCGGCCTGCTGGACCCTCTCGCGGGCGGCCTGCTCGGCCGCCTGAGCCCTTTGCTGCGCGGCTTGCTCGGCGGCTTGCACCCTCCGGCGGGCGGCCTGCTCGGCCGTCTCCGCCCGCTCGCGCGCGGCTTGCTCAGCCGCCTGCTGGGCCCTCTGCCTGGCGGCCTGCTCGGCCGTCTCGGCCCGCTCGCGCGCGGCTTGCTCGGCCGCCTGCTGGGCCCTCTGCGTGGCGGTTTGCTCGGCGGTCTGGCCCCTCTCGCGGGCCGCTTGCTCGGCCGCCTGCCGGGCCCTCTCGCGTGCGGCCCGTTCGGCCGCCTGCATCCTCTCTCGCGCGGCGTGCTCGGCCGCCTGCGCACGCTCGCGAGCCGACCGGCGTTCCGCCTGCACGGCCTGCTCGGCAGCTTGCTCGGCCGCTTCCGCTCTTTCGCGAGCGGCTTGCTCAGCCGCCTCCGCCCATTCCCGGGCGGACCGCTCGGCCGCTTCTGCCCGTTCGTCGGCGATTTGTTCGGCCGCCCGCTGCGCCGCTTCCAGCTCGATGGCCCTTTGCCGCAGCGACCGTTCGGACCGCGGCTGGGCGGCGGGGGCGCGAGAAGGACCTGTTCGACCCGGTACGGCCGCGGCGGCGGGGCGCTGGAACAGCATGACCGGCGGCCCGCTGAACAACGTATTCCAGGGGAGCTGCGCGCCCTTCGCCGATTCGTTGACCCGCTCGCGAACCTGCGCGAACAGCGCGTCGAGCGACACCCCACTGACCTTGATCACGTCCGACAAAGCCACCGCATAGAGGCCGTAAGCGGCTCCGCTTTCCACGCCGACCGTCCCCGGTGTGGCATTGAAGGCGATCAGCGTGCCGGCGGCGGACCGTATCGCGGCCAGGCCCTCGACCAGCCGCCGACCTGAAAGGGCGAAGCTGTTCGCGCGCGCGGCGTCGAGCACGACGATACGCGCCTTCAGGGGAATCGCGGCCAGCGGTCCGGTGATATCGGTCAGGCGAACCGCCTGCAGCGGCACGTCGCTGACGTCGACGATGCGCGCATTCACCTGGACGAGATAATTTTCGCCCTCCAACTGCAACCCAAGGCCGGCGAAATAGACGAAGGCGATGGTATCGGGACCCGATGAACGGGCCTTGTCGAGGAATTCGCGGAATGTGGATCGCAAGGCGCCAGCGTCGAGGTCGCGCGCGCCGATCACATCGAAACCGGCGGCCCGCAAGGCCTGCTCGATCAGGCCGGCATCGTTCGCTGCCGTCGCGATCGGGCCAGCCCGCTCGGCGCTGTTGCCGATGACCAGCGCAATCCGCTTTTCGATCTGCTGGGCTTGGCCGGGACCGGGGCCGTATAGGAAGACGAATAATACACAGGCAAGTTGAAGAATTCGGGCCCCGAGCATCGCAGAACCTCCCAGTCACGCTCGCTTTTTCGGTCTCCAATTCTTCGCGATTTGTTGTGAATGGCGGTTGAACCAAAGATGACGGAAACCAGGCGACAATATCGCCGGCGCGTGTCATCCGACACCGCGCACGGCGCGCGGGCGGCCGATGGGGCGGGCGCGCGGACCTGCTCTGCTGCCCTCTCAGGCGTCCAGCGCCAGAACGGCGAAGCTCGCCAGCCAGTGTTCGCCCATATAGTCGCCGGCGATATGCGGCAGCCCGGCGGCCAGATGGCGCTCCGCCGCGCCCTCGGCCACGACCTGGCGGGGGTCGTCCAGCGGCAGCGCCGCGGCGATCGAACGCCAGCACCAGGCGCGGCTGAGGTTGAGGCCATCGAGATGGGCGATCTTGCCGTCCGAGCGGTCCGAAACGGTTGCCGGCCGGAACAGAGTTGCCGGCTGGCTCTGCGCAAGCTGCGGCAGGAACCGATCGAACCAGGGCAGGAACTCCTCCGCCGACAACAGGCGACGCATGCATTCGGCTTCGATCAGCGCCGAGGACTGAAAGTCGTCGCCGCTCGGCTCACCCCAGGCCGGGCAATCGACGTCGGCGCCGTACCAGCGCCGGCCGGTGTCGCGAAGCAGTTCGGCAAGCGGAACATCCGTGGTTGCGGCGGCATAATCGGCCGCCATCCTGAGGCCGAAAGCGGTGTTGAAATGGGTGCCGACGCGCACCGGATAGGTCGCCAAGGGCAAGAAGTCGCGGAACCGCTGCGCGAAGATCTCGGCGAGCGGTGCCAGCGTCCGCGCCCAGCGCTTGTCGTCATGCAGGTTCAGCTCTTCGGCGAGCTTGAGGAGCCAGGCCCAGCCATAGGGGCGCTTGAAACCACGGGCGGTCGGGGTGGCCAGATAGGCGCATTCGACCGCGACCTTGTCGGCGACGAACTGGGCGTCGAACAGACTGCGGATCTCGGCGGCCGCGGGCATGGCCGGGAAACGCCTGAGCAGATGCCCCAGCATCCAGTAGCCGTGTACGCAGGAATGCCAGTCGTAGCTGCCATAGAACACCGGGTGCAACGCGCTCGGCGTCTGGGCGTCGGCCGGACCGGCCAGCACATGATCGGGCTTGTTCGGATATTCGCGCCGGACATGGCCAAGCGCGATTGTCGCGAAGCGGGCGGCGAGATCGGGGGTGAGGCTCAGTCGTTCCATCGTCGTTCCTTTGCCGGTCTTCCCGTCAGATGCTGGCAATCAACCCGCCATCCACCCGGATGACGCTGCCGGTGATATAGGAGGCACGCTCGCTCGCCAGGAAAGCCACGACATCGGCATATTCCTCCGGGCGGCCGTAACGGCCAAGCGGGATCGCGCCGGTGCTTTCGGCAACCACCGCCGCGAGCGCGATGGTCGGGTCGACGAAGCCTCGATCGACGGACCCATCGCGGCCCAGTCAACCCCCTTTCGCGTGAACGGCCGCCGCAGCGGCGGGCGCGGACAGGACAAGCGCGCGGATCTGTTCGATCAGGTCGCCGTGCTGGTCGACCGGGATGCGGTCGACGCTCATCTGCAGGCTGCCCAGCCGGTCGATGCGGCTGTCATCGATCGCCTGGCCGACATCGACCGCAGCCGCCAGGAACTCACGCTCGCGGTGCCGGTCGAAACAGCCGAGCAACGCGGATGTCAGATCTGGCCGCAGGCAAGCGACCGCGCCCAGCAGGCCATAGGCGCCCCAGTTGGACACGCCCGCGACGATCAGGTGGTCGCTCGGCGTCTGGGCCGCGATCAACGGGCCGTTCGGGATGTCGTCCTTGACGATCTCTGATGGCAAGGACCCCATGCCGATCTCATTGCCGCCGTCGCCAATGCCGATCGTCGTCCAGGGCCGCTGCCAGCCGGCCTCGTGGAACAGAAGATGCAGCGGCGCGGTTTCGCGCGACATGTCCCAGCCATGCTCGCGATGCGGCTTGCCGTCCGAACCCGGCGCGACCCGCTCGATGGCGACCAGATGGGTCAGCGGCGCCTCGTCCGCCGCCAGCCGCTGGCGCAGGCGCCGGACCGCCGCCTCGGTGACGTCGACGATTTCGAGCTCGACCTTGAGCGGCAAGGCATCGAGCACCGCCCAGACCGCCTTGGCGCAGGGCGCGTCGGTAATGACAGTGACGCGGAACCCGGCGGCCGCGAAGCCGGCGGCGAGATGGGCCATGCCGTTCAGGCCGTCGGTCTCGGGCGACGGCGGATTGGCGTGGCGGATGAAGAAGCCGACGACGATGCCGACATGCGGCGCCGGCGTCGTCGCGATCGACCGGGCGGCCCGGCCGAGATTGCCCCTGGCGAAGTCGACCAAACGAGAAATGTCGCGCCGGACATGCTGGCCGACCACGGCCTCGATCCTTGCGATCCGCTCAGTCATGACACCTGCTCATCGTCGGTTCCTTGGGCCGGTCTTCAGACCGACAGCTCGGCATTGCGCCGGTCGGTGATCAGCATGGAAGCCGGCTTGTGGGTGATGCAGAAGGGCAGCGCGGCCTGTTCCACGGCCTGCTGCGAGGTGACGCCGCAGGCCCAGAATACCGGCACCTCGCCGGCATGGATCGGCACCGCATCGCCGCCATATTCGGGCTTGGCCAGATCAGCGATGCCGATCGCCGCCGGGTCGCCGAAATGGATCGGCGCGCCATGCACCTGCGGGAAGCGGCTGGTGATCTGGATCGCGCGGATCGCGCCGGCCGGCGTGAATGGCCGCATGGTGACGACGACAGGCCCCTTGAACGGGCCTGCCGGCGTGGTCGCGATATTGGTCGTGTACATCGGGTTGACCAGGCCGAGCTCGTTATGGCGGATGCCGAGACCGGCCTCCTCGATCGCCTCCTCGAAAGAAAACGAGCAGCCGAGCGCGAAGCTGACGAGGTCGTCGCGCCAGTGACTGGTGATGTCGTGGACAATGGCGGTTTCCCGCCCGTGCTCGACGATCCGATAGGCTGGCACGTCGGTGCGCATGTCGATGTCGTTGCCGAGCATCGGCAGCGACGGATCGCCCGGCCGTCCCATCGCGAGCAAGGGACAGGGTTTTGGATTGCGCTGGCAGAAGGCCAGGAAATCCGCGGCATGGCGCTCGGGCAGGATGACGATATTGGCCTGCACGAAACCGCGGGCCAGCGTGCCGGTCTGGCCGCGATAGCTGCCGGCCCGGATCGGTCGGCGTGCCTCGGACGCGGCTGGGCGCATAGCGGCCGGTGTCGCCCTTTCGGTCATCGGACAGCCGCCGCTTCGATCGCGTGCCGCGCATCGACGCCGATCTGGGCATTGGCGCCCGACAGTGGATAGATCACGCCAATACGGACCTCCGGCGGCTGGGTCTGAGCCCGCACCTCCAGGCCCGCCAGCATGGCCGCTCCCCCAAGCATCATTTCGCGTCGACCGATTGCCCGCATTTTGGTCCTCCCGTCGTTTCCGCCGGCCCAGGCGAGCCCGGCTGCCTTGTTGGAGATTTAGTATACGTGACATATATTTCATTCAAGCAGTTTCTTTGAGCACGCGGATATGCAACGTCTTGGGCTGCGCAGAGCCTTGTTCCGCTTAAGGAATCGCGCCGTTGACGGCATCGGGACACGGCCCGCTGCGGCACATGACGAGGACAAAATGAGCCGATCGAGCAAGGTTGAAACGGCAGGGAAAGCGGGCACCGCGCAGCCGCGGCGCGACCCGGCGGCGCCTGCCAGGGCCGCCAAGAGCGCCAAGGGCGCGCCACGGGCGAAGCCCTCCCAGACCGATGCCGCGCTCGACCTGATGCGCTCGAAGATCATCGACCTGACGCTGGAGCCAGGCAGCCGGATCGACGAACCCCTGCTGATCAAGGAGTTCAAGCTCGGCCGCACGCCGGCCCGCGAGGCGATCAACCGGCTGGTCGCCGAAGGCCTGGTCAATATCGTGCCGAACCGTGGCGGGACCTATGTTCGCGGCCTGGACTTCCGCGAGATCGGCGAGGTCGTCGCGGCTCAGCAACTGGCTGAATCCATTCTCGCCCAGCTTTGCCGTTTCGAGGACCCGACACTGGTCGTCGACCTCGAAGCGATCCAGGACCGCTATATCCGCGAGGTCGAACAGCGCACCTATCTCGGCATCACCTCGGTCAACGAGGAGTTCCACCTGCGCATGCACCGGTCGATCGGTAATTCGTTCTTTTTCGAATTCGCCCAGTCGACCCATCGGCACGTCCGCCGCCTGCTGGTGCTGATCTACAAGATGGAGGAAGCCGAGCAGAACGTGCTCGACGACCAGTTCGAGATGAACCTGGATGAGCACCGCCAGATCATCGAGGCGATCCGCAAGCGCGATCGCGCCCGCCTGAAGGACCTGCTGCCGGCCCATGCCCGGCAAGCCCAGCAACGCCTGCTCCGGCTGTTGAGCGGCAAGGCCATCGGCCCCTTGTCACTCGACCTGCGCCCGCTCGACCTCACCGATCGGACCTGACCGCGCAAGACCGTTCGGCCAGCGATGCATCACGCCGGCGACAAGGATCTTGCGTTGGCGCCTGGATAAATATACGTCAGATATATCTAACTGGAGTTCATTGCCATGACCGAGCATGTCCGCCCGCCAGTCGCCGCCGCCGCCGTCGCGGGGACGCCGTCAGACACCCTGCCGCTGCCGCCGTTCCCGGTCGAGACGCCCTGTTTCGTCATCCTGGAAGACGCCGTGCTGCACAATCTCCGCCAGACGGCCAAGGGCGCCGGCGGGATCGGCCGGCTGATGCCGCATATCAAGACCCATCGCGCGCCCTGGCTGGTCGCGGTCATGCTCGCGGAAGGCGTGCGGGCCTTCAAGGCGGCGACGCCGGCGGAGGTCGAGATTGCCGCAGCGGCCGGCGCGCCGCTCGTGGTCTGGGCCTATCCGACGGTCAACCCGCTGGCGATCGCCCGGGTCGCGCGCGCCGCCCGGGCCTGTCCTGCGGTACGGATCGAGGCACTCGTCGATTCACCCGAAGGGCTCGCCGCCTGGCGGAGCGAACTCACGACGGCACCGGCCGCCAACCTGCGCCTGCGGCTCGATCTCGACCCCGGCCTCGGCCGGACCGGCGTCGCCATTGGCCCGGCGGCTTACGACCTGGCATCGGCAATTCAGGCCGCCGGCCTGTTCGCCGGCTGGCACGCCTATGACGGCCACATCCAGAACCCCGACCGGCAGCAGCGCATCGCGCGCGTGACCGAACTCGGCGGCCGCATTCGCGACCTCATCGCCGGCGGCCAGGAGCACGGCCTTGAGGGCGATCTCATCGCCGCCGGCAGCTATTCCTTCGACCTCTGGCCGAGCGAGCTTGCCCGCTGGGTCTCGCCCGGCAGCTGGACCTATTCGAGCTCGCAGCATGATGTCGACCTTGCCGATGTCGGCTGGCAGGTCGCCGGCTATGTGCTGGCGACGGTACTGTCGGTGCGCGACGGCACCGCCACGCTCGATGCCGGCTCCAAGGCGATCTCGCCCGACATTCCGCTCGCCGACCGGTTCCGCGGGCCCGGCCCGATCCGGCTGATGAAGGAAGAGCATGTGGTGATCGCCACCGACAGCCTCACTGTCGGCCAGCAGGTTCCCCTGATCCCGCGCCATGGCTGTACCGCCGCCTATCTTTATGATCGCGCGCTGGTCAGGCTGCGCGACGGCAGCTGGCAATACCGCGCCCAGCTCGGCGCATCGCGCCAGGGCCCGGCAACGACGGAGTGACCGCGATGATCCAGCCCCCTCACGGCACCATAGCGCTTGGCGGCAAGCCGTTCGAACACCGGATGGTGACCGCCGCCGGTCTGCGCTTCCACACCGTCGAAGGCGGCAGCGGCGCGCCCGTCGTGCTGCTCGCAGGCTTTCCGCAAAGCTGGTACGCGTGGCGGCGGGTCATGCCGCTCATCGCCGAACGGCACAAGGTCATCGCCATCGACCTGCCGGGCCAGGGCGATTCCGACAAGCCGGTCGACGGCTATGACACGCGCACCACCGGCGAACGTATCCACGCCCTGCTGCAGACGCTCGGCCATGACCGCTATTTCATCGGCGCCCATGATATCGGCGCCTGGGTCGCCTATCCCTATGTCGCGCGTTACGCCGACGAGGTGCGCCGCCTGGTCCTGCTCGATGCCAATATCCCCGGCGTGACGCTGCGCCCGACCGTCGATGTCGGTCCGGACAATTGGAAGAGCTGGCACTTCTTCTTCCATCCGGTGCCGGACCTGCCGGAAGCTCTCATCACCGGCCGCGAGCGGCTCTATATCGAGTGGTTCTTCCAGCGGAAAACCGCCAATCCCGCCGCGACATTCTCGGCCCAAGACGTCGACGAATATGAGCGGGTCTATCGCATGACCGGCAACCTACGCGGGGCGCTCGGCTATTACCGGGCAGTGTTCGAGGACATCGAGCAGAACAAGCACCTGGCCAATATCCGGCTGAAGACGCCGATCCTGGCGCTTGGCGGCGATGTCGGCATGTCGCCGAACATCTACGACGCCATGAAGCCGCTCGGCGAAAACGTCCAGGGCGGCATCGTCGCCGACTGCGGCCACTACATGCCGGAGGAACAGCCCGAAGTCATCGCCGAGCGGATGCTCGCCTTTTTCGGCGAAGACCGGTGACTTCGCGGTGAGGCGCGGGGTTCGCCGCGCGGCGAGGTCGAACCGGTTGCATCGGGCCTGAGGGCTGGCTGCGACCCTTGGCGTGGCGCGCGGCCTCGCCGGTTCCCGACGGGCCGCGCGCCTTGCGAAAACTCAGCCGCCTCAGCCGGCCGGCACTGGCGCCATGCCGCTGTCCGGGGCCGGCCTCGGCCGGTCGACGACCACGTGTCCCGGCGAGACGACCGGCGCCGGCCGCGCCACCGATTTCCGCTCCGCATCGATGCGGCGGATCAGGAAGTCGGCCCGCTCGACGCTGCCGAGCAAGGTCAGGATGGTGCCGCGCTCGCCGGCGCCGGCGCTCGGTCCGAGCGCCAGGGTCTTGGCCCGAAGCGCGTCGAGCTCGGGGAAGGCGACATGCATCGCCGGCATGCTCGCCTGGCGCAGGCCGTAGGACGGCAGGATGTCGCGCAGCGAGAATTCGAGCTTGTCGAGCGCGGTCTTGACGATCTCGAGAGCCTCCGGGCCGAAGCTCTCGCGCTTCACCCGACGCGCCACCTGATGCAGTGATTCGGTCAGGGCGGCAGTGAAATCGGCCTCCTCGATCAGACTGGCGACCAGGTCGAGCTGTTCGTGCGGCAGGTCGGACTTCAGCAGCGAGGCGGTATAGGCGCGGATGTCGCGGCTGAGGATATCGGTGGCGAGATAGTGCTCACCCGGGTCGGACGGCGCCTTCTTCGAGCCGCGGGCGATGTCGAGGAACATGGCGCCGGCCTCGAGATGGCGCAGCGTCTCCTTCTGCACGGCCGGCACCGCCCGGGCGAAGTCGCCGGCGATCTCGGCGGAGAGGAATTTCGGCGTCGAATAGTCCTCGATGTCCTCCGCATCGGTGCGGCCGACCCGCGACAGCACCCGCTCGAACATGCCAACGAAGGGGAACAGCAGGAAGGTGTTGAAGATGTTGAAGAAGGTCGAATAGAGGCCGACCGCCACCGCCACCAGCGGGAAGGTGTCCTTGCCATTGACCAGGACGGCTACGCCCGGATCGCCGCCGAACCACTGCATGACATATCGCAGCACGTCCATGGAGACGAAGAACAAGGGGATCGTCACCAGCACGCCAATGATGTTGAACGATATATGCGCATAGGCCGCGCGCTTGGCGTTCCTGGACAGATTGAGCGAGGCCATCCACGAGGTGATCGTGGTGCCAAGATCGGCGCCCAGCGAGAAGGCCACCGCGGTCTGCCAGTCGACGATGCCGGCGCCGCCGAGACCCATGACGATGCCGATCGTCGCCGACGACGAATGGATCATCGCGGTGACCAGCGCGGCGATGACGACGCAGACCATCAGGTTGACGAAGGTATCGGCTTTCAAGCCGCCGATCATCGCCATGACTTCGGGCATGTTGCGCAGCGGGCGCAGGCCGCCGGTCATCAGGTTCAACCCGTAGAAGATCAGCGCGAAGCCCATGCAGGCGAGCGCAATGTTGCGCACCTTCTCGCTCTTGGCGAAGACATAGACCAGCGCGAAGAAGCCCGACAGGATCAGGCCGACCGGACCGAGCGGCAGGGCGATCAGGCCATTGCCCAGCGTCGTGCCGATATTGGCGCCCATGATGACGCTGATCGCCGGCCTGAGGCCAACCACACCGGCATTGACCAGCCCGACCACCATCACGGTCATCGCGGTCGAGGACTGGATGACGCCGGTGATCAGCGTGCCGGCCAGCACGCCCTTGATCGGCGTGCCCGCGGCCTTGGCCAGGAAGGCGCGCATCTTGTTGACCGACAGCGACTGGATGCCGTTCGACATGAATTCGAGGCCGAGCATGAAGATGCCCAGGCCGCCGATCACGGGGACCAATATGTCCTTGAAAATATCGATGTTCATGCTCGGCACCCCTCGCTCGACCCTGCCAAGGGTCTCGTCATGTCGGTCTGTACCGGCGGCCTGTGGCGCGCCGGCGGGAATGGATCCGGATCAGCCACCGGTGCGCGCGGCGTTCCCCCAGGAACGCTTGATCTGGTCGACCAGCGGCGCCGGCAAAGGCAGGTAGCCGAGCGCGGTGGCGTCGTCGGCACCCGTCTCGAAGGCAAGCCGGAACAGGTCGTGGACGCGTGCGATGCGTCCGGCGGCGCGATTGCGCGGCACGACCACGAAGGTCGCGGCGGCGATCGGATAGACGCCCTCGCCGGAAAGGTCGGTCAGCTTGACGAAGAAGTCCCGGGCATTGGCCCAGTCGGCAGCCTCCGCTGCGCGGCGGAAACCGACGGCATCCGGCTGGATGAACTGCCCGTTGCGGTTCTGCAGCGTGGCAAAAGCCAGGCTGGCGCGCCGCGCCTGGCCGAACTCGACATAGGCGATGCCGCCTTTGGTCGCCGCGACCGCCCGGACGATGCCCTGCGATCCCTCGGCACCGGTTCCCGACGGCCAGGCGATCAGCGTGTCGGCGCCGAATTTCGCCTTCCATTCCGGGCTGACCGAGGAGAGATATTCGGTCAGGGCGAAGGTCGTGCCGGAGCCGTCCTTGCGGTGCAGCAGCGCGATCCTGAGATCGGGCAGGGTCAGGTCCGGATTGAGCGCCCTGATCGCCGGATCGGACCAGTTCTGCAGCCGGCCGAGAAAGATATCGGCGAGAACCGGGCCGGAGAGCCTGAGCTTGCCGGCGGCGACACCGTCGATATTGGTGACGATCGCGACGCCGCCCAGCACGATGGGGAACTGCGCCAGATTGCGCTGGGCGAGATCCGCTGGTGGGATCGGCGCATCGGTCGCCGCGAAATCCATCTCCGGCTGCGCCAGCCGCATGATGCCGGCCAGCGACCCGACCGGCTCATAGTCGACTGTCCAGTCCGGCGACGTATAGCTGCCGCCATCGGTGCGCGCGGTCTCGTAATTCTTCGCCCAGCGCCCAATCACCGGCGCTGCGAACGTCGATCCCGCGCCGCGGATGGGCTCGGCCTGCGCCGGCAAAGAACTGACTGAGGCAATGAGAACGGCAGCCAGCGCGCACAATAACCGAGAGCTGATCGCACGCATGGCAGATCTTTCACTTTACAAGACGAGGCATGATTACGCAGCGTCCGCACGTACAAAGGACAACAACCCGCTGACCTGATCAGTCAGGTTTTCATCACTATTTCTCGACTATGGCGCAGCGATTTGACATCGCGGTGACAGGTGTCTTGCGCTTGCGATTTTTCCCTTGCGACAAGGGACGGGTATCCGGATCTGACCCCATCCGGCCGGGATCGCCCTCACGGGTGGCGGGCTGTCACGCCGGCCGACGGGCCTTGACCGCCCAGGCCCGCGCCACGAGGCGGATCGGGCCATGACCCCCCAGCGTGCCGGCAAGGCGCGCTTTCAGGCTTGCGCGATGATCCTCGGCGAGGCTGGCGCAATAACCGGGAGCTGGCCCGGCGCCGAGCGTGAAGGGGCGCCAGAACGCCTCGAAATCAGGAAAGCGGGTTTCGATGTCGATCGGCTCCACGGCAAGCGACCGCAGATCGGCTTGCCGGCAGATCACCAAGAGGCCGTCGCCTGTGCAGAAGGGAAACCGGCTCGCCTCGTCCAGGGCGCTGGCCGCGGGATCGATGTCGGCTGCCGCCTTCCAGAAGGCATCGATGAAGCCGATGCCGCCGCCGGGATAGTCCCAGACATAAAATGACAGCGGCCGTCCGGCTTCAGCACCCGTTGCATCTCTCGAAGTGCGGATGCCCGGTCCGCAATGAAGTTCATGACGAGCCCGGAGGTGACGACGTCGATGCTGGCGTCCTCGCGCGGCAGTTTCCGCGCGTCCGCCATTTCGGCCTGGAGGCGCGGGTCATCGACCACGGAGCGGAGATGGGCAATGAAATCCGCCGAGGGGTCGATCGCCAGGATCGATCGCGGCTCCGCTTCGGCCAGGATGGCTGCCGTCAGCGCGCCCGTGCCGCACCCAATCTCGAGCCAGGCGGCATCGCGCGGCGGCGCCAGCCAGGCGACGAATTTCGCCGCGATCCGCCGGCTCCAGCGACCCATATAGTGGTCGTAGCTCCGTGCCGCGCTCCAGCCGTCGAATGCGTCAGGTGCCTTCATCGTCCGCTCACATTGACGGAATCAATGGTGCTCGTCTGCCGCCAAACGATGTGCTCATTCGGGATGGTCGTCCATCCCGCCGGCGCGTTGGCGCTAGCGCGACGTCCATGTGGGCCAGACCACCGCGGCCAATGACGATGGCGACCCGAACAAGCCCAGTTCGGACCGAAGGCCCGGGACGCTGCAACCGCGGTCGCCCGTCTCAGCTCCGGCGACGGCCTCTGAATACGGCCTCGGCCCGCCACGAACCGTCCGCCTGTTCGGCCTCGCCGATCCAGCGGAACGACACCGCGGTCAGCTGATCGAAGCTCCACCGGATCGGCTGTCCGTCGGAGCCGGTGCCGGTCTGGACGATGCGCCCCGCTTCGCCATGGGCCTGCAGCACGTCCAGGGTTCCCGACACCGGGTTGAGCCAGACGACCTGCCAATGCCGGGTCGCGGGATCCAAGGTTCGCAGGCTGGTGCCGTAGCGGCTGTGCGGATGGCTTTGCCGCGCTCCGCCCGCGCCACGCGGCGGCGCGATCCAGACATCCTGCACCGCGCGGCCCTCCAGCACGCGGCAGAACAGCCACTCGCCCCGCCCCTCGATCGTCGCGCCGGCGGTGGTGAAGTCCCAGGTGTCGACATCCCAGATGCCGAGCAGCGGCGCATAGATGTCATCGCTCGCCAGCATGTCGGACGACCGCCCCGCGGACAGCAAGGCTGCGGAAAAATCACGCTGCAACGCCCTGACGTCACCGCGCCTGGCCGTCATGGCTCGACGCTCCACCGGCCGGTCCTGATCCAGATGCCCTCGTAGTCGACCGGCATGCCCCGGGGGTCGACCGTCAGGATCGCGGTGAACCCGCTCGGCACATTGGTGTAGCGCACCCGATCCGCGGCGATCCGTTCATATCTCTGGTGCGTCGGTTCGATCGCGAGACCCGGCAGGCGCACCCAGGCCGCGGTCACGTCGAGCACCGATCCTGGCGCGGCGGCGAGCCTGCGAATGGGCAGCAGGTTTGTCGCCGGTGTCCACTCGATATCGATGTCGGTGCAACCATCGAGCTGAGCTGCGGGCAGGTCATCGACAAGCCACGAGGCGGCAGCCGAGCGACGCAGCCTGAGGCTTGGCTCGCGCCCGCGATGAGCGCAGGTGAGTGTCAGTGCGAATGCCTGGTCGAGGTCAGCTGAACAGGTCAGCTCGTAGTGGCAAAGGGCTGGCGCATCGCCGGAAACGGCGACGATGCTGCCGCAGACGACCAGCCCGCCGCCAACCTGTTTCACGCTGCAATGTTCATAAGCCTTGTCGTCGAGGACGCGACGCCAGACCGTGCTGGACAAGACCACCGCCGGAAATTCACGATCAGCGTCCGCCACGACCGCCCCCGTCCCCAGTTGCGTGCCAATCTATCGCAAACCGCCGCCACCCGATCTTGGCGAAAATTGCTCCGTGGTTCGACCCGCGAACAGCTTTGCAGCGACGCCGGCGCGCCGCAGGCCCATCGATCGCGGGCCATTGCAATCCCTGGCGGGATTGCCTACCAAGGTCCGGGCGATGGGCGCTAAATCATTGAATTAGCTTCACATTGACGATGGCTGCAGCCACCTCGGGGGCCGCCGCCGGATCTGCCGCTGGAGAGGGCCCGATCATGCCTCAGGGAGCGCGCGGCGTCACGGACACCTCACGGCTGCCGGCCCTGCGGTCCTATCAGTCGTGGATCGCCAACGAGACGCTCGAGGATTATTCGCTGCGCTACGCGGCCCGCTCGTTCCGCCGCTGGTCGCCTTTCGTCATTGCCAATACCGCGCTTGGCGGCATCTCCTTCCTGGCGCTGGAAGCCATCGGCGGCGCCATCACGCTGAGCTACGGCTTCGCCAATGCCTTTCCGGCGATCCTGGTGGTCTGCTTCTTCGTCTTCGTCACCAACCTGCCGGTCGCCTATTATTCCAGCCGCTACAATATCGACATGGACCTGCTGACGCGCGGCGCCGGTTTCGGTTACATCGGCTCGACGATCACCTCGCTGATCTACGCGACCTTCACCTTCATCTTCTTCGCGCTCGAAGGGGCTATCATGGCCCAGGCGCTCCAGCTCTACGCCGACATACCCCTGGTCGTCGGCTACATCATCTCGTCCCTGGTCATCATCCCCATCACCTTCATGGGGGTGACGATGATCTCGAGGCTGCAGATGCTGACCCAGCCGATCTGGATCGCCATGCTGCTGACGCCCTTCGCCTATATCGCGATCGGCCATCCGCAGGTGTTCAAGCAATGGCTGGCCTTCACCGGCAGCGACCAGGGCGGCGGCCAGTTCGACGCCCTGGCCTTCGGTTCGGCGGTGGGCGTGCTCTGCGCGCTGGCGATCCAGATCGGCGAGCAGGTCGACTACCTGCGCTTCCTGCCGGACAAGACCCGGCAGAACCGGTTCCGCTGGTGGCTGGCGGTGATTGCCGCGGGTCCGGGCTGGATCGTCATTGGCGGCTTCAAGATCTTGTGCGGCAGCCTGCTGGCGGTGCTGGCGGTCTCCGCCGGCCTGCCCCGCGCCACCGCGCTCGAACCCATCCACATGTATATCAAGGCCTATGAGTTCGTCAGCGCCGATCCGGCCATCGTGCTGGCAGCGGCGGCGATCTTCGTGCTGATCTCGCAGGTCAAGATCAACGTCACCAACGCCTATGCCGGCTCGCTCGCCTGGTCGAACTTCTTCGCCCGGGTCACCCACTACCATCCCGGCCGGGTCGTCTGGCTGGTTTTCAACATCCTGATATCGCTTCTGTTGATGCTGCTCGGCATCTTCCAGACGCTGGAACTGGTGCTCGCGGTCTATTCGATCATCGCAACCGCCTGGATCGGCGCGCTGTTCGCCGACTTGGTCATCCTGAAGCCGCTCAAGATCAGCCCCTCCTTCATGGAGTTCAAGCGCGCCCATCTCTACGACTTCAACCCGGTCGGTTGCGGCGCGATGGTCCTGGCGTCGGTCGTCGGGGTGATCTGTTTCACCGGCCAATGCGGCGCGCTGGCGCAGGCCTATGCCGCGCCGATGTCCTTCGTCATCGCGGTGGCCAGCGCCACGCTGATCGGCATCGCCACCAAGGGCCGCTACTATCTGGCCCGCACCCCGGTCGCCATGACCGGCACCGGCCAGGCCAGCATTCGCTGCGAGATCTGCGCCCATGACTACGAGCGCCCCGACATGGCCTATTGCTCGTTCTACGAACGGCCGATCTGCTCGCTCTGCTGCAGCCTGGAATCGCATTGCCACGACGCCTGCAAGACCTCGCTGAGCGCGCTGGAGACGTCGCGGTCGCTCTATCTCGGCCGCTCGTTCACCGCCAAGATCGCCCCCCATATGGGCCAGCGCCTGCTCAAGGTCGGCGGCGTCCTGGTCGCGCTGGCGGTGGTCACCGCCGCCGTCTTCCTGTTGACCTACCGGCTGATCGAGCCGCGCCTGGACGGACCGCATCTCGACAACGGGGCACTGCTGCTCCGGGTCTTCCTCGCGGTGCTGCCGCTCCTGTGCATCGGCGCCTGGTGGATCGTGCTGTCGCACGAGAGCCGCGAACTGGCGGAGCGCGACCTTGTCGCTTCGCTGGAAAAGCTCGGCGAGACGCAGCAGGAGCTGGCGCGCAACGAACGGCTGGCCGCGATCGGCCAGATCACCGCCACCGTCAGCCACGAACTGCGCAATCCACTCGGCACGCTGGTGACCTCGGCCGATATCCTGCGCCGGTCGCTGAAGGATATCGGCGAGCCCGCGGCGGGCGAGTTGCAGCGGCTTCAGCGCAATGTCTGGCGCTGCGTCCGGATCATCGACGACCTCCTGGATTTTTCGCGCAGGCAGGCACTGGTCCTGGCGCCCATTGCCATCGACGCCTGGGTCGAGCAGCAGGTGGCCGACCAGGACATGGTCAAGGGGCCGACCCTGACCTTAGACCTTGAAGCCGACACCCATGTGCCGGCTGACGGAGAACGCTTGCGCCAGGCTTTCGTCAACGTGCTCCTGAACGCCGCCCAGGCTTGCGAAGGCCGCGCGGCCGGCAGCGCCCGGATCGTCGTTTCGACCCGCCGCGACGGCGGCGAGGTGGTTCTCGCCATATCCGACAATGGCGGCGGCATGCGCCCTGATGTCGCCCAGCGTGTGTTCGAGCCACTGTTCAGCACCAAGGCCTTCGGCGTCGGGCTCGGCATGCCCCTGGTCAAGCGTATCGTCGAGCAACATGGCGGCACGGTCGCGATCGACACGACCGAAGGCCGGGGAACCACCGTATCGCTCCACCTGCCGGGCAAGCCTGCGAGGCCACAATGAGCCAGGACCGCCAGCAACCTTTGGCCCGCGCCGGCGCGGATGGCGCTGCCGGCCCCGACGCCGGCGGCACCAGGCGCAGCGTACTGGTGGTCGATGACGACATCGATTTCGCCGCCAGTCTCGCCGGCCTGCTGCAGCTCGACGGTTACGACGTCGCGGTGGCCCATGATCCCGAGGCGGCGCTGACTTGCCTCGACCGGCAATCCATCGCGGTGGCGCTGGTCGATGTCCGCCTCGGCCTCGGCAACGGCATCGACCTGGTGCGCAGCCTGCGCCGGCGCGATCCGGACCTGGTCTGCGTCATGGTCACCGCCTTCGCCTCGATCGATACCGCGGTGGAGGCCCTGCAGGCCGGCGCCTATGACTATCTCTGCAAGCCTTTCCACAGCGAGGACCTGCTCGCGACGCTGGCCCGCTGCTTCGAACGCATCACGCTTTATGCCCAGAACCGGCGCGCCGCCGAACGGCTGGGCCAGATCCAGCGGATGGAGGCGGTCGGGCAATTGACCAGCGGTGTTGCCCATGATTTCAACAATGTGCTGGCGGTGCTCTACGCCAATCTGCGCCTGCTGCAGGAGCGCGTCACCGATCAGCCCGCGCTGCTCGAGCTGGTCGACGACGCACTGGATGCGGCCGGCGCCGGCACCGAACTGACCGAACGCCTTCTGGCCTTCGGCAGGGTGCAGCCGACCAACACCACCGTCACCGACCTGCGCGAGCAGCTGCCGCCGCTGATGCGCATGTTGCGCCGGACGCTTGGCGAGACCATCGCCATTTCGCTGCGCATGGACGGCGATCTCGATGCTCTCGACATCAATCGCATCCAGCTGGAAACAAGCCTGCTCAACCTCGCCATCAATGCGCGCGACGCCATGCCCGACGGCGGCGACCTACGCTTCGACGCGCGCAACACGATCATCACGCCTGACCATGCCCATGCCGTGCCGGGCCTCTTGCCTGGCCGCTATGTCGTGCTGTCGGTGATCGACACCGGCCACGGCATGTCGCCAGCGGTACGCGGCCGGGCGCTCGAGCCGTTCTTCAGCACCAAGACGCCGGGGCACGGCAGCGGGCTCGGCCTGGCCATGGTCGACAGCTTCGTGCGCCTGTCCGGCGGGCGCCTCGCGATCGACAGCGCGCCGGGTCAGGGCACGACCGTCAATCTCTATCTGCCCAGGGCCGCGGCCGGCGCCGTTCAGGCCTCGGGCGGCGGCGCGAACATGTAACCGACACCCCGAATGGTCTTGATGAACTGAGTGTCGCGCGCGTCATCCTGCAGCTTGCGCCTGATCTTGCCGATCAGCACGTCGATGCTGCGGTCATAAGGCGTCCAGTCCCGGTTCGCGACGATGTCCAGGATCTGCTCGCGCGACAGGATGCGGCCGCGGCGGCTGACCAGCGCTGTCAGCAGCTGGAATTCCTGGCTGGTCAGCCTGACCTCCTCGCCTCCGGGCGACGACAGCCGATAGCGTGCCGGATCGAGCCGCCAGCCGGCGAAACTCATGACCTGCGACGCATGCTGCGCGGCCGGATCGCCGGTCGCCACGCGATTGCCGAACCGGCGCAGGACGGTGCGGATGCGCGCCAGGAGCTCGCGCGGTTCGAACGGCTTGGTGACATAGTCGTCGGCGCCCATCTCCAGGCAGACCACCTTGTCGATCGTCGTGTTCTTGCCGGACAGCATGATCAGCGGCAGGTCGTATTGCAGGCGCAGATTGCGCGCCAGCGTGATGCCGTCCTCGCCGGCCGGGAAGGTGAGGTCGAGGATGATCAGGTCGAACGACATGTCGGCCAGCGCGCGCCGCATGGCGCGGCCGTCATGGGCGGCGGCGGTGACATAACCTTCGCTGGTGAAAAACTTGCTCAAGAAACCGCACAGCCGACGGTCATCGTCGACGACAAGGATCCGCGATTTGGCATCGGCAGCCGACATGTCCGAACGATAATCGCAAATCGGCGCGCCGGTCGAGCCGGGCGAAGCACCGACACGCGCCGTAGCCATCCCGGCTCCGGCCGTCGCCGGGCCGTTGTGCCTGCTCGCGACGCCATTCGGTCCGGCTCCCCGGCCAGGAAAGACCCGATAACCGGCTGAAATCATGCCGCTATCCTTTTCAGCCCCGGCCGTGCCGGCAATGACGGCACCGGAGCCGGCCTTTACAAAAAATTACAAAGCCTCGGGTCTTCGGATTCATCGCGGTTACACGCCCAACCTAGCCTTCCGGTCAAGACGGCGGCGGCGATCGGGCATGTGTGATGCCCGGCGCCGATGACACGGGGGCGCGGCAAACGTGACCTCCAGTGCGCCTCGAGGTCCTGGGAGGGACACCATGCCGAAAACCGTATTCTCGGTGGATCTGAAAAAGGCGCCTGAACAGCAGGCGATCAAGACCCACAACCGCTGGCATCCCGACCTGCCCATGGTCGAAACCTTCAAGCCCGGCGATGTCTTCCGGGTCGAATGTTACGACTGGACCGGCGGTCAGATCGGCAACAATGACAGCGCCAACGACGTCCGCGACGTCGACCTGACCCGTGTCCACTATCTCAGCGGGCCCTTCGGCGTCGAAGGCGCGGAACCGGGCGACCTGATGGTCGTCGATATTCTCGATATCGGCGCCTTCCCCGAGTCCGAATGGGGCTTCAACGGCATTTTTGCCAAGGAGAACGGCGGCGGTTTCCTCACCGAGCACTATCCGGAGGCGCGCAAGTCCTGCTGGGACTTCCAGGGCATCTACACGACCTCAAGGCATATTCCACGGGTCCGTTATCCCGGCATCATCCATCCCGGCTTGATCGGCTGCCTGCCGGACCACAAGCTTCTGGCCGAGGCCAACCGCCGCGAGGCTGCGCTGATCGCCACCGATCCCGAGCGCGTCCCGCCCTTGGCCGCCCCGCCCCATGCGGCGACCGCGCTGATGGGCCAGATGAGCGGCGACGCCGCCAGAAAAGCGGCAAGCGAAGCCTGGCGCACGGTGCCGCCGCGCGAGCATGGCGGCAATTGCGACATCAAGAACCTGTCGCGCGGCTCCAAGGTCTATTTCCCGGTTTATGTGAAGGGTGGCGGCCTCTCGATGGGCGACATTCACTGGTCCCAGGGCGACGGCGAAATCACCTTCTGCGGCGCCATCGAAATGGCCGGCTGGATCGATATCGGCGTTGGCCTGATCAAGGGCGGCATGGCCAAATACGGCATTACCAACCCGATCTTCAAGCCGAGCCCGATCGATCCGCATTTCGACGACTACCTGATCTTCGAGGGCATTTCCGTCGACGAGCACACCGGCGAGCAATATTACCTCGATGCCCATGTCGCCTACCGGCGCGCCTGCCTCAACGCCATCGAATATCTCAAGAAATTCGGCTACACTGGCGAGCAGGCCTATATGATCATCGGCACCGCGCCGGTCGAAGGCCGGATCAGCGGCATTGTCGACATTCCCAATGTCTGCGCGACGCTCGCCATCCCGACAGCCATTTTCGACTTCGACATCAACCCCAATTCAACCGGGCCCACCCGCCAGGTCTCCGGGGTCGACGTCGCCAGGACGACCTGAACCGCAGCATCCGCCAATGGCGGGAATGCGTCGCCGGCCGGGGCATGCCCCGGCCCGGGGGATCTGTCTCGGGGGGAGGTGCAGCCATGCTGCTCGGTCTGAATCTGCTCTATGTCGGCGCCGTGCTGTTTCTCAACGGCCTCTGGCTTCTCGGCAAGGTCGACGACAAGGAGATCGTCGTCATCAACATCGTCTCGGGTTTCGTGACGCTCTGCGTTTCGCTCTCCTTTGCCTTCGGGCCGGGCGCCAACGCGGCCTCGATCAAGGCCGCGGCCCTGATCCTGCTGTTCACCACGACCTATCTGTGGGTCGCCTATAACCGGTTCGTCGCGGTCGACGGGCGCGGGCTCGGCTGGTTCAGCCTGTTCGTCGCCATCACCGTCACCCCGATTTCGGTGCTGAGCTTCACCTCGGCCCAGAGCACCATCGACGTCTGGCTCGGCTTCAACTGGGCCATATGGGCGATCGTCTGGTTCATGTTCTTCCTGCTCCTGGCCCTGAAGCGCCCGATCCAGCACGCCACCGGTTTCGCCACCCTCGCCGCCGGCGTGGTGACCGGCTGGCTGCCGGGCTTCCTGCTGCTTCAGGGCAAGCTTTGATCCGTGCCGGGCGGGCGCCAGGTCCGCCCGGCCGCTTGTCGTTCCAGGAGACGGAAATGCCGCTCTACAATTATGTCTGCAACGCCTGCGGCCCGTTCGAGTCGTGGTCGTCCATGTCCGAGGAAGACCGCGGCTGCGCCTGCCCGGACTGTTCGGGTGCCAGTGAGCGCGATGTCGCAGCCCCTCATCTCGGCCTGATGAACACCACGCTCAGGCGGGCGCTCGCCCGCTCGGAAAAGAGCACCAGCGAGCCGAGCGTCGTCAAACGCAGTCATCTCGCCGGCTGCGGCTGTTCGCTCTGCAAGGTCAGCAAGAAGCCGCCGTCGGTGCGCCGGCGCTGGATGATCGGGCATTGATATCAGGCATATGATGCCCGGCGAGGCACCCGCTCGGCCAAGGCCAGGCGGGTGCCTCCGATTGCGGCCCCAAGATCGCTCAGGCCGCGTTGCTCCGCGAGGTGGCGAGCGCGCCGATCGCGTCGGCGGTCGCCGCCGACAGGGTCCAGCCGAGATGGCCGTGGCCGGTATTGTAGAGCACACGCGGGTTCCGCCCGCGCATGACGCGCGGCAGCATGTCCGGCATCATCGGACGCAGGCCGGCCCAAGGCACCACCTGGCGGGTGTTGATGCCCGGGAAATGCGCCCGGCACCAGGCGATCAGCGGGTCGATGCGCTCGGCCCGGATGTCCTTGTTGGCGCCGTTGAACTCGGCCGTTCCGGCAACCCGGAAACGCGCCGCGCCCAGCCGGCTGGTGACGATCTTGGCCTTGTCGTCGAGCAGGCTGGTCCAGGGTGCCGCATCCTGGTCGGCCTGGTCCGGCAGGTTCACCGTGATCGAATAGCCCTTGACCGGATAGACGTTCACCCGGTCGCCGACCTGCCGGCCGAGCTCGCGCGACATGACGCCACCACAGACGACGACCTGGTCGAACCGGTCGATCCCGACCGGCGCATCGCCGGCTTCCGTCGTAGGCTCGACCGACCGGCTGGAAATGCTGACCGCCAGATCGGTCGCGGCGACATGGGTGACCTCGGTCGCCAGCCGCATGGTGACGCCGAGCCGCTCGCAGGCGCGCGCCAGGCCATGGGTGAACTTGTGAATGTCGCCGGTGAAATCGGACGGCGTGTAGAAGCCACCGTAGAATTGGCCCTTGAGCGCCGGCTCGATCGACCGGATTTCCTCCGGCGTCACCGCGCGCCGTTCGAGCCCGCCCTTGGCGAGCAGTTTCGAGACACGCGCGGCCGCCTCGAAATCCGCCTTGGTGTGGTAGAAGTGCAGGATGCCGCGGGTTTCGCAGTCGAAGTCGATGCCCTCTTCCACCGCCATGCGGATGAGATGGGCCCGGGCTTCGACAGCGAGGCGGGCCGTCGAGACGGTGTTCTCTTCATATTTCGGGATCGCCGCGACGAACTCGGCCATCCAGGACAGCTTGTGCCAGGACGGCGTCGGGTTCACCAGCAACGGCGCCCCTGGCGTGAACATCCATTTCAGCCCCTTGAGCACGGTCGCCCAGCTGTTCCAGACCTCCGCATTGGACGCCGACAGCTGCCCGCCATTGGCGAACGACGTCTCCATCGCGGCATAGGGGTGGCGGTCGAAAACCGTCACGCGGCAGCCGCGCTTGGCCAGATTATAGGCTGTGGTGATGCCGGTGATGCCCGCGCCGATCACGGCGACCTTGGGCCCTTGCTCTGAATACATAGGCGCTCCTTCCCGCTCATGCGGGTTCGAACGCCCCCTCTGTCATTGGCCTGAGAGCATCACCGCCGCTCACGGACTGAGCAGCGACTTACACCGTCGGCGGGAGCATGCGGCTCCACTTTTCAGAGTCCAAAATCGAACGCGGTCTTTTTGCCTGAGAGTTTCCGGGGCGGTTGCTCCGTCGGCGCCTTCCTGTCGACCATGACAGGACGGTCTCTTCCGCGTCGACTGGCTCTTCCGCCTTCCGGCACCGCCTGTCAAGACCGACATAGGCCGGAGGCCCTATGCCTGCCGGATGGGGGTCTGGCAGCTGGACCGGAATGCCATAGTCTGCGAGGTCAGGGCCGTGCCCGCTTCCGCGTCGATGCGCGCTCGCTTCATGCCTTCCGACGATCATTGAGCCGTCACTTTTTCAATTGATCCGTACGACCACCCCATTGATCGAACCCGTGAGCCTTCCAAGAATGTCCGCCGCCCCATCAGACAACGACATCATCTATCCGGTCCTGACCCCGCCCGAAGCGGGCGAAGTCATCGAGATCGCGCCGGGTGTCCTGTGGACCCGTCTGCCGCTGCCGTTCCGCCTGAACCACGTGAACATCTATCTGATCGAGGATGGCGACGGCTGGGCGGTGCTGGACACCGGCATCGACGATCGTGTGACCCGCGCGGCCTGGGAAGCCCTGGTCTCTGGCCCGCTCAGAGGCCGGCGCCTGACCCGGCTGATCGTCACCCATTTCCATCCCGACCATATCGGCCTTGCCGGATGGCTCGCCGAACGTTTTCAGATCCCGCTGATCACCAGCCAGACCTCCTATCTGAGCTGCCTCAACATCTCGCTCAGCCCCAACGCGCTCGATGCCAAGCTCTATCGCGACTTTTATCTGAGCCATGGGCTCGGCGCCGAACTGACCGAGCTGGTCAGCACGCAGGGCAACGAATATCTCCGGATGGTGGCAAACCTGCCCGGAACCTTCCTGCGCATTGTCGGCGGCGATACCATCGAGATCGGCGGGCGGGTGTTTTCCGTGCGCGTCGGCGACGGCCACGCAGCCGAACAGATCATGCTGCATTGCCCATCCGACAAGATCCTGTTCGTCGCCGATCAGGTGCTCGCCAAGATCACGCCGAATGTCAGCGTCTGGGCGGTCGATCCGCATGGCGATCCGCTCGGGCTCTTCCTGCGCTCGCTGCGTGCCTTGAACGCCGATATCCCGGATGACACCCTGGTCCTGCCCGGGCATCAACTGCCCTTCATCGGCATCCATCTGCGCAGCGCTCAGCTCATCGCGCATCACGAATCCCGCTGCGCGGCGCTGCTCGAAGCCTGCCGCGAGGCGCCGCGCTCCGCCGCCGATCTCATCCCCATCATCTTCCCGCGCAAGCTTGACGCGCATCAGACGAGCTTTGCCTTCAGCGAGGTCCTGGCGCATGTCAATTACACGCTCAACCAGGGCCAGTTGGTGCGCACCGGCAAGAGCGACGTGGTCGAATATTTCGCGGCCGGGTGATCGCGCCGGACCAGCCTCAAGGCAGGTCTTCGCCTTTCGGGGCTTATGAAGCGGCCGCCGCCGCGCTATGACGGCGGTATCCGCCGGGCCGTGGCGCTCTGCCCCTGCCCCGCGTCGGAAGCCCTGAGCCAAGGGACGCCGCAGCGGAGCCCAGGTGCCGAATGAACGAAAGACCGAACCGGCGATGACGGCCTCAACCGAAGGCCCGGTGCGAACCAGGCGCGGCGAGACATCGCTGCTCGTTCATGTGTCGATGGCGCATCTGGTCAGTCATTTCCACATCATGACGCTGCCCGCGCTGATTCCGCTGCTGCCGGGCTATCTCGGCGTGAGTTTCGTCGAAGTCGGCGTCGCGCTTGCCGTCTTCAACCTGGTATCGCTGGTGGTGCAGACGCCGATCGGCTTTCTCACCGACAGGTTCGGCGCGCGCCGCATGCTGGTCGGCGGCCTCATGCTGGGCAGCGCCAGCTTCCTGTCGGTGGCATTGTTCGACAGCTATCCCTGGCTGCTGGTCGCCATGGCCGCGGCGGGTTTTGCCAATGGCGTCTATCATCCCGCCGACTATGCCTTGCTGTCCTCCGGCATTGATGAGGACAGGATGGGCCGCGCTTTCTCGATCCATACCTTCGCGGGTTTCCTCGGCACGGCGATCGCCCCCGCAGTCCTGCTCGGCATCGCATCGCTGACCAGCGTCAAGATGGCTTTTGCGACCGCTGGCCTGCTCGGCCTGGCGGTCGCGGCCTTGCTGCTGACCGGCTCGTCCCGGCCGTCGGCCGCCAAGAGCCGTGTTCCGGCCAGCCCGGCGGGCGGACGATCCGGCCTGTTCACGCCCGCGGTCATGACCTTGACCGCCCTCTTCATGCTGCTCAACCTCAGCACCGCCGGCATCCAGAACTTCTCCGTGGCGGCCTTTGTCGCCGGTTATGGCGTCGACCTGGCGCTGGCCAATCTGGCGCTCACCGTGTTCCTGTTCTCGAGCGCCTTTGGCGTTCTGGCCGGCGGCACGCTCGCCGACCGCACCAGCCGCCACGGCCATCTCACGGCCGGCGCCTTCCTCGCCACAGCACTTCTGGTGTCGATCATCGCGCTGGTCCGGCTGCCGCCCGTCGCCCTGGTCCTGCTGATGGCCGCGGCCGGCTTCCTGTCGGGCGTCATCACCCCCTCGCGCGACATGCTGGTTCGGGCTGCGGCCCCGCCCGGCGCCGAAGGCCGGGTCTTCGGCATCGTCTCCACCGGCTTCAATATCGGCGGCGCGGTCGGCCCGCTGCTGTTCGCCGGTCTCTTGGACCATGGCTATCCCCAGGGCGTGTTCGGCACGGCGGTGGTCTTCATGTTGCTGACCGTCGCCTTGGCCCTGTACCAGGAGCGCGGACGGACGACCCGATAGGCGTACCGGCGCGGCGCGGTTGATCAAGCCCACGCCAGACCCGATCAGCCGCCCCGGCCGATCCGGCGGAGAATGACGAGCCCGATCAGGGTCACGACCGCGACATGACCGAAGGCCAGGACCCAGCCGAAGGCGCTCGCCGGGCCGGCCAGGTCCAGCGCGATGCCGACACCCAAGGGCCCGAAAAAGCCGCCGGCGTAACCGCACATGCTGTGCAGGCCCATGGTCGCCCCGCGCCGGCCCGGCGTGGCGGCCTGGACGGTGCCTGCCGTCAAGGCCGAGCTGTCGAGATAGATCGCCGCGTTCCAGAGCAGCACTGAGATCGCCGCCAGTGGCGCCGAGATCATGCTGGACCAGCCGGTGACCAGCGCCAGGACCGCGGCCGCCCCCATCGCCACGGCAACCACACGCGCCCGGCCGAACCGCTGCGCCGTCTCGTTGCCGAGGATCGACACGGCGATGCCGACAAGGCCGGCCACGGTGAAGATGATCGTCGGGCCGGGCAGCCAGCCCGGCGCCCCGTCCCGCGCGATCGTCAGGCCAAGAAAGGTCACGGCCCAGGCGCGCAAGGCCGCGAGCTCCCAGGTATGCACGGTATAGCCGGCGATCCAGGCCATGGCGGCGCGGTTCTTGAAGACCGGCCGGAAGTCCAGCAGCGCTGATGGCGCCGGGGCGTCCGCAAGCCGGAGCGGAACGCTGCGCGGCATGACCGCGACGCCAATGCCGAAGGCGATGGCTGCCGCCGCGGCGCCAAGCAGGAAGGCCAGGACGGGGCCGCCGATCGCATCGAGCATGCCGGCAATCGCAAAGGACACGGCGCCGGCGATGCCGACGCCGGCGGCGTGCCAGGAGACCGCGCGCGACTGGGCGTCGCCCTCCAGCCGGTCGGCGATCGCCTTCAGTCCAGGCATATAGCAGCCAGCCCAGCCGATGCCGGCGACGGCCCGAAGCGCCAGCCCGCTCCAGAAACCCTCCGCCAGCAGGGCGAAACCGAGATGGGCCGCTGCCGTCAGCGTCGTGCCGAACAGATAGATCCGGCGCGCCGGAACCCGGTCGGTCAGCGCGACCAGAACCGGCACGGCCACCACATAGGCGGCGAAATAGGCGCCGACCAGCCAGCCCGCCTCGGTTGCCGAAAGCGACCAGCCCGTGATGAAGCCGGGCAGCAGCGCCGGCAAGGTGAAGGTGCCGATCTGCGCCAGCACCTGGGCCGCGACCACGGCGCCAACGAAGCGCGAAGCGATCATGGCGGGCTCATCACCGGGTTTGCTTGTCGAGACGATCATCCGCTGCCGCGGTCGGCCGGAACATATTCGGCCGTCTTCTCGGCCCGGACGAAGCACAGCGCGATCAAGGCGACGATGCCGAAGGCACTCGACACCACCAGCGCGCCGGATCCCCAGCGCTCGATCAACAGGCCGAACAGCAGTGGCGCGGCAGCTTGCGCGATCCGGGCCGGCGCGCCGATGAGGCCCAGGCGATAGCCGTAATTGTCAGGGCCGAAGATCGCCAGAGGCACGGTGCCGCGGGCGATCGTCAGAACGCCATTGCCCGAGCCGTGCAGAATGGCGAAGGCGCCGGCCGCTGCGCCGCCACCGAACAGCCCGAGCACGGCCGCGCCGATCGGATGGGTGATGGCCGCGAGCCTGGCCGAGAGCAAAGGGTGGAAGCGGTTCAGCAAACCCGCTTCGACGAGGCGCGCGGCGACCTGTGCCGGGCCGATCAGCGCGCCTGCCGCAATCGCCTCGGTCGCAGAGGCGCCGGCGGCCTGCAGCAATCGCGGCAAATGTGCCGCCATGGCGCCGGCGACCAGATAGGTCAGCGCGAAGGCGATCGACAGCAGCACCATGTTGCGGTCCCAGGCGACCGACCCCGTTGGTCCGGCCGTCGGTGCCGCTTGCGCCGTTTCGGTCCGCGGCAAGAGAAACCAGTTGAGCGGCAGGCCGATCAGGAGATGGGCTGCGGCCCAGGCAAAACAGGTTGGCCGCCAGCCATATTCGGCGAGCCCCCAGGCGGTCAGCGGCCAGCCGATGGTACTGGCGAAACCGGCGATCAAGGTGATGCCTGTTATCGTCGAGCGGGCCGACGCCCCATAGATCCGGCCGAGCGTCGCAAAGGCCGTGTCGTAGAGACCGAGCGCCATGCCGACGCCGAGCACCAGCCAGGCGAGCCACATGACGAACTGGGATTGCGCCAGGCCGAGCAGGATCAGGCCGGCGGCAAAGACCAGGCTCGACAGGGCCAATACGCCACGCCCGCCGACGGCATCGATGGTCCGGCCGATCCGCGGACCGAGCACGGCGGAAGCGAGCAGTGCGACGGAAAAGGCCGCGAAGATCCAGGCGCTCGACACGCCGAGATCTCTGGCCATCGCATCGGCGAGGATCGCCGGCAGATAATAGCTGGAGGCCCAGGCCAGGGTCTGGGTGGTTCCAAGAACGATAGTGATGCTTAGCCGGCTCCTCGACATCGCTCAGGCGCAGCAGGCAGCGGTTGGGCCGGACGCCGTTTCACGCCTCGGCGCGGCATCGACCGAGCCGCAGCCACATCCCTCCCCGCCCGCCTGCCTCACAGCCTCGTCCGTTCGGCAGCAGGCAGCGGCATCCGCCTCGGCCGGGCCGCCACAGCAACCCGTCGTTTCCGTCGACGAGCGCGAGGCGCTGCACACCCCGGTCTCGGGCAGCACCAGTTCGACGCGCCGGGCCGCCTCGTGATCGCCGGCGATTTCAGCGACGATCGAGCGCACCTGCTCATAACCGGTCAGCATCAGGAAGGTCGGCGCGCGGCCGTAAGACTTCATGCCGGCGAAATAGAAGCCGGGTTCGGGCTGGGCCAGTTCGCGCGCGCCATGCGGACGCACCGTGCCGCAGCTATGCTCGTTCGGATCGATCAGCGGCGCCAGCAGCGGCGGGCATTCGAGTGCCGGGTCGAGACCGAGCCTGAGCTCGCCGAGGAAACCGAGATCGGGCCGGAAGCCGGTGGCCACCACCAGTTCGTCGACGTCGACATGGCGGCCGCAACAGGCCGAGCCGGCGCCGATGCGCAAACCAGCTTGCGTTGCCGTGATATGGGAGACGCGGAACTCCGTCTCGATCCGGATGCGCTTGTCCGCAACCAGGCCGGCGAGCACGGAACCCAGTTCGCCGCGCGCTGCCAGCGCATCATTGGCGCCACCGCCGAACGATTTCGCCGGGTCCTTGCCGCGCAACAGCCAGATGACCGAGGTGGCTGGCTCCGCGGCCGCGAGGCGCGCCAGGTCAATCAGCGTTCCCACCGCCGAATGGCCGGCGCCGAGCACGGCAACGGTCCGCCCGGAATAACGATGATGGCCGGCACCGCCGACATCCGGCATGCCATAGGCGATCCTGGCGGACGCCGCCGCCTCGCCGATCGCCGGCAGGCCATTGGCGCCGGCCGGATTGGGCGACGACCAGGTGCCGGAGGCATCGATCACCGCATCGGCGAGAACCGTCTTCGGTCCGGCGCCGTTCTGGTAGCGGATCTCGAAGGGTGCTTCGGCCCGGCCCCCGGTCTTCACCTTGTCGAAGCCGACGCGGCTGATGCCGGTGACCCGGCTCGATGTGTGGATATGATCCTTCAGCGCGGTACGGGCCGCCAGCGGCCACAGATAGCCTTCGATCAGCTCCGCGCCGGTCGGGTACTGCGCGGGATCCGGCGAGTTCCAGCCGGTGGCGGTCAAGAGCCTGGCGGCGGCCTTGTCGACATTGAACTCCCAGGGCGAGAACAGCTGGACGTGGCGCCACTGACGAACCGCGTCGGCGATCTCAGGACCGGCCTCGAGCAGGACAGGCTCAAGCCCCCGCTCCAGCACATGCGAAGCCGCCGCCAGCCCGACCGGCCCACCACCGATGATCGCCACCGTCGTCCGCTTCTCCGCATTCATGTCTCGTTCCTTCCGGAAATACCGAATTAAAGCGCAAAAAGAAGATCAGGCCGCCTGCTCGGCGGACGATGCGCCGGCGCATCCGGCATCGGCGCAGCATTCCTCGACCAGGAAATCGACCAGCCCGCGCATCACGTCGTAATTGGCCCGGCAGATCAGCGTGGTCGCCTGCCGCTCCTGGGCGATCAGGCCGACGATCAGCAGCGACTTCAGGTGATGCGACAAGGTCGATGCCGCGACATCCAGGCTCGCCTGCAGCTTGCCGACGCTGAGGCCCGCGTGGCCGGCGCGCACCAGGGTGCGATAGATCCGCAGGCGTGTCGGATTGCCGAGCGCTTCAAGGCGGGCGGAGGCGTCATCGATGTTCATGGTCGTGAGACTGGCTGATCTTTTGCTTGCCGTCAACCGTATTTCCGGAATTACCGAAATAGCATCGTCGACCTCGGGCGTGGAAGCCTTTGGCGCAAGCTGTCGCGAGGTTCAACCATCGCTCAGCATATCGAGGACGGGACAGGTCGGTGTTTCCCCGCCTGAGCACTGATCGACCGTCTTCGTGAGAATGACTTCGAGCCTGCGCAGATCCGAGATTTTGGTCCTGACATCATCGAGATGGGTCATGGTCAGCGCCTTGACGTCCGCGCAGGACCTGTGACCGGGCTCCGCCAAGGCCAGAAGAGCCCTGATGTCCTCGATCCCGAAACCCAGTTCGCGCCCACGCCGGATGAAGGAGAGCCGGCGCGCGTGCTCGGCGCCATAGATCCGATAGCCGCCGGCAGTTCGGCCTGGTTCGGCCATCAGGCCGATCCGCTCGTAATAGCGGACTGTCTCCAGATGGACGCCGGCCGCATCCGCCAGTTTGCCGATCGTCAGGCCGCGCATGGTCGTGCTCTTTTTCGCTTGAGCCCGTAGTGACTACGGGGTTCAGCATAGATCGGTCGCGCGAGGAAGACATCCATGGCCCGTCACAAACCACAGCTCACATCGATCCTCACCTGCCCCGATTGCGGACATAGGGCCGCCGAGAGCATGCCGATCGACGCCTGCCAGTTCTTCTATGAATGCAAGGCATGCCGGACCTTGCTCAAGCCGAAGCCGGGCGATTGTTGTGTATTCTGCTCCTATGGCGACGTGCCGTGTCCACCGATCCAGGAGGCACGAGCCGGCGGACAGGCTGACCCATGTTGTGGCGGAGGCGGTCATGGCTGACGAATGCGACGCCTGTTCTGACGCCCGGACCAAGGACTGGGCCAGCGACTGGCGCACCCTTGCCGGGCTCTGGGGCATTCCCGGCGCCGCCATGCTCGCCGCGGGATGGCTGGAACCGCTGCCGCGCGCCGTCATCTGGACCGTCATGCTCATCTGGATGGGTGCCGCCTGCGTCATCAATGCCCGCCGCTGTGGCCGGACCCATTGCCGATTGACCGGGCCGTTCTTCGTCGTGATGGCGGCTTGTGTGGTTGGCTACGCCGCCGGACTGCTGCCTCTCGGTCCTCATGGCTGGGCCATCCTTGGCGGCACTATCCTGCTTGGCAACGCGGCCCTGTGGTGGGGCAGCGAGCGCGCCTGGGGCATGTTCTCGCGTTAGAATGTCATGGCCCCGGGCAGCCTTGGAGAACAGGGTTCGAGCATCTGGCCGGGCGCCGCGCTCGTTCTTTTCGCTAGGCCGTCCGGGTGATCACTTCGCCGTCTTCCTTGGTGAACACCCCAATGGCCGGATTGGGCAGGATATCGAGCACCACCTCGGACGGCCGGCACAGTCGCGTGCCCTTGGGTGTCTCGACGATCGGCCGGTTGATCAGGATCGGATGTGCCATCATCGCATCGATCAGGGCATCGTCGCCGAGCGCGGGATCGTCGAGGCCGAGCGCCGCATAAGGCGTATCCTTCTGGCGCAAGAGGTCGCGCGGTGAGATCGCCATGGCGGCCATGAGTGCGACCAGCCGTGCGCGGCTCGGCGGATCTTTCAGATAGTCGATCACCACCGGATCCTCGCCGCTCTGGCAGATCATGGCGAGCGTGTTGCGGGACGTGCCGCAGGCCGGGTTGTGATAGATCGTGACGGTCATGGCTGGAGCTCGGCTTTCGAAGAATTGACGCCAACCGATCCGGGCTGGAGCAGCCAGGTCATCAGTGCCAGCGCACAGACGGCGCCGATCACCTCGGCGACGATGAACCCCGGCAGATCCCATGGCCGGATGCCGGCAAAGGTATTGGTCAGCGCGCGCGCGATCGCCACCGCCGGATTGGCGAAAGATGTCGAGGCGGTGAACCAATAGGCTGCGGTGATGTAGAGGCCGACCAGCCAGGGAATGGCGGATGGCGCGAAGCGGAGGCCACCGAGAATGGTGGCGACAAGGCCGAAGGCCGCGACCCATTCGGCGAACCACAAGGCGCCACCGGTGCGGACCTTCAGCGCCAGGTCGATCATTGGCAGGGCGAACATCAGGTGCGCGATGATCGTGCCGGCGATGCCGCCGAGGATCTGGGCCGCCGCATAGGAGGCCGCCTCAGCGATCGGCAATTCGCGCCTCAGAGCGAAGACCAGCGTCACCGCCGGGTTGAAATGGGCGCCCGACACCGGTCCGAGAATGGTGATCAGCACCACCAGGATGGCGCCGGTCGGCAGCGTGTTGCCAAGTAGCGCCAGGGCGACGTCCCGGGTGAGGTTTTCGGCCATGATGCCGGAGCCGACGACGGTTGCGACCAGGATCGCCGTGCCGAGCGCTTCCGCAGTCAGCCGGCGTGGCAAATCGAACCCAAGCATCACCGTGGCTCCGGCCTCGGCGGCGTCGCGCCCTCCAGCCGGCCGATCGCCCGCAGCTCGTGGTGCAGCGCCATGCGGTCGAGAGTGTCAAATGGCAGCACCGCGAAGACCGACAGGCGCGCTTTCAGATAGCGCGCGGCTGCGACGAAGGCCGCAGTCCTCTCCACCGTCGTGCCCTCGACGGCGGCCGGATCCTCGATGCCCCAATGCGCGGTTGCCGGGTGCCCTGGCCAGACCGGGCAGACCTCGCCCGCCGCGCTGTCGCAAACGGTGAAAATGAAATCCATCTCGGGCGCGCCGGGCGCCGCGAACTCGCTCCAGCTCTTCGAGCGCAGCCCTTCGGTCGGATAGCCGAAGGAGGCCAGCACCTGAAGCGCGAGCGGATTGACCTGCCCCTTCGGCGTGCTGCCGCCGGAGAAGGCGCGGAAGCGCCCCGCCCCATCCTTGTTGAGAATGACCTCCGCCAGGATCGAGCGGGCGGTATTGCCGGTGCACAGGAACAGGACGTTGAAGACGCGGTCAGCCATGGACGAGAACCTTCGGCGTGCAACACGGGGTCAGGTCTGCGATCAGCGGCGCGCACACCTCCGGCCGGCCACCGCAGCAATCTCTCAGCAGGAACAGCGTGAGTGCGTGAAAGCCTCCGAGGTCGGCGCGATAGAGGATCGAGCGGCTTTGCCGCTCGCCGATGATCAGGCCGGCGCGCGACAGGACCGCCAGATGCGCCGACATGGTGTTCTGCGGGACATCCATCAGGCGCGCCAGTTCGCCCGATGGCACGCCGTCGGGCTGGCGGCTGACCAGCAGTCGAAACGCTTCGAGACGGGTCGGCTGAGCCAAAGCGGCGAGCGCGAGAATGGCGGCTTCTGAATCCATATATCCGGATTATTGGATATATGTGACGTGTCGATGACGGTTCGCCTCCCGCGCCGATGGCGCGACACCGCGGGCAAGGGCATTCCCATCCGCAAGGCCACCGTCGAAAAAGTCCCCCGCGAGCGGCGAAACTACCCGTCCGGAGAGCTGGAAAGCCATTCCAGCGGCGGCCTCTCACCATCAGCGCCCATGGTGATGGATGATGACCGCACGTCAAAAGAAGTGGTAACAGAGTGCAGGAGCCACCAGGCCAGGACTTCGATGTCGCGCAACAGGCATGGACGGTTAGCTGCCCCGGAGATGGACGCCGCCCATGGGCGGATCGCCGTTCGACCAGTCGCGGCCGGCGTCGGATCTGGCCGGGATGAGTGACGCCGGCGCCAGCACGGACCTGTTCGTCCGCTCGATCAAGCGCTCGCGCCAGGCGCTTCTGGCCATGGCGCTGTTCTCCGGCGCAATCAATATCCTGACCCTGACCGGCTCGCTGTTCATGCTGCAGGTCTATGACCGGGTGCTGCCGAGCCGCAGCATCCCGACCCTTGCCGCCTTGGTGCTGATCGTGGCCCTGCTCTACGGCTTCCAGGTCGTGCTGGAGGCGATCCGCAGCCGCATGGTCGGGCGCATCGGCCGCCTGCTCGATGAGGACCTCTCGGCCGCGGCGTTCCGCTCGGTGGTGGCCTTGCCGTCGCGGACCGGGCCTGGCCAGGACCGCGTCGACTCGATCCGCGATCTCGACCACGTCCGACAGTTCGTCGGCTCACAAGGCCCTGCGGCTTTTTTCGATCTGCCCTGGGTTCCGCTCTACGTCGCCATCTGCTTCCTGTTCCATCCATGGCTCGGATGGCTGACCGTTGCCGGCGCGGCGATCGTCCTGGGGCTGACGCTGTGGGGCGAGTTCCGCACTCGCGCGGCCATCCTGCAATCGGCCCAGACCTCACAGCGCCGCCAGGCCGCCGTCGACAGCGGGCGCCGCAATGCCGAGGTTCTGGCGACGATGAACCTGACCCGCCAGATGGAACAACGTTTCGCCAAGACCAATCTGGAATTCCTGGATGCCCAGCAGACCGGCGTCGACCGATCAGCCGGCATCAGCGCGCTGGTGCGCGGCACGCGCATGCTGCTGCAATCGCTTGTGCTGGCTCTCGCCGCGTTTCTGGCGGTGCGCCAGGAGATCTCGGCGGGCACCATCATCGCGGCCTCCATCCTGTCGTCGCGGGCGCTGGCGCCGATCGACCTTGCGGCCTCGCAATGGCGCCTCTTCCTTGGTGCTCGCCAGGCGGTGGCCCGGCTCCGGCACGCGCTGGTCCCGGCCAGAACGCCCGAACCGGTGACACGCCTGCCGACACCGAAGGACCAGCTCCTGGTCGATGCCGGTTTCGTCGCGCCGCCAGGCGCCAACCTGCCAATCGTCACCAACGTCGCTTTCACCGTGACGGCCGGTGACGGCCTCGGCATCGTCGGGCCGTCCGGCTCCGGCAAGACCACGCTGGCGCGCGCGATCACCGGCGTCTGGCCCTTGGCGCGCGGCGAGGTCACGCTGGATGGCGCCCCGCTCGGCCAGTACACCGCCGAGGACCGCGGCGCGGCGATCGGCTACCTGCCACAGGATGTCGACCTGTTCGATGGAACCATTGCCGAGAACATCGCGCGCTTCGACCCGGAGCGGACCGACGACGCGATCGTGGCCGCCGCCCAGCTCGCCAATGTCCACGACCTCATCCTGAGGCTGCCACAGGGTTACGACACCCGGATCGGCGACGGTGAGCTCAAGCTCTCGGCCGGCCAGCGCCAGCGGATCGGCCTTGCCCGTGCGCTTTACCGCGACCCCTTTGTCGTCGTGCTGGACGAACCCTATTCCAATCTCGACGGCGAGGGTGATGCCGCCTTGAATGCGGCGCTGCTGGCGGTCCGGGCGCGCGGCGGCATCTTCGTCCTGATCGCCCATCGCCGTAGCGCCATCGGCGCCGTCAACAAGCTGGTCGCCATCCGCGACGGACGGCAGATCGCCTTTGGCCCGCGGGACGAGGTGCTGGCCAAGATTGCCGCCATGCAGCTCGGGGCACCGGCAACCCAGGCAACACCGGTCGCGCCGGCGCGGCAAAACCCGCAGGACGTCAAGGTGGTGGGCGATGGCTGATCCCGGGAAAAAGCAAAACGCCACCGATCGCTCGATACGCAACCACGGCGCCCTCGGCATGCTCGTGATCTTCGGCCTGATGGGCAGTCTCGGCGTCTGGTCGGCCACCGCCAGCATTTCCGGCGCGGTGATCGCCTCCGGACAAGTCGCAGTCGAGTCCAGCGCCAAGAAGGTCCAGCACCCCGAAGGCGGCATCGTCGCCGAATTAAAGGTGCGCGAAGGCGACCGCGTCAGGGCCGGCGACCTGCTGATCCGGCTCGATGACACCATCCTGCGTGCCAATCTGTCGATCCTGGTCAAGACGCTGGACGAACTGACCGCCCAGGAGGCGCGGCTGGTCGCCGAGCGCAGCGGCACGCCATCGATCGTCTTCCCTGACGCCCTGTTGAAACGCGCCGAAACCAACTTCGATGTCCGGGCCTCGATCGCCGGTCAGACCATCATCTTCGAGAGCCGCCGCGCAGTGCGCGCCTCCGCCAGGACACAGTTGAACGAACAGGTCGCCCAGCTCGAGTCGGTGATCGAAGGCCTGACCGCCCAGCGCGCGGCCCGCGAGGAGGAGCTCAAGCTGATCGCCGAAGAGCTCCGCGGCGTCCGCGATCTCTACGCCAAAAATCTCGTGCCGCTGAACCGGGTCAATGCACTCGATCGCGACCGCACCAGGATCGACGGCGAACGGGGCAAGCTGATCGCCGACATTGCCGGCTCGCGCGGCTCGATCGCCGAGAAGAGAATCCAGATCCTCCGCCTCGACGACGATTTCCGCTCGGGCGTGGTCCAGGAATTGTCGGAGGCGCGCAACAAGATGAACGAGGCGATCGAACGCAAGATCGCCGCCGAGGACAGGTTGAGCCGGGTCGAGATTCGCGCCCCCGCCTCAGGCATGATCCATCAGCTCAACGTCTTCACCGTCGGCGGCGTGATCGCGACGGGCGAAGTGGCGATGCTGATCGTGCCCGACAACGACAAGCTCGTCGTCGACGCGATGATCGAGCCGCAGGAGATCGAACATCTCCACCTCGGCCAGCAGGCCCAGGTCCGGTTCACCGGTTTTCCGGACCGCAATCTCAAGGATGCGACCGGCGAGGTCATCGTCATCTCGCCGGACCTGGTCGAGGATCCGGCGACCCGTCGCCGCTTCTACAAGATCAAGCTGGCGGTGGTGCCGCCGATCGGCGCCAGCGGCCAGCCGCTGACCCTGGTCCCGGGAATGCCGGCTGAGGCCTTCATCATCAAGGGCGAGCGCACCGTCCTGGAATATCTGGTCAAGCCGATCGTCGATCAGATCCGGCGCGCATTCCGGGAGTGAACCGACCGCCGGGTCGGCCCGCAGCCGGCGCGGCGATCCGGTTGCCGCCGACCGCTCGGGCGAACCAGGCCTGGCAACCTGAGAAGTGAGACTTACTCACCCGTTTGCTGCGATATTCCGAAGCGGAAGTGTCGTGCCGATGAAACAAAACTTAAACTGGCGCAAAAAATTTCAGGTTGAAGCGAAAGATTAGATCATCAAGACTTGCCTGCGCAAAAGCCAGACCTTAGGGTTGTGGGCCGCGTTCGTGTGCGCGGTGCAGGCGCAACGGCCCGCTTGGGCTCCGTCATGCCTGTCTTAGCCTGCTATGCGATGCTGCTCTTGCATGCACCCGAATCTGCCGAGCCGGCTACGCCTCAGCCGGTGCGAAAGGACTGAGTGATGACGCAGCTCACCAATCCCGACGACGAGACCGACGGCGGTTCGCTCGAACGCGACGGCGCCAGCGGCGTGAGCCACTGACGACCGCCTGTGAGCTGGACGCGACGATCCGGCAGCGTGCGACCGTCACAGCCACATGAAACGCATTCATGACGTTGGCTTATGGGGAGGGGATCGTGAGCTCATCCAATAGAACCGTGCTGTCGATCCCGTTGCAGGGCGGCGAGGTCGACGCCTTTCTGTTTGTCGATCCGCGCGTCGCGGGCTGGCGCAGCCTCACGGCCGATCTCCCACCCGCCATCCGTATCATCGTGCTCGATGCCGCTATTGATGGCGTGACGCAAATCGCAGCCGCGCTGCAAGACGCGCGCGGCCTTGCCGCCATCCATATTCTTTCGCATGGGACCGAGGCGGACATCCATGTCGGCGTCAACGGCCTGACCGCCGAAAATCTCCCCGGCTATGCCGCCGAGCTCGCGATGATCGGGGCCTCGCTGCGCCCGGATGGCGATATCCTCATCTACGGCTGCGAAGTCGGGAGCGGGTCGAAAGGCCGGGATTTCATCGAAGGCATTGCGGACCTCACCGGCGCATCGGTTGCCGCTTCCGCGGGTTTGACTGGCGCGATCGATCTCGGTGGAGACTGGCACCTTGGCGTGCGGGTTGGTGCCCCAACGACGGCGCTGTTCGTCGGCCAGCAAGCGCGCAATGCCTATGCCGGATTGCTCGCCGTCAAATTCACCAGCGGTGACAACTCCACCTTCCCGGAGCCCGTAGCCGGCAGCCGCGCAGTCGTCGGAGATTTCGACAACGACGGCGACGACGACATTCTCTATCAGACCGCCGGCAATGGCACTCCTTTCGAGTATGCCAGGAGCAACGGCGACGGCACGTTTACGATTCTGCCGCTAGCGAGCTCGCCCTTTGCCGGCCTGACGCTGCCGGATCACACCGGCACGAACTATTATCATGCCGACTTCGATGGCGATGGTGACCTTGATCTCCTGGCGGCGGTCAATGGCGCAACCGGCAGCTATTTCCGCAACAACGGCGGCACCTTCAGCGCCCAATCCAGCGCGACCTTTCCGTCTCCGGGGGCCGCTGGCCGTATGGTCGCCGGAGATTTCGACGGCGATGGCGACGCCGATATTCTCTACCAGACCGTCGGCAATGGCACCCCTTTTGCGTACGCCAGGAGCAATGGCGACGGCACGTTTACGAGTTTGCCGCAATCGAGTTCGCCGTTTGCCGGACTGACGCTGCCGGACAATGGCGGTGGAACCCATTTTCTTGCCGATTTTGACGGCGACGGCGACGAGGACCTCTGGGCGGCCGTCGCAGGGGCCAATGGCAGCTACTTTCGCAATGACGGCGGCACATTCGTCGACGCCGACGAATCGACTTTCCCTTTGCTTGCGACCGCGAGCCGTATCGTCGTCGCCGATTTCGACAGCGACGGCGATGTCGACATCCTCTACCAGGTCGCAGGCAACGGAAGTGCCATCGAATACGCCAGGAGCAACGGCAACGGCACGTTCACCATTCAGTCGCAGGCGGCTTCGCCGTTTGCCGGGTTGAGCCTGCCGAACATCGCTGGGGCGGGCTTCTACCATCCCGGGGATTTCGACGGCGACGGCGACATCGACCTCATCGCGGGCGTGAGCAGCGCGCCGGACAGCTATTTCGTCCAAGGCGGAGACGGCGACGGTGCGCCTCCGCAACTGGTTTCCAGCACGCCGGCCGACAACGCCACCGGCATTTCGCCGACCGCGAATATCACGCTGGCCTTCAGCGAGACCGTCAATGCCGGGGCCGGCAACATCTATTTGCGCCGCAGCTCGGACGATGCGCTGATCGAAACCATTTCCGCTTCGGACGGGTCGAAGATCTCCGGGATTGGCACGGCGACGGTTACGATCAATCCGGCAACCACGCTGGCGGGGCTGACAGGCTATTACCTGACCTTCGACCTGGACGCTTTCGTCGACACCGACGGCGTCGGTTTCGGCCGGTCGAACGGCGTGGTGCGCGAGGCGATCACCGACAAGACCTTTCTCAACTTCACGACGGCCGTCCCCAATATCTCGCCCACGCTCGGCAACGTGAACGGCGACACGGCCGCCTTTACCGAGGAAGGCGGCGCCGTTCTGCTTGACGCAAGCGGCAATGCCACGGTCGCCGATCCGGATTCCGCCAATTTCGACGGCGGTACGGTGACAGTGGCGATCACCGGCAACCGGGTGGTGGGCGAGGATGTCCTTGGCATCGCCAACCAAGGAACCGGTCCGGGGCAGATCGGGCTGTCCGGCGGCAATGTCACTTTTGGCGGCGTCACGATCGGTGCATTCACCGGCGGCAGCGGCGCCAATGATCTCGTCGTCACGCTGGATTCCGATGCGACCCCCGCCGCGGTGCAGGCGCTGGTGCGCGCGCTGACCTACAACAACACAAATGCGGGCAATCCCTCGACCAATAGCCGCACGATCAGCATCGTCGTCACGGATGGCGATGGCGGCGCCAGTTCTGCCGCGACGGTGACGGTGGGCGTGACCGCCGTCGACGATGTCCATACCGGTGGTGTCTCGATCTCGGGCACGGCGGCGGAGGATCAGGTATTGACCGCCGTCTCGACGCTCGCCGATCCCGACGGCCTCGGCACCCTGCACTATCAGTGGCAGCGAGACGCCGGCTCGGGCTTCGTCAATGTCGGTATCGACCAGGCGACCTATGGGCTCGGCGATGCCGACGTCGGCGCGACCGTCCGGGTCGTCGTCAGCTATACCGATGGCGGCGGCACGGCCGAGAGCGAGACCAGCGCCGCGACGGCCATTGTCAGCGGCGTCAACGACCCCCATACCGGTGGCGCCGCGATCACCGGCACAACCACCGAAGACCAGGTGCTGACCGCGGTCTCGACGCTGGCCGACCCCGACGGCCTTGGGGGCCTGCACTTTCAGTGGCAGCGCAACGCGGGCTCGGGCTATGTCAATGTCGGCACCGACCAGTCGACCTATACGCTCGGCGATGCCGATGTCGGCGCGATCGTCCGGGTGGTGGTCAGCTATGTCGACGGCCAGGGCTTTGCCGAATCCGCGACCAGCGCGGCGACCGCGGCCATCGCCAATGTCAACGACCCGCACACCGGCGGCGCCGCCATTACCGGCACGGCGGCCGACGACCAGGTGCTGACCGCCGTCTCGACCCTGGCCGACCTCGATGGCCTCGGCACGCTGCACTACCAGTGGCAGCGCGACGCAGGTTCCGGCTACGTCAATGTCGGCACCGACCAGGCGACCTACGGGCTCACCGATGCCGATGTCGGCGCGATCGTCCGGGTGGTGATCAGCTATACCGACGGTGGCGGTTCCCCCGAAAGCGCGACCAGTGCCGCGACCGCCGCCATCACCGATGTCAATGACCCGCCGACCGGTGGCGTTTCGATCTCAGGCACGTCGACCGAGAACCAGGTGCTGACCGCCGATCCCACGACGCTCAGCGATGGCGACGGCCTTGGGGTCCTGCACTACCAGTGGCAGCGCAACACAGGCTCGGGTTTCGTCAATGTCGGCACCGACCAGGCGACCTATACACTCGGCGACGCCGATGTCGGTGGGCTCGTCCGGGTCGTGGTCAGCTATATCGACGGCCAGGGCACGGCCGAAAGCGTGACCAGTGCCGCCACCACGGCGATCAGCGGTGTCAACGATCCCCATACCGGTAGCGCCTCGATCACGGGCAGCGCGGTCGAAGACCAGGTGCTGACCGCCGTCTCGACGCTTGCCGACGCCGACGGCCTTGGGATCTTGCACTACCAGTGGCAGCGCGACACGGGTTCGGGCTACGTCAATGTCGGCACCGACCAGTCGACCTATACGCTCGGCGACGCCGATGTCGGCGGGATCGTCCGGGTGGTGATCAGCTATGCCGACGGCCAGGGCTTTGCCGAATCCACGACCAGCGCCGCGACCGCGGCGATTGCCAATATCAACGATGCCCCGACCGGCAACGTTGCGATCTCCGGCACGACGACCGAGAACCAGCTCCTGGCCACCGTCTCGACGCTGGCCGATGGCGACGGCCTCGGCACGCTGCATTACCA
The DNA here is from genome assembly GCF_005144885.1 of Phreatobacter stygius. Classification (NCBI taxonomy): domain Bacteria; kingdom Pseudomonadati; phylum Pseudomonadota; class Alphaproteobacteria; order Hyphomicrobiales; family Phreatobacteraceae; genus Phreatobacter; species Phreatobacter stygius. The sequence continues at coordinate 1,504,498 of NZ_CP039690.1, forward strand.
GTGGCAGCGCGACACGGGCTCGGGCTACGTCGATACAGGTGCCGCAGACCAGGCGACCTATACGCTCGGCGACGCCGATGTCGGCGCGACCATCAGGGTGGTGGTCGTCTATACCGATGGCGGCGGCACCGCCGAGAGCGCGACCAGCGCCGCCACGGCCCCCATCAGCGGCGTCAACGATCCCCATACCGGCGCTGCCTCGATCACCGGCACAACCACCGAAGACCAGGTGTTGACCGCGGTCTCGACGCTCGCAGATGTCGACGGCCTGGGAGCTCTGCACTACCAGTGGCAGCGCGACTCGGGCTCGGGCTTTGCAAATGTCGGTGCTGACCAGGCGAGCTATACACTCGGCGACGCCGATGTCGGCGCGATCATGCGGGTGGTCGTCAGCTATGTCGACGGCCAGGGCTTTGCCGAATCCGCGACCAGTGCGACGACCGCCGCGATCGCCAATATCAACGATGCCCCGACCGGCAACGTCACCATCACCGGCACGGTGGCCGACGGCCAGGTGCTGACCGCCGACACCGCGGCGCTCAGCGATGCCGACGGCCTCGGCACGCTGCACTATCAGTGGCAGCGCGACTCGGGTTCCGGCTTCGTCAATGTCGGCGCCGACCAGGCGACCTATGGGCTTGACGACGTCGATGTCGGGGCGATCATCCGGGTGGTCGTCAGCTATACCGACGGCCGCGGCACCGCCCAGGCCAAGACCAGCACCGCGACCGCTCCCGTTGCCGATGTCAACGACCCGCATACCGGCGGCGTTGCGATATCAGGCACGGCCACCGAAGACCAAGTGCTGACCGCCACCTCGACGCTGGCCGATCCCGATGGCCTCGGGGCCCTGCATTACCAGTGGCAGCGCGACTCGGGTTCGGGCTTCACCAATGTCGGCCTCGACCAGGCGACCTATGGGCTCGGTGACGCCGATGTCGGCGCGGTCGTCCGGGTCGTCGTCAGCTATGTCGATGGCACTGGCACCGCCGAAAGCGCGACCAGTGCCTCGACCGGCATCATTGCCAATGTCAACGATGCGCCGGTCGCGGCGAATGATGCGGCGAGCGTCGGTCAGTTCCTGTCGACCAGCGGCTCGGTCAGGACCAACGACACCGATGTCGACAACCCGACCGGCAGCCTGACGGTGACCAATGTCGCCTTCAACACGACGCATGTGAACCAGACAGTGGTCGCCGGCGGCACGGTGGTGACCGGCGCCTACGGCCACCTGACCATCCACCCCGACGGGAGCTATTCCTATAGTGCCGATAGCGGGGCGTTCCCCAGCCCCGGCGCCACCGACATCTTCGACTACACGATCACCGATCCCAGTGGCGCGTCCTCGACGGCGCGACTGACGGTGTCGGTCAGCGGTTCGTCGACCGGCGACGACAATCCCAACATCATCATTGGCACCGGCCAGCCCGAGACCTTGACCGGCCGGGGCGGCGACGACGCGCTTTATGGCGGTGGCGGCAATGACACGCTCGACGGCGGCGACGGCAACGACCTCCTGGCCGGCGGGGCCGGCGGCGACATTCTCAGCGGCGGCGCGGGCAATGACACCGCCGACTACTCGGCGTCCAACGCGCCGCTGAACGCTTCTCTGCTGCTCAACATGGTCACCGGTGGCGATGCCACGGGCGATCAGCTCCGGAGCATCGAGAGCATCACCGGCACCGCCTTCAGCGACCAGATCTTCGGCAGTGCCGGAACCAATGTCCTGTCGGGCGCCGGCGGCGACGATTACATCTTCGGCTTCACCGGCGACGACACCCTGAACGGCGGCGCGGGCCAGGACAGGCTCGTCGGCGGTTCCGGCACCAATATCCTCAACGGCGACGACGGCAACGACCAGCTGTTCGGTTACGAGGGCAATGACCTCATCAATGGCGGCGCCGGCAACGACTATCTGAACGGCGGCACCGGCCGCGACACTTTCGTCATGCGCAACGGCACGGGCGGCGACCAGATCGCCGACTTCGAGGCAGGCGCCGGCCTTGGCGATGTCCTGGATCTCAGGGACTTCGGCTTTGCCGACGCAGCGGCCGTGCTCAATGCGGCCATCAACGTCAATGGCGGCGTCATGTTTGTGCTCGACGCCGACGACAGCGTGTTCATCAGCGGGTTGAACAAGTCGCAGTTCGCCGCCAACGACTTCCTGCTGGCGTGAGGCGGGCAACCGCCTCCCGACAAGCCGTCAAAGCAGAGCCTCGATCCGGATCGGCAGGTCCCGCACCCGGCGGCCGGTCGCATGGAAGACCGCATTGGTCACGGCGGGCGCGGTGCCGACCAGCGCGATCTCGCCCAATCCCTTGACGCCGAGCGGATTGAGATGCGGGTCGGTCTCCTCGACGAACAGCGCCTCCAGCGTGCCGATGTCGAGACTGACCGGCACCAGATAGTCCGCCATCGAAGCGTTGACCGGCCGGCCGTCGCGCGGGTCGAGCACGGTCTGTTCCATCAGCGCCATGCCGATGCCGCCGACCATGCCGCCGGTGCACTGGCTGCGGGCGAGCAGCGGATTGACGATGCGGCCGGCGCCATAGGCGCCAACCACCCGGCGCACCCGCACCATCGCCAGATCGGGATCCACCGCGACCTCGGCGAACACCGCGCCGAAGGCATGCATGGAGAAGCGCTGCTGCTCAGCCCCGCCGGCACTTGCCGCATCCGCCACGATCGGTTCGCCGCGCCGGGCCACCAGCGCGCCATAGGCCTGGCGGCTGGGCACGGCATTGCCGAGACCCGATGCCTCGCGCAGCGCCAGGCAGGCAGCCTGAACCGCCGAGCCGACCGACGCCATGGTCATCGAGCCGCCATGCGGCGGGGCGGCCGGAAAATCGGACCGCCCGAGCGCAAACCGGATATCGTCGACCGCGAGCCCCAGGGCATCGGCGGCAACCTGGCTCATCGAGGTATAGGTGCCCGGGCCCATGTCGCTGGCGGCGGTCTCGACCTCGACGCTGCCATCGGCGAGCAGGCGCGCCCGGGCCTTCGCCCCGGCCCGCATGGTCGGATAGGTCGCCGAGGCCATGCCCCAGCCGATCAGCAGGCGGCCGTCGCGCATCGAGCCGGGACGCGGGTCGCGCCGGCTCCAGCCGAAGCGCGTGGCACCGGCCTCGTAACAGGCCCTGAGCGAACGGCTGGAGAAAGGCAGGTCATGCGCCTCGTCATGATCGGGTTCGTTGCGCAGGCGCAGAGCCACCGGGTCCATGCCGAGCTTCACCGCCAGCTCATCCATGGCGCTTTCGACCGCGAAGATGCCGCTCGCCTCGCCCGGCCCGCGCATATAGGTCGGCGTGCCGGTGTCTAGCGGCGTCAGCCGGTAGCGCGTGCGGACATTCGGGCAGGAATAGAGATAGCGCGAGGCGGCCGTCAGGGCCTCGACGAACTGCTCGTGACGCGAGGTTTCGCCGGTGCCCTCGTGGATCAGCGCCGACAGCACGCCATCCGCCGACGCGCCCAGGGCGACACGCTGGCGGGTGCACGGGCGATGGCCGGTCGTATCGAACATCTGGCGGCGGGTCAGCACCAGCTTCACCGGCCGGCCGACATGGCGGGCGGCCAGCGCCGCCAAGGTCACATGCGGCCAGGTCCTGAGCGACGTGCCGAAGCCGCCGCCGACATAGGGGCAGATGACCCGCACGCTGCGCTTGGCAAGGCCGAACACCGCTTCGATCTGGGCGGCCTCGTTGACGACATATTGGCTCTTGCTCCAGAGCGTCAGCTGGTCGCCCTGCCAGGCCGCGACGGTGGCATGCGGCTCCATCGGATTGTGGTTCTCGCGCGCCATGCCATAGGTCGCATCGACCTGAACCTCGGCCCGGCCCAGTGCCGCATCCGCGTCGCCCCTGGCGCTGTCGCTGGCGCGGCCGCCCGGCTGCCGCCCGGCATCCGGAATGATCTCGACGGCCTCGGCGTGATCGAGCCCGACCACCGGCGGCTCGCTCTCATAGCTGAGCCCGAGCCGGTTGGCGGCGTGTTCCGCCTGGTCCAGCGTCTCGGCAACCACCACCGCGACCGGTTGTCCGAAGAACCGGATACGATCGTCCTGCAGCACGTGCAACCGTTCGCCGAAAGCCGGATCGATACCGCTCTTGTGCTTGCGATAGGCGAGCTTGGGCGCATTCAGGTGGCTCAGCACCGCGAGCACGCCCGGCAGCGCCAGCGTCTCCCTGTCGTCGATCCCGACGATGCGGCCAAGGCCGACCGTGCTCGACACGATGACGCCATGGGCCTGGCCCGGCTGGTCGAACTCGGCGGCATAGCGGGCCTGGCCGGTGACCTTGGCGGGTCCGTCGACCCGTGGCAGCGGCAGCCCGAAGGACAATTCGGTCATGACGGATCCCCCGCCATGGCGAGCGCCCGGACCACGGTCCGGCGCAGCAGCTCGATCTTGTAGTGGTTGCCCGGCAGCGGCCTCGCGCCCGCCACCGCCGCTTCGGCCGCGGCCTGCCAGGCGTGCGGGCCGGCGCGCTGACCAACAAGCGCCGTTTCGCATGCGCGCAGGCGCCAGGGCCTGGTGCCGACGCCGCCGGCTGCGATCCGCGCGCTGCGGACAAGGCCATCCTCGATGTCCAGCGCGGTCGCGACCGAGACCAGGGCGAACTCATAGGATGCCCGGTCACGCACCTTCAGATAGCGCGCCCGGCGCGAATAGGTGCCGTGCGGCACCGTGACGGCGGTGATCAGTTCGCCCGGCAGCAAGCTGTGCTCGAGATGGGGCGTGTCGCCGGGAAGGCGATAGAGCTCTTCCACCGGAAAAACCCGCTCGCCGTCCGGGCCATGGGCATGCACGACCGCGTCCAGCGCGACCAGGGCCACCGCGAGATCGGACGGATGGGTGGCCACGCAATGGTCGCTGGTCCCCAGGATCGCGTGACCGGCATTGATGCCGCCGATCGCCGCGCAGCCCGAGCCGGGCAGGCGCTTGTTGCAGGCGGCATCACGCGTGCGGAAATAGGGGCAGCGCACCCGCTGCAGCAGGTTGCCGCCGATCGTCGCCATGTTGCGCAGCTGCGGCGACGCGCCCTCCAGCAAGGCCTCGACGATCAGGGGCTGCGCCGCAACCGTGGCCAGGTGGCCGGCGACCTCGGCCATGCGTGCCAGCGCCCCGAGCACCAGTCCGTCCGCCTCCAGCCGGATGTCGGTGAGCGGCAGGTCGTTGATATCGACCAATGTCTCGGGCCGCTCGACCTCCTCGCGCATCAGGTCGATCAACGTCGTGCCGCCGGCGATGTAGCGTCCGCCGGCCAGTGCCGCGGTGATGGCGTCGGGCGCGCTCCGGACGCGCTGGTAGGCGAAGGGGATCATGGTCAGCCTCCCTTCGCGACTTCGGCGATCGCCGCGACGATGCCGGGATAGGCGCCGCACCGGCAGACATTGCCGCTCATCCAGGCCCTGACCTCGTCGTCCGAGCCGGCATGTCCCTCGGCGATGCAGCCGATGCCGGACAGGATCTGGCCGGGCGTACAATAGCCGCACTGAAAGGCGTCATGGGCGATGAAAGCGGCCTGAAGCGGATGCAGGCCGTCGCCATCGGCCACGCCCTCGATCGTGGTGATCGCAGCTCCGTCATGCATGATCGCCAGCGTCAGGCAGGCATTGATCCGCCGGTCGCCGAGCAGGACCGTGCAGGCGCCGCAGGCGCCCTGGTTGCAGCCCTTCTTGGTCCCGGACAGATGCAGGCGTTCGCGCAGCACGTCGAGCAGCGACATGCGCGGATCGAGATCGAGATGGTAGGCTTGCCCGTTGATCGTCAAAGCGACTGGTTGCAGTTCCATGTCCTGACCTCCAGAGGCGCCTGACCGAGACAATGCCAAGGATATCAGGCCAAGGCGAGACCAAAGGCAGGCCGGGGCGGGCGGCACGACGGACCGATCGCGCCGGCCGAAGCGCCGCAGATCAGCCGCAACGTGCCGCGGGTGTCGGTTGCCGGCCGGTCCGGCCGTTCGCCCACGGGCCCGGTCGCGTTCGCGCCTGCGAACGCCGCCGATGCTTTCGGCTGCGACGCCCCCAGGCGCGGGCCCTGGCTCAGATCGGCGCGACGCCGACGGTCATGCCGCCGCAGACATAAAGCACCTGGCCGGTCACGAAGGACGCCTCGTCCGACAGGAAAAAATCCGCGGCATGGGCAATATCGTCGGGCTGGCCGAGACGGCGCACCGGCACGCCCTCGATGATCGCCCGGGTGCGCGGGCTGTTGTGCGGATTGGCGGTGCGGAACAGCTCGGTCTCGATCGGTCCCGGCCCGATGGCGTTGACGGTGATGCCGAACGGCGCCAGTTCGAGCGCCCAGGTGCGGGTGAGGCCGATCACGCCGGCCTTGGTGGCCGAATAGGCGGTGCGCAATTCCTTGCCGAGCGCCGCGCGGCTGCTGATGCTGACGATGCGGCCCCGGCCGGCCTGCTTCATGGCTGGCAGAACCGCCTGGGCGCACAGGATGGTGCTGCGCAGATTGACCGCCACGACCCGCTCGAAATCATCAAGCGTGGTCTCCTCGAGCGAGGCCGGCGCGGCGATGCCGGCATTGTTGACCAGCCACAGGATGTCGTGGCGCCGTGTGATCTCGGCCAGGGCCGCGCTGGTCGCCGCGACGTCGGTCAGGTCCACCTCGACCCAGCGTGCCGGCGACGCCGCCGCGGCCGGCGTCCGATCGAGATTGATCACCGGAATGCCGCGCCGCGCGAGCCGCGCGACGATCGCCGCGCCGATGCCCTGGCTTCCGCCGGTCACCAATGCCGCCGGCCCGGTCGTTTGATTGTCTTGGCTTGTCATGATCCATGCTTTCCTGGTCGCATTCCGCCGCGACCTCGTTTCGGTCGACGCTGCGACGGTCAGCGGCGGTTGAGATAGTTGAGCGGCAATCCCGGCGTCCGCCACGGCAGCGCGACCAGGCGCCCGCTCGATGACAGCGTGACGAAGGCGGTGCGAAGCTCCGCCCCGCCGAAACAGATATTGGTCGTCCAGCGGTCGGGCATCGGCACATGCGTGATGCTTTGGCCATCGGGAGAAATGATGGTGACGCCGCCCTCGACCAGGGTGGCGACGCAGATTTGGCCCTCGGCGTCGACGGCAAGCGAATCGAACATCCTGTAGCCGCCGAGCCCGGCCACCAGGCGGCCGCCATGGGGTGAGGGAAATGGCTGTTTGGCGATCTCGCCCGGACCGACAATGTCGAAGGCCCAGAGCCGCGCCGTCTGGGTCTCGGCGACGTAGAGCGTCTTGCCATCCGGCGACAGGCCGATGCCGTTCGGCGTCAGGATCGGAAAGACGATCTCGCGGATCATGCTGCCGTCGGCGCGCGCATAATAGACCGCGCCGCGGTCCTGATCGCGCGCCCGGACCTTGCCGAGATCGGTGAAATAGAAACCGCCCTCGGTGTCGAAGACGATGTCGTTCGGGCCCTTCAGCGGCCCCTTGTCGGTGCCGGTATAGAGAACGTCCACGGCCCCGCTCGCGAGGTCGACCCGCTCGATACGGCCGCCGCTATAGTCGTCGGCCTGGGCGATCGGCCGGTAGCCGCCGGGACCGTTCGGCTCGGTCCATTTGAAACCGCCATTGTTGCAGACATAACAGAAGCCGTCCGGGCCGATCGCCAAGCCGTTGGGGCCGCCGCCAGGGGTTGCGACATAAGAGACCGTGCCGTCCGCGCCGACCCGCGTCAGCGTGCCCCGGCCGATCTCGACCAGCAGCACCGAGCCATCCGCCATGGCGACCGGCCCCTCGGGAAACAGCAGTCCTGTCGCGAGTTCACGCAGGGTGTCTTGCATGGCGGTCTCCTACGGCTGGACGACGTGGCGTCGCCATCCGATGAAACAGCAAAGCCGGCGATTGCGCATCAGGGCCTGGCGGACGGCAGGCTTGCAGTGCCGCTGGTCGCACCCGGAAAGGGCCACGGGTCCTTGGGCGTGACCGGTCCGGCTGAGCCGCCGGCATGTCCTCCGCGTCGACGCATTACCTTTTAATGATTATAATTCCATATATTTTTCAATGGCTTGAAGATTATTCCAGCGATCCCTAAGGTCGCGGGAACAGCGGCATGAGAACCAATCTGATTTTTGCATTGTCGACATTGAGCAGGTCTTCCCGTGATTGAACTCGACCATCCCGCCGCGCCCCCGGCCTCGGCCGTCGTCGATCCCGCCATCGCAGCCGCCACACCGGTCCTCTCGGTGGCCGGGCTGACCACCTCGTTCCTGCGCGAGGGCCACTGGCATCCGGTGGTGCGCAATGTCGGCTTCGATGTCGGCCTGAAAGAAACCGTCGCGATCGTCGGCGAGTCCGGCTCGGGCAAGAGCGTCACGGCGCTCTCCATCATGCGGCTGGTGCCGGCCCAGAACGGCCGCATCCAGGGCAGCATCAGGCTGAACGGCCTGGAGCTCCTGACGCTGCCCGACAAGGCCATGCGCAAGGTGCGCGGCAACGACATCGCGATGATCTTCCAGGAGCCGATGACCAGCCTCAATCCGGTGCTGACCATTGGTTTCCAGATCGCCGAGGCACTGATCTACCATCGCGACATGTCGCGCTCGGCGGCCGAGGCCGAGGCGATCCGGCTGCTCGAAAAGGTGCGCATTCCCGCCGCTGCCGCCCGCTTCCACGAATATCCGCACAAGCTGTCCGGCGGCATGCGCCAGCGCGTGATGATCGCCATGGCGCTGGCCTGCCGGCCCAAGCTGCTGATCGCCGACGAGCCGACGACAGCGCTCGACGTCACCATCCAGGCGCAGATCCTGGAACTGTTGAAACTGCTGCAGGAGGAAGAGGGCATGTCCGTCCTCTTCATCACCCATGACATGGGCGTGGTCGCCGAGATCGCCGATCGCACCGTGGTCATGTATGGCGGCGAGGCGGTGGAGGCCGGCGATACCGCGCGGATCTTCGCGAGCCCCGCCCATGCCTATACCCGCGCCCTGCTCTCCGCAGTTCCCCGCCTCGGCTCGATGGCCGGCCGGCCGCGGCCCATGCGCTTCCCGATCGTCGACAAGCTGACCGGCACGTCCGACGTGCCGGTCGAGACGCCGGATACGGTCGCCGCGGCCGAACGGCCGGTGCTCGAGGTCGCCAACCTCACCACCCGTTTCGACATCCAGTCGGGCCTGTTCGGATCGGTCTGCGGCCGGGTCCATGCCGTGGAGAACGTCTCGTTCAGCCTGCATGCCGGCGAGACCCTGGCGCTGGTCGGCGAGTCGGGTTGCGGCAAGTCGACCACCGGCCGCTCGATCCTCAAGCTGATCCGGCCGAACAGCGGCTCGGTGCTGGTCGACGGCGAGGACGTGCTGGCCATGGACAGCATCACGCTCAGGGCCATGCGCCGACGCATGCAGATCATCTTCCAGGATCCCTTCGCCAGCCTCAATCCGCGCATGTCGGTGCGGACAGCCATTGCCGAGCCGTTCTACGCCCATGGCCTGGCGACCAAGGCGGAAGCCCGCGACAAGGTCGCCGACCTGCTGGTCCGGGTCGGGCTGACGCCCGAGATGGCCGACCGTTATCCGCACGAATTTTCCGGCGGCCAGCGCCAGCGCATCTGCATTGCCCGCGCCCTGGCGCTCGAACCGAAGCTGATCGTCGCCGACGAGGCGGTTTCCGCGCTCGACGTCTCGGTCAAGGCCCAGGTGGTCAACCTGATGCTCGACCTGCAGGCCAGCATGGGGCTCGCCTATCTCTTCATTTCCCACGACATTGCCGTGGTCGAACGCATGAGCCATCGCGTCGCGGTGATGTATCTCGGCGAAATCGTCGAGATCGGCCCGCGCGCGGCAGTCTTCGGCAATCCCCAGCACCCCTATACCAGGAAGTTGATGGCGGCGGTGCCGATCCCCGACCCGGCGCGCCGCGGCGACAAGCGCGGCGTGTCGAATGACGAGATCAGGAGCCCGGTCCGGCCGCCCGACTATGTGCCGCCGGCGCGCCAGTATCGCGAGGCCTCGCCCGGCCATGTCGTGCAGGTCTGGGGCGAGGAATGGGAGAAGCGCGAGGGGTCGTAACCCGCGCCCCTTCAGCCTCGGCGGCGATTGACGCCATGTTCCGGCACGCCGGTGTGCTCGAAACAGACCCGGGCAAGCTCGGCGACGCCTTGCCTGATGGTCTCGACCGTCGGCAGGGCGAAACAGAGCCGGATATGGCTTTTCGCCGCCTCGCCGTCGCAGGCCCAGTCCGGTCCCGGATTGAAGGCAAGCCCGCCGGCAAGCGCTGCCTGGGCGAAGCGCCGGACATCGACATGGTCGGGCAGCCTGAGCCAGAGGAAGATGCCGCCCTGCGGCACGAAGAGCTCGGCCGAGGTGCCGAATTCCTGGCCGAGCGCGTCGACCAGCACATCGAGCTTGCCGCGCAGCGCCCCGGTCAGCACGGACACATGGCGGTCGAAGTTCCGCTCGACATATTCGGCGACCACCATCTGTTCCAGCGCGCCGGAACCGGCATCGGTCTTGGTCGCCAGGATGCGGCTCAGCACCTGCCAGTCGGCGACGATGTAGCCAACCCTGAGCGCCGGCGCGAGCGACTTGGAAAACGAGCCGATATGGATCACCCGGCTCGGGTCGAGCGCATAGAGCGCCGGCGGCCGCGCGCCCGCCCAGACCAGATCGGCATAACATTCGTCCTCGAAGATCGGCACGCCGAATTCCCGCGCCAGCGCGATCAGCTGATGCCGGCGATCGAGATCGAGAATGCTGCCGGTCGGGTTCTGCACGGTTGGGATGGTGTAGATATATTTCGGCCGGACGCCCTGCCGCTTGAGGTCTTCGAGGATCGTCCTCAGCGCGTCGATCCGGATGCCGCCATCGTGGAGCGGCGCGCCGATCACCCTGGCGCCGAGCTTCTGGACCTTGCTGATCGCGCCGCCATAGGTGAATTCCTCCAGGATCACCGTGTCGCCGGCCGCCACCAGCAGGTTGTTGACCAGATCCATGGCCTGCAGCGAACCGGAGGTGACCAGCACGTCATCGGCCGAGCAGGTGATGCCGCTGCGCCGGGCGAGCTTGGCCGCGATGAAGGCTCTCAGCCGGTCATGGCCCTGCGGCGCCTGGCCGAGATTGTACATGCCGAGCAGCCGGCCATTGTCGCGCAGCACGGTCGCGGCAGCTTCGGCCAGCGCCTCGGCCGGCACTTGCGAAGGGTCGTTATGGCCATAGACGAAGTTGTATTTCGGCAGCCCATCAAAACGCGGCGCCGGATCCGGCAGCCCCGCCCGGAACATGTCGGTCAGCGCAAAGGACTGGTCGCTCATCGGTGTCTCCCCCGTGTCATCGGTCGCGCCAGGCCCAGGGGCCGGCGCGCCGGGCCCTCTTGTCGGGGCCCTGTCCTGTTTGAGGCGCGTGGGATCGTCGTGCAAGGCCTGCTTGGGCGACAGCCGCCCTGCGGCCGGCGCAAGCATCCTGAGACCACCGGCCGGGCCGGCCCGGCGATGGCGCCGGGAAGCCACGCGGAAACGACGGTTCATCTGCCACCCGATCCGCGGTTGATTGTGCCGTGGCCTAAGCCAGTGGCCGGGACCTCGGCCGGACCGGACAATCAGGGGGAGATCAGGGATGAGCGACATCGACGCGTTGAAGCGAACCGTCAAGGTCTGCATGTTCGACCAGTACGGCACGGTGGTCGACATGCAGTCGGGCCTGACCGAGATCGCCACGCCCTACCTGAAATCGAAAGGCTGGATCGGCAATCCCGGTGCTTTCGTGACCTGGTGGCGCCGCACCCATTTCGAGAATTCGATGATCGACGCGCTGCTCCATCGCGACCATACGTCCTATCGGGAGATCGGCCATCGCTCGGTCGCGCTGGTGCTTGAACGCGCCGGCATCGCCCATACCATGGACGAGGTCAGAGCTCTCGTCGGTGCGATCGAGCGGCTGCGCTGTTTTCCCGAGGTGCCCGCCGCACTCGCCCGGTTGCAGACCCGCTATCAGCTCGTCGTCCTGTCGAACGGCGACCCGGACATGCTCGAAACCGCCAAGGCCCATCACGGCATCCCGTTCGACCGGGTCATCTCGGTCGCCGAGGCCAAGGCCTTCAAGCCCCATGTCGCAACCTATGCCAAGGCCGCCGAACTCATCGGCCTTGGCCTGGACGAGATCCTGTTCGTCGCCAACCATGCCTTCGATTGCATCGGCGCGAAATCCGCCGGCATGCGCACCGCCTTCATCGACCGGCGCGGCCGGCCTTTCGGCATCACGCCGCACCAGCCGGACATTCGCGTGCCGTCGATGACCGATCTCGCGACCGTCATGGCGTGACGCAGCGGCCGCGCATGCTCAGTTCGACACGCCGGCGGTTGCGACCAGCACCGGAACCGCACGATAGATCCCGGGGAAATGGCGCTTCAGATCGGCGATCTTCGGCAGGTCGTTGATGACGATATAGGGATGGCGCGGGTTCCGCGTCATGAAGTCCTGGTGATAGGCCTCGGCCGGGTAGAAGGCACGGTCGGGCTCGATCCGGGTGACGATCGCGCTGCCGAACACCCGGGCCTGGTCGAGCTGGGCGATATAGGCCTTGGCGACGCGCGCCTGCTCGGCATTCACCGGGAAGATCGCCGAGCGATATTGCGGCCCGACATCCGGGCCCTGCCGGTCGAGCTCGGTCGGATCGTGGGCGACCGAAAAATAGATCTGCAGCAGCCGGCCATAACTGATCTTGGCGGGATCATAACTGATCCGGACGGCCTCGGCGTGGCCGGTCCGGCCGCTTACGACGCGATCATAGCTGGCGGTCGCCTGGTCGCCGCCGGCATAACCCGAAACCGCATTGCTGACGCCTTCGACATGCTGGAACACGCCCTGGACACCCCAGAAGCAGCCGCCGGCAAAGACCGCCACCGCGGTTGCCGATCGCCCGGCCGCCTCGTCCTGGACCGGCTGAGGGATGACGCGCCCGCCCGCGGCGGCCGACGACGGCAGGCTCAGCCCGGTACCCGCCAGCAGCAAAGCGACGGCAAACCCGACCCGGCGGACGCCGGACACGACACGGATCGAAAACGATTTCGGCAACGATGGGTGCATGGCTTGTCTCCGTCGGCCGCCCCGTTTCGACAACGGATGAGGGGCCGCTGCAGCGGATACGGAGGGAAGCATGCTTTTGTTGCGGAAATAGCGCGGCTCACGCGCATGTGATCCGGACGCACCAGCCCGGCGTCAGTCCGGCGCGCGGCGCGCCGCGCGCAACCCGTCGAGCAAGGCGCGGAAAGCGCCGACGGCCTTTTCCGATGTCGCTTGCGGATCCTGCGCATGGGCGATCCACAGCGCGGCCTGCAGCATCGCGCCGTTGAGCAGCCGGGCGACGGCCTCGGGATTGACCGGCACGATGACGCCGTCCTCCGCCAGGCGCTGCAGGCCCGCCGACAGCGAGCGGATACATTCGCTCTGGCTTGGCCAGGTCGAGGGATCGCCCAGCACCGAGGGCCCGTCGCGCAGCACGATCCGCTGGATCTCCGGTTCCAGGGCCATTTCGATATAGGCCGTGCATTCCGCGACGAAGCCTTGCCAGCGATCGGCGGCGCTGCGCGAGACAGCGCTCAGCCTGACGTTCATCTCGGCATCGATCTCGGCGATGACCGCTTCCAGGAGTCCCTTCTTGTCACCGAAATGATGGTAGAGCGCGCCGCGCGTCAGGCCGGCGGCGGCGGTGAACTGGTCCATCGACGCTTCGGCATAACCGACCGTGCCGAAGGCATGGCGCGCCGCGCCGACCAGTTTGGCGCGTGTCTCGGCGATCATGACGCTGCGCGGCTTGTGGCTCATGCCTGCCCCTTTCACATACGCACCGTATATTAGTTGACATACGCCCTGTATGCAATTATCTCGTTTGCATACGCCACGTATGCAAGTGGCTCCTCCCATCGAGGCGTCCGTCATGTCCAATCCCTATCGCGAGATCTTCCGGGCTCCTGGAGCCAAGGCCTTTTCGGCGGCGGGCTTCATCGCCCGCCTGCCGCTGGCCATGATCACGCTCGGCATCGTCACCATGCTGTCCCAGGCCCGTGGCGGCTATTGGCTGGCCGGTGCGGTGGCCGCGACTTTCGCCTTTGCCAATGCCCTGATCTCGCCGCAGGTCTCCCGGCTGGTCGACCGCTACGGCCAGAGCCGGGTCCTGCCGCCGGCGACGGCGCTGGCCATCGCGGCGCTGGCCGGCCTGATGCTCGCCACCCGGTTCGGCGCGCCGGCCTGGGCCTTGTTCCTGTTCGCCATGCTGGCCGGTTTCATGCCGAGCATGAGCGCCCTGGTGCGCGCCCGCTGGACCGAGCTCTACCGCGACACGCCGAAGCTGCGCACCGCCTTCGCCTTCGAATCCGTTGTTGACGAGGTCATCTATATGACTGGCCCGGTGATCTCGATCGGGCTCAGCGTCGCGGTCTTCCCGGAAGCCGGGCCGCTGGCCGCCACCCTGTTCCTTGCCGTCGGCACCTTGCTGTTCGTGCCGCAGAAGGCGACCGAGCCGCTGGTCCATGCCCAGGGCCGGAGCGCCGGAAGCTCGGTCATCCGCCTCGGCTCGGTCAGGATCATCGCGCTGACCCTGATCGCGATCGGTGCGATCTTCGGCACGGCCGAAGTGACCGCCGTCGCCTTTGCCGAACAGCAGGGCCACAAGGCCGCGGCCAGCTTCGTGCTGGCGAGCTATGCCGCCGGCTCGCTGATCGTTGGCCTGGTCTTCGGCGCGTTGAAGCTTCAAATGCCGCTGGCCCGCCAGCTCCTGTTCGCGATCGGGCTTGCGGCGCTGACCACCCTGCCGCTTCTGGTCATCGGCAGCATCCCCGTGCTGGCCGCGGTGCTGTTCCTGGCCGGCGCCGCGGTGTCGCCGACCATCATCATCTCGATCGGCCTGATCGAGCGCCTGGTGCCGGCGGCCAAGCTGACCGAGGGCATCACCTGGGCGATGACCGGGATCGGCATCGGCATGGCCATCGGTTCGTCCCTGTCCGGCTGGGTCATCGACGAGTTCGGCGCGGCGAGCGGCTTCTGGGTGTCGATCGCCGCCGGCGGCGTGGCACTCGCCACCGTCCTGCTCGGCTATCGCCACGTCGCGGAACAGACGCGCGAATGCGCCCTGGCACCGGCGGTCGCCTGACCGGCGCAAACTCATCGGGCAGGATCGGTCCGGCGCGGCCTCAACTCAGGCAGCAGCAGCGACGGCGGCGCGAATGGCGCCACCGTTGCAATTGTCCTGGCCCTGGCCGGAACAACCGGGGCGTCAGGCCAGCGCTCTGACCGCCTGGCGGATCGTGTCGAAGATCCGGTCGATCTCGGCCTCGGTTATGATCAGTGGCGGCGACAGCACCAGGGCGTCGCCCGCGGTCCTGACCAGCACGCCCGCCTCGTAGCAGAGATTGCCGGCGGCGGCGCTGCGGCTGCCCGGTTCGCCGGGCTTCGGCGCGATCTCGATGGCCGCCAGCAGGCCGATATTCCGGATATCGACGATATGCGGTTCGCCTTGCAGCGAATGCGCCTGCGCTTCCCAATAGCCGGCGATCCGCGCGGTCCGCGCGAACAGGTCCAGCTCCTCATAGACGTCGATCGCGGCAAGCCCGGCGGCGCAGGCCAGCGGATGGCCCGAATAGGTATAGCCATGCATCAGTTCGACGGCCTCGTCCGGCCCGGTCATGAAGGCGTCGTAGACCTTGGTCGAGGCTATGACACCACCCATCGGCACGGCACCATTGGTCATGCCCTTGGCGCAGGTGATGATATCAGGGGTGACGCCGAGCGCGGTCGAACCGAAGGGTGCGCCGAGCCGGCCGTAACCGGTGATCACCTCGTCGAAGATCAACAGGATGCCGTGCCGGTCGCAGATCGCGCGCAGGCGCTCCAGATAACCCTTCGGCGGCGGCAGTACGCCCCCCGACCCGGTAACCGGCTCGACGATGACGGCGGCGATGGTCGAAGGATCGTGGATCTGGGCGATCGCCTCCAGTTCGTCGGCAAGATGAGCGCCCCAGTCCGGCTGGCCGCGCGAAAACGCCTGGTGCTCGCGATTATAGGTGTGCGGCAGGTGGTCGACATCGCCAAGCAGCGGTCCGAAGTCGCGGCGATGGCGCGCGATGCCGGCAACCGACAGGCCGCCAAAGCCCATGCCGTGATAACCCTTGGCGCGGCCGATCAGGCGGGTGCGGCCGGCATCGCCCCGGGCCCGGTGATAAGCCCGCGCGATCTTCAGCGCGGTGTCGACCGCCTCCGATCCCGAATTGACGAAGAACACCCGGTCGAGGCCTTCGGGCGTCAGGCCGGCGATCCGTCCGGCCAGCTTGAACGCCAGCGGATGGCTCATCTGGAACGACGAGACATAGTCGAGATGGCCGGCCTGTTCGCGAATGGCCGCGGTGATCCGCTCCGGCCCGTGGCCGGCATTGACGCACCAGAGCCCGGCCATGCCGTCGAGCAGCTGGCGGCCTTCGGCCGTGGTGTAGAACATGCCCTTGGCGCCGACGAACAGCCGCGGCTTCGCCTTGAAGGCGCGGTTCGAGGTGAACGGCAGCCAATAGGGTTCGAGCGCCTCGCGGCTGAGGTTCATCTGCGGAACGATCGTCATGGTTTCACCGCCGGGTCAGGCCGCGGTTCCCTCTGATGGCTGCGGCTCGGTTGATCATTGCGGTACTATGTCTACATAAAGTACCTTCTGCAATGCCGATGACGCGATCGGCAGTGCCTATCCGCGCGGCGCCGTGCTGAGATCACGGGCAAGATCGAGATGCCGGCGCAGCAGCGCGGCGGCCAGCTCGATCTCGCCGGCCGCCAGCCGGGCAATGATTTCGAGATGTTCGCGGCAGGAAATCGCGACCCGATCGGGCCCGTAGCGCCAGGAATAATTGGCATAACGTCTGAGCCGGGTCTGCTGCTGCAGCGCCAGCACGAGATAGCGGTTGCCCGAGGCCGCGATCAGCCCTTCGTGGAATTCGGCATTCATTTCGAACAGCCCGACGCTCAGCATGGCGGTCCAGGGCTGCTGCAGCATGTCCTCGTGCCGCCGGCGCATGTCGGCGAGCCAGGCCGGATCGAGGGCAAAACCCGGTTCGAACAGCGCCGCCGGCTCGATGATCCGCCGGAACGCATAACTCTCATTGATGGCCGTGAGGTCATTGACCGGCGAGAACAGCCAGCCATGTCCCGGCAGGCGCTCGACCAGGCCAACCTCGGCGAGCTTGTTCAGCACGCGCAGCAGCAGCGGCCGGCCGAGCTCGTAGCGCCGCATCAGGTCGGCTTCCGAAATCTGCGGCGGCAAGGTTCCATCGACCCGGTCGCGGGCGATGCGCACGCAATATTCGTCAAGGTCGGAGGCGACCGGCGCGAATTCACCGGGCCGGATCTCGTCGAGCGGGGTCGACAGGGCATAACCGCCGCCGGGCAGCGGGCTGATCATGCCGCGTTCGGCGAGATGGCGCAGCGCCGCGCGGACCGGCGTGCGCGACACTTGCAGCCGCTGCGCCAGCAGCGCCTCGGGCAGCCGGCTGCCGGGCTCAAGGCCGTCATGCCGGATCAGTTCGACGATACGCGGCAGCAGGTCGCGCTGAAGCTTGCTCGGCGGCTCGCCTTCGATCGGCGGCGACGTGGCTTTGTTCTGTATCATGGTTTGACAAAATACATTGAATGCGCCTCCATAGGAAGCATCGATCGAAAGGCCTGACGATGCAGCCGCAATCCGCCCGCACAGCTCCTCCCGCCGCGATCATGCCCAAGGCCGGCGAACCCTGGCAAATGGAGGCTGCCGAGATCGCGGCGCTGATCCGCAGCGGCGCGGTCTCGGCGCGCGAGGTGGTGTCGTCCTGTCTCGCCCGCATGGACCAGGTCAACGGCGCGATCAACGCGGTGGTCCGCCGCTTCGATGAGGAAGCCCTGGCCGCCGCCGACGCCGCCGACGCGGCAAGGCTGAACGGCGAGGCGCTTGGGCCCCTCCACGGCGTGCCGGTGACGATCAAGATCAATATCGACCAGAAGGGCCATCCGACCAATGGCGGCGTCGGGGCCTATGCCGACCTCGTCGCGACGAGCGACAATCCGGTGGTCGCCAACCTGCGCGATGCCGGCGCGGTCATCATTGGCCGCACCAATGCCCCGGCTTATTCGATGCGCTGGCATACGGCCAACGACCTGCATGGCGCGACCATCAATCCCTGGCATCCCGGCATTACGCCCGGCGGCTCGAGCGGCGGCGCGGGCGCGGCGGTGGCGGCCGGCATCGGGCCGATCGCCCATGGCAACGACATCGCCGGCTCGGTGCGTTACCCCGCCTATTGCTGCGGACTGGTTGGCCTGCGCCCGACCCATGGCCGGGTGCCGTCGAGCAATGCCACCGCCACGGGGCTTGCGCCGATCTCCTCGCAATTGATGGCGGTGCAGGGGCCGCTGACCCGGACGATCCGCGACCAGCGGCTCGCCTTCGCCGCCATGGCCAGGCCGAGCCCGCTCGACCCGCGCTGCGTCGTGCCGGCCCCCTTCGCCCCGCCGGCGCGGCCGATGCGCATCGCGCTGGTCGTCGATCCCGGCGGCCGCGGTGTCGATCCGGCGGTGGCCGAAGCCGTTCGCCGGGCCGGCCGCAGCCTGGAAGCCGCCGGTTATTTCGTCGAGGAGGTCGCCCCGCCCGACCTCGCCGAGGCCGGCGACATCTGGCCGAAACTTGCCATGGCCGACATCATGGCGGCGCTGCAACCGCAGATCGACGCCAATGGCGATGACGGCATCAAGCGCGCCATTGGCCTGTGGAACGAAGCCTTGCCGCGATTTACCGCAAGCGACGTGCTGGTGGCGCTCGGCGAACGGTCCCGGGCCTTGCGCAACTGGCAGATCTTCTTCGAAACCCATCCGGTGCTGGTCATGCCGGTGTCGACCCGCCTGCCCTTCGCGGTCGGCTTCGACGTCGCCGACGCCGCCACCACGGCCAGCGTGATCGCCGCCCAGAACCCGATGATGTCGGTGTCGGTTCTCGGCCTGCCCGGGCTTTCGGTGCCGACCGGCCTTGTCGACGGCGTTCCGGTCGGCGTGCAGGTGGTCGCCGGCCGCTTCCGCGAGGATCTCTGTTTCGAGATCGGCGAAGTCATCGAGGCGCAGGGCGCGATCGCGACGCCGATCGACCCAAGACCTGCTGTTGCAAGACCTGCTGTTGCGAGACCTGCCGTTTCAGCACCGGCGGGAGCACGCTGATGGCGCGCGTCAGGGCTCACGGCACCAGGCTTTCGGCCTATGATTTCGGCCGGACCACGGTCTATGCCTGCCGCATGGATCCGCGCTTTTCCTATTCGGCCTATGTGCCTGACGATTATGACGAGCACGGCAGCGACAGCTATCGCCTGCTGGTCGCTGTCCACGGCACGCTGCGCGACATGACGCCTTATCGCGAGGCCTTCATTCCCTTCGCCGAGCGCCACCGCTGCATCGTGCTGGCGCCGCTATTTCCCGCCGGCATCGAGAGCCAAACCGACGTCTCCAGCTACAAGATGCTGACACCCGGCTCGGTCCGCTACGACCTCGTGCTCCTGTCGATGATCGACGAGATCAAGGCGCGCTACCGGATCGGCGGCGACCGGTTCGCCATGTTCGGTTTCTCCGGCGGCGGCCATTTCGCCCACCGTTTTCTCTATTTGCATCCCGAACGCATTTCGGCGGTCTCGATCGGCGCGCCCGGCGTGGTCACGCTGCTCGATTTCGAGCGGGACTTCTGGGTTGGCGTCCGCAACATCGAACAGGTCATGGGCCGCCCGATCAATCTCGAAGCCATGCGCCGCGCCGCCGTGCAGATGGTCATTGGCGCCGACGACACCGAGACCTGGGAAATCGCCATTCCGCCCGGCAGCCCGGCCTGGCGCCCCGATGGCGACATCGCCGGCGCCAACCGGCACGACCGGATGCGCTCGCTGAAAGCCAGTTTCGAGAACCACGGGATCACGGTGCGTCACGACATCGTGCCGGGCGTCGGACATCGCAGCTCGGGGATTTTCCCGGCGGTGGAGGCTTTCCTGAACGACGCGACGGCCGGCTGGCCGGCCGGTTGAGAACCAGAACAGAAGGGGACACAGCATGATCCGCACCGCCTGGCTTGGCCTCCTGGGAGCGATCATCGCCTCCCCCGCCCTGGCCCAGACCCCGCCCGCCGCCAACCGGCTGGTGGTTGCCCTCAACGCCGATATCCGCAGCCTGGAACCCGGCGTCAACCGCGACGCCAATACCGATGCGGTCATCCACCAGGTCTTCGAGGGCCTGGTGGCCTTCCGCGCCGACCTCGGTGTCGGCCCGGCGCTCGCCGACAGCTGGGAGGTTGGCGACGAGGGCAAGACCTATACGTTCAAGCTGCGTGCCGGGGCCCTGTTCCACAACGGCCAGCCGATCACCTCGGCGGAAGTGAAATGGATGTGGGACCGGCTGGTCCAGGGCGCCGCCTGGGCTTGCCGCACCACCTTCGACGGCTCGTCCGGCGTCAAGGTCGTCGCCGTCGAAACACCCGATCCCCGGACAGTCGTGTTCAGGCTCGACCAGGCCAATGCGCTGTTCATCCGGCAACTCGCCAATATCCAGTGCCATGTCGTCGCCGCCCATCCCGGCAGCGTCGACGCATCGGGCAAATGGACCACGCCGATCGGCTCCGGCCCGTTGCGGCTGCGCGAATGGCGCCGCAGCGAATATGTGCTGCTGGAACGCTTTGCCGACTACAAACCAAGCACTGCGCCGGCCAGCGGCTTTTCCGGCGCCCGCAATATGCTGGTCGACCAGGTCATGTTCCGCATCATCCCCGATTCGACCGCGCGCGAGGCGGCGCTGACCACCGGGGCGGTCGACGTGCTGGCGCGGATCGAGCCGGAGCAGATCGAGCCGCTGCGCCAGCGCGGCATGCGCATCGTCACGACGCCGGGCCTCGGCTGGGCGGCGCTCCTGGTGCAGACCGACGATCCCGTGATGGCCAATCCGAAGATCCGGCAGGCACTCGCCCATGCCATCAGCCTGAAGGACATTGCCGAGGCGCGCGCCGCCGGCATGACCCAGGCCAATCCGTCGGGCGTCAGCAATTCCACCGCCTTCTACGATCCGCGTTTCGCCGAATGGCCGGCCTATGATCCGGCACGCGCCGCGGCCTTGTTGCGCGAAGCCGGCTATCGCGGCCAGCCGATCAAGCTGCAGACCAACCGGCAATATCCCGGCATGTATCAGAATGCCGTGGTCATCGAGGCCATGCTGACCGCCGCCGGTTTCAAGGTCGAGCTGGAAGTGCTCGACTGGGCGACCCAGCTCAGCAACTACCTGAACGGCCGCTTCCAGCTGCAGTCCTTCGCCTTTTCCGTGCGTTTCGATCCGACCCAGATGTATACGACCTTCATCGGCAACAAGGCCGCGGCGAAAACCGCACAATATGGCGATCCGGAAGCCATTGCCCTGCTCGCCGAAAGCGCGCGGATCACCGACGACACCGCCCGGCGCGAGATCTTCGCCCGCATCCATGCCAAGGTCAGGGCCGACATGCCGATCATCGGGCTCTATTACGACCCCGTGCTCGAGGCCATTCACCCGCGGGTCCAGGGCTATGTGTCATGGCCGGCCAACCAGCCGATCACCTGGGGCGTCCGCACGCGCTGACCGAGGCCGAGCCCAAGCCGGCGGCCGCCGTCCACCGGCGCCGGTCGGCCGGGCTCAGCCGCCGAGCTGCGCGACGCGCGCGATCGCGGCGGCGAAACCGTTGAGCGAGACATTGAATGTGGCGGCCTCGCCGCTGTTCAGCATCGTCGCGCTGACGATCAGCCGGGTGCCCCTCTTCAGCGCTTCGGTGGCGGCCGTCGGCAGGCTGATTGGCGCGAGGCAGCCCGACGGCAGGCAGGTCGAGAAGCGTACGCCCTGGCCGAGATCCTGCTCGTCGATCTTCAGCTTCACGCCGAGATCCAGGTTGAGGCCGAAGGGCAGCAGCAGGATGCCATCGGTCCTGGCGCCATCGGACATGCGCAGCTCGATCGCGAAAGTCCGCTGGCCGGTCTGTTGATTGCCTTGGGCCTGCGAGAAGGCGCAGGCCTTGCGCCCCTCGACAATGCGGCAATCGACGGTCCAGTCGCCATAGGTCTCGTTGATCGCGGTCGCACCGTTCGGCAACTGCGCTGCCTGGGCCGGCGGCATGAGCGGTGCGGCCAGCGGCGCCGGTGCGGCCGGCGCCTGAGCCGGCGTCTGAGCCGGCGCCGCCCGACGCGGATTGGCGGGCGGCGGCGATTGCTGGGCAAACACCAGACCGGCCGAAACGGCAGTGCCGACGATCATGGCGGCGGACAGAAGGAGCTTGGAGCGGAACATCGGTTGAGGCCTTGTTGGGGTCGGAAGATCGATGGCGGCGGTCAATGGACGTAGCTGATCGGCAGGCCGGAGACCGGATGCGGCGTCACGCCCATGGCGACGCCATAGATCGCTTCGAGTTCGGCCGGCGTCATGATCGCCGGAGGCGCGCCGCGGGCGACCAGCTTGCCGGAGTGCAGTGCGACGATCTCGTCGCAGAACCGCGCCGCCATGTTGACGTCGTGCAGCACCACCACGACGCCCAGGCCGCGATCCCGCGACAGCCTTTGCACCAGCGACAGCACCTCGATCTGATGGGCGATGTCGAGCGCCGAGATCGGCTCGTCGAGCAAGAGATATTCGGCATCCTGCGCCACCAGCATGGCGAGCCAGGCGCGCTGCCGCTCGCCGCCGGACAATGTGTCGACCAACCGGTCGGCAAAACCCTCGACATCGGTCAGCGCCATGGCCTCGCTCACCTTGTCGCGGTCGGTCTGGCCGAACTGGCCGAGCGCGCCGTGCCAGGGATAGCGGCCGAGCGCCACCAGCTCCCTCACCAGCATGCCCGCGGCCGGCGGCGTCTGCTGCGGCAGGTAGGCGACCTTGCGGGCGAAGGCACGGTCGCCCCAGGCCTCCAGTGCCTTGCCTTCGAAGCGGATGGTGCCGGCCGAGGCTGGCTGCTGGCGTGCCAAAAGCTTGACCAGCGTCGACTTGCCGGAGCCGTTATGGCCGATCAGGCCCACCACCCGGCGCGCCGGCAGGCTCATGGTCAGGGGTTCGAGCAGCACGCGCCCGGGAATGGTGAAGCTGACACCGTCGAGATCGAACGGCGGCGCCGCATCGGCTTGCGGCGGCGCCGGTTCGGCAGGCCTGGTGACGAGCTTGAGCATGGACATCATCGGTTGAACCGGACGGGAACGGCGAGCGTGATCGAGCCGCCGGCGACGCTCGCGGGCGGCGCCGGAACCGGGCTGGCACGGCGCATCATCGAGACCGCCTCGTTGTCGAGCGCGCTGTCGCCGGAGCCGCGGACCAGCCGCGACGACAGCACCCGGCCGGAACGGTCGATGGTAAAGGCGACCTGGGCGACGCCGGTCGAGGCGCCCGAGGGGAAGCGCTTGAAACGGTTGAGATGGGCCATCAGGCTGCCGCGCCAGCTCGCCGGCGAGGCGGACGAGGTGGACGACGCGGCTCCGGCCGAGGGCGCCGCCGCGGCATCGGCGCGCTGGGCCTGCGCGGTCGGCGGCGCGGTGGTCTGGCGCACCCTTGTCCGGTCCGGCCGGACCGGCCGGGGCCGCTCGACCCGCTGCACCGGGCGCGGCGGCTCGACCTGCCGGGGCGGCGGCGGGGGCGGTGGGGTCAGCACCGCCGCTGCATCAGGCATGGGCGGCAGGTCGGGAATGCGGATCTCCGGCTCGGGCTCCGGCGGCGGCGGTGTGTCGTCGACCGGCACGCGCTCCACTTGCGGCTCCGGCGGCGCCGGCTCGGGTTCGGCCTCGGTCATCTGTGGCCCGGGAGCAACCTCCTGCGGCGGCGCTTCCGGGGCGACCGCCAGCGGCGCGAGCTCCATCATCACCGCCGGCGGCGGCTCACCGGCGGCGGCCTCGACCGGCCGCCAATGGATCGCCAGCCAGACGGCGCCGGCATGAACCCCGCAGACGATCGCCGCCGCGCCGGTCCAGCGGGCCAGCGTGAGCAAGAGGCGCGATGCCGTATCGCGCCGGCGATCGGTCGCGACAGCCGTCATGGCCGCGGCGGTTCGCCGGCCGGGGCGGGCGCGGGCAGGACCCCCGGCGTGGCCGCGGATCCGCTCGCCGCGCTGGTGTCTTCGAGGCCGACCAGCGCGATCTTCAGATAGCCGGCCTGACGCAGGAGGTTCATCACGTTCATCAGCTCGCGATAGGCCACCGCACCATCGGCGCGCAGGAAGATCCGCTGCTCGCGGTCGTTCTGGGTCTGTCGGTCGAGCGTTGCCTGCAGCGCCTCGCGCGGCACCTCGTCATTGCCGAGCGCCAGCATCAGGTCGTTCTTCACGGTCAGGAACACCGGCTTGTCGGGCCGCGGCTGGGCCTGCGCATTGGATACCGGCAGGTCGACCGCGACATCGACCGTGGACAGCGGCGCCGCCACCATGAAGATGATCAGGAGCACCAGGATCACGTCGATGAACGGCGTGACATTGATGTCCGAGACCTCGGCGAGATCGCCGTCCTGCGGATCCTTGAGACTGACGGCCATGGCCTTACTCCGCCGCCGCATGGATCGCGGAGGCCCGCGACGGTGGGGTATCGGCCATAAGCCCGGCGCCTTCCGCGTCATCGCGGGCAAGATCGCGCGAGAGGTGCTGCAGGATCTCGGCCGAGGCATCCGACAGGAGCGCGCGGTAGCCGGCGATCGAGCGGGCGAAGACATTGTAGATGATCACCGCCGGGATCGCCGCGACCAGGCCGATGGCGGTGGCCAGCAGCGCCTCGGCAATGCCGGGGGCAACCACGGCAAGATTGGTGGTTTTCGACTGCGAGATGCCGATGAAGGCATTCATGATGCCCCAGACCGTGCCGAACAGGCCAACGAACGGCGCGGTGGCGCCAATGGTCGCGAGCAGGCCGGTGCCCTTGGCCATGTTGCGCCCGGCCCGCGCCTCGATCCGCGACAGCGCGATCGCCACCCGTTCCTTGATGCCTTCGGCCGACAGCGTGGAGGAACGGACCGTCTCGCGCATGGCGGCCTGGACGAGATCGGCGACCGGACCGCGGCGGGTCCAGCCGGCATCGACCGCCCGCGCCGCCTGGTCGAGACCGTCGGCCTCGTTGAGCTTGCGCACCGCCCGTGTCGCCTTGCGTTTGGCGCCGAACAGTTCCAGCCCCTTGGCGAGCCAGACCGTCCAGGTCACCAGCGAGGCGAAGGCAAGCCCGACCATCACCGCCTTCACGATGATGTCGGCGGCCATGAACATGCCCCAGGGCGACAGGTCATGCGGCAGCACGGCTGGTGCCGCTGGTGTCGGCGCGGGCGACGGCTGGGCTGCAGGTGCCGTCTGGGGCGCCGGCCTGTCCGGTTGTGCCTGGAGCATGGAGGGGCTTGCCGGCGCCGCCGGTATGGCCTGCGGCGCACCGGACGCGGGCGGCACCTGAGCCGGCGCGACCTGGGCCTGGACACCGCCGAGCGGCGCCACCGCGAGCACAATGACCGCCAGCAAGGCCGGACCGCCGCGCCGCAATCTCGCAAAGGCTTCGCGGATCGCCCGCGCCTGGTACTCGCCAACCATGGTTCTCACTCGTCCGTTGAATGAGAGCTTGCCGCTGGCAGGCTGCCCGGAGGTCGGGAGCAGGCCGGCTTGCGGGTCGCTCGAGCCCCGTGGGGCGTGATCATCCGGCGCGCTAGCGGCCGGAGATGTCGAAATTGGGATGATCCAACCCGTGGACCATGTCCTGGCGTTGACACTGGTGTGCGCCACGCGCGGTCGTATTGCGGTCACGCTATCGCTCCGGCGTTGTGCCCGTGCCGGTCGGACAAGGGGTCGGGCGCGTCCGACAGGCCGGGCGCCCGGCTTGCCGACGGCTCGGTGACCTCGACGATCCGCCCCTTTTCCATGCGCACGATACGATCGGCGGCACCGAAATAGCGATCGTCATGGCTGATCACGATCAAGGTCTTGCCCTGGCGTTTCAAGTCAAGCAGCAGTTCGTCATAGAAGATGCGCCGGAAGGTCGGGTCCTGTTCGGCAGCCCATTCGTCGAAGACGATGATCGGCCTGCCCTCCAGATAGACCTGGATCAGCGCCAGCCGCTTCTTCTGTCCGGCGGACAGGTCGGTGGTCGAGAACCGGCCATCGGCGATCGTCACCCGATGCGCGATCTCCAGGCGCTCGAGATAGGCCTGGACGGTGGCCGGCGGCGTGCCCGGCGCCATGACCAGGTCGTCGAACAGGAAATAGTCGAAGAACACCGCCGAGAACAGCTGGCGATAGGCATCGCGGTTCTCGTCCGTCACCGCCATGCCGTCGATCGCGACGACGCCCTCCTGCGGCGCATAGAGGCCGAGGATCACTTTGATCAGGGTCGTCTTGCCGCAACCGTTCTCGCCGACGATGAACAGGGTCTCGCCGCGCCGGATGCTGAGATCGATCGGACCCAGCACGAAGGGCTCGGTTCCCTCGGCCGCCGGGAAGGCATGGCTGAGGCCGGTCAGCGTGATGACGGCGCGCAGCCCCTGCGGGCCGTCGCCACCATCCGGCCTCGCCTGCGGCGCGTCGATCAGCAGGCCCGGTTCCGGATTGGCGAACTCGGCGGAGAGCTCGGCGACCCGTTTGAACGAGATCTGCGCCTGCTCGAACAACGGCAGCGAGCCGGTGAGCTGGTCGATCGGGCCTTTGACATAGAGCAGCACCAGGACGAAACCGGACAACACGCTCCTGTCGACCGAAAACCCGGCCTGCAGGGCGATCAACACGCCGATCGCGGCAAAGAACACGGCACTGCCGACGGCATTGGCGGTGGCGAAGATGCGCATGGCGCGCAATCTGAGGTTCCGGATGCCGTCGATCGCCCCGGCGAGCTGCACGCCATGGGCGCGGGCTCGCCTTTGCCGGTTGAGGCGCAGCTCCTTGGCGCCTTCGGTAATGCCGCGATAGTGCTTCTGCAGCTCGTCCTGGGCCGCGCGGGCCGCTTCGAACCCCTTGATGCCCTTGCGGCGCGCATAAGTATTGATCGCAAGCCCCGCCGCGATCGCCAGGGCCGCGATCAGGAACAGCATCGGCGACAGGATGACGAGATAGACGATGCAGCCGAGCGTCACGGACGCCGCGATGGTGAGCGCCGAGAAATTCGAGGTGAAGGCCGAGATCATCTCGGCATCCTGGTTCAGCGCCACGATCAGGCGATGAGCCCGGAACCGTTCCAGCCGGTCGATCGGCGCCGCCAGGATCCGGCCCGTCAGCTCCTTGCGCAGGTTGGCGACAACATGCTGGCCGACGAAGCTGTTGCCGAGATCCGAAACGATCTTGCCCGTGAATGTCAGCAGGACGAGGCCGGCGAAGGTCAGGACGAAGGTCGTCGTCACCCCGTCTTCGCTGTGAAACGACCGGTTGATGGTCGCCAGCAGCCAGGCCGTGGCCACGCCGCTCAAGCCGCCCATTGCCGTCGCGAACGCGGCCATCGGCCAGAACGGTCGCAACAGGCGGCCTGCTTCCGTCAGGATATGGGGCCGGTTCAGAACCATCGTCTTCCTGTCATCGGGCGAGGTCCGTCCGACCTCCATGAGGTAAGACGAACGAAGCAGGCATTGCCTCCCCTGCCCCGGGGTATTTTTTCAAAACCCGGCCAATCGTGTCGTGGCGGCGAGCCACGCCAGCGCCGGAGCACCCATCGCCATTGGCCTGAGGCTGATTAGCCGCTAACCAATTGTCACGCAATCTCAATAGTTTAGACGAATTCTAAGCTAACCGTCGATGACCGTGGGCAGCCGCCCGCTGACGCTCCCCTGTTACCCCGCAGCCACGTCATTGAGCGCCATTTGCCAGAAATCGGCTTCCAGCCTGGAGGCCTTGGCGAACAGCGCCGCCAGTTCGGCGAAGCGCTGCTCGGTCATCGAGCGGGCGGCGAGCGCGGCGAGATGGGCGCGCGCGCCGGCCGCGATCTCCTGATAGACCTCGCCGGCATATTCGCCGATCCAGTCCCGATACGGATGATCGCCGAGGGCCGCGACGCCGTCGGGCGCGAGCCGGCGACCGATCTCGGCATAACCGATGACGCAGGGCGCCAAGGCCACATGCAGGTCGAGCAGGTCGCCCGAGACGCCGCAATCCAGCACGAAACGGGTATAGGCAATGGTTGCCAGATGTTCGGGTGCCGCCTCGATGGCCGCCGGCGTCAGGCCCCATCGGCCGCAGAGCCGGACATGCAGATCCATCTCGACATCGAGGATCGCCGACAGGCCCCGCTGCGCCGCGCGCATGTCGGCAAGCGATCGGCTCTTGTAGATCGCCAGTGCATAGGCGCGGGCGAACTGGATCAGGAACAGGTAGTCCTGCACCAGATAGGTCTGGAAGGCCGGCGGAGCCAGCGTGCCCGCGCCCATCTGCCGGACGAAATCATGATCGACATAACTGGACCACTCGGCTTTCGCGGCAGCCTTCAGGCGTTCGAAAATATCCATCTCAGGTCTCGTTCCCATAAGCCGCATCGAAGAAGGCGCGTTCCAGGGCGACCCCGCGCAGAAAGAAGTCCCGGCTCAGGTCGGCCTCTGCCGGACCGACCCGATCGAGCTCGGCCCGCAGGAAACCGACGAAGTCACGGAAATCGGCATTGTCGTGCAGCGTGATCCATTCGGAATGGACAAAATTGCCGGGCAGCCGCTGCGGCGCCCGCGACGCCCAGTCGAGATAGAGCCATTCGGCGACCACCAGCACGGCAAGCGCCGCGGCATAGCTGCGCGTGCCGGCGGCCTCGCGCATGATCGCCTTGAAACCGGCCGTGGCCTGGCTATCGGCGATCGCCGCCCGCTGCTCCTCGGTGACCCCGAGCGCCTCGAAGGCGCGCAGGAAATAGCTGTTCTCTTCGCCCGAGACCATGCCGATGAAACGGCCGAAGCGCAGCCGTGCCTGGAACGTGTCGGCGCTGGCGATGGCCGCGCCGAGCAAAGTGAGGAAGCTGTCCAGGAACCGGTGGTCCTGGATCAGGTAAGCAGCCATCACCGGGTCGGGGATCGTGCTCTTGAACAGCTCCTTGACGAACCGGTGGTCGACGGCCTCGGACCAGACCG
Organism: Phreatobacter stygius; assembly: GCF_005144885.1. Classification (NCBI taxonomy): domain Bacteria; kingdom Pseudomonadati; phylum Pseudomonadota; class Alphaproteobacteria; order Hyphomicrobiales; family Phreatobacteraceae; genus Phreatobacter; species Phreatobacter stygius. The sequence continues at coordinate 1,533,495 of NZ_CP039690.1, forward strand.
GCTGGCTGGCGGCCCGCAGGATTTCGGTAAAACGTTCGGTCATCGATCGCCCCTGGTTTGGCCGGCAGGCATGCCGGGGATGGTGCCGGCAGCAAGAAACCCCATGATCGCACCGGCGACTTCATCGGCAAATTCTTCGTGAATCGCCAGCTTGCCATGGCCGAGCCGCACGGTCTCGATGCCGGCGACGGCGCTGAGCGCGTCCATTTCGGCGCGCGATTTCGGCGGGGTCTCCGCGCCATAGACCAGCAAGGTCGGCAGGCCGGTGCCGCGGGCAAGATCAATGAAACCGTCGCGGTCGCCAATGCGATCCAGGCCGCCGGTGACGAAGCGCACGGAGGCATGGCGGGCGCCGGGCTGCGCCGTCACCGCGCGCTTGGCCGCCAGCCGGTCCGGCGTCAGCCAGCCCTTGTCGCTATAGACATGTTCGACGACCATCTTGCGCACCACCGGCCCGCTCAGGTTCAAGGCATAAAGCGCCGGCCCGATCAGCGGTGCGTCGATCACCGCGCGGATGCGCCGGAACCACGGACGCTGGCCGCCCATCATGGTCGGGAACGGGCCGCGCCAGGTCGGCGCGACGAGAACGAGCCGTGTCGCAGCGCCGGGTCTCGCGGCGAAGTGATGCAGCACATAGCCCGCGGCATGGCCGGCGGCGACGATCGCAAGGGGATCGGACACCACCTCCCCGAGCAGCCATTCCAGGAAGGCCTGGAGGCTGTCGGGCGTCCAGTCGATACGCGGCCGCGGCCGGTCGCCGAAACCCGGCCAATCGACCGTCACGACGCGAAACCGCGACGACAGCGACCGCATCAGCGGGATCATTTCGCCGCGGGTCGAAATCGAACTGAGGGCTGGCAGCAACAGCACGGTCGCGCCCTCGCCGGCCTCGTCGAGACCGAGCCGGACCGGCTGGCCGTGCCAGTTCCAGATCAGTTCACGGCCGGTCACGTCGCATGCTCCTGAGACATGGTGTCGCTCATCGCATGGTGAATCGCACGGGCACGGTGAATTGCAACCGGCTTCCCGGCATTTCGCCAGGTGCCGCTGGCAGCGGCGCTGCCCGTTGGATCATCGCCAGCGTCTCCTGGTCAAGCGCCGCCGAGCCGGACGACCGGGCGATGAAGAAACCGAGCACCATGCCCTCGCGGTCCATCGTGAAGCTCAGGAGCGAGACGCCCTCGGCGCCGCGCGCATTGGCCGGATAGCGTTTGTGCCGATCGAGATGGGCGAGCAACCGGGTTTTCCAGGTCGACTGGATCTGGGCTGCCGCCGCACCGGCGCCCGATGTCGGCGTGGCCGCGACGCTCGCCATATGGTCGGATGTGCTGGCGATGTCCTGGACCGGAGCTGGCGCCGGGCGGCGCTGCATCCGCTCCGGCTGTCGCGCATCCGCCGTCCGCGACGGCGCCGTGCGCGGCCTTGGCCGCTGCACCGGCAGGGGCACGGCGATCGGTGTTGCCGCTGCCGCGGCAACCGGCGAGGGCACCTGGCCAGCCAGGGCTGCCGGTGCCGACGGCCTGGCCATCCCCGGGCCTGGCACGGCGATCAGCGCGGTCTCGACCATCCGGTGCGACGCCGGATCGCGCATGGTGGTGTCCGACGCTTTCGGATCGGGCGCCGGCGCGGCCGCGACCGGCATGGGCGCGAGATCGGCCATGATCGCCGCCGGCGGCTCACCCGCCGAGAGTTTCGGCTTGTCCCGTGCGATCAGCATCCAGGCAAAGGCGACATGGCTGCACAGCACGAGCGCCGCGGCGCCGGCCCATAAGGCCAGGCCCCGAGCGATCGCCCCGGTGCGGCTGCGCTGCATCTCGTCCGCCACCCTCGCGTCGATGATCTCGGAGGCACAGATATGACCCCAGCGACGAGACCGCAAGCCATTGTTATTATTAGTAAAATAGAACCGTTCGAAACTGCCGAAATAGTCTTGGCCGGGCGGCCTTTTACCGGCTGATACCGGCTGCCGGGCCGAATGCCCGAAGCGGGGCTGCCGGAGGGATACCGCCGGATCCGGGCAGGCGCCTCCGGCCCTGCTGCATTCGCCTTCGTTCCGCCGTCAGAACCGGTAGTTGATGCCGGCCTTGACGATGTGGCCGGCGAGATCGGAATGGCTGATGCCGGCGGGCGACAGGCTCTTGACGTTGCGGCTGGCGACATAATTGTACTCGATGCGGGCGGAGAGCCCGCCAGCGAAGGCCTGCTCGATGCCGCCGCCCCAGAGAATGCCGCCTTGCCAGGAGCCCCGGGGGGTGAGGTCGCCCACCGCGTTGAACCGGGTCATCGCATAACCGAACGTGCCGTAGACCAGGGTGCGGTCGAAACTGAGCCCGCCGCGCAGCTTGGCGGCGATGCGCCAGGTCTGTTGCAGCGCGCCATGGGGCACGCCGTGCTCGGCCCGGCCGAGATAGCTGCCTTCCAGTTCGGTGCCGAGCACCGCGGGACCGAACTGCCTGAGGAGGCCGAGCTGCAGGCCGCCGGCAAAGCCGTTGCGCCGGGAGAACGGGTTCGGCGTTCCGCTGAGGGCCATGCCGCCATGCAGGCCGACATAGCTGCTGCTCCAGTCGAAAGCCGGTGCACGGTCGCCGAAGCCATGGCGGCCGCCATGGGGATCGGCCGCCGCGGCGACCGGAACCAGGACCGAAAGGCCGGCGGCAATAAGGAAAGTGGTGGACCGAATAGTCACTTTGCTGCTCCCGGATACGCAAAACGAGGGGCGCGGAACGCGTCGCGCCCGACTGGCAACGACACGAGCCATTGTCCGGATCGGAATTGCACCAGCGTTGCAGCGGATCGTCGGAAGGCGGGATTTGTCTAAAATTGTATCAGCTGTGCTGCCCTCGCGGCTCAGGACAGCAACGGCAGCGTCATGCGAAAGCACGAGCCGCCCTGCGGGCCGTCGATCACCACGACATGGCCGTCATGGCGCTGCACCACCTCCTGCACGAGGTGCAGCCCGAGGCCGGCGCCGTGGTCGCGCGCCTGCAGCCGGTAGAATGGCTCGAAGATCTGTTCGCGATGTTGCGCCGGAATGCCCGGGCCCTCGTCTGAGACCTCGATGCAGCCGCTGCGCTCGACGGTCACCGTGATCGTGCCCTGGCCGCCGGCATGTTCGATGGCGTTCTGGATGAGATTGGTCACGGCGCGCTGGAGCGAGGCCTGGTCGCCCGACACCAGCACCGGCTCCTTGCCGGCCTCATAGGACAATTGATAGCCGGCGGCGATGGCCAGCGGCGCCAGGTCCGCGGTGACGCAGAGGCCCAGCGCGACCAGGTCGACCGGCGACATCTGGCACGGCTGCTGATCGAGCCGCTGCAAGTCGAGCAATTGTTCGGCCGTCAGCGACAGCCGGGCGATATCGGCCAGCAGGCGCCCCTGTTCGGGGCCCGAGGCCAGATCCTCCAGGCGGGTCTGCAGGATGGCGATCGGCGTGCGCAATTCGTGCGCCGCATCGGCCAGGAAGCGCTTGTGCCGGTCATAACCCTCGTCGAGCCGGTTCAGCGCGTCGTTCACCGCATTGACCAGCGGCGCGACTTCCGCCGGCACATTTTCAGCCGAGAGCCTGGTGCCGCGCCGGTCGATATCGATACGCTCGGCCTCGCCGGCAATTTCTTTCATGCCCGCAAAGGCACGCGTGACGATGACCGGAATGACCACCAGCGTGACCAGGGCCAGGAGCGCCAGCAGCGGCACGACCAGCAGCTGCGACAGGACGAACACGACGAAAGGCACGCTCAGCATGCGGCCGGCGCCGGCCAGCACGCTGATCGGGCCAACCTTGCTCTGAAACGTCCGGATCACGCCGGAGAGCTTTTCGTCGCCGCTCGCCCCGCGGATGTCGCCATAACTGAACCGGCCGAGGTCTTCCGCCATGCGCCGGAATGCCGGCGGTATGGTACCGCGCGACAGCGACTTGCCGCGGTCGTCGACGACCACGAACCAGAAATCCGGCGCTTCCGCATTGAGCCAGTTGAGATCCGGCGAAGGATCGAGCGTCAGCTCGCCGGCGGCATCCCGCGAGACCGCATTGGCGACGATTTCAGCCGCGCCCGCCTCCATGATCTTGTCGGAGATATTGGCCTCCAGCAGCAGGCTCATGACGCCGATCACGATCACCGACAGAACCGCCGCCTGCAGTGCGATCAATTGCCAGACCAGCCGCCACTTCAGCGAGCGAGCCTTTTTCTTCATGACAGCCGCCTCGTCATGAGGCTCGCTTCATCAGGTAGCCGACACCCCGGATCGGATGGATATCCACCCCGGCGCCGGCCTCGTTGAGCTTCTTGCGCAGGCGCGAGACGTGGGTGTCCAGGGCATTCGACTGGATCTCGTCGTCGAAACTATAGACCGCCTCTTCGAGCGCCGAGCGCAGCACGGTCCGGCCCCTGCGGCGCGCCAGTGCTTCGAGAACCAAGAGCTCGCGCCGGCGCAAGGCCATGAGCTGGCCGCCGACAAAGGCTTGCCGGTTGCCGAAATCGAAGGTGAGCTGGCCGAGCCGGAGCACGTCGATGACGAGCCCGGAGGGGCGGCGCAGCACGGCGCGCAGGCGCGCCAGCAGTTCCTCCAGGGCGAAAGGCTTGGCGAGATAGTCGTCGGCGCCGGTATCGAGCCCGCTGATCCGGTCGGCAAGGTCGCCCTTGGCGGTCAGCACGATCACCGGCACGTTGAGCCCGCGCTTGCGCAGGATCGGCAGCAGCGTCAGGCCGTCGGCGTCCGGCAGCTGCCGGTCGAGCAGGATGGCGTCATATTGAAAGCTCGCCACCGCCGCGGCGGCGTCGCCGACGGTCAGCACGTGGTCGACCAGCATGTCATGTTTGGCCAGCGCCGCGCGCAAGGCATTGGCCATCTCGCGTTCGTCTTCGACCAGCATGATTCGCATGATGTCTGTGCTCCGGCAGCCAGGGCCCAATCACGCCGGCCGGATTGCAGGCACATTGCAGCGCCGCGTCGGCTCACGGGTTTTGCGATCCCGGCCAGGCTTCTAGGTCGTTTGGATGGCCTTCGCCTAGCGCCACGGCCGGCGGTGCGGTGTCGCATGCCGGCCCGCCGCGGCCATGGCCGGACACCGCGCAATGCCGGTGCAATGTCGCCGGCCCAGCATTGCCGGCTCCAGCATCAGCAGGAGACATGACATGCATGGATTGAAATTGGCGGCGGTCGCGATGGTTCTCGGCACAGTTCTCGCCGGCTGCGAAACCGATCGTCATCGGCATCACCGGCACCACCGAGGCCATTGGCATCACGGTCACGGTCATGTCGAGCCGTCGCGCGGCTGGCATCACCACCATCGCGGCGGACCCGACCATCGGGTGGAGCGCGGCGCGCCGATCGAACGGCGCTGACCCTGTCGGCGGCCGCCGGCTAGTCCCGGCCGCGACCGCCGCCGGCACCGACAACCCGCGCGATGAGCCCGGTCACCGCGGCCCTGAAAGCGACCGGGTCGGCGCCGGCGTCGATCGCCAACGCCGCCCGGTCGAAGGCAGCCGACAGCAGCACGGCGAGCGCCGAGAGCGGCACGGCGGCCTTGGCCTGATCCGACATCGCCGCCGCCAGCCCGTCGCGCAGCGTCCGGCCGGCATTGGCTTCGTCCAGCGCCGTCATCTCCGCACTGCCAAGCACCGCCGGACCCTCGACCAGCAGGAGGCGGGTTCGCCCGGCGACCGTCATGGCATCGAGATAGGCGGTGCTGCCGGTTGTCAGGGCCTCGACGGCCGACCGGCCCGACGAGGCCTGCGCCTCGATCGCCTCGGCAACCGCCCGGGCCTCCTGTTCCAGCAGAGCGCGGAACAGCGCGCGCTTGTCCGCGAAGTGGTGATAGAGCGCGCCCCGCGTCGTGCCGGCCAGTGCAACGATCTCGGGCGTCGACGTCTCGGCATATCCCTTGACGACGAACAGCCCGCGGGCCGCCGACAGCAGCGCATGGCGGGTGGTCTCCGTACGCTCGCGATTGGAGCGTTGCTTCGCCTGTTGCATACATGCAGCCTGTATGTTAATTGGAAGATACATACAGACTGTATGTCATATCAACAGGAAGGACCAGCCGTGAAAACCACCAGCTATTATCCCGTCATCATGACCCGCGACGTCGCCACGACCACGGATTTCTATATCCGCCATTTCCGCTACCAGGCCCTGTTCATCACCGATTGGTACGTGCATCTGCAGTCGACCGAGGAGAGCAGCAACAATCTCGCCATTCTCGACGGCAACCACCACACCGTGCCCGAACAGGCGCGTGGCCAGGTCTCCGGCCTGCTCCTCAATTTCGAGGTCGAGGATCCCGATAGCATCTATCGCGATCTCGTGGCGGCGGGCCTGCCGATCCTGACGCCCTTGCGCGACGAGCCGTTCGGCCAGCGTCATTTCATCACCGCCGATCCCAATGGCGTGCTCATCGACATCATCAAGCCGATCCCGCCGAGCGCCGAATTCGCGCTACACTATGTCGGTTCCGCTTTGCCGCCCGACGCCTGACGACAACCGGCGGCCATGCCATCGCTGGGTGTTGCCGCATGCTGTTCAAACAGGCCGTGCTCGACCGGATCGCCACCGGCGAGATCCGCCAGGCCTTCCGGCGCTGGCAAAAGCCGACGGTCCGGCCAGGCGGCACCTTGCGCACCGCCGCCGGCGTGCTGGCCATCGACCGGCTCGAGCCGGTCGACGCCGGCGAACTGACCGAGGCCGACGCGGTCGCCGCCGGCTTTGCCTCGAGAACCGCCCTGCTCGCCGAGCTCGGGCGTTCCAGTGCCGGTGTGCTCTACCGGATCGGCTTTCATCGCGCCGGCGACGATCCGCGCGAAGCGTTGCGCGGCGACGACCGCATCGGTCCGGCCGCGCAGACCGCGCTGCAGGCGCGCCTCGATGCGCTCGATCAACGCAGCCATGCCGGACCCTGGACCCGCGAGACCCTGGCGCTGATCGGGTCGCGTGACGGCATCACCGCCGGCGAGATCGCCGACCGGCTTGGCATGGAAAGGCCCGCGCTGAAGGTGAAGATCCGCAAGCTGAAGGAATTCGGCCTGACCGAGAGCCTGGCGTCAGGCTATCGCCTGTCGCCGCGCGGCCGGGCTTTCCTCGGCCGCGACCGTGCCGGCAGCGACGGGGCATGACCCCTCCCGACTGCCGATTCCTGCACTCCGGGTATTGAAAGGCTTTTCGCATAATCTGGACTTGATTATGCTCATTGCCTATGAACCTTCAGGATCTCCAGGCTTTCGTCGCCGTTGCCGAAACCGGTTCGGTCAATCGGGCCGCAGCCCGCCTCCATCTCACCCAGCCCGCGACCACCCGGCGCATCCAGAGCTTCGAGGCCGCAATGGGCGACGGCCCGCTGTTCGACCGCTCGGTCAAGCCGGCGGTCCTGACCGCGCTCGGCAGCCACGTACTCGAACATTGCCGCCGGGTTCTCGGCGCAGTGGCCGAGCTTGAGGCTTGCACGTCCAGCTCCGCCGGCCCGGCCGGCGAGCTGCGGGCCGGCGTTGCCCATGGCCTGGGTGAAATGGTGTTGACGACACCGCTCGATGTCTTGCGCCGAGCCTATCCGCGCGTCCGGTTGCGGATCAGCTCCAGCTGGAGCACCGAGCTGATCGAGGCCGTGCGCAGTGGCGCCATCGATTTCGCGATTGGCCTCCTGACCGAGGCGCATGCGGTTCCGGCCGGATTGCTGCGCGTCCCGCTCGGCGCCGAACAGGTCGTCGTCGTATCCTCCTCACGGGAGGCGACCAGGCGCGACGGCACGCCATGGCGCCTGCGTGACCTCGCCGACGACGGCTGGTTCCTCAACCCGCCCGGCTGCGGCTGCCGCGCCGCGCTGGTGAAATCGTTCGATCGGCTGCAATTGCCGCTGCAGGTGGCGGCCGAGGTCTTTGGCGAGGACCTGCAACTGTCGCTGCTGTCCCACGGTGGCGGCCTTGGCCTCGTGCCGCGCCGCCAGTTCGACGAGAGCGCCTACCGTCACGGCCTGCGCATTCTGGACGTGCTCGACTTTCAGCTGGGCGCGACCGTGACCTTGATCCGCAATGCCACGCCTGGACGGTTCGACCCGGTGATCGACACGGCTGAGCAAGCGCTGCGCGACAAGCTCGCCGCATCGCCGTGAACGGCATAATCATTATAGAAACAATGCATTTGATTTATAATGCCTGACGGTCGATCTTGCCGCCTCGACGCGAGCCCTGACCGGGCTCCATCGCGGTTCGGCATGGAGATGTCAGATGATCGTCACGGTTTTCCGCTCGCGGCTCGGTTCGGGCGCGCAGGACGAATATGGCCCGTTGGCCAGGCAGATGAGCGCGCTGGCCGAGACCATTCCCGGTTATGTCTCGCACAAGAGTTTCACCGCCGAGGACGGCGAGCGCGTCACCATCGTCGAGTTCGAGTCCGAGCAAGCCCTGCAGGAATGGCGGATCCACCCCGAACATGCCAAGGCCAAGCGGCGCGGCATCGAAAGCCTGTTCAGCGACTACAAGTTCCAGATCTGCCAGGTCATCCGCGAGCGCTCATGGGCCTCCAAGCCCCGTCAGGCGTGAGGGCACTTGTGGCCGACGTCACCTACCGGCCCGTCGTCAGCGCCGAGCTGATCGCCTTGCATCGCCGCCTGGCGCATGAGATGCGCAATGCCGCAATCCGCGCGGCGATCGGCAGGGTTGCGCGCCAAGGCCTCTCACTGCTGCGCGCGGCAAGGATCCGGAGGGCCCGGCATGTTGAAACTTGATCATCTCACGATCATCGCGCCCTCGCTCGCCGAGGGCGTGCACCACGTCCGCGACGCGCTCGGCATCGACATGCCGTTTGGCGGCCGACATCCGGAAATGGCCACGCACAATCATCTGCTGCGTCTCGGCGACGACATCTTTCTGGAGGTCATCGCGGTCGATCCGCAGGCGGAGAGGCCGGCGGCGGCGCGCTGGTTCGGCCTCGACGACGCGAAGGCGGTACGGGCCGCGTGGGACGACGGCCGGCGTCTTGGCGGCTGGGTCGCACGGTCCGGTGAGATCGATGTGGTCCTGGCGTGGCATGGTCCGGTCTTCGGCGACAAGCGACGCGTGTCGCGCGGCGATCGATCCTGGCTGTTCGCGGTGCCGCCTGATGGCGCCTTGCCGATGAACGGCCTTGCGCCTTCGCTCATCGATTGGGACGGCAGGCCAACACCGGCGGCGGCCATGCCGGACCTTGGCGCGCGCTTGAAGCGTTTCGAGGTCGAGCACCCCGATCCGGCCAGGGTCGCCGGCCTCTACGATACGCTCGGCCTGGCCGATCCTCCGGATATTCTGCGCGGCACCCAACTGCGCTATCGCGCGATCATCGAAACGCCGCATGGCATCCGGATCTTGCAATAGCACAAGGCCGGCGGGGCTCGGTGGCGGTGCGACCGGGCCTCGCCCGACGACGCCGGGGGCGACGCGAAACCGCGCCCGCAGCGCCACGCCGATCGCTGATTCATGATCAGTCGCGCCCGAAAACCTGCCTGCCGCAAGTATCGCTGATTTCAGCGGCAAACTTAGCAATGAAATTCTGTGCCGGCACAGGTTTTAGAAATTTCGAAACGAGACGCACCCGGCCTTATGAAATATCGTCCTGACGATCCGGGGTTGATCGTGTTCATGGACCAAGACGCCGCAAGATATCCAGGCCCGGACTGCCGTTGCGCGCGCCCGGCCGGGACCGCACCGGATCGCGGGCGTTTCGCCGGTCCTCGCCGCGATCGCCCAGCCGCATGAGCCTCCGCGAAAATTCGCCCGGTCCCGTGGGCCCGCCACCGTCGCGAGCGGCCGCGCCGGCCCTTCCTCTGCGACACTTGCACTGCCATCTTGATATCACAGGGACCTGCCCGGCGGTTCGCCCGCGCGGGTCGACGAGGAAGCCGACATGACCGACACTGCCCCCTTGCAGTTTCACGTGCCCGAGCCGGAGGTCCGCCCCGGCGGCACGCCCGATTTCTCCAATGTGAGGATTCCCGAAGCGGGCTCGGTCCGGCGCCCCGATATCGACGCCAACCCTGAATCGATCCGCGATCTCGCCTATTCGATCATCCGCGTGCTCAACCGCGACGGCGAGGCGGTCGGCCCCTGGGCCGGATCGCTGACCGACGACGAGCTTGCCGAGGGGCTCCGGCACATGATGACGCTGCGCGCCTTCGACGCGCGCATGCAGATGGCCCAGCGCCAGGGCAAGACCTCGTTCTACATGCAGCATATGGGCGAGGAGGCGGTGAGCTGTGCGTTTCGCCGCGCGCTCCAGCCCGGCGACATGAACTTTCCGACCTATCGGCAGGCCGGCCTCCTGATCGCCGACGGCTATCCCATGGTCGAAATGATGAACCAGATCTATTCGAACGAAAGCGATCCGCTGAAGGGCCGGCAGTTGCCGGTCATGTATTCGTCGAAACAGCACGGCTTCTTTTCGATCTCGGGCAATCTCGCCACGCAATTCGTCCAGGCCGTCGGCTGGGCCATGGCCTCGGCGATCAAGAACGACACCCGGATCGCCGCCGGCTGGATCGGCGACGGCTCCACCGCCGAATCCGATTTCCATGCAGCCCTGGTCTTCGCCTCGACCTATCGGGCACCCGTCGTGCTCAATATCGTCAACAACCAATGGGCCATCTCGACTTTCCAGGGCATTGCCCGCGGCGGCTCGGGCACCTTCGCCGCCCGCGGCCTCGGTTTCGGCCTGCCGGCGCTCAGGGTCGACGGCAATGACTATCTGGCGGTCCATGCGGTGGCCAAATGGGCGGTCGAACGGGCCCGCAGCAATCTCGGGCCGACGCTGGTCGAATATGTCACCTATCGCGTCGGCGCCCATTCGACCTCGGACGACCCTTCCGCCTACCGGCCGAAGACCGAATCCGCGGCCTGGCCGCTGGGCGACCCGGTCATCCGCCTGAAGAACCATCTGATCCTGCGCGGCCTCTGGTCGGAGGAACGCCACAAGCAGGCCGAAGCCGAGATCCTCGACACGGTGATCACGGCGCAGAAGGAGGCCGAGCGCCACGGCACGCTGCATGCCGGCGGCAAGCCCTCGACGCGCGACATGTTCGAGGGCGTCTATGCCGAGATGCCGCCGCATCTGCGCCGCCAGCGGCAACAGGCGGGGGTCTGAACCATGCCCAGAATGACCATGATCGAGGCCATCCGGGGCGCCATGGACGTATCGATGGAGCGTGACGCCAACGTCGTCGTGTTCGGCGAGGACGTCGGTTATTTCGGCGGCGTGTTCCGCTGCACCCAGGGGCTGCAGCAGAAATACGGCAAGAGCCGCTGTTTCGACGCGCCGATCAGCGAGCTCGGCATTGTCGGCACCGCGATCGGCATGGCGACCTATGGCCTCAGGCCCTGCGTCGAAATTCAGTTCGCCGACTACATGTATCCGGCCTATGACCAGATCGTCTCGGAAGCGGCGCGGCTGCGCTATCGCTCCAACGGCGAGTTCACCTGCCCGCTGGTCGTGCGCATGCCGACCGGCGGCGGCATTTTCGGCGGCCAGACCCATAGCCAGAGCCCGGAAGCGCTGTTCACCCATGTCTCCGGCCTGAAGACCGTGGTGCCGTCCAACCCTTATGACGCCAAGGGCCTGCTGATCGCGGCGATCGAGGACCCCGATCCGGTGATCTTCCTCGAACCGAAACGGCTCTATAACGGCCCCTTCGACGGCCATCACGACCGGCCCGTCACGCCCTGGTCGAAACACGAGCTCGGTGAGGTTCCCGAGGGCCATTACACCGTGCCGCTCGGCAAGGCGGTGATCCGCCGCAAGGGCGCCGCCATCACCATCCTGGCCTATGGCACCATGGTCTATGTCGCCGAAGCCGCCGTCGCCGAAACCGGCATCGATGCCGAGATCATCGATCTCAGGACCCTGCTGCCGCTCGATCTCGAGACCATCGTCGCCTCGGTCAAGAAGACCGGCCGCTGCGTCGTCATCCACGAGGCGACTCTGACCTCCGGTTTCGGCGCCGAGCTTGCGGCGCTGGTCCAGGAGAACTGCTTCTTCCACCTGGAAGCGCCGATCATCCGGGTCGCCGGCTGGGACACGCCTTATCCGCACGCCCAGGAATGGGACTATTTCCCGGGGCCGGCCAGGCTCGGCCGCGCCCTTGTCGATGCCATGGAGGCCTGATCATGGGTGAACATGTGATCAAGCTGCCCGACGTCGGCGAAGGCGTCGCGGAAGCCGAACTGGTCGAATGGCACGTCAAGGTCGGCGACCTCGTGCGCGAGGATACCTTGCTCGCCGCGGTCATGACCGACAAGGCAACGGTCGAGATCCCCTCCCCGGTCGACGGCGAAATCACCTGGCTCGGCGCCGAGATCGGCGACGTCGTCGCGGTCGGCTCGGCGCTGATCCGCCTCAAGGTCGAAGGCGAAGGCAGCGCCCCGGCGCCTGACGAACCGGCGGCGGCCGAACCGCCAGCCGCAGCGCCCACCAAGGCCGAGGCCAGGCCACCCGCCGGCAAGGCCGCCCCTGAGCCGACCAAAGCGGCCGCCAAACCGGCAGCCACGCCGGCACGCGCCGCACCGGCAGCACCGGCCCGCCAGGCGTCCTTCGGCGCCCCGCGGCCCGAGGGCGACAAGCCGCTCGCCTCGCCGGCGATCCGGTTGCGCGCCAGGGAGGCCGGCATCGACCTGCGCCAGGTGCGCGGCACCGGACCTGCCGGCCGGATCGGTCACGAGGATCTCGATGCCTTCATCGCGCGCGGGCCCCAGGCGGCGCGTGCGGCCGGGCTTCAGGAAAACCATGCGGTCGAGGACATCAAGGTCATTGGCCTGCGCCGCCGCATCGCCGAAAAGATGGCGCTGTCGAAATCGCGCATCCCGCACATCACCTATGTCGAGGAGGTCGATGTCAGCGCGCTCGAGGACCTGCGCGCGGCCCTGAACAAGGGCAAGCGCGCCGACCAGGCGAAGCTGACCATCCTGCCCTTCCTGATGCGCGCGATGGTCAAGGCCATTGCCGATCAGCCCGGCCTCAACGCCCTGTTCGACGACGACGCCGGCATCATCCACCAGCATGGCGGCATCCATATCGGCATCGCCGCGCAGACGCCGTCCGGCCTGGTCGTGCCGGTGGTCAAGCACGCCGAGGCGCGTGATCTCTGGGATTGCGCGGCGGAGGTGAACCGGCTGGCCGATGCCGCCAAGGCCGGCACCGCGACGCGCGACGAGCTGACCGGCTCGACCATCACCATCACCTCGCTCGGCGCGCTCGGCGGCGTGGTGACGACGCCGGTGATCAACTATCCGGAGGTCGCCATCATTGGCGTCAACAAGATGATGGTGCGTCCGGTCTGGGACGGCGCCAGCTTCATCCCGCGCAAAATGATGAACCTGTCGTCGAGCTTCGACCACCGGGTGGTCGACGGCTGGGATGCCGCCGTCTTCATCCAGCGCATCAAGACGCTGCTCGAAACGCCAGCGATGATTTTCGTGGAAGGCTGAAGCCGATGAAAGAAATCTCCTGCAAGCTGCTGGTGATCGGCGCCGGCCCCGGTGGTTATATCGCGGCCATCCGCGCCGGCCAGCTCGGCATCGACACCGTCATCGTCGAACGGCGCCGGCTCGGCGGCACCTGCCTGAATATCGGCTGTATCCCGTCCAAGGCACTGATCCACGCGGCGGAAGAATTCGACAAGGCCATGCACATGGCCGGCGGATCGAGCCCGCTCGGCATCAGCGTCGGCAAACCCGTGCTCGATCTCGCCAAGACCATCGGCTGGAAGGACGGCATTGTCGGGCGCCTGAACAGCGGCGTCGCCGGTCTGCTGAAAAAGGCCCGGGTCAAGATCGTCGGCGGCCGCGCCCGCTTTCGCGACGGCAAGACGGTGGAGGTCGAGACCGAGACCGGTCTTCAGGTGATCCGCGCCGAGACCATCGTGATTGCCACCGGTTCGGCGCCGGTGGAACTGCCCTTCCTGCCTTTCGGCGGACCGGTGGTCTCATCGACCGAGGCGCTGGCCTTGACCAAATTGCCGGCGCGGCTCGCCATTGTCGGCGCCGGTTATATCGGGCTGGAGCTCGGCATGGCCTTTGCCAAGCTCGGCACCACGGTGACCGTGGTCGAGGCGGAGCCACGCATCCTGCCGCAATATGATGCCGAGCTGACCCGTCCGGTCGCCAAGCGCCTGACTGAGCTCAAGATCGAACTCCTGACCGGCGCCAAGGCCAAGGCGCTCGGCCCCAAGGGCCAGGCCCTGCTGGTCGAGACCGCCGGCGGCGAGGATCGCCGCATCGACGCCGACAAGATCCTGGTGACCGTCGGCCGCCGGCCGGTGACCGAGGGCTGGGGCCTGGAAGAGCTCGGCCTCGACATGGACGGCCGGTTCCTGCGCATCGATGACAAGTGCCGGACATCGATGCGCGGCATCTATGCGATCGGTGACGTCACCGGCGAGCCGATGCTGGCGCACCGCGCCATGGCGCAGGGCGAAATGGTCGCCGAGATCGTCGCCGGCCACTCCAGGAGCTGGGACAAGCGCGCCATTCCGGCGGTCTGCTTCACCGACCCGGAAATCGTCACCGCCGGCCTCTCGCCCGACGAAGCCCGGCAGGCCGGCATCGAGATCAAGACCGGCCAGTTTCCCTTCACCGCCAATGCCCGCGCGATGACCAAGATCGGCGAGGCCGGTTTCGTCCGGGTCGTCGCCCGCGCCGACAACCATCTGGTCCTTGGCATCCAGGCGGTTGGCCACGGCGTTTCCGAGCTTGCCACGGCCTTCGGCCTGGCGCTGGAAATGGGCGCGCGGCTCGAAGACATTGCCGGCACGATCCACGCCCATCCGACCCAGGGCGAGGGCTTCCAGGAGGCGGCCCTGAAGACGCTCGGCCATGCGCTGCATATCTGACGGCGCCCGGCCGGTCGTGGGCGAGCCTCAGGCCGCAACCGCCCCGGTTGCCGGGCCGCCCTTGAGCCAGGCCCGGCCGCGGGCATAGAGCTCCTCGACTTCAGGGCCCTTCAGGCCGGGCATGTCGCGCTTCACCCGGTAGCCGATCTCTTCCTGGATATAAGCGAGATGGCGATAGCCCTCCGGCAGCGCCATCAAGGCATCCTGGCGCAAGGCCACGGAGACTGCCGGATCGACCGGATCGAGCCGGTCCTTCTCATAGATCGGCTGGCGCAGCACGATGCCCCAACGGCCGCCGCGCTTCTCCAGAAAGTCGAAGAAGCGGCCGGTGCAGACGACGTCGCACGGCACATCGTGAACCGTCGCGCGCTGGGAAATGGTCATCTTGGTCTGGGCGATCGCTCTCTCGCCGTCGAGGTCGATGCTGGTGCCGCCGAGAAAGTGCAGAATGCTGACACCCTTGTCCCAGCCTTCACGGCTGACCCGGATGAAGTCCGCCGCCGGGCCCTGGAACCAGGTGGCTGACATCCAGCCGTCGTCATGCCAGACCGTCTGGAAGCGTTGCCAATCCCCGGCGTCGCGCCACACGGCCCAGTTTTCCAGGAGGTCGCGGATGGCCAGTCGATCAATCAGCTCGGCATCCATGGCGGTGGTGCTCCCTGCGGTTCCCGCGTCACCCGCCTCCCTGGACAAGGTTCGCGGATGACGCTAAGTTTCCAATTATGAACTGGTTTGAATTATGAAACCTGAAGCCCATGCGACTGTCAAGTCGGCCGACCGCGCCTTCGACATCCTGGAATATGTCGCCGACGCGCCGGAGCCCCCGTCCTTTTCCAAGCTCTTGGCCGATCTCGCCATTCCCAGAAGCAGCCTGTTCCATCTGTTGAACAACCTGCAGGCCCGCGGCTATCTCGCACAGGATCCGGCCAGCGCACGTTATCGGCTCGGCGACCGCATCCGGCAGTTGGCGGGGCGGATCTCGGGCCCGCCTTTGGCCGCCATCGTCCAGCCGCTGCTCACCCAGTTGAGCGGCGTCCTGAACGAGACCTCGGCCTTCTATCTCAGGGTCGGCGACGCCATGGAAACGATTGCTTCCGCGGTTGGCCGGCAAGCGCTGTCCTACACCATGAAGTCAGGTGAACGGGCGCCGCTTTATGCCATTTCGGGCGGCAAGATCCTGCTCGCCGCCATGGCGCCGGTGGATCTCGTCGCCTATCTCGAACGTGTCAGCCTCGACGAGATCACGCCCAATACGATCCGCTCCAAGGACCGGCTGCGCGAAGACATCGCCGCCGCCCAGCGCGACGGCTTCGCTTATTCGCGCGAAGAGTTCACCCCCGGCATTACCGGCATCGCGACCGCCGTGCTGCGCCACGGCCAGGTCTTCGGCGCGCTCAACCTGGCTGTCCCGACCGCCCGCTTCTCGCAAAGCCAGGACGGTGTCTTCCGCCGGCAATTGCAGTCGACCGCCGCGGCGCTGACCCGCGCCCTGGAGGCCGGCACGGCGCTCTGACGCCTGTCGGTTGAGCAGCGCGAGACCGTTTTGGTTGACCCGATCCGCGGAGCATGTTTAGTTCATAGACAAGAATAGTTTCACATATAAAACCAAATGAGCGAAACCAATCGCTCGCCACCGGAGGGGAGACACCCATGCGTCGTGCAGGACGAGTGATGCTGGCTTTGTGCGCGCTGGCCGCCTGGACGCCGGCACAGGCGAGCGACTATCCCCGGCAGACCATCAAGCTGATCGTCCCGCAGCCCGCCGGTGGCGGCTTCGACACGGTCGCCCGGGTGCTGGCGGACCGGCTGGCGCCACGGCTCGGCCAGGCTGTTGTCGTCGAAAACCGGCAGGGCGCCGGCACCATTGTCGGCACCCAGGCCGCGGCCCAGGCGCCGCCCGACGGTTACACCTTGCTGCTCGGCGGCCTTTCCAACATCGCGCTCAACCCGGGGCTCTATCCGAACCTGCCCTATGATCCGCGCAAGGACCTGGTGCCGATCGGCCTGGCGGTCAGCTGGTCCTATACGCTGATCGCCCGCAAGGACCTGCCGCAAGCCGACCTGCCGGCGCTGATCGCCTTCGCCAGGGCCAATCCGGCTCAGGTCACCTATGCCTCGGCCGGCCGTGGCTCCGGCCAGCACATTGCGGCGGCGGTCACCGAGCACCTGGCCGGCGTGAGGATGACCCATGTGCCCTATCGCGGCGCCCAGGCCGCCTACCAGGACCTGATGGGCGGTCGCGTCGACCTGTTCTTCGATATCTCGTCCACCGCCATGGCGCAGGTCCAGGCCGGCACCGTCCGGGCCCTGGCCGTGTCGTCGGCGAACCGCCAGCCGTTCCATCCTGACGTGCCGAGCGTCGCGGAGACCGGCGTCGCGGCACTCGACATGGAGAGCTGGTTCGGCCTTTTCGCGCCGGCCGCGACGCCGCCCGATGTGCTCGACCGCCTGCGCCGCGAGCTTGCCGCCGTGCTCGCCCTGCCCGAGCTCGAGACGGTCTTCGCACGCACCGGCGGCCGGGTGCTGCGCCTGAGCCGTGACGAGACCGAGGCGCTGATCCGCCGCGACGTCGAGCGCTGGACCGCGCTGGTTCAGGCCGCCGGCCTGCGCGAGACGCCGAACTAACCCGCTGAGGCCTGAGACAGCACGATCCGCCTGGTGACGCCGATCGCGCTCAGGAAGTCCTCGTCGTGGCTGACCACCAGAAGCGCCCCGTCGAAACCGCCGAGCGCCGCCTCCACCGCCGTGATCGAGGCAATGTCGAGGTGGTTGGTCGGCTCGTCGAGGATGAGGAGATCGGGCGGATCGCCGCCGCCGAGCGTGCAGGCCAGGCCGACCCTCAGGATCTCGCCGCCGCTGAGCTCCCCGACCCGGCGGAGCGCCGCATCGGCGCGGAACAGGAAGCGGGCCAGGGCGGCGCGGCAGGCATTGTCGTTGCAGCCCGGATTGAGCCGGCGGAAATTGTCCAGGATCGATCGATCGGGATCGAGCAGGCTCATCTGCTGGTCCAGCATGACCGAGCGGCGCGCCTGGACGACGGATCCGGCGAAGGGTTGGAGCGCGCCGGTCGCCAGCCGAAGCAGCGTCGACTTGCCGCTGCCGTTCGGACCGGTGACGGCCACCCGCTCGGGCCCGACGATCGCAAATGACAGGTCATGGATGATCGCCCGGCCCGGAACCGGCCCGCCGGTCACCTGATCGAAGGCAAGCACGGTCTTGCCCGCGGGCAGACGGACAGCCCCGACGGAAAAGGCCAATGTCCTGACGGTTTCCATCTTGGCGCGGGCGGTCTGAAGCGCGCCGGCGGCTGCCGCCCGCTGCCGGTCGGCCAAGCGATTGCCGCGACCGAGGGTCTTTTCCGCCCGATCCTGGCGGGCATCCAGGAGGAGCTTGCTCTGACCGGCCTTGGCACGCGAACGCTTGCCGGCGCCGTCCTTGCGCGCCTGGCGCTCGGCCGCGACCTGGGCCTTGCGCGCCGCCTCCCCGGCATCGCGTTCGGCGACCGCCAGGTCGCGCTCGGCGGCGGCGAGTTCATTCGCCTTCCGCTCGGCATAGAGGTCCCAATTGCCGCCATAGGTGGTCACGCCGAGGCTGGTGAGCTCGACCATCCGGTCCATGTGCCGGAGCAATTCCCGGTCGTGGCTGACGACGACCGCGCCGCCGCGCCACTCCCCCAGAAAACGCGCCACCGCCACGCGGCCGTCACGGTCGAGATTGTTGGTCGGCTCATCGAGCAGGATGAGGTCGGGCGGGTCGACAAGGATGGCGGCAAGCGCCAGCCGGGTGCGCTGGCCGCCGCTCAGCGTCGCCAGCGGCCGGTCGAGCCCGATGCCGGCGAGATCCATCCGGGCCATCGCCTCCGACAGCCGCGCCTCCAGCGTCCAATCCGCGTCCTGCATCGCCTCGATGCCGCCGCGCCCGGCGCTGACCAGGGCAAGACGCGCCAGCGCCTCGCTCACGCCAAGCGCATCGGCGACCATCTCGCCTGACGCGACCTGGACGCTCTGACGAAGCTGCCTGAGCGAGCCGTGGCGCAGCACGGCGCCCGTCTTCGGCCCCAGCGCGCCGGCCATGAGCGTCATGAGCGTCGACTTGCCGACGCCATTGCGTCCGATCAGACCGTAGCGTTCACGCCCGAGACTGAGGTTCAGCCCCTGGAAGAGCTCACGGCCGTCGGGTGTCGAATAAGACAGGTTGCGTAGGGTCAGAAGAGCCGACATGGCGAACCGATGAGACGAGGGCGATACGGGCGGATCCGGTATGCGTCCTCATGGTCATCGGCGGCTCTCCAGCGGGTCTGAGGCGCCGTTCAATAAGGCCTGCCGCGCGCCCGATCAAGCGCACCAAGCGGCGGCCAGGCTGGCCGCCGCGATCATGGCCCGGCCGGCGGGATCATTTGCGGTAGGGCAGCACCCGGGTCATCGACGGCGGGAAGTCGTAGTCAGCGAAGTTATAACCCTTGCCCAAGGCCTTGAACCATTTGACCGCGGCCCTTTGCCACGGCTTCGCATCGAGAACCGAAATCCCGTCGCCGACACCCATCGACAGCATGCAGCCCGGATGCGGATTGTTGGCCGCATCGAGCCGGCAATAGTTCGGGTTCGCCGTGGCCTTCGCATTGGCGTCGACTGCCATGCCCTCGAAGACGTGGTGCAGCCCCAAGAGATGCCGGACTTCATGGGGCACCCGGTGCTGCTCGCCGGGCACGCCCACCACCAGCGATGACGACGGGATCTTGTAGATCACCATGTTGTTCATGTGTGTCGAGTCGGCCGGCAGCATGGGCAACTTGTTGGCCGGGGTCTTGGGGATCTTGGTGAATTCGACCGTCTGGTGAGCCCCCTTCGGGTCCCAGACCGGCACGATGTCGAACTGGCAGTGCAGGTTCGAAATGAAGGTCGAGCCGCTGGCGTCGTCGGCAGTCGACAGTTCGCTGACTCCCGCCGGCGCCTTCAGCCAGAATTTCTCGTTGAGGCTGCGCTTCGCCTGGGCAATGAACTCGATGATGAAGGCGTTCCACTCCTTCGCCGTCCACACCTGCGTGAACCACTTGAAGCCCGAAGTATCGGTGACATAGGGGTTCGCCTTGGGATTGATCTGCTTGAAATGGATGCGCAAAACCACCTTGAGACTGGCATTCCAGCTTTTCGAGATCCCCTTGGTATCCAGACTGACGTCGTAGTCGATGCCCCTGAGCATCGGGCGCTGCGCGCTCTTTTGCGGCTTCACCGCCAGTTGAAACATGTCCCAGGAGGCGCCGCCGGAGTCGCGGATGTCGACCAGAACATTGCCGGCGCGTCTCGGCGTGATATCGAACCAGGTAATGTCGTTGTCCCGCTTGACCACCGCTTCCGCGCGCGTCGTCACGCCGAACGAGGGGTCGTTCGGCCCGACCTCCAGCCCGTCGGGCAGGCCCCAGACGCCGAATTTGAACGCCTGGTTGAAATCGATCGTCTGGATTGTCTTGGAAATCCGCGGTGCGCCGTTGTGGTAGTTCGGGCCGGACCATTTGACGAAATGTGCCAAGGCAAACCTCCATGGGGTGATGCTTCCGACGAGTGTTCGGGAAGCGACGGCATCGGCATGATCGCAAGCAAGGCCCTTGCGGCGCCGGCCAGCGGCCGGCCCGGGCGCAACTGCGCGGGAATTTGCTAGCGGACCTCGAAGACGAAGTTGCCGTCGGCCAGCGCCATGCTGGCCGTGCTCCAGTCCTTCTTCTCGACCTGCTGGTTGAGGATGCGCCGCGACAGTTCGGGCAGCACCGTATTGGTCAGCACATTGTCGATCATCCGGCCACCGCTGGCCGGGTCGTTGCACAGCCCGACGATCTTCTCGACCACCGCGTCGTCATAGCTGAAGACGGCGCCGTGATTGTCCTTGATGCGCCGGCCGATGCGGTCGAGCTGCAGGCGCACGATGCCCGCCAGCATGTCCGGCGACAGCGGCAAATAGGGAATGGTGACGATGCGGCCGAGCAGCGCCGGGGGAAACACCTCGAGCAGGTCGGGTTTCAGCGCGGCGCCGAGCTTTTCGGTGTCGTTCTTGTACTCGTCCTTGGCGGCCAGGTGCATCAGCCGCTCGGTGCCGACATTCGAGGTCAGGATGATCAGGGTGTTCTTGAAATCGATGCGCCGGCCGCTGCCATCCTCCATCACGCCCTTGTCGAACACCTGGAAGAAGATCTCGTGGACATCCGGATGGGCCTTCTCGACCTCATCGAGCAGGACCACCGAATAAGGCTTGCGGCGGACCGCTTCGGTCAGCCGGCCACCCTGGTCGTAGCCGACATAACCGGGAGGTGCGCCCTTCAGGGTCGAGACGGTATGGGCCTCCTGGAACTCGCTCATGTTGATGGTGATGATGTTCTGCTCGCCGCCATAAAGCGCTTCCGCCAGCGCCAGCGCGGTCTCGGTCTTGCCGACGCCCGACGGGCCGCACAGCATGAACACGCCGATCGGCTTGTTCGGATTGTCGAGCTTGGCCCGGTTGGTCTCGATCCGCTTGGCGATCATGGCGAGCCCGTGCGACTGGCCGACCACCCGGCGATTGAGCACCTCGGCCAAGGTCAGCACCGCCTCGATCTCGTCCTTGACCATCCGGCCGACCGGAATGCCGGTCCAGGCCGAGACGACGGCGGCGACCGCATCCTCGTCGACATGGGGATGGATCATGCGGCTATCCGCCGGGATCTCGTCCAGCGCGCTGCTGCGCTCCTTCAGCTCGGTCCGGCGTGCCGGCCCGTCATCAGGCGGCGGCGACGCGGCAAGGCCGGTCCTGAGCGCCAGGATCTCCTCGACCAGCGCCTTTTCGGCGGCATAACCGGTCTCGGCGACGCCGAGCTTTTCGGTCAGTCCGGCGATCTCCTGGCCGATCTCGGCGATCCGCGCGGCGGTGTCCGATCCGAGGTCGGTGTCGTTCTGCAATGCGGTCTTTTCCGTCTCGCGCGCGGCGATCTGGGCGCGCGTGCCTTCGATCGCGGCCGGCGTGGTGGTCTGGCTCACCGCGACCCGGGCGCAGGCCGTGTCGATCAGGCTGACTGCCTTGTCGGGCAGCTGGCGCGCCGGGATATAGCGCTGCGACAGGGTCACCGCGGCGACCACCGCAGCGTCCGAGATGCGCACGCCATGGTGCTTCTCCATCGGCGCCAGAATGCCGCGCAGCATGTCGCAGCAACGCGCCGCGTCCGGTTCGTCGATGGCGATCGGCTGGAACCGGCGGGTCAGCGCCGGATCCTTCTCGATATATTGCCGGTATTCCGACCAGGTGGTCGCGGCAATGGTGCGCAAGGTGCCGCGGGCCAGCGGCGGTTTCAGCAGATTGGCGGCATCGCCGGTACCGGCCGAGCCGCCGGCACCGATCAGCGTATGGGCCTCGTCGATGAACAGGATGATCGGGGTCGGCGAGGACTGGACCTCGTCGATCACCGAACGCAGCCGCTGTTCGAACTCGCCCTTCATCGAGGCGCCGGCCTGCATCAGCCCGACATCGAGCGCGCAGAGCCTGACGCCGCGCAGCAGGGGCGGAACGTCGTCGGCGACGATCCGCTGCGCCAGCCCTTCGACCACCGCGGTCTTGCCGACGCCGGCCTCGCCGGTCAGGATCGGGTTGTTCTGCCGGCGGCGCAGCAGCACGTCGATGAGCTGGCGGATCTCGGCATCGCGGCCGAGCACCGGATCCATGCCGCCGCTCCTGGCGCGGGCGGTCAGGTCCTGGCTGAACCGGTCGAGCGCCGTGGTGCCCTTCTGGCCGGTCGCCGGGTCCGGCAGGATGGCGCCCGAGCCGTCCATCGGACGCATGCTGTCTTCCACCGAGCCGCTCCAGATGGCACGGTGCTCGGCGGCCAGCGTATCGGCATTGATCTTCTGGAACTCCGGCGAGATCGAGATCAGCGCGCGGCGCAGATCCATCGACTTCATCGCCGCCAGCAGGGCATGGCCGGTGCGGATCTGAACCTCGCCGAAGAACAGCGTCGCGTAGTGCCAGCCGCGGTCGAGCAGATCGACCATGGCATTGGCGACGCCGGGCATCTCGCTCTCGTTCTTGCGAAAGCCGTTGATGGTCGCCAGCGTCTCGGCCGAGAGCTTGCCGCGGTCGACCTTGAAATAGTCGAGGGTCGCGCCGAGATCGGTGCGCTCCGCCTGCATCACCTGATGGAGCCAGTGCGCCAGTTCGAGATTGCGGTTGCCCGCGGTCTTGGCCTGCCGGAGCGCCTGGATGAAGGCGTCATAGCCGACGCGATTGAGCTTTCCGGCAACGGTTTCCAGGCTGATATCGGCCATTGGTCTCGTCCTCGTTTGTCCCGGTGAACATGCGCTCGGCGGTCATGGACTGGCAGTCGGCATGGACTTGCAGTGATCGTGGGCATGCCATGGTCAGGGGTTCGCGGCGTCGCCTTGCCGCTTGGCTCTTTCATGCACGTCGAAACGGGCGTCGGTGCGCAGCGCGCTGTCGGCCTCGGCCCAGTCGGGCGCCATCCAGCTGGTCCAGCCGAGCCGGCCGGCACGCCCGAGCGTCACCGGCGCGACCTGGCCGGAGGGGATGGCCAGCTCGACATCCCATTCCAGCTCCTCGCCGAGATAGAAGCTGACGATATCGTCGAGATGGTCGGCGCGCGGCTGGCCCGGCAGGTAGGTTTCGTATTCGGCAAGCGTTGCGGTGAACAGGCGGATGCGGAACTTGTCGGAAACGCTATAGGTCCTGGAGCCGAGCATCAGGGTCGTCCCCAGGCCGGCATTGGCGCCGCCGAGGCTGCTGCGGTCGGTGGGCTCGAGCGTCTGCCAGCTGCCGATGAACTCTTCCACCTCGCAGCGGATGCCGAACACGCCCGAGATCAGCGAGGTCAGGCGCGACGCGCTCTTCGCCTGGGCGCTCATCAAGCCGGCGAAATGCAGCTTCAACGCATCGGGAATGGTGCCCAGCCCGCCGGTATTCGGTGTGCCGAGGCCGATCGATGAACCGAGATAGGCCCTGAACCGGTCCTCCAGCGGCCGATCCGCCTGGGCGATCGGCCGGACATCCGCCCAGGCCCGGTAGAACAGCTGAAGGAAGCGATTGTTGAACAGGTCGACGAAGCGGGCGAAGGCATCGTCGCCGCGCAGGACATAGCTGTTCGCCTCGTCGGTGGTGGCGAGCGGCAGTGCACCCTGGGGCCCGAGCTGGCCGAGAAAACGCACCGCCAGGCGCAGGCGCCCTGCCCGGCCGAGTTCCGCCTTGCTGATATTGGACGCCGGAAAGATCAGGAACGGATCCTGGCCGAGGCTGACATATTCGCTGCGCAGGGTCGCGCTGTCGCCGATCCGCGGCCGCTCCGGATGCGCGGCTTCGAGCATGCGCATGACCGCGAAGAAGTCGTAGAGCTCCGGTGCTTCGGTCAGTCCGTCAGGCAGTTTCACAGCTGCCTCCTCAGGCCCATGCGCGGTGGCCAGCGCATGATCTCGCCGCGCTCGGTGCTGCGGACGACCGTCTGGGTGAACTGGTTGAGGTGGCTGTACTCGGCGAAGAAACGGTCGAGCACCGCGCCGATCAGGAAGATACCCGAACCCTCGAAGGCCTTTTCGTCGAAGCTGACCGTGATCTCCAGGCCGCGGGCGACGCTGGCGCCGTCGCGCCTTTGCACACGCCGGACGATCGGGCGGCTCACCACCGAGCGAATACCCCAGATCCGCCGCTCGGCGCTGCCGTCGGTAATGTCGGCGAAGATGAACAGGGTCTCCTTCAGCATGCGCGCATCGCCGCCGGCCTTGTCCTGGATCAGGCCGAGATGGTTGAGGCTCAACAGATTGAGCAGCCGCCAGACCGTAGCCCCGGTCGACCAGGTCTCGGTGCGGCCGCGCCGCTGCGACACCACCGGCTCGCGCGGGCGGGTCGGGCCGGCGACGCAGGCAACCTCCAGTTCGGTATCGTTGAGCAGGCGGAAATCGGCGCCGCCCGAACCGACCGGCAGCAGTTCCGGCAGATGCCGGTTGGAGCACAACGCACGCACCGAGAGCTCGACGAAGCGATCCTCTTCGCTGCTGCCGAGCGGCGAGGTGATCGCCAGGTACATGTCGGTGCCGACATAATCGGACGCCGTGCCGTAGCGCCGCTCGGTCGCGGTGCGCCGGCGCGGCAGCCGCCGGACCGCATAGGCCAGCCGGTCGGCGCCCGGCACGCCCTCCAGCGATGCGCCGTAGAGCGGCGGCACGGCGATCTTGTCCCGGCCGCCCAGCCGGTGCGCGTGGACCGAAATGATCCGATGCGGCTCATAGTCCAGTGGCCGCCCGCGGTCGGGCACCACATTATACTCGTGCAGGCCGGTCTTGACCGGCAGGCGGTCGGTGGTCTTCTCGAACAGGTTGATCGCCGGCGCCGTGTAGAGCGCGAAGGCCTCCGGCTTGACGAAGGCGGCGAGCCTCGGATTGACCTCGTCGAAAGTGAACACCACGTCGACCGTCTTCGCCTTGAGCTTCGGCATGACCGAGGCGAGGCCGGTCAGCTCGAAGCCGATGAACTTGCGTGGCAGGACGAAGAACTCGCGCAAGAGCTCGAAGCCGCGAAACACGCGTTTGTCGTCGGGAAACAATTGTTCGTCGTCGCCGAAACCGAGCTGGCGCAGCGCGACCCCTGGGGCGCGGATGACCACGGGGTCGCCGAATTCGTCGAGGAACCGGACATGGATGGACAGGCGGCGGGCGAACAATTGTTCGTAGAGCCCGATCGCATCGGCTTCGGCACCCAGGATGTGAAACGGCAGCCGGTCGACGCGGCAACCGGCGAACAGTCCGAGTGGTTCGGCCAGCGCCGCCGCATCATCCGGCTCCTCGGCGGCATCCGCGACGCTGCGATGGCGCAGCGACAGGACGAGGCCCGCCGCGACACTGCGATCGATCGGAATGCCCATCGACTGCAGCGGCGCCGGCGCGCCGAAATAATGCGCCCGGGCGATCTCGAACGGCCACAGCGTGACACCCTGCGACAGGCGGAACCGGCAGGCGACCTGCCGGTCGCGCTCGACGTGAACCGCATCCATCGCCTCGCCGGCCTCGATCAGCCGGCCTTCGCGCAGCGCCGGGTCGCCGAAGCGCGGGCGCACCTGCACCAGCGCCGTTGAGGCGATCGGCGCGAGCGCATTGGGCAGCAATTGTTCGAGCAGGTTGCCGGTGAACTCCGGAAACTCGTGCTTCATCTTCAGTTGCACACGCGCTGCCAGAAAGGCGCAGCCCTCCAGCAGGCCCGACACCATCGGGTCGGTGCGTTCCCCGGCCAGGCCGCCGAGCCGCTGGGCGATGTCGGGATATTCCTCGGAAAACTCCTTGGCCTGCTCGTAGAGCAGCAGCAGTTCCCGGTTATAGAGATCGAGGAATTCCCGGTTCATGGCGCCGCTGTCCGGCTGACATTGATCTTGCGATTGTCGACATCGACATCGGCGATGAACACCACGGGAACGTCGACCGGCTCGCAGGACAGGTCGCCGCTGATCTCCAGCCTGACGCTGAGCGAGGGTTCGTCGACCCGCACCACCTGATTGATCCTGAGGCTGCCGGCGACGAGACGCGGCTCGTATCGGCGAATGGCCTCCTCGACGTCGCGGGCGAGCCGGCCATCGGCGGCCTGATCGGCGAAACGGGAGGTGACCTCGCGCAGGCCGAAATTCAGGATCGAGCGGCGAACCGCATCGAAGCCCTCGAGATCGACGGCCGATTCCAGGTTGACGGTGTTGACCAGATCGGCGAGGTCGCGCGCCACCTCCTGGCGGAGCGCCGCTTCGGTGATCGGCGGCCTCAGCGAAATCCGGCTGGAGGCGCCACGTTTGCGGGGGCTCGGCTCTTCGGCCGCAACGGGAACGATCTTGGCCGCGAAGACGCGCTCGGCATGGGCGCTGCGGAACGCATGCATCAAAGGCGGCGAGAGCCTGTCCTTCCTTGGCGAAACTCCCATGACACCCCCCATAATGCCTGTCGTACAGAACGCCGGCCGCGGACCGCATGTCCCGGCCGGCCCCGGCACCCTGCCGGCATCGATGCCGCCGCCCCCGGATCCGGAGGCGATCGAGCCGCGAGCCTTGCAGCCCGCGGCCCGTCGATGGCCGACCGTGGTCGCCGCGATGGCGCCGATCAGTTGGTCTTGTTCGCCGCGATATCCCAGGCAACTTCGTTCTGAGGACCTTCCGACTGGTCCTCCTTCTGGGTCTTGTAGACGGCCTTGAACGAGGCGAAGTTGAGCGCCAGGCTCTCGCTGACCAGGTCCGTGCCGTTCGACCCGGTCACCTGCGACGATGAGACGACGATGTTCTTCATTTCGATGACGAGATAATCGATCACCTTGGGGCCGCCCGACTTCCGGCAGATGATCTTGCCGTTCGGAATATGGTGGGCCTGCAGCGACATCTTCATCAGGGTCGGCGTCGCGAAGTCGAGCTTCTTCATCACATGAATGTCCTGGACATTCGCCTTGCCCGCGCCGGCGCCGGTCGCGGTATGGGCCGTCGCAGTCTGGTTCATGCCGAACGACCACGATTCAATGTCGATCGCATTGGTCTTGATGGCGGATTCACCCTTCACACCGTCAAGTTCGAGAAGCATGTCTACAGCCATGAAAGCCTCCTTGTGTGGACTTGCCATCTATAGCGGGCCGGCATCATGCCGGCTGTGCGCTGAAGCACGTCGCACTCGGCGACGTGCTCATTTCCGGGGTGGTTTCAGCTTGCTTTGGCCGGCAGGCGCGACACCAGGCTCAGCCCGATATCCATGCCCTCCAGCTGGTAATGCGGCCTGAGCATGAACTTGGCGTAGTAGTAGCCTGGGTTTTCTTCGTTCTCGATGATCTCGACCGAGGCACCGGCCAGCGGCCGGCGCGCCTTGGTCTCCTCCGAAGAATTGGTCGGGTCGCCGTCGACGTAGAGATTGATCCAGTCGTTCAGCCAGCGCTGCAGCTGGACCTTCTCCTTGGTCGAGCCGATCTTGTCCCTGACCATGCATTTCAGGTAATGCGCGAAGCGCGACACGGCGAACATATAGGGTAGCCGCGACGACAGGTTGTCGGAGGCGGTGGCCTCGTCGGTCATCCGCTTCTTCGGCCGATAGACCGACTGGGCGCCGATGAACGCCGCCTTGTCGGAATTCTTCCGGTGGATCAGCGGGATCAGCCCCGACTTGGCAAGCTCGGCCTCGCGCCGGTCGGTAATGGCGATCTCGGTCGGGCATTTCAGGTCGATGCCGCCGTCATCGGTCGGGAAGGTGTGGACCGGCAGGTTGATCACCTCGCCGCCCGACTCGACCCCGCGGATGCGCGTGCACCAGCCCCATTCCTTGTAGGCCCGGTTGACATTGGTCGCCATCGCATAGGCCGCGCTCATCCAGGCATATTTGTTGCCGTCGTGACCGTCGGTCTGTTCCTCGAAGCCGAACTCCTCGACCGGGTCGGACTTGGCGCCATAAGGCAGCCGCGACAACACGCGCGGCAGGCACAGGCCGAGATAACGGGCGTCGTCGGAATCGCGCAGGCTCTTCCAGGCGGCATAGTCGGGCGTCTCGAAGATCGTCGACAGGTCGCGCGGATCCGACAGCTGGGTCCAGCTGTCCATGCCCATCAGCGTCGGGTTCGCCGCGGCGAACAATGGGCAATGGGCGCTGGCAGCGACCTTGGTCAGGGCGCGCAGCAGCTGGATATCCACCGCCTCGTGGGAGAACTGGTAGTCGGTCACCATGGCGCCGAAAGGCTCGCCGCCGAGTTGGCCGAATTCCTGCTCATAGACCTGCTTGAACAGCGGGCTCTGATCCCAGCGCGCGCCGGGATAGCTCCTGAGATTGTTGTTCAATTCGGTCTTGCCGACATTCATGAACTTGATCTTCAGCGTGGCGTCGGTCTCGGAGTTGAAGACGAGATAGTTGATGCCGCGCCAAGAGCTCTCGAGCTGCTGGAATTCCGGCGCGTGCATGATCTCGTTCATCTGCGCCGACAGTTTTTCGTCGAGCCGGGCGATCATCTCGTCGATCGTGTCGAGCACGTCGGACTTCACCAGCGACTGGTCGGCAAGCGCTTCGCGGACCAGCGTCGCCACCGCATTCTCGACCTCGGTCGCGGCGCGCTCGTTGCGCGGCTTGAAGCTCTGCTTCAGCAGCGTGGCGAACTCGTCGACATCGCGTGTCGCGACACCAGGCTCGGTCGTGGATTTCTGGCGTTCATTGGCCATGATCTATCCCCTTCAAATCGGTGCAGTCCAAATCGGTGCGGTCGCGGCGGAGCAGCGACGGCGTCACTGCTTGTCGCCCGGCTCTTCCGGGGTCTCAGCACGGCGGTCGCGCAGCGCCGCCATCAGCTCGGGATCGCCGAGCAGTTCCTTCAACCGGTTCTCGGCGCCCACCTTGCCGTCCATGTAGCGCTGCAGGTTCTTCAACTGCTCGCGGGCTTCCAGCAGTTTGGCCACCGCCGGCACCTGGCGGGCGATCGCGGTTGGCTTGAAATCGTCCATCGAGCTGAACTCGAGGTTGACGCCGAGCTTCTCGGTTTCGTCGCCCAGCTTGTTGGCGACGCGAAACGCCAGGCCCGGCTTGATCGCCGCCATGCGCTTCTCGAAATTGTCCATGTCGATGTCGAGGAACTTGCGCTGCGCCACTTCGGGTTTTTCGACCTTCGAGGCATTGCCCGAGAGATCGGCCAGAACCCCCATGACAAAGGGCAGCTCGACCAGTTTTTCCGAATTGTACGGATCTTCGTAGGTAATGTGCACGCGCGGCTTGCGGTTGCGGCGGATGAACTTCTGGCCACTGTCACTCATGATATGCCCCTTCTCTCAGGTTCTGAATGCCGGATGAACTCTCCGATAGAACGAATGGAACAGTATCGAACAGCGATCGAAGGTCGATCTACTCATCGCTACTGAGGCGAAGATGCGACTTTGGAAGCATTTCCTCCAGGATTGCCAGAAAATCCCGCCCGGCCAGGCCACGGGCGCGATCGAGCAGCAGCGGCAGCGGGCTGGACGGCTCCATGGCGCGGTAGAACTGCGCCACCTGGGCCATCAGGTCGTTGGCCTGGCCGCGCGATCGGAGCCGGATCATCGGCACGACCGGGCCGAGTGGCGGCGCGGCGGCGCCGCCCGGCTCCTCGGCGGCGGCGAATGGCTGGGGCTCGTCGGCCGCGGCCTCCTCGGCGAACGGCTGGTCGACCGCGCCGTCGCCGCCATCGCCATAACCAGGCGCTGCCGACACCTCGAAAGCCGCCAATCTTTCGATCGGAATGTTGAAGCCGGAGGTCTGGCCAACCCGGATGCTGGCGGCCTGGACCGAGTCGGGCACCAGGGTCCGGAAGGCTTCCAGAAACGACATGCCGGCGAGCTGCCGGCATTGGCGCACCAGCAGGAGCCCGACCGAGGACGGCTCGCGCTGGGCGAGGTAATGGGCGACGGCATCGAGCGCCGCGACGGCCTGGCCATGGTCGGCGACTTCGCCGGGCAGGCCGGCCACCGGCTCGCCGTCCTCCGGCGCGGCCGGCTCCAGGCCTTCGACGACCCGCTTCGGATCACGCCGCTTCAGCTCGGCACCGAGCCAGGCCGCCTGTTCGCCGGCAAGCTTGCGCAGGTTGGGCACGGCGAGATCCCGGCCCGCTCCGAGCTCGGTCGAAAAGCTCGCCGCCATGCGCGCCAGCGCCTGATGCAGCCTGACGAAAGCCTCGTGACCGGCCTGAAGCTCATCAAGCTCGGCCCGTTCCAGCGCGGTTGCGATGGCGCTGGCCTGGACCACGCTCTCGTTGTCGCGCGGCGACGCGCCGCCGCTCGCCACCAGATAGTTGCGATAGGACACGGTCCCGATATTGCGCGCTTCGAACAGCGGCACGGATTGCAGCGGCATGACCGTGTGCGGCATGTCGTCGAGCGCCATCAGGACGCCGCGGCGCAATTCGCCATTGTCGCCGGCCGCGACCGGATGCACGTTCGCCCATTGCTGCTCGAGCAGCGCCGCCATGACATCGACCACGGCGGCGAAATCGGCCAGCCGCCGATCGAGGATCGTGAGCTTGGCCAGGAGAACCAGGACGCGCAGATCGCGCGACCGGTCGAGCAGGCCATCGGCAACTTTGACTTCGGAATTGAAGTCGATGGTCGATCGGTCGAATTCAGCGAAAACCGATGGCAGGACGCCTTCGACCCGGGCGAGGAAGTTCAGGTGATCGTCATCCGCCAGGGCATCGAGATCAGGACCGCAGGGCGCATCCTCGGAGATGGGCGCCGCGAATTTTGCGTAATCGATGGCGCTCATGTCTTCAACTCATCCAATACTGCGCAGTCGATGGTCGACCTGGTGGGGATGACCATCGCTGCACGCTGCGGGCGACGGGTCGCTTGATGCGTCGGTTACTGAGCAAGGCGCGTTTCGACACGACGGTTGGTAGCGTCCATCGGGTCGGAGGTTCTTGGCTGGCTGCTGCCGAGCGCGCGCGGCACGATGCGCGACCGGTCGACACCGCGGGCTTCGAGATAGCTCACCACCGCGCTGGCGCGGCGGCGCGACAGATCCATGTTGTGACCGTCGGATCCGCGGCCGTCGGTATGGCCCTCGACGGCAAAGCTCAACTCGGTCAGGCGCGGGTCTTTGAGCGCGCGGGCGAACTCGTTGAGATTGCGCCGGGCCTCCGGCGTCAGCCGGTCGGAATCGAGCCCGAAATTCACCATCAGGTCGAAGGTCGGCGACGGCGGCCTTGCCTGCCGGCCGCACTCCGCTTCCGTTCCGACACAGACGGCGCGCGACGCACCCAGCCCCCGGCTCTGCCCGAGAGGAAGGCTTGTCTCTGACGGCCTGGAGGCCGAGAACCGCTCGATGATCTGATCGGCCGTGTAAGCCGGCTGCGCAATCAGTGGGCTCGATACAGTTATCGGCATCAATAAAATAAAGCACCAGAAGATCGGGCGCATGGCACGTTCTCCGAAGCGATTGAATACTCGGCAAGAATGACTCAGACTGCTAGGAGCGTCAATCGAGCGGGCGGCGTGGATTCTTTGCAAATGAGCAACCATGACGAGCGGTCCTCTGCGAGACGGATGTCCGATGCATGCCATCCAGCCGGCGCCGTATTGCGCCTGCGGCGAGCGGCTGTGGAGTGCAGCCGACATCGGCAAAACTGGCATGACAGACCGGCCGCCGGTGTGTCGGAACGCACATCGCCGCCGGCGGATCGCTGCTTGGCTGCGGGTCTTGAGTTCAAGGCGCGGACCCAGACGCTCGGGCGACCCGTCGCAAGGGATTTCGAAGTCGGGATTTCGGATCGTCTTCGGTTTTCAATCAGACCGATCGCGGTATCGATAGACCAAGGCATCCAGCCGTCAACGAGGAAGACTCATGCCGGTCACTCTCAAGCAAGATCAACGGCCCGCGCGGTTGAAGAGCCCGTTTGGAGGCGATGTTCTCAGCTTTTCCAGCCTGAGCGGGCGCGAGACGATCAGCCAGCCGTTCGAATACCTGATCGAGGCGGTCAGCACCGAGGCGGGCCTGGATTTCGACAAGGCGCTGGGCCGCAATTGCTGCGTCACCTACCACACCTATGACAAGGCCCAGCGCCATTTCAACGGCGTCCTGACCGAAAGCGAATGGCTCGGCAAGCGCAGCGGGCTGCATCATTACCGGCTGACGCTGCAGCCGTGGTTTTCGCTGCTCGGCTTCACCTCCAACTGCCGCTTCTTCCAGGAAATGTCGGTCACCGACATCATCAAGAAGGTTTTCGCCGACGCCGGCTTTACCGATTTCATGTTCAAGACCAGCGAAAATTACGAAAAGATCGAATATTGCGTTCAGTATCGGGAAACCGATTTCGCCTTCGTCAGCCGCCTGATGGAGCATTACGGCATCTATTATTTTTTCGAGCACTCGAGCGACAAGCACGAGATGATCCTGGGCGACGGCCGCTCGTCGCATCAGCCGATCAGCGGCCTGGCCACCGTGCCGTTCCGGCATCTGGGCACCGCGAACTATCGCGCCGAACAATATCTGGCGGAATGGCGGCCGGGCCGGCGTTTCCAGACCGGCAAGGTCAGCCTGAACGATTTCGACTATCTGAAGCCGAACGCCTCGCTGCTGGCGGAATCGAACCAGCCGGGCAGCTACGCCAAGGGCGGGCTCGAAATCTACGATTATCACGCCAGCTACAAGGAGCGGAGCAAGGGCGAGAAGCTCGCCAAGGTCCGGCTCGAGGCACGCCAGGCCCTCGACCTGCGCCGGGAATGCGCGGGTGATGCCGCCTCCCTGCTGCCCGGCGGCCTGACCACGCTGAAGGACCATGCCGAGGGCAGCGAGAACAAGCAGTATCTGGTGATCTCCTGCACGCATCAGATCCGCGACGAGGACTATGTCTCGGGCGACGCCAGCGCCGAGACGATCTACGAGGGGCGCTACCTGTTCCAGCCGGGCAACCGGCCGTTCCGGGCGCCCCCGGTCACGCCGCGCCCGATCATATCTGGACCGCAGACCGCCAAGGTCGTCGGCAAGTCGGGCGAAGAGATCGACGTCGACGAGCACGGGCGCATTCTCGTCCAGTTCCATTGGGACCGCGACAAGAAGCCGTCGCGCCGGGTGCGCGTGGCGCAGACCTGGTCGGGCAAGGCCTGGGGCGGCGTGGTCATCCCGCGCATCGGCATGGAGGTCGTGGTCGAGTTCATCGAGGGCGACCCGGATTATCCTCTGGTCACCGGCACGGTCTATAATGGCGAGAACAAGCACCCTTACGAATTGCCCGCCAACAAGACCATCTCCGGCGTCAAATCGCGCTCGTCGAAGTCGGACAACGGCTATAACGAGCTGATCTTCGAGGACAAGTCGTCCAGTGAGAAAGTCCGGCTCCATGCCGAGAAGGACCTCGAGGCGAAGATCAAGAATTCCGAGACCCGCGAGATCGGCGTGGAGTTTCCGGTGCCGATGGGCAAGGCCTCGCGCAGCACCACGCTGAAAGCCGGCGACGACGAACTGACGGTCGAAACCGGCAACCAGACGGTCGATGTCGCCCAGACCGTGAAGATCACCGCCGGGCTGTGCCTGCAGCTTGTGGTCGGCGCCAGCAAGATTACCATGACGCCAGCCTCGATTTCGATCCAGTCACCGCTGATCACCGTCAAGGCCGACGCCACATTGATGGCCAGCGCACCGATCACGCAGGTCAGCGGCGACGGCCTGCTGATGCTCCGCGGCGCCCTCGTCACCATCAACTGAATGAGCATGCGTGATGGGAAAGCTCCGCTTTGCAACCGCCCGCGACGTCTTCGAGGCGTTCCCGACGCTCGCCGACGACATGCTGGCATCCCCCTCGGAACGCGAGCCCCTGGCCTTCCTGGCCGAACTTGCCGCCGGTCCGACGCCTGAGGACGCGGTCAGCTTCTGCGCCTATGTGCTGCCGCGCCGGGACGCGGTCTGGTGGGCCTGCCGCTGCACCCGGTCGCTGACCCGCCCGCAGGAGCCGGTCGAGGACCAGGCGCTGGCCGCGGCCGAAGCCTGGGTTCGGGAGCCCAATGAAGAGAGCCGCACCGCCGCGATGAGTGTCGGCAATGCCGCCAACCGGACCGTGCCGACGACCTGGGCGGCGCTGGCCGCGGCCTGGTCCGGCGGCAATCTGTCGCTCGGCGAGCACCCCGGCGCGCCGGCCCCGCCGCACCTGACCGCCAAGGCGGCGCGCGCCTGCGTGCTGATGGCGCTGGCCAGGGTTCCAGCCACCGAACGCCGTGCTAAACTTCGCGCCTGCATCGAAGGCGGCATTCGGCTCGCCGCCGCAGAAGCGACGTGAAACGGGTGGGTCCGGTGCGGCCGGATCCTGCCTCATTCCGCGGAGACCGTCGTTGATCGCCCTGCGCCTGACGATCGAGAACGAAACCTCCCTGCCCGACGGCGGGCCGCTGTCCTATACGCTCACCGGCACGCGCGGCATCGATATTGGCCGCGACAAACATCTCGACTGGGTGCTGCCCGATCCCAGCCGCTATATCTCGAGCAAACATTGCGAGATCCGCTTTCGCGATGGCGGCTACTGGCTGCACGACGTGTCGAGCAACGGCACTTTCATCAACGGCAGCGCATCGCGGCCGGTCGAGCCGCGGCGCCTGCGCACCGGCGACCGTCTGGAGATCGGCCGCTACATCATCCGGGTCGAGGTCAGCGGCGAGACCCTCGCTGATCGGCCGCAGCCGGACGCCGTCTCGGCCGCCACCGGCATGTCCGGCGATATCTGGAGCGTCGACGGCGAAGTCGCGGCGCCTGCCGCTGCGGGCGAGATCCGCGCCCGGCGCTCGTCGCGCCCGGTGGTGTCGGGCGACATGATGGATTGGGCCGTCGATCTGCCGGGCCCGGTCGGCCGGCCGGCGCCGGTGGCCGCGGTTCCCGTGCCACGATCCGGCCGGACGACGCCAGCCGCCGAAGTCGCCGACAAGGCCTTCGCCGGCGAACCCATGCGCCTGCCCAAAGATCTCGCTCAAGCCAATGTCGCTCATGCCGACGGCGTACAAGCCGACGGCGCCCGTGACGATCTCGACTGGTCGTTGCCCGGCACCGCGCAACCCGGCCCGCCAGACATGGCCCGCGACATGCCGCAGGCGCGCGACGTCGAACCGGCAAGGCCGGAACCGCCACG
The DNA here is from genome assembly GCF_005144885.1 of Phreatobacter stygius. Lineage (NCBI taxonomy): Bacteria > Pseudomonadati > Pseudomonadota > Alphaproteobacteria > Hyphomicrobiales > Phreatobacteraceae > Phreatobacter > Phreatobacter stygius. The sequence continues at coordinate 1,568,914 of NZ_CP039690.1, forward strand.
CCAGGCCGCGCCGCCGGCACGGCCTGACGCGTTTTCAAGCGCCTTTCTCAGCCATTTCGCCAAGGGTGCCGGACTCCCGCCCGAGCTTCTGCAGGGCCGCGATCCCGCCGAATTCGCCGAACAGCTCGGGCGCCTGATGATCGCCATGACGACCGAACTCAAGGCGCTGATGCAGGCGCGCGCCCAGACCAAGGGGGCGATCCGCAGCACCAATCAGACGACGGTCCAGGCCCTCGACAACAATCCGATCCCCTTCGCGCCGACGCCTGAAGACGCGCTTCGCCTCATGCTGGCCGGCACCGGTCCTGGTTATCTCGGCGCCGAGGCGGCACTGAAGAAGAGTTTCGATGCCCTGAAGACCCACCAGCTCGACACTTTCATTGCCATGCAGGCGGCGGTCGACGCCATGGTCGAACAATTGGATCCGGTTGCCGTCGACCGCAGCGCCGAGCCGGACAAGGCGCTCGGCCAGCTCTTCGCCTCGCGCAAGGCCAGGCTGTGGGATCTTCATGTCGCGCGCTGGCAAGCCCTGGCGGCCGCCCATGACGACGGCTTGCGCGGCGCCTTCATGAGCTTCTTCGCCGCCGCCTATGATCGCCGGACCGGCGGACGCGGCTAGGCTAAACCCCGGAGGCTCAATTCTCGATCCGGAAATATTGCCGGAGCACGCTGACCGACTGCGGATTGCCGGCCAGTTCGCGTTGCAGCGCCGGGAACAGGGTCGCCGCCGATGCCTGCCCGCGGAAGTCCAGCGCCGCCGGCCGTTGCGCGGCGACGATGGCCAGCACCAGTTTGGGCCGCTGCCGCGCCACGGTGCCCGGTTCTGTCGCGATGCTGATCAGGCTGACGCGCCCGCTCGGCTGCGACCGCGCCGGCACATGCTGCACCAGGCCGTCATCCGTCACCATCAGCACGCTGACGCTCTTCAGGCCGGCACCCTGGATGGTGCCGTCGATCGTCCGGCCCGGCCGCACGTTGAAGGTCTGCAGATCGAAGCGCAGCGCGGGATCGCGCTCGCCGGCCACCATGCGCAGAAAATCGACGGCGGGACATTGGGCCTGGCTGAGCGGCCGGAATTGAATCTGCGCCTCGAAGCCGTTGGCGCGCTTGAAATCCACGTCGAACCGATCGATCGCCGCTTTCGAAACACCGAAGCCTTCGACGTCGACCTGCCGATCGCCGGCCGAACGGACCGCCAGGAACAGGCAGGGTCCGCCATCATAGGAACGGACGAAATCGGCCGGTGTCGCCGGCTCGGGCAGGCGCGGTGTCGGGAGTGTCGGGAGCGGCAGCGTCGGTGACGGCGGCGGCGTCACCGGGGTAACGGCCGGTGTCGCGGGCCCGAGAACGACCGGGGACGGCGCTCCCTCCGGCTCCGGCCGCGAGGGCCCCGGCCGGGGCGGCGGATCGGTCCGGACCGGTTCGGGCGATGGCGCGCCAGGTTCGGTTCGCACAGGTTCGACGGTCGCCGGCGTCTGGCCCTGTGCTCCCTGCTCGCGGCCCTGCGATTGCCGCCGCAGTCGCTCCAGCGCCTCGGCAAGGCTCGTCGGCGCCTGGTCGTTCTGATCGGCGGGCGATGCCGGCGCGGCACCGTCGCGCGGCTCCTGCCCCGGAGACTGGGTCAGCAGCGGCGGCGATTGCCCGTCTCGCCGTTCGGCCGGTGGCCGGTTGGCCGGCGTGAGCGGCGGGAACGGATCGTCGTCGGCCGCCCCCGTCGTCTGGCCGGGGATCAGGCCCGGCGCCCAGGTGATGACGGCAAGGCTGGTCGCCGCGACCGCGAAGAGGGCTGCCGCGCCGACCGCGACCGGCACCCAGCGGCGGCGCGGCGGCGCGTGCAATTCGGCTTCCGCCGCGCGCAGCCGCCCACGCCGCCGCGCGCCGAATTCGGCCATCGGCGCCGCCTCGGCCGCGGCCGACGGCAGCGGCCGCGCCGACCAGTCGCGGATCGCCTCCATCGAGGCTGGCCGATCGTCCGGCTGCGGTTGCAGCATGTCGCTCAACAGCGGCGCAAGCGCAGCATCGACGCCGGCAAGGTCAGGCACCTCGCGGCGGCGCTCGATCGTCTCGACATGGCTGCGGCCCATGTCGAGGGGCTTGCCGCGCAGCGCCTCGGCGATCAGCAATCCGAGGCTGTAAATGTCGGATTTCGCGGTGATCGTGCCGCCGAACAGCCCGAGCTGCTCGGGCGAGACATAGTTGTATTTGCCGGCGAAACCATCGCCGATCACGGTGGTCGCGCCGAACAGGGTCGATTTGGCGATGCCGAAATCGATGATCTTGGCCCGGCGCACGTCGCCGCCGGGCAGGATGACGTTGTCGGCGGAAATGTCGCGGTGGATGATGCCGATCTCATGGGCGGCGGCGAGCCCCGCGGCCAGCCGGCGCAGCAGGATGGCGCATTGCCCGACGGCGAGCGGGCCGCGCTTGATCAGGTCCGACAGCGGTTCGCCGTCGACGAACTCCATCGCCAGATAGGGCCGCTTGAGCACCGGATCGATGGCGAAGACGAAATAGCGGATGATCGCCTCGTGATGCAGGTGATGCAGCGCCGAGGCTTCCTTGCGAAACAGCGCGAGCGCGGCTTCGTTGCCGATCAGTTCCGGACGGATCAGCTTGATCGCCACCTGGTCGCTGGTCTCGATCAGGTGGCCGCGATAAACCTCGCCCATGCCGCCGGCGGCGATCAGCGTGTCGATCTCATAGGTGTCGTTCAGCCGCGTTCCCGGCGGCACCCGGCCAAAGATGACGGCGGTCTGATCAGCCATCAGCGGCATTCCTTCGCGACATCAGCACGGTGCGCTCGCGAGGGTTGCGCGTCGAGCCGGTCTTTTCATGGCCGCGCAGGCAGACGACGATCACGGTGACGTTGTCGGTGGCGCCCCGCGACAATGTCGCATCGACCAGCGCGTCGCAGGCCGCGCGCGGCGTACGGCCGGCGAGCAGCGCCAGGATCTCCGCATCGGCCAGATGGGTGTTCAGCCCATCCGAACACAGCACGAAGACATCGCCATCTTCCGCCTTTCCCTGCGCGATATCCAGTTCGACCTCGTCGACGACGCCGATCGCGCGGGTGATGATGTTGCGCCGCGGCCAGTTCTGCGCCTCCTCCGCGGTCACCAGGCCGCGCTTCAGCAGGGCCGCCGCCTCGGTATGGTCCTCCGAGACGCAGCTGATCGCGCCGTCGCGGACCAGGTAGAGCCGGCTGTCGCCGGCCCAGACGCAGGCATAGGCGTCATCGAAGACCAGCAGCGCGACGACGGTAGTGCCAAGCGACACCTCCTTCTCGACCGCATAGCGGCGCAGGGCACGATTGGCCTGCCAGGCGCGCTCCTCGAACTGGGCGAGCAGATCGGCGGCGGTCGCCGGCGGGCCGATGGTTGCCAGAGCCTCGACCATGGTCGCGCTGGCCAACTGGCCGTCGGAGAGCCCGCCGACACCGTCGGCGACCGCCCAGAGGCCGATATCCGAACGGGCGATGAAGGCGTCCTGGTTCTCGCCGCGCACGCAGCCGACATGGCTGGCCGCGGCGGTCTCGAAGGTCAGGCCGTTGTCCTGGGGTGAGCGACGTGCGGGCATGGCGTTACGACCCCTGCTCGAATGTGCCGGTCAGCATGGCGGCGAATGTCGCCGACGACGGCAGGCCGCGGACGTTCAGCGCCGCCGGCGCGAAGCCGTCGCCGCCAACCGTCCACCAGGCCGACATGGCCTCGACCGCCGCCGCCTCGGCCCGGCGCTGGGCATCGTTCAGCCGGTCGTCTAGCGTCGCCTCGCCGGCGCCGATGCCGAGGAAGGTCTCGCCATCGCCGAGGGCCGGACCGGTCAGGGCCGCGGGCGCCTCGATCGCGCGCAGGCTTGCCAGAAAGGCATCGAAATCACAGTCCGGATCAAGCGCCAGCAGCATCAGATCCTCCAGCGCCTCGAAATCCGCGGTCCTGTTGTCCTGGCTCGGCGGCGCGAAGCGATGGCCTGTCGGCGCCGGGGCGGCTACCGTCAGCGGAAAATAGCGCCCGACCCCATCGACGCTCGGCATCAGGGCACCGACGACCGATGTGCCAAGAACGCTCGAACCGCACCAGAACCGCCAGATCGGCGCCTTGATGAAGGCCGCGTTCCAATGGTTGCCGAGTGACAGCTTGCTGGCCGCCATGACGCCCTGCAGCCAGGTTTCCCAGGGCCTGAGCACCGGCGATGGCAGGTCGATCGCGACGAAATCGCGTTTGGCCGGCAATTTTCCGAAGACACCATAAGCCATGGGCCAGTCACCGGCCGCCGGGACAGCGGAATTCGCGAAGCACCGTCGAGGTCAGGGGATTGACCGCCGCCGCCACGTTGATCTGATAGGCGACCTCGCGCCCGCCAACCGAAAAGGTCGCGATCACCGTCTCGCCGCTGCGCTGGACGGTGCCGGCTTCGAGCAGCCGGAACAGCGCCCAGGGTCCGCTGCGCTCCAGCGTCGCGGTGCGGCCGGCCTGGTCCTGGACCAGGATGACCGCGGCCTTCTGCATGCCGGCCGGGCCGGGCCATTGCATCGGGGTCGGCGCGTCGGGCGGCCGCGGCCGTTGCGGCTGGGGCGGTGGCGGCGGGCGCTGGCCGAACAGGATTTCCAGTCCGGAGGGGGCTGGCGGCGGTGGCGGCGGCGGTTCCGGCGCGTCCTTGGCGAGGATCGCGCCATTGACCTCGAGCCTCGCCGACACGATGCCTTGCGGCATGGTCATGTTGCGGACGACGAAGGAAAAGCCGGCGGCGCCGGTGCGCATATAGGTCTCGCGGATCGCCGCGGCGCGCTGGAAATCGCGCAGCAGGGCCACCGGCAATTCCCGCCCGACCGGATTGGTCTGGTTCCAGGTCCAGTCGCGCCGCGTGGTATCGGCATAGGGTGCGAGATTGGCGGCGAAGAAGCGGTCGATCGTGCCATTGGTGCCGAACAGTCGCTCGAAATCGCCGATCGACATGTCGTTGGTCGAGCCGCGGGTGAACGGATAGCGACCGGCGGTCGCCAGTCGGCACGGCTCGGCGACCTGTTCGGTCAGCGCCTGGCCGAGCCGCGCCAGGGTGGTGCCGGTCGCATCCGAATCGAACGAATTGGCGGCCGTCTGCATCATCGTCGAGAACGGCGGTGGCAGGCGCGTGGCATTGCCGCGCAGGGACTGCAGATGGGTGCGGAACATCTGCGTTGCGGCTGTGGTCTGGGCCGGATCCGACATCGCCATCAGCGACTGGTGGATATCACTGAGATTCTTGATCAGATCGTCGATCGGCCGCCGCCCGCCCTGAGCCTCGACCACCACATGCATGGCCCGGAACGATGCCTCGATCTCGGCGCCCGGAACCACGCCGGCCGGGAAGGCGACGCGCGGCGGGGTCGCAGGGCTCGTGGTCGCCGGCGCGCCCGCCGGCTTCGGCCGGTCGCGGGTCAGCTGGGTTTCGTCGCGGATCGATTCGAACAGCGCGATCAGCGGCGAGGTGGCGCGTGCCGCCGCGTCGAGCGTGACATAGCGCGGCCGGTCGGCGGTCAGCGACCTGATGCGCAGCGTCCGCAGCGCCGTATCCCAGGCACTGCCGAACTCGCGCCCGTAGCGGGCCAGCAAAGCCGGCTCGAGCTGATCGAACTGGCGTTGCAGCGCCTGCTGGTCGGCGACCTCGCCCATCAGCCCGCGCTCGCGCTCGACCTGCGCCCGGACCTCGGCCAGGCGGCCGAGAAAAGCCTCGTGGAAACCGTCATAGGTGAACAGGAAGGGGACGCGGGCGGCATCGAGATCTTCGCCGACACGCGCCTCGAACACCCGCGCGGCGTCCTGCCCGCCCTTGGCCTTGGCGGTCCAGTCGCGGCTGCGCTGTTGGGCCGCGGCCGAACGAATGAGCTCGAAGGCGCGGTCGATCACGCCCATCCGGCCGAGCGTCCTCTGGGTCTCCTGGATCAGCGCCTCGTCGAGCGCCACCGCCCGCGTGTCGGTTGGCGGGTCGAACTCCATCAGCGCGTCGAGATGCTCGCCGAGTACCCGCCGGCCGTCGGCATTGGCGGCGCCGCGGAACTGGTTCTGCTCCCAGTCATTGCGCAGGAACGCGCGGACCTGGTCCTTGGCGAGCGGCTCCCGGCCGCCCAGCATCAGATAGATCGGCAAGGCCTGGTAGGCATAGGCCGCGTCCTGCTGCCGGCTGCGCAGCTCGGTTTCCAGGCGGAACAGCAGGCGTGGACGGAAATGCCGCTCGAGCGCCGCCTGATAGGTGCTTTCGGCCGCCGAATTGAGCCGCGGCCTCTGGCTCAGCCCGAAAGTCTCGGGCAGCGGTGTCGCCATGTCGCGCTCGGCATAACCGGCCGGCATCTGGCGCAGATGGAAGAGGTGCCGCAGCGGCCGGCTCAGGTCGCCATCGGCGATCACCGTCTCGGCGCTGACATCCTCGCCGATCAGCCGGTAGCGGGTGGTGCTCTGGAACGTCTGCTCGATCAGCTCGCTGTTGCGCTGATAGCTGACCCACCAGGCGCCGAACAGGCCGGCGCAAACCAGGGCGATGGCTGCGAAACCGGCGCCGCGCACCAGGCTGTTGCGCCGGACCACCGCCCGGTTGGTCGACACCCAGCCCGCCTCGCCGACGATCACCTTGGTGATCAGGTCGGTCAGGAAATAGCTTTTGCCCATGCCGGAATAGCCGCTGGCGGCCAGTTCCTGCGCGCCGAACGACCGGCTGAGCGCGCCGATCAGCCGGTCGATCGGTGTGCCCAGCTGGGTTCCCGAGGTGAAATAGAAGCCGCGCAGCGTCGCATTGGCATGGTAGCGGGTCGGTTCGAAGATGCGGCCGAGGAAATTGACGATCGCCTCCTTGCTCGCCGCCATCTGGCTCGGAAAGCTCAGCACCTGCACCTTCGACACCGGCGTCGGCTCGTCCTGCAGCCGGTCGACCAGTTCGAGGTTCAGCCGCTCGATCAGCAGGTCGAATTCTTCCGGAACCTCGCCGACCTTGTTCAGCGTCTTGTCGTCGGTCTGGAACGTCGCGCCCCAGACGACCTTGCGTCCGGCCTCGTTCAGATGGCCGAAGAACTCGACGAAGCCGGCGACCAGGTCGGCTTTGGTGAACATCGCATAGACCGGGAAGTCGACCTTGAGATGGTCGTGCAATTCGATCAGGCGGGCGCGGATGGCCTCGGCATGGGCGCGCGTCATCTCGGGCCCGCCGGTCACCAGGTCCTCGAGGCTGATGCACACGATGACGCCGTTGATCGGCTGTTTCGGCCGGTTCTCCTTGAGCAGTTCGAGGAAGGACAGCCAGCTCTTCTGGTCGCCCTTCTGCTCCGAATCCTGCGTGGTATAGCGGCCCGCCGTGTCGATCAGCACGGCGTCCTCGGTGAACCACCAGTCGCAATAGCGGGTGCCGCCGACACCGGCCACCGCCGCCGGCGTCATGCCGCGCGCCAGCGGAAACTTGAGGCCGGCATTGATCAGCGCGGTGGTCTTGCCCGAGCCCGGCGGCCCGATGATCATGTACCAGGGCAGATCGTAGAGATAATCGCCGCTCGCCCCCGACGCCTTGCGCAGCGTCTGCAGCGCATCTTTCATCTTGTCGGCCAGAACCTCGCCGTCGCCGGTCGGTTCGGCCTCGCCCTGGCCCTCGCCCTCGAGGCTCTTGGCCAGCATCGCCTCGGCCTTCCGGCGCCTCACGATGGTGATGACGATGGCGGCCAGAAGCGTGACGGCGATCAGTCCGATGATCAGCCAGCGGACCCAGGCGGGATCGAGCGGCCGGACATTGGCAATCGCGATCAGCGGTCCGACGAACCAGACCAGCGCGGCGAGCGCCAGCCCTCCGATCGCGTAGCAGACGAGCAACAGCCAGATCTTCATCTTCATCGCCTGCAGCCTCTCGCGCGGCTTACCGGCATGACGTCGCCGCGCGGTCGCGCGGGATCATCAGTTCGACACGCCGGTTGCGGGCCCTGCCCTCGTTCGTTTCATTGGAATCGATCGGCTGGTCGGCACCCTTGCCTTCGACCTCGACCCGCTGCGGCTGGGTCAGGGCGGGGCGAATCAGATTGGCCACCGCCTGGGCGCGCTCGACTGAGAGATGCCAGTTCGACGGGAAGCGCGCGGTCGCGATCCGCGTGCTGTCGGAATGGCCGATCACCTTGATGGCGCCGGCCTGCTGTTCGAGGATCGCGCCGATCTTGGTGGCGACCGGGCGGAAACTGTCGAGCACGGTGGCCTGACCGGAATTGAACGAGGCGAAGGCGCCGACCCGCAGGATCACCGAATTGGCCGATTCGACCACGCTCAGGCGGCCAGCGCTGATCTCGGCCGCGAGCCCCGCCCGGATGCAGTCGAGCTGGGTCGAGGCGGGCGGCGGTGGCGGCGGCTGCACCGGCGCCCGGCGCAGCAAGGCGATGGTACCGTCCGGCACCACCCGGCGCGTCTCGGTCGCCACCGTGTCCGACGATCCGGCCAGCAGCAGCCTGAGCGTGATAAAGGTCACGCCGAGGATCGCCGCGGCGACCGCGGCGACCGACCAGAGCGGCACGCGAAAGGTCGCGGCGGCCGGCGGGAGATCCTGACCACGCCAATGCGGCGACAGGTCGAGATCGGTCCTTGGCCGGACCCGCCTCAGGGTCTCGTAGAGATTGCGCTGGATCGATTGGAGCGCCGCCGCCCCGCCTCCGGAGGTACGGTGGATGCCCTGGAAGCCGATGCCCAGGCAGACATACATCAGCTCGAGCAGGTCGTAGTTCCTGAGCGGGTCGAGCTTGGCCTTGTCGAGCTTCTCGAAAAAGCGCACGCCACCGGTCCGCTCGCCGAAGAAGCGCGACAGCATGCTGTATTGGGTCCAGATCGGCCGGTCTTCCGATGGAATGTTCTGGACGATGTCGTCGGCGGTGGCGGCCAGCGCATATTTCGCGTCGGCCGCCTGTTCGGCGCTCGCGCCATGCGCCAGCACCTCTTTCTCGAACGTGTCGATGGCGTCGGCCACCTGGTCCATCAGGTCGGCGAAGCGGGCCTGCATCAACGAGGCGCGCAGCCGGCCGAGCAGCAGCAGCAGCGGGCAGGCCGCTTCCAGCAGGATGTTGTCGTTCGGCGCGATCGGCACGTCGCGCTTGAGCAGCATGACCTGGCCGGGCTGCGGCGACGCGGCGCCCCGCGCCGGCGGCGGCGGTGGCTCGGGCTCGGCCGCCCGGCCGCTGGTCCAGTCGTCCTCCCGTCCCGCCGCTCCGGCGCCGCCGGACGGCGCCTGGGGCGGCGAAGGCGGCTGGGCCGGAGACTGCGGCTGGGCCCGGCGCCCTCCGGGGTTCGGCTGCACGATGGTGCGGTCGCTGCGGCCGAACGGATCGAAGGGCGGGGGTTTGTCGGTCACGGACGATCTCCGAGGATCGCCCAGAACTCCAGCTCCAGGTCAGGCCAGGTGCCCGAGAAATGGAAGCCGACGGCGCTGGCGGTGGAAAATTCCGGCCAGAGCGGCGAGGTCCGGTCGAGCAGGAAATAGACGTGGTCCGCCATGGCGCGGATCTGCGGCGGCGGGGTCGGCAGGTGGATCAGCGGCACGCCCGGCAGATGGGCATGCACGATCTCGTTCATCTTGGTGTTCGGGCCGACCTTGAACAGTTGCGGGAATTCGGTCTGGATTTCGGTCAGCGGCCGGCGCGCCGAAACCTCCAGCACCAGGTTGGCGTTGCGGAACAGCGAACGGTCCTTGATGGTCGAGACGAAGGCATTGGCCGCCCGCTCGACGATCTCCAGCCGGATCGCCCGGCGGCCGTAGCGGATGCTCAGATATTCCTGGATGTCGCGCACCACGGGCGCGAAGGTATTTTCCAGATCGTCGTGGTCGTAAGCCGGATAATCATTGGTCCGCCGCTCGGCCGAGGCGAAGGTCGCCAGCTCGCCGACGAAATGCAAGAGCTCGACATAGAGCCGCTCCGGATGGGCGTAGCGGGTCATCCTCAGATGCTTGAGCACGGCCAGGTGCCGGTTGAGCAATTGCAGCACGAAATAGTCGACCGTCTGCAGGCCGCCCCCGGCGGTCGGATCGGCGGCATAACGGGCCAGCTCCTCCAGCTTGTTGTCCATCCAGCCGATGATCCGGTCCATCCAGCCGTCGACGGTCGGATGGGCGTTGCAGATCAGCAGCGGTGGCACATAGCGGTCGTCGAAGATGATCGCCTTGTCGCGGATTTCCAGCACGCGGGCGACGCCGAGCGACACGTAGCCGGGCTTCTGGGTCTTGCGGACATCGAAGCTGAGGCGTGGAAAGGCGATGTCGATCTCTTCCTCGATGCGCAGCGAGGAATTGGAATCGATGATGGTCTGGGTCGCGGTGACGAACCGGCTGCCGGTCTCCGCACTGCCGGTGTCGACTTCCCGGGTGTTCGGCGAGATCACCGGCAGCGACAGCCAGACGGTGCTCTTGGCGGCATTGTCGGGAATCTCGATCGGCGCCGGCAGCGGCCCGTCCATCGGCAGGTCGAAGGGCGTGCCGTCGGGCATGATGCCGCTGGCCCGGCGCAGCGCGAAGCGGCTCTGCTGGGCGAGGTCGCGATCGATCTCGACCTGCGCGAAACCCCAAGGGTAGGGCGTGATGTCACGCGCACGCGTTTCCACCAGGCGCTCGAGATAGCGATCGCCTTGTTGCATGTGGTGGGGTCGCAGAAACAGACCCTCAGACCACGCGACTTTCCCGAACCACGACATGAACAATCCATGCGTTCTATCGCGCAGCGACTTAAGGCTTCAAAGATCGTAGCGCGGCATTCCAAGGTTGAGAAGAGGTGGCACGATTTGCCTCGTCTTCGGCGAAGACTGAGCAGAGCGTAACGCAGCTTTGTTTCCAAGTGACTTCTTGTCGGCAAACCATGACGGCCGTGACCCGGTCAGGCTGTGTGCTGCCGCACATCGCCGGCCGCGGCAGATCGCTCACGAGGCCCCGGCGCGACCGCCGGGGACCACGCCCAGCTTCTCGATCTCGCTACGGATGAGGTCCGGTTTCGGGATCGACAGGGCGCCGCGGTCGCGGCGGATCAGGCCGATGTGATCGAGGTCGTTGAGCTCGCGCGAGACCGCCTCGCGGCGCGCGCCGATGCGGGCGGCCAGATCCGACTGGATCGGCGGCGGACTGACCACCAGCCCGGGGGCGCCACGCGCCGGCCGGGCAAGCCTCAACAGCTCGCTGAGCAGCCTGAGCCGGACCGACAGGATCGTGTGTTCCAAGAGTTTCATATTGCCGAGGCGAACCCGCGCGGTGAGCATGCGCATCAGCCTGAGCCCGACCGGCGGCGAGCCGAGCACGATGTCCAGAAACACCGCCGCCGGAATCCGGCAAACCTGGGTGCGCACCAGCGCGGTGACGTTGGCGCCGCGCCGGAGGCCGTCAATGGCTGCCATTTCACCGATGATCGTGCCGCCTTCGAAATCGCCCAGGATCAGCTCGTGGCCGAGATTGGTCCGCATCAACACCCGGACCGAGCCGCGAATGATCACGAAGACATCGTCGCTCTCGTCGTCGAAATCCATCACCAGCGCGTCGGGCTTGAACTCGATCCAGCGCACCCGCGCCTCGTTGCGCTTGGCGATGGCCGGGTCGGCGCCAGCGAAGAAGGCCAGATCCGTCAGCTGATGGGATGCGGCGGCGCCAGCGACCTTCGGCGGCAGCGGCGCGTCATCCTTGGCCTCGACCGGCGAACGCCCGGCATGGTCAGACTGCGACATGACGATCCTCTCTGGGGCCGGGAGCTTGCCCTAAGGTAAGCGTCGGGATCAAGACCGGCCGCGAACCCGAGGGACATGCCTTGGTGGCAGCATGGCCCTCAAGTCGGCCCGCGTCGACTGTGTGAAACGCCAGGAACTGATCTTGGCCCGATATCGGGCCAATATGGATAATGCCGGGATCAAACACCTAGGGAATGAAGTCCGCCCGCGGCCGCGTCTGGCTCATGCCGAGTTCTTCGCCGACCCGCATGAAGCGCATCGGATCGTTCGAGGTGCCGTGGAGCCGGGTCTCGTAATGCAGATGCGCGCCGGTCGACCGGCCGGTCGAACCGACCAGCCCGACCCGGGCACCGACCGCGACCGGCTGCCCCGGCGTCACCAGGATTTCCGACAGATGGGCATAACGCGTCACCAGGCCGTTGCCGTGGTCGACCTGGACCAGGTTGCCATAGCCGCCGCCCCAGCCGGCGGAAAGGACGACGCCGCCGCCGGTGGCGAAAACCGGCGTCCCCGAGGGGGCCGCGAAATCCTGGCCGGCATGCAGCCTGGCGGTGCCGAGGAAGGGATCGGAGCGCGGCCCGAAACGGCTGGAGATCCGGTTCTCCGGCCCCACCGGCCGGCGCAGCGGCAAGGTCTCGATGGTCGGCCCCAGGCGCCGGATGACCGCAACGTTCTGGCGAATTTCGGTGATCGCCAGCCCGAAGGGGCCGGCATCCTCCGCGTCGCGCCGGGTCACCACGGAAACCACCGCCGCCGCCCTGTTGCGGGCCGGCTCGAGGATGCCGGTCAGCTCGCGGCCGGCGACATCGACCGCCTGGCGCAACAGATTGGCCCGTGTCCGGGTCGCCGCGCCCATCGCCTGAACCGCCCGAACCTGGTCGGTCTCCAGCCGTTTGACGCGTCGGTCGAGCAGTTCGACCACTTCGAGCGCCTCGCGCGCGGCGAGCGATGTCGGGATGGCTGGGGCAGCCGGTGTCGCCGGTGCCGGCCGGCCGGGTCGGCTCGGGCGGCTGGCGATGGCCCGCGCCGGGCCGAATTCGGAGGCGCCGGCGTCGCCGTGATGCTCTTCCGGCGGCGGCAGTTCGGCCGGCTCGGCATCCGGGTCGAGATTGACCTCGGCCTCGGCCTCTTCGGTTTCCGGCAACAGCGACCGCGTCCGCTCCCGCGGTCCACCCGGACGCGCCGTCGGCACCGGCACCGCGTCGCCGCCGACCCGGCCGAGGCCGGCGCCGAGCGCCGCGATCGGCGCCCCGCCGATCTGTTCGGTCAGCCTGACGAAAGCCGATTGCCGGGTCTCGATCTGGCTCTGGCGCCGGGCCAGGTCGACCAACCGTCCCTCGACGCCGGTCCGGTCCAGGCTCATCCGGTCGAGATCGCGCTGGGCCCGGCTGGCCTCGGCCCGCGCGGCAGTCAGCGCCCGGCGATATTCCAGCGATTGCTGCTCGTGCAGGTCCTGCAGTTGCCCGGTCCGGGCCACCGCGCTCGCCGCCAGCCTGTTGCCGGAGAACAGCAAGTAAGTCATGCCGGCGCCCCAGGCGGCGACCAGGCCAAAGACAAATATGACGACAAATAGCGTGCCGTTGCCGACGGAAAATTCACGAACCCGCGAATTCGCTTTCGCGCCCGCAATATTGAGCGGGCGTCTCTTTGAAGCAGAACCTGATGAACCGGCCTTCCACATGGGAGTTTTCAGCGGTTAAGGGTCAAGTTTACTTAAAAAAATAAGCACCAATGCCTGGGCTGTCAATTTTCGGCCAAGTGATCGCTTGTGGCAATTCCTGGCCCATTTTTGGCACCGGGTATCAGCTTTGACATCCGCGTCACACGAATAAACAGCCCAGCGGCGCATGTCATAACGTCCCCCAACTCTGCGTCATGTGCGCCAGCGCACGGACCATATCGATGAGTTGGGGGAGCAATCGTCAAGGCCGCTCAAGCATTGGTTCGTTGACGCTCCCCAAGCATTGGTTCATCGTCATGACAAGCTTCAATGGGATGAGAGTGCAACCATCCTTCTCTGCACGGCCGACAACAGGGCGAGGCGAGAAATGATAGCACAACGAGACAGGTTCCGTACCGCAACCCGCCGCTTTGCCCGCATGCTCGCGACCGCCGCAGCTGTCGTGCTGGCAACCTTCTGGATGGTTCAGGCGGCCGCGGCGCAGGCCCCCGCCAAGCGGGTCGCCTTGGTCATCGGCAATTCCGAATATGCACACCTGCCACGGCTGAAGAACCCGACAAACGACGTGCGCGAGGTCGTCGCGGTGCTCCGCTCGGCGCAATTCGAGGTCATTTACGGGCGCGATCTCACCCGCGTCCAGTTCGAGGAGCTGGTCAAGACGTTCCTCCGCTCGGTCGAGAGCGCCGATGTCAGCCTCATTTATTATTCCGGCCACGGCGTCCATGTCGCTGACCACAATTACCTGATCCCGATCGATGCCAAACTTTCGACGCCTTACGACGTCGAGATCGAGACAATTCGGGTTGACAATATCTACAGATACATTCGCGAAACGACCAAGGTTCAGCTGATTTTCCTGGATGCCTGCCGGGATAATCCGTTCAACGCCGAACAATATTGGATCGCCGACCGGCTGGAGCGTGCGGCCGGCAATCGCGGCCTGGCACGTCCGGCCAGCACATCGTCGCCGGCCGGCGCCCTGTCGGGCAATGGCAGCCTGTTCGCCTTCTCGACCGAACCGCGGCAAGTCGCCTATGACGGCTCCGGCGACCTCAGCCACTATACCCAGGCCTTCGTGCGCCGCGCCCTGACGCCCAATCTCGAGCTCAGGCAGATGCTGACCCAGGTCCGGCGCGACGTCATCACCGCCACCAACGGCCAGCAGAGGCCCTGGGAGAACTCGTCGCTGGTCGACGATTTCTTCATGCTGCGGCTGCCCGGCGCGCCGAGCACGGCGGCGATCCACCGGCTCAATATCGTCGCCGGCAGCGGCGGCGCGCCGATCGACCTGCCGACACCGCGCAGCCCCTCCGGCGCGCCCCTGACCATCGCCTTCGACCGCATTCCCGAAACCGGTCGCCTGCTGGTCGACGGGCGCCCGGTCCAGGCCGGCAGCCCGATCCCGGCCGCCAGGCTGCCCCACCTCACCTTCGATCCCGGCGCCGCACCGGCCGGCCATGTCGAACTCCTGACCTATGCCGTGTCCGATCCCTGGAAGCAGTCCAGCCAGGGCGCCATCGCGGTGTCGGTCACCGAGGCCGCCCAGATGGCGCGCTCATCCGCCACCCGTCTCGCCCAGCAGACCCGCCCGGTCGCGCCCCCGCCGCGCCATCAGGAGGCCCACGCCTATGTCGCTTCGCTGCAGCGCCTGTCGCCGGAAGCGCCGATCGGGGTTGGCCCGGTGCCGCTGAGATTGCCGGAGGTGCGTGTCCCGCCGGGCGGCGAGACCTTGAACGTCACCGTCAACGAGGTCCCGGCGACCGGCATGCTGCGCGCCGGCGACCGGGTCGTCGAAGCCGGCTCGACCTTGCCGCTGGCGGAGATCGCCAGCCTGACCTTCGAGCCGCAGATCGGCACCCAGGGCCGGACCCAATCATTCCGCCTGACCTTCGATACCGGCGAGCGCCGGACCGCTTCGGGTTTCGCCGCGCGGCCGGTCATCCATCCTTGCGACACCGCCGCGGCCGAGCCTTTCGACCTTCAGGGCGTGGCGCCCGGGCGGCTGCCCAATGAGATCGACCCGCCGGCCGCGCTGCGGGCCTGCGGCGAGGCCATGCGGCAATATCCGGCGATCGCCCGGTTCGAGTTCCAGCTCGGCCGTGCCCATCTCGCCGCCCGCGCGGTCGCCGAAGGCTGGCGCCATGCCGAGGCGGCGGCCGATCGCGGTCATGTTCGCGCGCTCTATCAGATCGGCTATCTCAATCGCCTCGGCGTCGGCCGGCCGGCATCCGAGGCGGCCGCCGTCGAGATGTTCAAGCGCGGCGCCGACCGTGGCGACCCCTACTCGATCTATGACTATGGCAAGGCCCTGTTCTATGGCCGCGGCGTCGACAAGGATGTCGGCAACGGGCTGGCCATGATGCTGCGCGCCGCCGATCTCGGCCACACCTACGCGATGAACGAGCTCGGCTATATCTTCACCTCGGGTTCCGGCATGACCGCCGACACCGAGCGCGGCATGCGCTTCTACCAGGCCGGCGTCGAGCGGCGCGACATCTACTCCTTCAACAATGTCGGCGTCGCCTATCTGCGTGGCACCGGCGTGCCGCGCGACGTCAGGAAGGCCATGGACTATTTCGTCCGGGCCGCCTCGGGCGGGCATCCCTATGCGCCGACCAATGTCGCCAGGCTCTATCGCGACGGCGCCGGCGTGCCACGCAACGAAGCGCTCGCCGCGACCTGGTTCGAACGTGGTGCCGAGCGGGGCGACTATTGGGGCGCCTTCGACCGGGGCCGGCTGGCACTGCAGGGCGCTGGCCGCCTGCGCAACAATGTCGATGCCGGCTATTATTTCGCGCTCGCCACGGCGCTCAATCGTCCAGGCGTCGGCGATCCCGACAACAATGCCCGGCAGCTGCTTCATCGCCTGCCGGAAGACGACAAGCGAAAGGTCGAGCAACGCCTGCTCAGGCAGTTGACCGGCGCTGACGCGGCCGCGGTCAGCGCCGCCTCGCTCGAAGACCGGCTGGTCGCCCTGGCGCGGCGCAGCTGGGAACAACGCAACCCGCGCATTGACCTGTTCTGAGACGGACGGGCGGAACGACTGCCCAATGGAGGACATGATGTCGAAAATGCACAAGACCACTGGTGCGGCATGCATCCTGGCGGCCGGGTTCATCCTGACCGGCTGCGTCAGTGATCGAGCCGAATGGGACGACCGTCCGCGCACGCGGGTCACCAGCACCTATTATCGGGAAGCCCCCGTGCGTTACGTCGAGCAGCCGCGCCGGTACCGCGAGCGCGAGGTGCGTTATGTCGAGCAACCGCGCCGGTACCGGGAGGCGCCGAGGGCCGAGACGCGGCAGGTTGAGCGGGTCCGTCCGCGGCAGGTGGCACCCGATGTTCCCGGCACTGTCGGCACGATGGGCGGCGGTGGCGATGCCGGCGGCGGCGGCGGCGGCGCGGGCAGCGGCGGCTGGTCGGATATCCGCCTGAAGCGCAATATCGAGCGGGTCGGCTCGTCGGCCAGCGGCCTGCCGATCTACGCCTTCGAATATATCTGGGGCGGGCCGCGTTATGTCGGCGTCATGGCGCAGGACGTGATGCAGGTGAAGCCGGAAGCGGTGATCACCACCGAGAGCGGCTATCTGATGGTCGCCTACGACCTGATCGACGTGCGCATGACCACCTTCGAGGAATGGACCAAGGCCCACGCGCCGGCCTGACGGCGGCAGCCCTCGCAGCGCGGCGCCGGCCGGCGCCGCAGGCGCGGTCGCCAGCCGCGCCGGCCATCAATCCGCGAGACCGCGGCAGGCGGCTCTCGCCACCCAGGGAGACAGGTCGGATGGGTCGCCCCGCCGCACGGCTGACGGACATGCACATGTGCCCGATGGTGGCGCCGGCGATGACGCCGATCGTCGCCGTCGGCATGCCCAATGTGCTGATCGGCGCCCTGCCGGCGGCCCGCATAACCGATGTCTGCGTCTGCGTGCCCGTGCCGGATCCGATCATCACCGGCTCGACCTCGGTGCTGATCGGCGGGTTGCCGGCCGCCCGCATCGCCGACCTGACGCTGGCCGGCGGCGCCATCCTGACCGGCTGCTTCACGGTGCTGATCGGCGGATAACGGGCCGCCCTCGAACCGGCCGCCGCGTCAGGTGCTCAGCACGGTGAAGCGGATCGCCCCGCCGGGCGCCTTGGCCGGATCGAACCCCGCGCCGATCGTGCCCAGGCCATGCAGGATCAGCTCCTGGCGCTTCAACATGATCGTGGCCTCGTCGGCAAAAGCCACCGATGTGCCATTGGTGCTGTGATCGATCAGCACCCACAGCGCGCCACGGAACTCGATGGTGGCGTGGTCGCGCGAGGCGCGCGGCTCGGCGACGACGATGGTATTGCCTTCGTTCCGGCCAATGGTGATCCGCTCGCTGCCGTCGAGCGAGGTCCAGCGCCGGTCGGCATAGGCAAGGCCCAGGCGTGGACCGCCTTGGGGCCCGCGCGAGCCGCCCCACCGGCCGGTCACCACCGTCACCGTGGAGCCCGGATTGGTGTCCCACAACAGCTCGGCGATGGCGCGCGGCGGCGTCAGCCCCTTGATCGCGATCGTGCCGAGGCGGCGAACCATGCGCCGCTGGATCGGCGACAGCTGCTTGGCCAAGGCCATGTCCATGATGATTTCGCCACCGCTGGCGACGCCCGCGAGCCGCGAGGCGATATTGACGGTGTCGCCGAAAAAATCTCCGGCCTCGGCAATCACCGGACCGGCGTGGATGCCGATCCGCAGGCGGGTCGCCTCGCCCTCCGGCACCGGCCGGTCGATCAAACGGGCGTTCAACCGGCGCTGGGCGGCGACCGCCGCCTCGCAGGCCATCGCCAAATCGTCGAACACCGCCATGACACCGTCGCCGATCGATTTGACCACCTGCCCGCCGGCCTGGTCGACCGCCCCGCGGATTTCGCCGAGGCAAGCCTCGACCGCGTCATGCGCGACCGGGTCGGACAGGCGGCGGAACAGCCGCACGCTGCCCTCGACATCGGCAAACAGGATCCCGCGGTCTACCCGGCTCTGGTTCATCTGGGGTCCGCACTCGAAAGGGGCTGGCGCTCACGACAGGGGAGGTCTGGCCGGATGGCCAGGGGCCTGTCGCGGCATACCACGTTTCGGACCCGCCGAGCTTGGTTCGCGACACCCCCGGACGTCAAGCGTCTCGGCACGGATGGCGGCTGGCGATGGCCGCGCTCGTGTTATGATCGGGCAGGAACGCCGCCACGGCCGCAGAAGCGGAGGAGGCAGCCGAATGCTCAGGGATCGGCAAGACGCCGGCCGTCTGCTCGCGGCCCGACTGTCCGCCATGACGCTGGACCGGCCGGTGGTCCTCGCCTTGCCGCGCGGCGGCGTACCGGTCGCCGCCGAAATCGCCACGATTCTCGGCGCGCCTCTCGATCTCGTCCTGGTCCGCAAGATCGGCGCACCGGCCCAGCCCGAACTGGCGCTCGGCGCCGTCGTCGAGGGAGCCGAAGCCGACATCGTGCTCGACGATGTCTTGTTGCGGTACCTGCACGTCGGCAGTGCCCAAGCCGACCAATTGGTCGCACGGGCGCGGGCTGAGCTCGAACGGCGCGGCCAGCGCTATCGCGCCTGCCGCAGCCCGGTGGAACTCGCCGGGCGCGACGTCATCATCGTCGATGACGGCATCGCGACCGGTGCCTCGATCCGCGTCGCGATCCAGGCGGTGCGCCGCCGCCGGCCCGGCCGGATCATTCTTGCCGTTCCGGTCGCCGCGGCCGACCAGGTGACGGCGCTCCAGGCCGAGGTCGACGTGGTGGTCTGCCAGGAGGCGCCCGCAGACCTGAGCGCGGTCAGCCGCCACTACCTGAGCTTCCCGCAGGTGGACGATGCCGAGGTCATCGCCTGCCTGGAGGCAGCCGGACGGCGGAACCAAGACCCTTGATGGGATCAAGCGGTTCCGTCGCCGGCGCGCCCGGCCCGAACACCTCACACTGGCTGGCGCTTGCCCGTCCGCGGATAGATCGTCTCGCCGCGTCCGAGCATCGCGACATAGGTCTCGATCCGGCGCGCCCGGGTCTCGGCTTTCTTGACCGCGTGGATGCGATGCAGGATGGCATAGCGGTTCCGGCCGTCCAGTTGCTCGAACAGGGCTTTGGCCTCCGCGGCGGCGTCGAGCGCCGCCTTGAGGTCGTCGGGAATGCCGATCGTGCTCTGCGGCGCATAGGCCGCCTCCCAGCGGCCGTCGGCCTTGGCGCGCTCCACCTCGGCGAGGCCACCCGGCGCCATCCGGCCCTGCTCGATCAGCTTCAGCGCCTTGGTCCGGTTGACCTCCGACCAGCGGCTGCGCGCCTTGCGCGGGGTGAAGCGGAGCAGCCAGAAGTCTTTGTCGACCTGGTTGCTCTGGCCGTCGATCCAGCCGTGGCAGAGCGCGCCTTCGACCGCCTCCAGCTGCGACACGCTGGCGATTCCCGAGGTCTTCTTGGCAAATTTCAGCCAGACGCCCGGCGCGGTCCTGGGCTGCGCGCCAAGCCAGGCTTCCCACTCCGCGGCGCTGGCGAAGGCAATAATCGGCAGGTCCGTGTCTTCTGCTTTCATCGGGCTTAAACACTCCTTGGCGGGAACAAGCCGATAGGCTTCCAGCCAGGCTTCGTCCAGGGCATGATCACGCGGCCGGCTGGGATGGCTCTCGATCGCACCGAAGAAAGGCCCTTGCATGACCAGCCGCGTGATACCGGTGGCGCCCTTTGTCCTGACCGTGTTCGGCGCGACCGGCGATCTGGCGCGCCGCAAGCTGCTGCCGGCGTTGTTCCAGCGCGATTTCGCCGGCCAGTTGCCGGCCGAAGCCGTCATGATCGGGGTGGCACGGCGCGCCATGACACAGGACGCGTTCCGTGCGCTCGCCCGCGCCGCCATTATCGAACATGTCCCGGCTGCCGACGGCGCCGGGCCGGACCTCGATCGCTTCCTGGCCCGGCTGCATTATGCCGCAGTCGACGCCGAGGGCGAGGACGGCTGGAGCGATCTGTCGAGCAAGGTCGCCGCCTTTGCCGATCGTATTCCGGTCCACTATCTCGCCACCGCACCGCAACTGTTCGGGCCGATCTGCGAGAAGCTCGGCCGTTTCGGGCTGTCCGGCAACGATGCCCGGGTGGTGATCGAAAAGCCGATTGGCCGGGACCTCGCTTCTGCGATCCAGGTGAACCAGGCCATCGGCAAGGTGTTTCCCGAGGAGCGCGTCTACCGGATCGATCACTATCTCGGCAAAGAGACCGTGCAGAACCTGATGGCCTTGCGCTTCGCCAACGCGCTGTTCGAGCCGCTGTGGAACAGCGCCCATATCGACCATGTCCAGATCACGGTTGCCGAAAGCCTCGGCGTCGAGGGCCGCGCCGGCTATTACGACACCGCGGGAACCCTGCGCGACATGGTGCAGAATCACCTGCTCCAGCTCCTCTGCCTGGTCGCCATGGAGCCGCCGCCCTCGCTCGAGGCCGATGCGGTGCGCGACGAGAAGCTCAAGGTGCTGCGCGCGCTGAAACCGATCGACCGGCACAATGCCGCGGGTGCCACCGTGCGTGGCCAATATCGGGCCGGCGCCTCGGCCGGCGGGGCGGTGCCAGGTTATCTCGACGAACTCGGCTCGCCGCAGAGCCGGACCGAGACCTTCGTCGCCGTCAAGGCCGAGCTGGCGAACTGGCGCTGGGCCGGCGTTCCCTTCTATCTGCGCACGGGCAAGCGCCTCGCCGCCCGCGTCTCCGAGATCGTCATCGGTTTCCGGCCGGTGCCGCATTCGGCCTTCAGCGAAACGGCCGGGCCGATCCTGCCCAATCAGCTGGTCATCCGGCTACAGCCGGACGAAGGCGTGAAGCTCTGGCTGATGATCAAGGACCCCGGGCCCGGCGGCATCCGCCTCAGCCATGTGCCGCTCGACATGACCTTCGCCGAGGCCTTCAAGGTGCGCAATCCCGATGCCTATGAACGCCTGATCCTCGATGTCGTGCGCGGTGACCAGACGCTGTTCATGCGGCGCGACGAGGTCGAGGCGGCCTGGCGCTGGATCGATCCCGTCCTGGAGGCCTGGCGCAATATGGACGAGCCGCCGCGCCCCTATACGGCCGGCACCTGGGGGCCCTCGGCCGCGATCGCGCTGATCGAACGTGACGGGCGGACCTGGCAGGAGGATGGAGCATGAGGCAGGACATGATGAGCACGGAATTGGATGAGGTCGCCGGCCGCGTCGCGGCGCGCCTGATCGCGCGCAGAGAGACCATCGCGGTGGCCGAATCCTCCGCCGGCGGACTGCTCTCGGCGGCGCTGCTCGCCGTGCCCGGGGCATCGCGTTATTTCCTCGGCGGCGCGGTGGTCTATACGGCCACGGCCCGCGAAGCCCTGCTCGGCATCTCGCTCGACGACATGGCCGGCATGCGCTCGTCCTCCGAGCCCTATGCGCGGCTGCTGGCCGAACGATCGCGCATCGCCTTCCAGGCGAGCTGGGGCCTCGCCGAGACCGGCGCCGCCGGTCCGACCGGCAATCGTTATGGCGATGCCGCCGGCCATAGCTGCCTTGCCATCAGCGGCCCGTCGTCGCGGGTCGAGACGCTGGAAACCGGCCTGTCGGATCGCGCAGCCAATATGCGCCTGTTCGCTATCCAGGCGCTCGCCCTGCTCGAACAGGCGCTGGACCAGGCCTGATCCGGCAGGGCCGCGCTGCAGCGCCGGGCCGCCGTTTCAGCCCGGCCGCCATCCTGCAAATCCTGGCGCGCGGCGATTGCCAATCGCTGCTGGTCCACTAGTATATCAGAAAGCCAGGCACCGCTCACCGAACGAAGCGGATCGAGAAAGCCTGGCCGGTATCAGGTGGAAACGGACAGGAAACCAAGACAATGTTTGGGATCACGCGGCGCCAGGCGCTCGCCGGCATGGCCGGAACCATGACTTTTCCCGCGGCCGAGGCGCTGGCGGCCAGCCTGCCGCTGGCCTCGACCCCGGTGACGCTGAACATCGTCGACGTCGCCGGCAACCTGCAGCTGACCCAGGCGGCGCTCGAAAAATTCGCCCGCGAAAACCCCCGGATCGTCTCGCGCCTGATCTTTTCGCGCGCACCCTCGCCCGAGCTGCCGGCCAAGCTGAAGGCCCAGCAGCAGGCCAATGCGGTCGACATCGACCTGGTGCTGACCGGCCCTGGCGCCATGTCCGACGGCATCACCCAGGGCCTCTGGATCGAGGTCTGGAAAGACTATGCCGAGGAGCTGCCGAAGCCCGAAGACATCTACCATGACAGCGCGCTGATGATGCAGCGCAACTTCGGCCAGACCGCCGGCGTCGCGGTGGTCTATTCGCCGTCCGGTCCGCTGTTCGAATATGCCCCCGACCGCGTCAAGGTCGTGCCGAAAAACGCCGCGGAGCTGCTCGCCTGGGTCAAGGCCAATCCGGGCCGCTTCTGTTACGCCCGGCCGGTCAATTCCGGCCCCGGCTGGACCTTCCTGATGGCCATGCCTCACATCCTCGGCGACAAGGATCCAGCCGATCCGATCAACGGCTGGGACAAGACCTGGGCCTACCTGAAGGAGCTCGACAAGGGCATCGAATATTACCCGCCGGGCACCACCGTCACCATGAAGGAGCTTGCCGAGGGCTCGCGCGACATGATCGTCTCGACCTTCGGCTGGGACATCAACCCGCGCGCGCTCGGCGTCGTGCCGGCCGAGGTCAAGACCTTCGCGCTGGATGGCACGCACTGGGTGCCCGACACCCAGTTCATGTGCATCCCCAAGGGCGTGCCGACGCCCAAGGTGGCGGCTCTGCTGCGCCTGATGAGCTTCATGCTGAAACCCGAGCAACAGGCCTATACCTATGACAAGGGTTATTTCTATCCCGGCCCGGCGGTGAAGAACGTGCCGCTGAGCGCGGCGCCTGCCGAGAGCCGCGCGGTGCTCGCCGAGTTCGGCCGCCCGGAATATGACGCGCTGATCGCCAAATATCCGGTCGAAGTGCCGCTGAAGCCCGCGGCCCTGGTCGCGGCTTTCGAGAAATGGGACCGCGAGGTCGGCGGCGCCAAACGGCGGGGCTGAACCGGGCCATGCGTTTCGCCGTCATCGGGATCGATCACCGCCATATCTACCACATGATCTCCGGGCTGATCGACGCTGGCGCGACCTGCGCCGGCTTCGATCCCGGGACGTCCGATCCGAAAGTGCTGGACGGGGTGCGCGAGCGCTTCCCCGGCCTCGCCGAGGTCGCCGACCGCCGGGTCTTTCTCGAGGACCCCTCGATTGGCCTGATCATCACCGCCGCGATCCCGGCCGAGCGGGCCGGCATCGCGGTGGCCGCCATGCGCCACGGCAAGGATGTGATGACCGACAAGCCGGGCATCACCACATCGGAGCAACTGGACATGGTGCGGCGCGTGGCGGCCGAAACCGGCCGGATCTTTTCGATCTGCTTTTCCGAACGTTTCATCGTGCCGGCGACCTCGGTCGCCGGCAAACTGATCGACGGTGGCGCGATCGGCCGGGTGGTGCAGACGCTCGGTCTCGGGCCGCATCGGCTGAACCGGGCGATCCGCCCCTCCTGGTTTTTCGACGCCGCCCGGTTCGGCGGCATCCTGGTCGATATCGCCTCACACCAGATCGACCAGTTCCTGATCTTCACCGGCTCGGACGACGCGACGATCGCATCGAGCGCCATTGGCCATTTCGGCGCGCCCGACTTGGCCCACTTCCAGGATTTCGGCGAAATACTGCTGCGCAGCGACCACGCCACCGGTTATGTCAGGGTCGACTGGTTCACCGCCGACGGCTTGCCGACCTGGGGCGACGGCCGGCTGGTCATCCTCGGCACCGAAGGCACCATCGAGCTGCGCAAATATGTCGATATCGCGGGACGGCCGGGCACCGACCATGTCTTCCTGGTCGACCGCCACGGCACCCGCCATATCGACGCGTCGCAAGAACCGGTCACCTATTTCCGCCGCTTCCTGGCCGACTGCCGCGACCGTACCGAGACCGCCATGCCGCAGTCTCACGTCTTCACCGTCAGCCGCGTGGCGCTGGAGGCCCAGGCGAAGGCGACCGTGTTGAACGCCCGGCCGAACTGAGGATGATTGCATGACCAGGACCGGTATCGCCGTCATAGGCCTTGGGCCGGCATCGCTGCCCCACGCCAAAAGCCTGATCGACCTTGCCGACCGCGTCGACGTGCGCTGGGCGGTGAGCCGCAGTGAAGAGCGCATCCGCGCTTTCGCCGGACAGTTCCCCTTTCCCGTGACCACCGACATGGCCCGGGCGCTGGCCGATCCCGCCGTCCAGGCCGTGCTGGTGCTGACCCCCGCCAATGCCCATGGCAGCGTGGCGGAAGCCTGTTTTGCCGCCGGCAAGCACGTGCTCCTGGAAAAGCCGCTCGACACCACGCTGGCGCGCGCCGAGGCGATCGTCGCGAGCGGCCGCCGTTCGGGCCGCCGGCTCGGTGTCGTGCTGCAGCACCGCTTCCGCCCGGCGAGCCTGCGCCTGCGCGACATCCTGGCCGAAGGCGGTCTCGGCACGATCGAAGCGGCCTCGCTGACCGTGCCCTGGTGGCGGCCGCAGAGCTATTACGACGCCGAGGGCCGCGGCACCTTCGCCCGCGACGGCGGCGGCGTCTTGATGTCGCAGGCGATCCACGCCCTCGACCTGTTCCGTTCGCTGCTCGGCATCGACAAGGTGGTCGCCTCGCAGGTCCGGTGCACCAGCCTGCACCGGATGGAGGCGGAAGACCACGTCACCGCGCTGATGACGCTCAGGGGCGGCGCGCCGGCCTCGCTCGTCGCGACGACCTCGGCTTATCCGGGCTCCGCCGAGACCATGCAGATCATCGGTTCGGCCGGCACCGCCACGCTCGCCGGCGGCGGCCTGACCGTCGGCACTCTCGACGGCCGCAACGAGACCATCGCGCCCGAGGGCAATTCCGGCGGCGGTGCCGCGATCATGGATTTCCCCCACGACGCCCATCGCGCGCTGATCGCCGACTTCCTGGATGCGATCGCCGGCGGACGCGATCCCGTCGTGACCGGCGAAGAGGCGCTGGCGACCCAGCAACTGATCGCCGACATCATCCGCGCCGATCCGAGCTGCAGCCAGCCGATCTGATCGGCAAGGGCGGCCCGGGGCACTTGGACGGCTGGCGGACACCCCGCCGCCCTTGTCTTGGCGGCGCCATCGTTTCGGGTAGAACGTTCGCAGAGCCAGTTCGCAGCGATCATGACCGACGCCGCGGACCGGCCGATCGAACGGAGCCGGCATGAGTACTCGCGAGCAGTTGATCGAGCGGTTCTTCCGCTATCTGGCGATCGAGAGCCAGAGCGACGCCAAATCGCCGTCGCTGCCGAGCACGCCCGGCCAGCAGCGGCTGGCAGGCCTGCTTGCCGACGAATTGCGCGGCCTCGGCCTCGACAAGGTGGTCGTCGACGACCACGCGACCGTCACCGCGCTGAAGCGAGGCAACCGGCCCGGCGCGCCGAAGATCGGCTTCATCGCGCATCTCGACACGGTCGATTCGGGCCTCTCCCCGGTGATCCGGCCGCAGCTCCTGCGGTTCGAGGGTCGCGATCTCTGCCTCAATCGGCAACAGGACATCTGGCTGCGCGTGGCGGAACATCCGGAGATCCTGCCCTGGCTCGGCGCCGATATAATCGTCGGCGACGGCACCAGCGTGCTCGGTGCCGACAACAAGGCCGCGATCGCGGCGATCATGACGCTCGTGGCGGATCTCGGCCCCGAGGATGCCCATGGCGACATCCTGGTCGCCTTCGTTCCAGACGAGGAGATCGGGCTGCGTGGCGCCAAGGCCCTCGACCTCGCCCGTTTCGACGCCGATTTCGCCTATACGATCGACTGCTGCGAGCTGGGCGAAGTGGTGATCGAGAACTTCAACGCCGCGGGCGCCGAGATCGTCTTCACCGGCGTCAGCGCCCACCCGATGTCGGCCAAGGATGTCCTGGTCAACCCTTTGCTGATGGCGCTCGATCTCGTCGCCATGTTCGACCGTGCCGAGACGCCGGAGCGCACCGAGGGGCGCGAGGGCTATGTCTGGTTCACCGACATGACGGCCAATGCCGGCGAGGCGCGCCTGAAGGTCATGATCCGCGATTTCGACAAGACGCGGTTCGAACAGCGCAAGCAGCGGCTCGCGGCGGCGGCGGCGGCGATCGCGGCGCGTTATCCGACCGGCCGTGTCGACTGCCGGATCACCGACACCTACGGCAATATTCTCGACAGCCTGGGCGACGACCGTCGTTCCGTCGACCTGTTGTTCGCCGCGCTGGCGGCGCTCGACATCCAGCCCAAGCAGCTGCCCATGCGTGGCGGCACCGACGGCGCGGCCCTCTCCGCCCGGGGCCTGCCGACGCCGAACTTCTTTACCGGGGCCTATAATTTCCACTCGCGTTTCGAGTTCCTGCCCGTGCCCGCCTTCGAGAAGTCGTGGCAGGTGGCACGCAAGATCTGCGTGCTGGCCGCCGAGCCAGGCGGCGCTCCGGATCGTGCGGTCAGCCGCGTACCGCGGGATGATCGCTGATGACCCGCGAAGAATTCGATCTCTTGTGCGGGTCGCTTCCCGCGACGACCCGCGTCATCCAATGGGGCGGTTCCCATGTCTGGAAGGTCGGCGGCAAGGTCTTCGCCTTGGCGGTGCCCGCCGGCGCGATCACCTTCAAGGTCAGCGACATGACCTATCAACTGCTGCAGGACCATCCAGGCTTGCGGCCGGCCCCCTATCTCGCCTCGCGCGGCCTGAAATGGCTGCAGCAATATGCCGAACCCGGCTTGCCCGACGACGCGCTGGCCGACTATCTGCGCCACGCCCACGCCATGGTGGCGCGCGCGCTGCCCAGGAAGTTGCGAGCCGAACTCGGCTTTGACGCCCCGGAGACGGTTCCATCAGCCCGGCCGACGTCTCGACGCAAGCGAGACTGACCAATGCTGCACTGCGGTTTGCCGTCCTTCGAGGCTCGCTACGCTCGCACCTCAGGATGAGGTGGGGAAGTGTATTGCATCAGCCTTGCTCATGAAGCGCGAAGCAAGGCGTGCACTCTGCGCCGCCGCCCCTGCAATTCTCTACGATCCTCATCCTGAGGCGCGAGCGCAGCGAGCCTCGAAGGACGGTAGACCGAATTGCAATACGGTTCCAATGCCTCGCCCTCAAAACGTCCTGCTCTCGAATCGGAACATCAGCCCATGAAAAAGCCTCGGCGAGATCACTCGCCGAGGCTTTTGTCTTAGCGAAATGCGTCGACCCCTTCAGGTCGTCTGCTGCTGTTTTGCCCGCGCGACGATCTGGGTCGGGTTGACGAAACGCAGCGCGATCAACAGCCAGATCAGTGTCGTGACCATATAGACCACCGCCATGGCGTCGATCGACTGCACGGCGCGCACGCCCGAGGCGAAGACCGAATAATAGAGCGCCACGACGAGCGTCTGGCTGGTCGGGCCCGAGGTCAGGAAGGTCAATTCGAACATGGCGATGGTGCGCACCAGCACCAGGAGCAGGGCCGCCAGGATGCCGGGCAGCAGCATCGGCAGCAGCACATGCAGGAACAGCCGAAACGTGTCGGCGCCGAACACCCGGGCGGCGGCTTCGACCTTCGGGTCGATCTGCTCGATGAACGGGATCATCACCAGAATGACGAAGGGCACGGTCGGCACCAGGTTGGCGAGCACGACACCCCAGAACGTGCCGCCGACGCCGGCCTGATAGAGCACGGTCGCGAGCGGTATGCCGAAGGTGATCGGCGGCACCAGCAGCGGCAGCAGGAACAGCAGCATCACCGCCTTCTTGCCGGGAAACTCGCGGCGGGCGAGCGCATAGGCGGCGGGCACGCCGAGCAGCCCTGAGATCGCCACCACGGTGAAGGCGATCTGCAGCGTGACGATCAGCACGTCATAGAGCTGGAATTCGGCCCAGGCGGCGAAATACCAGCGCGTGGTGAAGGCCGCCGGCAGCCAGGTGCCGAGCCAGCGCGTGCCGAAGGAGGACAACACGACGGTGGCGATCATGGCGAACAGGTTGAGCACGAAGAAGCCGACGATCACCCAGATGGCGGTGATCCAGAGCTTGGCTCCGACAGTGGTATCGCGGATCATCGCTTCAGCCTTTCCCGCCGGCGGTCGCGCCGCGATAGAACAGGCCGCGCAGGCCCAGCACGCCAATGACGATCGCCAGCTGGACCACCGCCATGATCATCGCGATGGCCGAGGCCATGGCGTAGTCATATTGCTCGAAGGCCGCCTGATAAGCCGCGATCGAGATGACCCGCGTCGGCCCGGCCGGCGCGCCGAGCAGCACGGCCGAGGGAAACACCGCGAAGGCCTGGACGAAGGACAGGCAGAAGGCGATGGCCAGCCCCGGGATCAGCAGCGGCAGCAGGACAAAACGGAACCTTTGCCAGCTCTTGGCGCCATGAGTGGCGGCCGCCTGTTCCAGCGCCGGGTCGATGCCGGTGACATAGGACAGGGTGAGCAGGAAGGTGAAGGGGAAGCCGGTAATGATCAGCGAGGCGAAGACGCCCCAATAATTGTTGGTCAGCTTCACCGGCCGGTCGATCGCGCCGATGAGCATCAGCGTGCGGCTGAACCAGCCCTGGGGGCCGAGATAGTTGAGCAGCCCTTCGGCCACCAGCACCGTGCCGAGCGTCACCGGCAGCACCAGGATGGTGGTCAACAGGCGCTGGCGATACATCAGCCTGACGCGGAAGGCGATCGGCACGGCCAGCACCAGGCTGATGATGGTCACCGGCAGGGCGAGCTTCAGCGTCGTCCAGATCGTGTCGTAGAGGAACGGATCGGCGAAGAACTTCTGGTAATTGGCCAGCATGCCGCCCTCGCGCGGCGTGAATGACAGCATCAGGCCGTAGAGAAACGGATAGACGAAGATCGCCAGCACGAAGAGCACGGCCGGCAGGATCAGCAAGGTGATGCCGTCGATGCCACGCAGCGCCAGGCGCTGGCGGAATCCGGGGCCGGCGGCGAGGTCTGTGTCAGCCATGACCGGCCTCACGCGGCAAAGACGAGGGCACGGCCGGGATCGACCGTGAGCGAAATGGCGCTGCCGAGAGCGGCGCGGCTGGGCGCGTGGAAGATCAGTTCCAGGCCATCGGCGGTGCGCGCCGTGCCGACGAATTCGCGGCCGCGATATTCGATCGTCTCGACGGTGGCGCCGATCGAATTGGCGCCGCCGGGCCCCCCGGCGACGTCGTCCGGCCGGGCCGCGATAACAGCGTCGGCGCCGACGGCAAGATCCGCCCGCAAGCGGCCCGACAGCGTGGTGCCGCCGACCGCGATCGTCGCAAACGAACCCTCGCGCGCCGTGACCTTGCCGGTCAGTCGGTTGCGGAAGCCCATGAACTCCGCAACGTCGAGATGGTCGGGGCTCTCGTAGAGCTCGGGCGGCGCGCCGACCTGGCGGATCGCACCGTCGCGCAGCACCACCACCCGGTCGGCCAGCGACAAGGCCTCGTCCTGGTCGTGGGTGACATAGATGGTGGTGGCGCCGAGCTGGTTGTGGATGCGGCGGATTTCGGCGCGCATTTCCAGCCGCAGCTTGGCGTCGAGATTGGACAAGGGTTCGTCCATCAGCACCAAAGGCGGCTCGATGACGATGGCCCGGGCAATCGCCACGCGCTGCTGCTGGCCGCCCGACAATTGGCCCGGCAGCTTGTGGCCCTGCGTCTCCAGCCGGACCAGGCCGAGCGCCTCTTCGACCCGCTTGTCGATCTCGGTCCTGGGGGTGCGCCGCATCTTCAGGCCGAAGCCGATATTCTGGCGCACCGTCATATGCGGGAACAGCGCATAATTCTGGAACACCATGCCGAAGCCGCGATCTTCCGGCTTCAGCTGGTCGATGCGCCTGCTGTCGACATAGATACCGCCGGCGGTGGTCGCCAGCAGCCCGGCAATGCAATTGAGCGCGGTCGACTTGCCGCAGCCCGATGGCCCGAGCAGCGCGATGAACTCACCCTTGGCGATCGACAGCGAGACGTCGCGCAAGGCGTTGACGTTGCCGAAGGCGCGGCTGACGCGATCCAGCCGGATTTCCTTGAAGGGGGACGAGGCAAGCAACATCTCAAGGCGTGTCCTGTTCTCGGGTCCAATGATGATGACGGAACGCGACGCCGCCGCGACCGGAGGCCCGCCGTGCGCCGGGCCGGATCGGCCGCACCGGCGAGGTCGCGCTGTGGCCACCGGCCAGCCATGGCCAAGGCCCTGCCGCGCCGGCCTTCGATGCTCCGTCGGCCTGTCCCGTCGGCATTCCCATGCGTTTCCTCAAACCTTGCGAAGGGCGATCCGGCAGACCCTGTTGACCAGGTCCTTGCTGATTTCGGATCGCATCCCTTATTGATATACTAATCTATCAGTGGCTCATTGCAACCCGGGACGCCCTGCCAGGACGGGCCTCCTCCAATCCGGAGATAGCTTGGTAGCTTGGCGCGCCTCGAGAAACAATATATTAGTATTCCAACAATGCTGAAGGCGGGAGCAAGCGCGTGGGCCTGTTTGAAAAACCGGGTGAGAAGGCCGGCGCGGCACCCGCGTCGGCGAGCCCGTCGCTGCGACCGGTATCCGCCCAGCAGCGCAGCCCGGCGATCAAGCGAACCACGACCGCCACCGCGATCTACCGTGACCTTCACGCCGCGATCGTCTCGATGCAACTGACGCCTGGAACCGCGCTGAACGAAAAGATGCTGACCGAACGTTTCGGCGTCAGCCGCACGCCGGTGCGCGAGGCGCTGATCCGCCTGGTCGAGGACGGCCTTGTCGACATCTTCCCGCAATCCGGCACCTTCGTCGCACGTATCCCGGTCGGGCTGATCCCCGAGGCGGTGATCATTCGCCAGGCGCTGGAAGATGCGACCGTGTCGCGCGCCGCCGCTTCGGCGACGCCGGAGGACATGGCGCGGCTCGACGATATTCTGGCCCGCCAGAAATTTTTCAGCGACCGGCAGGACCTCAACGCCTTCCACGAGGCTGACGAGGCCTTCCACGAGACGATCGCGGCGATATCGGGCCATCCCGGCATCTGGACCTATCTGAAACCCGCCAAGGTCCAGATCGATCGCTGCCGCCGGCTGACCTTGCCGGCGCTCGGCCGCATGGAATTCGTGCTCAGCGAACATGCCCTGATCCGTGACGCCATCGCCGCCCATGACGTCACGGCGGCGCGCGCCGCCATGCACAAGCACCTGAGCGCGGTCATTCCCGATACCGAGAAGCTGCGCAGCACCTTCCCCGACAGTTTCGTCTGAACGCCGAACAGACCTCAAGGAGAGCCAACAGGATGCGGCAGGGGTGGAGATGGTATGGCCCGCACGCCAATGTGCCGCTCGACGCGGTGCGCCAGGCCGGCGCGACCGACGTGGTCTCGTCGCTTCACCATGTGCCGATCGGACGCGCCTGGACCTTGGCCGAGGTCACCGACCACCTGGCCTTGATCGAGACCACCCCGCCGGGACGCTCGCCCCTGACCTGGTCGGTGGTCGAGAGCATCCCGATCCCCGACGCGGTCAAGCGCCAGGGCGCCGCCGCCCGGAGCGAGATCGAGGCCTGGATCGCCAGCATGGAGGCGGTCGCCGGCGCCGGCATCCAGGTCATCTGCTACAATTTCATGCCGGTGGTGGACTGGACGCGCACCGACCTCGACCATGTCATCCCGACCGGCGCCACCGCCATGCGCTTCGACCAGGACCGCTTCGCCGCCTTCGACCTGTTCATCCTGGCGCGCGACGGCGCGGACCAAGACTATTCGGTGGCCGACAAGGAGCGCGCCCGCGCCGTCCATGCGGCGATGAGCGACGCCGAGATCGCCGAACTCACCACCAATATCGCCAGCGCGCTGCCCGGCTCCACCACCGAACCGCTGACCATTCCGGCCTTCCGCGACCGGCTGCGCGCCTATGCCGGTATCGATGCGGCGAAGCTGCGCGCGCATCTGGTCGGCTTCCTTCAAGCCGTCACGCCGGCGGCGGAAGCGCTTGGCGTCAAGCTCACCTTGCACCCGGACGACCCGCCGCGCTCGCTGTTCGGCCTGCCGCGCGTCGCCTCCACCGCCAACGACTATGCCGCCCTGTTCGATGCCGTGCCCTCACCCGCCAACGGCATGTGTTATTGCACCGGCAGCCTTGGCGTGCGCGCCGACAACGACCTGCCCGCCATCGCCCGGCGTTTCGCCTCGCGCATCCATTTCGCCCATTTGCGCGCCACCAAGCGCGAGGGCGACGGCCGCAGCTTCCACGAATCGGCCCATCTCGAAGGCGATGTCGACATGCTCGCGGTGCTGCGCGAGCTGGTCGCCGAGGACCGCAAGCGGGCAGCCGGCGAGACCATCATCTTCCGCCCCGACCACGGTCATCGCATGCTGGATGATCTGACCAAACAGGTAAGCCCGGGCTATCCGGCGATCGGCCGTCTGCGCGGCCTCGCCGAACTGCGCGGCATTCTTTATGCGCTGGGCGCGCTCTGACGCGGTTCGACCCGACAGGGGCCGGAGCCGTTCAGGCGCCGGCCTCGGGCCGGACGCGCGCCAGTTCGGCCAGCGCAAAGACAAGGTGATAGAGCACCCGGACCGGAACATCGGCGCTGACCGGCTGTCCCGCCGCATCCAGCTGGTTCAGCCAGCGGCCGCTGCCGGCCTCGACATAATGCCGGAAGATCAGCGCCAGCACCTGGTCGATCGCCGCTCCGGCCTGATCGTCACGGCCGAATTCCAGGCGCGCGGTCAGCGCTTTCAACAGTTCCGTCTGCGGCCAGAGCCGCTTGGACGGCTTGATCACCTGGCCGGAACGATCGATTTCATCGAAGGCGGCGCCGACGGGATCGGCCGCTGCCAGGCCATGGGCCCGGCCGAAAGCGAACAGCCTGTCGGCCATGGCGAGCACGCTCGCATCGCCGCCGAGGCGGGCGTAGTGGTGGATGAGCCAGCACCATTCGAAATGGTGGCCGGGCTCGCGGATCGCGCCGCTCGGGCCCTCCGCCGGCCGCCAGTCGTCGGTGAAGAATTCGCCGAGCGAGCCGGTCTCGGCGTCGAAAAGATGCGCGCGCAGCAAATCGACCATGCCGGTCGCCCGGCCGAGCCAGGGGCTCTCCGGCGCGACCTCGGCCAAAAGCAGGAAAGCCTCGAGCAGGTGCATATGCGGGTTCTGCCGGCGCGGCAGGGTCTGAAGCGTATCCTCGGCGAAACCGCCCGCCGCATGGGCGAGGTTCGCCTCGATGAAACCGGCGACATCGTCGGCAACCCTCAGCACCGAAAGATCACCCGAGGCGCGGGCATACCAGCCGAGCCCGAACAGCACGAAGGCGAGATCGTAGAGATCGGAGCGTCCGTCGATAACCTCGCCGGCGGCCGTGACGGCATGGCGGAACCGGCCGTCCGGGCCGCGGCAGGCGCCGAGCAGGAAGTCCAGGCCGTGGCGCGCGGCGGCAAGCCCGGGGCCGGCCGGATCGAGGTAATGGCCATGGCTGAACACATAGATCAGCCGCGCGGTCACCAGGGTCGTCCGCCGCTCGGTCAGGACAGGCGTGAAACCCGGCCGCATCAGCTCGACGAAGCCCGGCCGGCGCGGATCGGCAACCGCCGCCGCCCAGGCCGGCACCAGCACCTGGGTCAGCCAGGCCCTGATGTCGGTCGGCACCCCCGCCGCGCCGCCGCTCTTTCGATCCGTCACCGCGTCACTCCGCCCCTGGCCGAAAGCCACGCCATCGAAACTGCAATTCTGCCCGCGGGCAGGTCAACGAGGAAGCGCCAAGCTTCCGCTCTGGGATAAGGAAACCACGCCATGGACACCTTCGATCACGATCTGTCGCGCCGCCTGGTTCTGGGTGGTATCGCGGGAGCCGCGGCGCTCGGCGCCACCGGCGCCCGAGCGCAAGGGCCGGCGCTGCCGCGCTCGCCCATCACACTCAATGTCATCGATGTCGGCGGCGCGCTGGCGCTGGTGCAGAAGCCGCTCGACAATTTCCGCGCGGCCAAGCCGAACCTGGTCTCGCGGATGACCTTCACCAAGGCGCCCGCCCCCGAACTGCCTGGCAAGATCAAGGCGATGCAGGACGCCAGGCGGGTCGATCTCGATCTCGTGCTCGGCGGCATGGACGTGCTCTCCGCCGGCATCGACCAGCAGCTCTGGGTGCCGCTCTTGCCGACCTATGCCTCGGTGCTGCCCAAGCCTGAGGACATCTATCTCAAGGGCGCGCTGGACAATCACAATCTCGGCCAGGGTTTCGGCATGTGCATGGTCTATTACCCCTCGGGACCGCTGCTCGAATATCTGCCCGAACGGGTCAGGACGCCGCCGACCAGCGCCGAGGAACTGCTCGCCTGGGCCAAGGCCAATCCCAATCGCTTCCTCTATGCCCGGCCGGCCAATTCCGGTCCCGGCCGCACCTTCATGATGGGCCTGCCTTATATTCTCGGCGACAGCGATCCGAAGGACCCGGTCAATGGCTGGAGCAAGACCTGGGCCTATCTGAAGGAACTCGGCCGCTATATCGAATATTATCCCGGCGGCACCGGCGCGACCATGAAGGAGCTCGGCGAAGGCTCGCGCGACATCATCGTCACGACCACCGGCTGGGACATCAATCCGCGCGTGCTGGGCATCGTGCCGAAGGCCGCGCGGATCCAGACGCTGAAAGGTTTCCACTGGGTGTCGGATGCCCAGTTCATGTTCGTGCCCAAGGGCGTTGGCGACGACAAGCTCGCCGTCCTGCTCGAGCTGATCAAATGGGTGCTGAGCCCGGCTCAGCAGGCCTATACCTATGACGAGGGCTATTTTTATCCCGGCCCGGCGGTCAAGGACGTGCCCTTGTCGATGGCGCCGCCGGAAAGCCAGGCGGCGATCCGCGAATTCGGCCGGCCGGAATATGACAAGCTGATCGCCGAAGTGCCGGTGGAGACGCCGATCAACCCGGACAAAATGGTGCTCGCCTTCCGTCGCTGGGACGAAGAGGTCGGCTCCAAGCGAGCGTGATGGGTAACCTCCGCGCTGGCGCTCGCGCCGAACCGACCCCCTCCCAAAGGGCTACGACATTCACACATCTCTCAAAGGGGCCTGAATTCGCCACCTCTGAAGGCTTCGCACGAGAACCACGGATAGCGCATGCGCCGTCCTTTTTCGTCATGGCCGGCCTTGTGCCGGCCATCCACGCATTGCCTTGACCGGGGAGGACGTGGATGGCCGTGACAAGCACGGCCATGACGAAGCGAGAAACACCGCGCCAAGACATGGATTGTCGAGATGTGTGAATCCGGTAGCCCAAAGGGAGAGGGTTCGTTGCCCCTTCACCCCCTTGTCGCCGACAACGCCCGTTCCACCGCCCGGCTCAGCAGCGGCTGGGCCGCGCCATAGATCTCGTAATGCTGGCTCGCCCGGTCATTGCCGAGCTGCGGCATGGCCATTCCCTGCATCACGCCTTCGGCGCGGAACAAGGCGTCGAAATGCGCCCAGAGCCGCGCATTGGCGACCAGCGGACCGGTGACCGTGATGCGCGCGGGAAACAGCAGCCGGCAGACATTGGCGAGCGCACGCGCCACGAGCCGCGCCGCCGTGTCGATCTCGGCAAGGCTCATCAGGTCGCAATCCGGCAATTGCGCCTGCAGCGCCGCCTCGTCCTCGCTGAGCTCCGGCCAGTCCTGCCGGAGCCGCGGCATCAGCGCCCAGAGCGCCGCGCCGGTTTCCAGACAGGCGGTATTGCCGCAGCCGCAGGCTCGCCCGGCCAAGGTCTGGAAGCGCCAATGGCCGATCTCGCCGAACGACCCGCCGGCCGGCGCAAAGGACTGGCCGTCGACAGCATAAGCGAGCCCGACGCCCCAGCCCCAGTGCAGCAGCAGCGCGCCGCCGGCATGCTCGGCCGGCCGCTGCATCGCGCGCGCCCTGAGCTCGGCATCGAGATTGCGGCAGACCTCCACCGGCGGCGTGATCGGCGCCAGGACCGATTGGACGTCGAGGCCGCGCATGCTTGGCCAGCGCGACGACATCAGCCAGGTCTTCTGCTTGAGGTCGAGCAGGCCGGAGAGCGACACCGCCGTGCCGGCATGCTCCATGCCGCGCGGCATGGCATCGGCAAGCCCCGAGGCAAGCGCTGCCATGGCCTTGGCGATGACCGCGTTGTCGGCATCCGGCGCGATCTCGGCGAAGCGCTGCTCGATCACCTGGCCGTTCAGGTCGACCAGCGCACCGGCGAGCGACCGGCTGGCGACATGAAGGACCGACGCGCCGATGCGCCGCGAATTGGCCGTCAGGAGCCCCGCCGGCCGGCCGCGCCCGGCCTTTTCGCCGGCACTTTCCAGAACCAGGCGGCGCGCCACGAGATCGCCGACCACCCGTGAGGTCGTGGTCGAGCGAAGCCCGAGCTGCTCGCCGATCTCGGCGCGCGACCGTGCGGCGCCGCGCGCCACCAGCGTGAAGGCCCTGGCGCAGTCGCGCTCATGGGCGCCGGCAAACGGCATGTCGGCGATCGTTGCAATGACCAATGCTCTGTCGTCCTGCTTTGCAATGCGCATTTTATTTAGAACGCAAGCGTTCGAAATAGAGATTGCCTTTCCCCGCCACGCTCATAAACTTCGTAGATCATAAATGAAACGATTTATGTCTTCGAGGTTCAAAATTAGCATGATCGAGATCCGTATCGTCGAGGACAAGCAGGCCATCGGCGCGACCGCCGCCGCACTCGGCGCGGATGCCATCCGCAAGGCCATTGCCGAGGCTGGCCATGCGACCATCGTGGTCGCCACCGGGGCGAGCCAGTTCGACACGCTGAAACATCTGGTCGGCGCGCAAGATATCGACTGGTCGAAGGTCACCGCCTTCCATCTCGACGAATATGTCGGACTACCTGAGAGCCATCCCGCGAGCTTCCGCAAATATCTCCTCGAACGCTTCGTCCAACCCTTGAACGGCGCGGTCGAATTTGTGCCGGTCAACGGCGACGCGGCCGATCCGGAGGCCGAAGCCCGGCGGCTGAACGACCTGATCGGCGACCGGCATATCGATGTCTGTTTTGCCGGCATCGGCGAGAACTGCCATCTCGCCTTCAACGATCCGCCGGCCGATTTCGACACCGAGGCGCCGTTCATCGTGGTGACGCTCGATGAGGCCTGCCGCCGCCAGCAGCTCGGCGAAGGCTGGTTTCCAAGCCTCGAGGCGGTGCCGGCGCGCGCCATCTCGATGAGCATCCGACAGATCCTGAAGAGCCGACTGATCGTCCTCTCAGTGCCCGACCAGCGCAAGGCCGAGGCCGTGCGCCATGCGGTTGAGGGCGCGGTGAGCCCCGCCCATCCCGCCTCGATCCTGCAGCAGCATGCTCACGCCGTGCTGCTGCTCGACCCCGCCGCCGCATCGCTGTTGCAGCGCCGCTGACCTCGGACCGGATGGAGATATAGACCCATGCTGTCCTCGGGCCTCGTCGATCTCCAGGTCAACGGTTTCGCCGGCGTCGATTTCAATTCCGGCACGATCACCGCGGCCGCGCTCGACCACGCACTGGAAGCCATGCTGCGCACCGGCGTGACGACCTGCCTGCCGACCGTCATCACCGCCTATCCCGATCAACTCGAGGTCAGGTTCAAGGCGCTCGACACGGCGATCCAGGCGAGCCGGCTCGGCCCTCTGATGTGCCCTGGTTATCACCTGGAAGGGCCTTTCCTCAGTCCGGTCGCGGGCTTTTCCGGCTGCCATCCGCCCGAGGCCATGACGGCGGCGGATCCTCGCCTGATCGACCGGCTGCAGGCCGTGCTCGGCCGGCCGATCCTGATGGTGACGATGGCCCCGGAAATCGATGGCGCGCTCGCTCTCATCGCGGCACTCCGGGGTTCCGGCCGCGTCGTCGCGCTTGGCCATACCGCGGCCGATTTCGATCAGGTCCAGGCCGCGGCCGCGGCCGGCGCCAGCCTGTCGACCCATCTCGGCAACGGCATGCCGCAGACCACCCACAAGCTGGCCAATCCGATCGTCGCCCAACTCGCCGAAGACCAGCTGACCGCAAGCTTCATCGCCGACGGCATCCATATCCACCCCAAGGCCCTGAAAGTGTTGATCCGGGCCAAGGGCCTCGCGCGGTCGATCCTGGTCACCGACGCTGTCGCCGCGGCCGCGGCCGAACCGGGCCGTTACCGTTTCGCCGGCACCGACATCGATCGTTCGGCCGATGGCACGGTGCGCCTCGCCGACAGCAAGCTGCTCGCCGGCTCGTCGCTCTGCCTCGACCAGGCGCTGCGCAATGTCGTCGCCTGGGGCCTCGCAACATCAGACGAAGCCATCGCCATGGCCTCGAGCCGGCCGCTCGCGCTCATCGCGCCGGCGCTCGACGCCCATGGCCTTCGGCTGCCGGAAAGCCAGGTCACCTGGTCCGACGATCTCCATGTCCGGCGCCTCAGCCTCGCCGGCTTCGAACGCAACTATCCGGCATCCGCACATGACACCAGGAGGGGAGACTTGAGATGACGTCACGGATTGGCAATCTGGACCGGCGCACCGTGCTGGGCGGCCTGACCGCCACGGTCGCCATGGGTGGATCCGGCGCCCGCGCCGCGGTGCCGGCCATGCCGCGCTCACCTGTGGTGATCAGCGTCATCGATGTCGGCGGAGCGCTCGCCCTGATGCAGAAGGCGTTCGAGGACTATGCCGCGGCCAAACCCAACCTGGTCTCGCGCATCGTCTTCGTGAAGGCGCCGGCGCCCGAACTCGCCAGCAAGATCAAGGCGCAGCAGAATGCCGGGCGCTCCGATCTCGACCTGGTGCTGACCGGCAGCGACGGCCTCGCCGCCGGCCTCGAGCAGAACCTCTGGCTGAAGATCCTGCCGGATTTCGCCGCGAAATTTCCCGATATCGAAGCGAATTACGAGCCCGCCGCGCTCGCCCTGCACAAGGCCCAGGGCGACGGCTTCGGCGTGGTGGTGAACTATTACCCCTCCGGCCCGCTGATCGAATATGCGCCCGAGCGGGTCAAGGCGGTGCCGACCACGGCCGAAGAACTGCTCGCCTGGGCCAAGGCCAATCCGGGCAAGTTCATGTATGCCCGGCCGGCCAATTCCGGCCCCGGCCGCACCTTCATGATGGGGCTGCCCTATATCCTCGGCGACAAGGACCCGCAGGATCCGATCGGCGGCTGGGACAAGACCTGGGCCTATCTCCAGGAGATCGGCCAGTTCATCGACTATTACCCGGCCGGCACCGGCGTCACGATGAAGGAATTCGGCGAGGGCTCGCGCGACATCATCATCACCACCACCGGCTGGGACATCAATCCGAGGGCGCTGGGCATCGTGCCGAAATCGGCGATGATCGGCACGCTGAAAGGGTTCCACTGGGTCTCGGACGCCTTTTTCATGTGCGTGCCCAAGGGCATTCCGAACGATCGCCTGGCAGTCGTGCTCGACCTGATGGCCCATGTGCTGAAGCCCGAGGCGCAAGCCTATGCATATGACGAGGGCTATCTCTATCCCGGTCCCGCGGTCCGGAACGTGCCGATCACCATGGCGCCGCGCCGCAGCCAGGAGGTGATCGCCGAATTCGGCCGGCCGGAATATGCCGACCTGATCGCCAACAACCCGATCGAGCTGCCGCTGAAGCCGGACAAGATGGTGCTGGCCTTCCGCCGCTGGGACGAACTGGTCGGCTCCAAGCGGCCGCGCTGACCTGCGAAGGTGGTCCGGCCGGCAGCGCCTTGCGCGCGGCCGGCCGATCGTTTCTGATCGCGGCGGAGATCCGGAGGAGCGCCCATGGCGAAGCCGCCGTCCTCGACCGGCAAGCGCGCGATGATCGAGGATCCTCGCTTCACGGCCATTGCCGACCTGTTCGTGGACGACAGCCGCGTCAGCCACGGCACGATGATGGCCTCCTACGGCCTCAAGGTCGGCGGCAAGATCTTCGCCATGCTGGTCGGCGGCCGGCTGGTCGTGAAGCTGCCCAAGCCGCGCGTCGACGCACTCGTCGCGGCCGGATTGGCCGAGCGCTTCGACCCCGGCCATGGCCGTCCGATGAAGGAATGGGCTTCGCTGATCGGCGACGAGCCCGACTGGGCGGGCCTGGCGCGCGAGGCGATCGCCTTCGTCGGGGCGTCACCAGTCGGGCGGGGCCTCGGCTGACGCGGACAAGACCCGGGCGCCGCGCCAGCCTCCCGACGCGACCAGTTCCGCCATGACCGATGTGAGCGTCGCCGAGAGTTCCCGGGCGAGCGGCGCCGTCCGCCGGTCCTTGCGCATGGCGATGGCCAGCGTTGCGACGATCGGTGGCCGGTCGAGGCGCCGCGCCGTCAACTCGCCGCGCATCACCGCATCATGGACCGAGGCATAGGTCAGCATGGTGTAGCCGCGGCCGGCGCCGACCAGCGCCTTGGTCAGCGCCACGCTGTCGACCTCGGAGCGAATGCGCAGGCGAATGCCGTGCTGCGCCGCCGCCTGTTCCAGCACCCGCCGGTTGTTGTGCGGCAGGCTCGGCATGATCAAAGGCAGGTCGGCCAGATCCCTGATCCGGATCTCCAGCGGCAGCGGCGCGGCATCGCCGCCATCCGGCGGCCCGACCAGCACCATGCGCTCGCGCAGCACCGGCACGACATGGGTGCCTTCAACCGGCAGCGGATTGTAGACGACGCCGACATCGATCCTTTGCTCGCCGAGCCATTCGTGGATCAGCGAACTGATGCCCTCACGCACGTGCAAAGCGACATCCGGCCGCGCCGCGGCGAAACGCGCGACCACCGCCGGCACCATCAGCAAGCCGGCCACCGGCGGCACACCGAGTGAAATGCTGCCGCGCATGGCCTCGGCGCCATCATCGGCATCGATGCGCAGCTGCGCGACGAGATGATCGATTTCTTCGGCGCGCTGCAGGATGACCGCGCCGGTCGCCGACAGGCGCACGCCGCGGCCATGGCGCACCAGCAGCGGCTTGCCGAGTTCGTCTTCCAGTTCGCGCACCCGCCGGCTCAGCGCCGGCTGGGCGATGCGCAAGTCCTCCGCCGCCCGGCTGAAGCTGCCGGCACGGGCGACGGCAGCGAAATAGCGCAGCTTTCTCAGATCCAAGGCAGAAACCTTCCGCACCACATCAGCATATCTCGATCAAGCTATGCCGCTACGGCATGAAATGCCATCGCAAGAAGGTTTTGGTCATTGGCCGCTGCCGGCTGGCACTATCGAGCGGACATGGTCGAGCCGGATGCCCAAGAATCGAGACTTGCAAGAATTCCGGCGGCTTCGATCCGGTCCGGGGAGACGATGATGATCAGATGGTTCGGCCTTGTGCTGGCGGTGCTCTTGCCCGGCCTGCCTGCGAGCGCGGTGGCGCAGGATTTTCCGACCCGGCCGATCCGGCTGATCGTGCCGTTTCCGGCCGGCGGCCCCGCCGACATCATCGGCCGGCTGGTCGCCGAGAAAATGGCGTCGAGCCTCGGCCAGCCTGTGGTGATCGAGAACCGCGGCGGCGCCGGTGGCGCCACCGGCACGCTCGCCGTGGCGCGCGCCGAGCCCGACGGCTACACCATTGGCATCAGCACCGCCGGCGCGCTGGCGATCAGCCCGAGCCTGCAGGACGGGCTCGGCTACGACCCGGTCAAGGACCTGGAGCCGCTGACGCTCGCCGCCCGCGTGCCCGAACTGCTGGTGGTGGCGAAGAACCTGCCGGCGGCCAACCTCGCCGAACTGGTGGCGCTGGCCCGCGCTCGCCCGGGCACGCTCAATTTTGCCTCCTCCGGGCCCGGCAGCATGCCCCATCTCGCCGGCGAATTGCTCAAGCGCCATGCCGCCATCGACATCGTCCACACGCCCTATCGGGGCGCTGCCCCCGCGGTGAACGACATTATCGGCGGCCATATCCAGATGATGTTCATGGATATCGCGGTGCTGCTGCCGCATGTCCAATCCGGCGCGGTCCGGGCGGTTGCGGTCGGCTCGCGCCAGCGGGTGGCGGCGCTGCCCGATCTGCCGACCACCGCCGAGCTCGGCTTTCCCGCGGTCGAGGCCGACAATTGGTACGCCATGATCGGACCGCGCGGCATGCCGGCGCCGGTGCTGGCCAAGCTGCGCGCCGCGATGGTCGCGGGATTGCAGGCTGCCGATGTCAGGGCCAAGCTCGCCGAACAGGGCGCCATCGCGGTCGGCAATTCAGCCGAAGAATTCACCGCCTATCTGAAGAGCGAAATCGACAAATGGGCGGCGGTGGTCGCGGCCTCCGGCGCGCGCGCCCGATGACCTCCATGCCCGCTCCGCCCATGCTGCATGGGCTTGCTTACCGCGTCTCCGGCACCGGCAGCCGGACCATCGTGCTGATCCACGAACTCGGCGGCTCCTTGGAAAGCTTCGACGCGGTCGCGCCCGGCCTCGACACCGCGGCCCATGTGCTACGCTACGATCAGCGTGGCGCCGGCCGGTCCGAAACGCCGCCGCGCCCGGCGACGCTCGACCAGCATGTCGCCGATCTCGGCCGGCTGGTCGCCGATCTCGGCCTGCCGCATCCCCTCAATCTGGTCGCCGCCGCGGCTGGCGCGCTGATCGCACTCGGTTATGCCGGGCGGCATCCGGACCGGGTGGCGAGCCTGGTGCTCCTGGCGCCGGCCGTCAGCGCCGATGACGCGCGCCGGGCCTATCTCGAGGCCCGCGCCGAAGCCTGCCTCGAAGGCGGCATGGCGGCCATCGCCGAGGCAACACTCGATCGCTCGTTCCCGGCCGCGCTGCGCCCCGACATCCAGCGCTTCGCCAGCTACCGCGAACGCTTCATCGCCAATGATCCGGTGAGCTATGCCGCGGCCAACCGGCTGCTGGCGGCGACCGATCTCGCTACCGTCATCGGTGCGCTCGCCATCCCCTGCCTGGTGCTCGCCGGGACCATGGATCCGCTGCGGCCGGCCGAAGACCTGCGCGCGCTCGCCGCCCGGTTTCGCGACGGCCATTTCGCCGAGGTGGCCAGCGGCCATCTCATGGCCGTCCAGGCGCCCGGCGCGGTCGCGCGCCATGTCGAAGACTTCACCACGGCCCATTCCCGCCTGGCCCCCGTGGCTCTTCACCCGTGAGGCCGCCCGTGTCCCACAAAGCCCTGCTGCTCGTCATGATGGAACCTCCGGCAGGCCTCGA
This sequence comes from Phreatobacter stygius, assembly GCF_005144885.1. Classification (NCBI taxonomy): domain Bacteria; kingdom Pseudomonadati; phylum Pseudomonadota; class Alphaproteobacteria; order Hyphomicrobiales; family Phreatobacteraceae; genus Phreatobacter; species Phreatobacter stygius. The sequence goes on from NZ_CP039690.1 coordinate 1,612,310, forward strand.
GGAGGAATTCAACGACTGGTACGACAGCGAGCATTTCCCCCAGCGCTCGGCCCTCCCCGGCTTCGAGACCGGCCGGCGCTTCGTCTGCCTGGATGGCTGGCCGCGCTGGCTGGCGCTTTACGATCTCGCCTCGGCCGAGGCGCTTCAGACGCCGGACTATCGCGCCGTCTCGGGCGCCAACGCCACGCCCTGGAGCCGCCGCATCCTGCCGCGCATGATCGGCCGGCACAGGCTGGTCGCCCGTCAGGTCTCGCCCGGCAACGCGATCATCACGGCGGCGCCGACCACGCGCCTCGCGCTGGCGAAATATCCGGGCATCGGCAAGGCCGATGAACCGGCGGTCATCACGGCGCTTGGAGCGCGTCTCGAAGCGCTGCCCGCGGCGGCCCAGGTGCGCGCCTTTCGCCCGATGGCCGATGATGGCGACGACCTTTGGCTCGTCTCGGCTTTCAACCAGCCGGTCGGTGCCGACGACCTGCGCCACGCGATCGGCGCCGTCGATGGCCGGGGCGCCGAGATCCTCAACATTTACGCGCCCTACCGACGCAGCTGACCGGCGCGACCTGGAGACCAGATGCAGGCAGACCGGGCCATGCGATATCGGATCATCGTGCTGATCGCGACCGTTCTGCTGGTCGCCCCGGCGGTGGCGCAGGTTGCGCCACGGGCCGAGGCGACGGCTGCCACGGGGCAAGAGGCCAAGGAGGACATGTGGTGCGGCTGGTGACACCGGGACTTGACGAGATGACATCCGAGCAGCGGGCGGTCCATGACGAGGCGGTCGCGGGCAAGCGCGGCCGCATGCCGGCGCCCATGCGGGCCTGGATCCAGAGCCCGGAACTGGCCCGCCATGGCCAGCGGCTCGGCGCCTTCCTGCGTTACGACACGACGCTGGCGCCAAGGCTCTCCGAACTGGCGATCCTGGTGACGGCGCGCCACTGGACCTCGCAATACGAATGGTACGCCCACCGCTCCGAGGCGCTGAAGGCTGGCCTTGCGCCGGAGATCATCGCGGCCATCGCCGAGCGGCGGCCGCCGCCGTTCAAGGACGAGGCCGAGCGCATCGTCCATGACTATGCCCGCGCGCTGCACCAGACGTCCGTCGTGCCCGACGCCCTGCATGCGGAGGCGGTCAAGGTGCTCGGCCAGCGCGGTGTGGTCGAACTGGTTGGCGTGCTCGGATATTACACGCTGGTCGCCATGACCCTGAACGCCTTCGAGATCGGCTTGCCCGAAGGCGAGCGCCCGGAACTGCGGCCATGAGTGGCCGGCTGCAGGGCAAGGTCGCCATCGTCACCGGTGCCGGCTCTGTCGGCTCGGGCTGGGGCAATGGCCGTGCGACGGCGGTGGCGTTCGTCGAACAGGGGGCGAATGTCTTTGCCGTCGATCGCGACCGGCTGGCGCTCGACGAAACCCTGGCGCGGGCCGGCGATCTGGCCGACCGCATCACGCCCTATGCCTGCGACGCGACCCGGGCTGGCGACGTCACGGCCATGGTCGCGGCTGGCATGGCCCGCTTCGGCCGCATCGACGTGCTGGTCAACAATATCGGCGGCTCGGCCCCCGGCGGCCCGGTCGAGCTCAGCGAAGCCGCTTGGGACGCGCAGATCGATCTCAACCTGAAAAGCGTGTTCCTCACCTGCAAACACGTGCTGCCGATCATGGTCGCCCAGCACGGCGGCACCATCGTCAACACCGCCTCGACCTCGGGCCTGCGCTGGACCGGCGCGGCGCAGGTCGCTTATGCCGCCGCCAAGGCCGGGGTCATCCAATTCTCACGGGTGCTGGCGGTGCAATATGGCGAACACGGCATCCGCGTGAACACCGTGGTTCCCGGCCAGTTGCACACCCCGATGGTCGAGGCACGCCTGGCCGGCCAGCGCGCTGGCGGCAATGTCGAGGCTCTCCTCAAGCAGCGCGTCGCGCGCATTCCGCTCGGCTTCATGGGTGACGGCCGCGACACCGCCAATGCGACCTTGTTCCTGGCGTCCGACGAAGCCCGTTTCATTACCGGAACCGAGATCGTCGTCGATGGCGGCATGACCGCCCGCTGCGACTAAGTCTCGTGAGAGCTCCTGCCATGACCGACACGTCCCTCGTTTCGCCCGAGCCGACCATTCCACCGCCTCTGGCCGCGCCGCGCCGGCCGCACCTGCGCTTGCCGCCGGGAAGCTGCGATTCCCATTGCCACGTCTTCGGTCCGCATCACCGGTTTCCTTATGCGGCCGGGCGCAGCTTCACGCCCCACGACATGCCCGAGCAGCGGTTGAGAGCTCTGCACGATCATCTCGGTTTCGACCGCGCGGTGATCGTCCAGTCGGCCTGCCACGGCGCCGACCATGCAGCCCTGATCGACGCGCTTCGAACCGGCGCGGGCCGCTATCGCGGCGTCGCCCTGCTCGGCGCGGCGGCGACCGCGACCGACGTCGCCGATCTGCATGAGGCCGGCGTGCGCGGCGCCCGCTTCAATTTCCTGCCGCATCTCGGCGGCTATCCGCCGGAGAGCCTGATCCGCCATGTCGAGCGGCTGGTCGCGCCCCATGGCTGGCACTTCGCCGTCCATGTCACCGGCGCCGACCTGATCGCCTGCGAGGAGCTCATCCGGTCGATCCGCGTGCCTGTGGTGATCGACCACATGGCGCGTTTCGATATCCGCGAGGGGCGGGCGGGCCAGGCCTTCGCGACGCTCTTGAAACTGCTCGAAGGTAGCCGGATCTCGGTCAAGCTGAGCGGCGTCGATCGCCTGTCCCGGCAGGCAGCCCCTTACGACGACGCCCTGCCTTTTGCCCGGGCCCTCGCCGCGCATGCACCCGATCAGGTCGTCTGGGGCACCGACTGGCCCCACCCCAATCTTCACGGCCCCATGCCCGACGACGGCGACCTGGTCGACCTGATCGCCGGGATCGCCCCGGACAAAGCGGCCCGCCACAAACTGCTCGTCGCCAATCCGGCGCGGCTGTTCGGTTTCAATTGATAACGATCGCTAACGCGATCGGGGTCACGGCCTGACCGCGATCACCCCTTCCGGCGCCAGGCGAACGGTGACCTTGGCGCCGACCTCACGCGCCGCCAGGCGGTCGTGACAGATGGCGAAGAGGTCGCCGAGCGACGTCGCCAGGTGATATTCCATGTGCGAGCCCATATAGGTGCCGCGCGCGACGGTGCCGGCGAGCCCGGCCTGACCGGGATCATCGAGGCTGATCGCCTCCGGCCGGATGACCACGTCGACAGGCCCCAGCGGCAGGCCACGATGCGGCAAGGTCAGCCTGACCTCGTCGAGAGCAACCGTCGCCTGATCGCCTGATATCGCCTCGATCCGGCCTTTCACCGCATTGGCTTCGCCCATGAAGGTCGCGACGAAGACGTTGTCGGGCATCGCGTAAAGCCGCGCCGGGCTGCCGGCCTGGGCGATCTCGGCATTGCGCATGACCACGATCGTGTCGGACACGGCGAGTGCCTCCGACTGGTCATGGGTGACATAGACGACGGTCAGGCCCAGCCGCTGCTGCAGCGCGCGGATCTCCTCGCGCATGGAGCGGCGCAGGCGTGCATCGAGATTGGACAGAGGCTCGTCGAACAGCAGCACATCGGGCTCGAGCACCAGGGCACGGGCGACGGCAACCCGCTGCTGCTGGCCCCCCGACAGTTCCGAAGGCAGGCGCCGGCCGAAGCCTTTCAGTCCGACCGTCTCGAGCGTCAGTTCGGCTCTGGCATGGGCGTCACGCTTGGCCGCGCCCGAGGAGATCAGCCCATAGGCGACATTGTCGAGCACGCTCATATGCGGAAACAGCGCATAGCTCTGGAACACCATCGAGACATTGCGCTCGCCGGCCGAGAGCAGCGTCACATCCTTGCCGCCGATGAACAGCTTGCCTTCGGAAGCCTGTTCGAGCCCGGCGATCATCCTGAGCAACGTCGTCTTGCCGCAGCCGGAAGGCCCGAGCAGCGTGACCAGCGTGCCACCCTCGATGATCAGGTCGAGCGGTTTGACCGCGGTCACCTGACCATATCGTTTGGCGATGCCCTGCAGGCGAACCTCGGCGCCGGTCTTGTTCGTCACGCGCGACCTCCGACAACGATCGGCGCGGCGCCGCGCCGCCCGAGTTTTCTGTTGCCCACGAGCAGTTGAATGAGCCCGATCGCCGCCATCATCAGCACGATCAGAACCGCGCAATAAGCGATGGCGAGGCCATAATCGCCATTGATCACCCGGTTGATGATGAACACGGTCGCCATCTCATATTCCGCCGAGACCAGGAAGATGACCGCCGAGACCGTCGTCATGGCGCGCACGAAGGAATAGACGAGCGCGGTAACGATCGCCGGCTTCATCAGCGGCAGGACGATCGTGCGCAGCGTCCGGAAGGTCGAGGCGCGCAAGGTCGTCGCGGCCTCATCCAGCGACTTGTCGAGCTGGCTCATCGCCGCGACGCCCGAACGCACGCCGACCGGCAGGTTGCGGAACACGAAACAGGCAATCAGGATGGCCGCCGTGCCGGTGATCTCCAGCGGCGGCACGTTGAAGGTCAGGATATAGGCGACGCCGATCACCGTGCCGGGCACCGCAAAGGTCAGCATCAGCGCGAATTCGAGCGCGGTGCGGCCGGCGAAGCTCTGCCGGCTCAAGACCCAGGCGGCAAGCAGGCCTATGCCAGCGGTGATCGGTGCGGCAATCGTCGCGAGCCCGATCGTGGTGCCGAGCGAATGCCAGGCGCCGCCGGCGAACAGGATCGCGCCGTCGCGCGCCCATTCGACCGCGAAGGCACGCCGGAAATGGTCGAGCGTCAGCGTCCAGTCGCGGCCCCAGACCTTCACGAAGGCGCCGGCCAGCGCCATCGCATAGACGGTCAGCGTCAGCACCGCCCAGGGAATGGCGATGGCGAAGGCGAGCCGCCTGACCGGTGCCGGCAGCGGCGTCGGAAGGCCGCTGTCGCCCTTGCCGGTCATCGACACATAGGACCGCGTGCCGACGATGACCCGCTGCAGCATGAAGGCCACCAGCGCCATGACCAGCATGATGCTGGCGAGCACGGCGGCACGGCCGAAATCCTGCTGCGCTCCGACCACCGCGAAGAAGATTTCGGTCGACAGCACGCCGAAGGAGCCACCGAGCACGATCGGATTGCCGAAATCGGCGAGGCTCTCGACGAAGACGACGAGCCAGGCATTGGCGAGCCCGGGCAGCATCAAGGGCAAGGTCACCGTCTTGAAGGTGCGCATCGGACTGGCGCGCAGCGTCTGCGAGGCCTCTTCCATGCTTGGCGAAATGCCTTCGACGACGCCGATCAGCACCAGGAAGGCGGTCGGCGTGAACGAGAAGACCTGGGCGAGCCAGACGCCGCTGAAGCCGTAGATCCAGCGGCCGAGCGCAACGCCGCTCACCGCCTCGACCAGTTGGTTGAGCACGCCCGACCGGCCGAAGATCAGGATCAGCCCGAGACCGATGACGAAAGGCGGCGTGATGATCGGCAGAACGGTCAGCAGGCGCATGGCGCGCCGTCCCGGAAAACGCGAGCGGGTGACGATCAGCGCGAAGCAGAGGCCGAGAAGCGTAGCGGCGCTGGCGGTCGCGATGGCCAGGGTCAGTGTGTTCCAGAACACCCCGCAATTGGCCCCCCGGGTGACGCAGCCAAGGCCCCAGATCTTGCCGTCGACGAGGCGTTCGGCGAACGAGCCGATTATGCCGAGGTCACCGCGCGGGATGAACATCTGGCCGAGAATATTGCCGACCGGCCAAGCGGTGAAAATGGCGATCGACAGGACCAGCATGCCGACCGTGCCAGCGATGAAGCGGTCGCCCCGGAACAGGCCCTTCAACGCCAGTCCGTCGGTGAACAGCACGAGACAACCGACGACAGCGAGCGTGCCGCCGAGGCCGATGCCGAATTGCCGGTCGCCGAGGTCGCCGAACAGGGCCTCGAGCCATGCCCAGGACCAGCCCTGGATGCCGATGGCGAGGCCCTGCAGCCCGATGGCCACAAGCCCGAGCCCGCCGCCAGCGAGCAGCAGGGTCGCGCGCCGGCCGCCGCCGAGCCAAGGCCAGGTGTCCGGCAAGGCCCCGAGCAGAGCGACAAGCAGCGCCGCGATCACCGGCCAGAACCAGAAGCGTCGATGCGCCAGCGCCTGCCACAAGGCGGATGCCGCCTCCGGATCGGACTGCCCGAACCCGACGAGGCCGGCGAGTTCGAGCCCCGACTGCTGCATGTGCCAGGGCACCACGACCGTCCCGATCACGGCGATGAACCAGAACGACAAAGAGCTGCGGGCGAACATCGGCCCTGCCCTCACCGCGGCAGCGAACCGATCTCGCGGTCCCACCGGTCGATCAACCGCCGCCGCATCTGGCTCGCGCCATAGGTCGCGATGTCATAGTCGATGAGCTTGATTTTGCTCATGTCCGGCACCCGCGGATCCGGGGTGGCGCCGCGATGCGCCGGGACATGCCACTGGTTGGCCTTGGACGCGATATCCATCGCGGCCGGCGTCAGATACCAGTCGTAGAAGCGCCGGGCGGCGGCGACATTGCGCGCGCCGCGAATGATCGACAGGCAGGCGACCTCGTAGCTTGTCCCCTCGGCCGGATAGGTGACGGCGACCGGGAAGCCGGCCTGGATCACCGACTGGGCTTCCATGTTGAAGGTGACGGCAAGCGCGGTCTCGCCGCGCGCCACCGCCTGGATCGGGGCGGCGCCCGAACGCGTATAGGCGTTCACATTGGCATGCAGCCGGCGCAGGTAATCGAAGGCCCGATCCTCATCCCAGAGCTGAACCAGGCCGGCGATGATCGTATAGGCCGTGCCCGAAGAATTCGGATTGGGCAGCTGGATCTCGCCGCGATAGTCCGGCTTCAGCAGATCGGCCCAGCTCTGCGCCTCCGGCAGGTTCTTGCGCGTCTGCAGCTCGGTATTGGCGGCAATCCCGATGGCGCCCGAGGAGACGCCGACACAGCGCCCATTCGACTGGGCATGGACGCGCTGCGCCCAGGGATGGAGCTCGGCCATGTTGGGCGAGGTATAGGCCTGCAGCAGGTTCTCTTCCGCCGCCGCGAAGTGCAGTTCGGCCGAGCCGCCGAACCAGATGTCGGTGCGCGGGTTCTGCGCCTCGGCGCGAACCTGCGCCAGGATTTCGCCTGTCGACTTGCGTGTCATGTTGACCCGGATGCCGGTCTCGCGCTGAAACGCCGTGGCGATCGCCTCGCACCAGTCGGCCTGCGGCGCGCAGAGCATGTTCAATTGGCCCTGGGCGCGTGCGGGCGTCACTTGCCCGCAGACCAGCGCCAGCGCGACGCCGAGGATCGATCGAAGCAGCATGGGAAAGCCTCTGTCGGAGGTGCGAAACAGGGTTCAGCGCGGCAGGCTGCCGACGTCGCGATCCCAGCGCTCGATCAGCCGGCGCCGTTCGGCGGAGCGGCCATATCTGGCGAAATCGTAGTCGATCAGCTTGATCCGGGTGAGATCGGGTGCATTCGGCGGCAAGGGCGTCGCCCGGTTCGACGGCGTCTGCAATTGCCGGCCGACGTCATAACCGAGACGCTGGACATCGGCGGTCAGCGCCCAGTCGTAGAACCGCCGGGCCTGGGCGAGATTGCGCGCGCCGCGCAGGATCGACATGGAGCCGATCTCGAAGCCGGTGCCTTCGCAGGGCGTGGCATAGTCGACGGGAAAGCCGGCGTTCCGTTCGACCACAGCGTCATGGACGAATGACAACGACACAGCGGTCTCGCCACGCGCCACCGCCTTGATCGGGCCGGTGCCGGCGCGCGCATAGGCGTTCACGTTCGGGTGCAGCTGGCGCAGATAGGTGAAGGCCTGGTCCTCGCCCATCAACTGCACCAGCGTCGCGATGATCACATAGGAGGTGCCCGAGGAATTCGGGTTGGCCAGCTGAACCTCGCCCTTGAAGCGTGGATCGACCAGATCGGCCCAGCAGCGCGGGCTGGCGATATTCTTGCGCCCGAGCAGCTCTGTGTTGAAGCCGAAACCGATGGCACCGGCGTAGACCCCGACAGCGCGCCGATTGGACTGGCGCCACTGGGTCAGCGCCCAGGGCTGAAGCTGCGCGCTGTTCGGGCTCTCGTAATCCTGCGTCAGGTTTTCTTCCGCCGCCGCCAGGTGCGGGTCGCCGGTACCGCCGAACCAGACGTCGGCGCGCGGGTTCTGCGCTTCGGCACGGATGGCGGCGAGGTTCTCACCCGAGCCGCGCTGGGTCATGCTGACGCGGATGCCGGTGTCACGCTGGAAATTCGTGGCGATGGCCTGACACCACTCGACCTGAACCGAGCAATAGAGGTTGAGCGCGCCCTGCGCCCCAGCCGGCGTCGATGCCGCCGAGGCCAGCGCGATCGCCGCGCAGACAACCCTTTTCATTCCCGTCATAGCGTCGCCTCCGTGGCCCTTTTTGATCGGACCTTGACGCTAGGATTAGAATGGCTTGGCAGCCTTGTCACGGGATTGTCACGATAGTGTCACGGGCATCTCGAGCGATCCGCGTCGCTCAGCCTCGTCGCCCCGGCCCGGAGGCGCGACGCTTCGATCTATTTGGTGCCGACGGCTGGACGTTGACCGGCATCGGCCCCGGACGCCTTGGGCGGGCATGGCCGGGTAGCCCCCGGGGCTTCGCTGCCGCAGGCCCGGGCGCCGTTGAACACGCTATGGGCATGGTCGAAATCGTCGCGGGTGATGATCTGAATGGGGTTCGCCTGGCGGAGCGTCACCTGCCGGTCGACCTGACGAAGCGCCAGCAGGGCCGCGATCGCCAGAGCCGGGATCAAGCCGAGCGCCAGCAGCGCGGCAATGTCCAGAACCAGGATCCACCGCAGTGATGACCGGCCTGCCATGGGAGTCGCTCCGTCGGAGGATCCTGCTCTGCACGATCGACATCACCGATCCCGGGGGGCGCGGTCGTCAGCACCGGCCGGATCCGATCGCATCGGCTTCCCGCCGGTGGCTCATCTCTCCCTGAAGGCTCGCGACATGCTGTCCTTCAGGGGCTGCATCAGATATTCGAAGAAGGTCCGTTCGGCCGTCTGGATATAGATTTCCGCCGGCATTCCCGGCGTCGGTTCGAAGTCGGGTATTGTGTCGACATCGTCGCGCTGCAGCCGGACACGCACGACATAGAGGTCGCTCGGCTGTGCCGGCTGGCGATTTCTTTCATCCGGCAGCGCATCGGCAGAGAGGTAGATGACCTCGCCGGCGATCATCGGGGTGATCCGCTGGTTGAGTGCGGTCAGCCTGACCATCGCGTGCTTGCCGCGCTTCACCTTGTCGATGTCCTGCGGCCGGACGCGCGCCTCGATGATCAGCTCATCCTGCAGCGGCACGATCTCGAGAATGGCCTTGCCCGCCTCGATGACGCCGCCCGACGTGTGGTAGCGCAGCTTGACGACGGAGCCCCGGACCGGCGCGTCGATCCGCATGCGGTCGAGCACGCCGCGCGCCGTCCGCATGCGTTCCCGGACGTCGTTCAACTCGCCACCGGTTTCGTGGAGCTGTTCCACCGCCGCCTTGACCGCCGTCTTGCGCACACCGGCAATCTGCTCGCGGGTCCGGCCGATCCGCTCGCGCTGATCGCCGAGCTCGCCGATCAGCCGGCCGACCTCGCCCTGCAGATTGGCGTGAGCCCGCTGGATCGCCAGAACCTCGGGACGCCGGATCAGCCCCTGGCCCATCAGCTGCTCCTTGCCCTTCAGCTCCTCCGCGATCAGAACGGCCTGCCGCTCGACGGCACTCAGCTGCGTTCTCGTGCCCCGGATTCGTTCCTCGATGCCGTCAATCGCCCTTTCCAGGGCGACGACGTCGGAGTTCACCATGTTCCGGCGCGCCGTGAAGGTAATCAGTTGCATGCCCAGGAGCGTCGCAACCTCGGGATCGCCGCCCCGGCTCTGCAGGCCGGGCGGAAAGCGCAGCGTATCCTGGTCGGAGATTTCCGCCTTCAACCTGGCCTCGATCGCTGAAAGTCGCGCTTCGCGCAGTTCCAGGCGGCGCAGTTCCGCCCGTGGCGCGGTGTCGTCCAGGATGACCAGCGTCTGGCCCGGCACGACGATGTCGCCCTCGCGCACCAGGATCTCGCGAATGACCCCGCCTTCGAAGTGCTGAACCGTCTTGTTCTGGCCGGTCGCGACGAAAGCGCCCGACGTGACGACCGCGCCGGAGATCGGCGCGGTATTGCCCCAGACGCCGAAGCCGAGGACCACGAAACCGATGATCAGGATGCCCAAGACCGTCGGGACCTTGGTGGCCCGCGGCAAGGTGGCATACCAGGTCGGTGGAATGACGAGACTGTGGGCCACTGACGACCTCCTGCCGTGTCCTGAACTGCGGTCTTCCGCGAACTGTCTCCTAGGCCTGCGCCGGGGCGAGGCCGCCGGCTGGCGCCGCGGGCGGCGTTATGGGGGACGATGCGGTCGCAGCCGGCAGCGGGCGCTGACCGGTGACGAGCGGGATGACCTCGTCGCGCGGCCCGATGGCTTGAACCGCCCCATCCTTGATCATCATGATCTTGTCGACACTGCGCAGCAGGGCCGGACGCTGGGTGATCGCCAGCACGGTGATGCCTTTCCGCTTGGCCTGTTCGATGGCACGCGCCAGCGCCATTTCGCCGGGCGTATCCAGGTTCGAGTTCGGCTCGTCCAGGACGACCAGTCGCGGATTGCCGAAAAAGGCCCGCGCCAGGCCGATCCTTTGCTTCTGGCCGCCCGACAGCGGGCTGCCATCCATGGCGATCTGCGTCTCGTAGCCTTGCGCGAATTGCGCGATCATCTCGTGCACATCGGCGATCGCGGCGGCTTCAAACACGTCCTCGTCACTGGCGTCGTCGCGCATCCGCGCGATGTTCGCCTTGATCGAGGCGGGGAACAGCTGCACATCCTGCGGCAGATAACCGACACTCTCGCCGAACTGGCGCGGATCCCAGTTCTTCAGGTCCATATGGTCGAGCCGGATGCTGCCGGCCGTGGGCATGATCGAACCGACGAGCATCTTGCCGAGTGTCGACTTGCCGGAGCCGGAGGCGCCGACGATCGCCAGCGACTCGCCGGGATGCAGCGAGAAGGTAATGCCGTTCAGGATCACCTTCTTGTTCGGCGGCGGCACGTAGAGAATGCGCTCGACGTCGAGACGCCCTTCCGGCTGCGGCAGGCGCAGGCGCTCCATGTTCAGCGGCGAGGTCTGCAGCAATTGCTGGATGCGGGCGTAGGCGGCGCGCGCATGGATGAAGCTGCGCCACCCCTCGATCGTGCCTTCCAGCGGCGCCAGCGCACGACCGGCGACGATCGACGAGGCGATCACCATGCCGCCGGTCAACTGGCCGGCGAGCGACAGCCAGGCGCCCCAGCCGAGCATGCCGATCTGGGTCCCCAGGCGCGTGAATTTCGACAGGCCGGTCATCAGCACGTTGCGATCTTGCGCGATCACCTGCGCCCGCAGCGATTCCGCCGTTTCCCGCCCCCATATGCTGACGCCTTCGGGGATCATGCCCATGGCGTTCATCACCTGGGCATTGCGCGCCATGGCGTCGGCCTGGAGATTGGCCCGCACGCTGAAGGCGCTCGCCCGCGAATAGGACACCGCCGTGATCTTCTGGTTGATATAGGCGAGAACGAACAGGATCAGGCCGGCCGCCACGACGATGTAACCGAGATCCGGATGGATCAGGAAAACCACCAGGAAATAGACCGGGGCCACCGGAGCATCGAGCATGGTGAGCAGCACCGGCCCGGTCAGGAAGCTTCTGATGTTCTGGAGATCCGACAGGATCTGAAATTCGCGGCTGGAGCCGTTCTGGGCCGACCGGGCGGCGGCGGCGAGAACCGGTGCGCCAAGCCGGGCTTCGACGTCGACCGCGACGCGCGTCAGGATATAGCGGCGCATCATGTCGAGCAGCACATGGGCCAGAACTGCGATCATGACGATGATCGTCAGCATGATGAGCGTATCGATGCTGCGGCTGGTCAGCACCCGATCGGACATCTGGAACAGATAGATCGGGATCGCCAGAACCAGCAGATTGACCACGAGCGAGAAGATCGCAACGGTGACCAGGTTGCGCCTGACCCCCGCCAGCCCCTTGCTCAGCACCTGCCTGAAATCGCCGTCAGCGGTGCGCTGGACCATGCGCGGGGCCGCTTTGTTCTCGGCCACCTGCCGACCGGCGGCAGGCGCGACCGACGTCGCCACCCCCGTCACACCATCGAGAGGCGCAACGGAGGCGGCGTCCGACGCGACCGGCAACGGTGGGATTGGCGGAGGTGTCGCCGGGCGTGTGGAGGAAAAAGGCGCGAAAGCGTCGGCCCGGGGCAAGCCGCCGGCAGGCCCGATGCCATGGCCGTTGGGCGACCCTGACCAGCCCGATGGAACTGCCCGGCCATCCTTGCTGCCGTCGGCTGACCGATCGTCATCGCGATTCATGACTGGTCCCCTCTCTCCCAAAGGCGGGAATGCCGGCGCGACGGGCCTCGTCGCTGGCGCATCAGGTCATGACATTGCCCAGGCTATCGTGGTTGGCCGGGTCTGGAACGGAACATGGCGTGCTGTCGGGCTCTTGGTCCTGGCTTTCGGCGCCGACAAAAACGACGACCTCGGACACCAGCAGTTCGGTGTCGTGGGTGACCACCTGGTCCTCGTCGGTGATGATGTTGGTCTGGACCAGGATGCTCTCCTCATAGGCCTCGCCGCCCAGATATTGGGAATCGGCGAGCGTCCCGACATCGATGATCCTGGCGTCGTTGGCCACGGTATTCGCGCCGGAGACGACCCCCTGAGTTACGCCGGTGCCGGCCGCCGGGAGCAGTCCCTGCTGGACCGCAAGGTCCGTGTCGCTGATGACGTTGGTCTGGGCGATGACGTTGACGTCCCAGTAGTCGCCCTTGATGTAGAGGATATGGAGCTTTCCCGAGAGATTGCCGCTGAGATGCCAGTCGGCATTCGGGGTCAGCACCTTATCGCCCCGGTCGAGCGCATCGATGAGCTGTTGCTGCAACGGGCTGATGTCGCCGAAGGCCTTGGCGTCATAGGTCTCGATGGTGGCGTCATTGGTCAGCGCGTTCAGCCCGGTGGCGACGGTCTGCGACCCGCCCTGCTTCTCCGCGCCGAGAAACAATTTCACATAGTCTGCATCGATGACGATGTTTTTCTGAAATATCCAATCGGCCCGATGGTAATCGCCGGCGATGACAATGATGTCGTAGTGGCCGATATCGATGAGCTTGACGAAATTGATGTCGAGATTTTCACCGGTGCTGAGCGCATAAAAACTCGAATTGGTCTCCTGGACGGTGATGTCGTTGTCTACGAGATGATTGGTCTGCTGGATCGACTTCACATCGTAGAAATTTCCGTCCAGGGAATCGACCTTCCAACGCGCGGTGGCGAATGCCCCGGCGACCTTGATGGTCGATTCATGCGTGACGAACTCGGCAATGTTGTGCACCTCGTTGCCCGAGGCGGACAGCGCCTGGAGCGCGGCCGGAGCGCTCGCCTCGACATAGTCGCTGTCGACGAAAATATTGACCTGGATGATCGCCTTGCTGAAGAAGGCATCGCCGGTGACGATCAGCGAGCCGGTCATCTCCGAACCATCGAAGATGACGGCGACGTTCTGCACCGCGTTGGCACCGACGACAGCCGTCGTGCCGATACCATGGCTCGGGCCCGTCAATGTGCTGGTCGCGGTATTGCCGGCAATCTCGGTAACGGCGATGGCGGCAGGTTCGAGCGACGGCGCCTCAGCCGGTTTCGCCACGGCCTCCTGAGTGAGCACCCCATCGACATAGCGGCCGGCCTCGACCCGATGTCCGGACCAGTCCGAGGCTGAATCGGCGCCGGCCTTCCACTGCGCGTCGCGCTCGGCGACGAAGCCGGGAAGCAGGGCACCGCCACCCGAAATGGGCAGGACAAGCGAAGCAGGCGTAGACCCCTCGGCGGCGCGCACCATCGCATCCAGCGACGCGGCGGTGTTTGGCGGGCTGAGATCGGCCGATTGATCGGACGCACCGACGATCACCACGTCATTGTCCGTGACGCGATCGTTGTCGGTCATGGTGTTGAGCTGGCGAATGTCCAGCTTCAGTTGCGCAACGTCGGTCGTATATTCGACGCTGATCGCTCGCCCGGAATGGACCTCGGCCTGAATAGTGGCCGGCTGGATTTTGGGCGCCGCAGCCGCCTCGACCTTGGGCGACGGGAGCATCGCCAATTTCGCAACCGGCATGTCCGCGCGCAAAACGGCACCTTGCGCGACAGGTGGCTCCGACAACTCGACCGCCGGCGGCCGCGTTGCCTTGCCTTCGAGTTCATCATCCTCGAACCGATTGAGCCCGGATTGCCGATGCGAGAAGGCGTCTTCGCGGATCCGGGCCTGGTCATTCCCGTCATAGCGCTCCGGGTCGCGCCAGGTGTCCTCGAAGATCCGGAGATAGCCGGCAAAATGCCATATGGTTTCGGTGAAGCTACCGGATAGCATGACCGCCTCCTGACGCACTCGACGCAGCATTCATCGGCCCGTCGCCTCCGATACGAAGCCGCCGGCCCGAAGGATCACGATGTTCGCAGGACAGTGCGGGCCCGCGCGTGACGGCGCGCGGACCCAGTCGTCAGGACGGTGATCAGAAGCTGTCGAGGACGTCGCCACCGGCAACGTTCTGGTCGATCTGGTTGAACTGGACGTTCGAACCCATCGAGATCGTCTGGGTGAAGGCTTCCTGGGTCAGCGTCGTGTTGGCGGCTGTGGCGCCGATACCCGAGAGGTTGCCATCATCGCCGGTGATCGATCCGAGCACGGCACCTACCGCGCTGCCGCCGCTCGCCGTCGCGGTCAAGGCGAAATTGCCGGCGTCGCCGCCACCGCCGCCATCGCCGCCGGCGCCGCCGGCGCCGCCGAGGGCACCGCCGCCGCCGCCACCACCGCCGCCGCCACCGCCGCCACCGCTATTGGTGCCGGAATAGGACACGGAGGGATTGGACAGCGAATCGTTATCGGCCAGATTGTTGATCTGGTCGATATTGAAGTTGTTGCCATCGTTGAGGGTCTGCCAGACCACATCCGGCATCACGACGCTATCGTCAATGCTCTGGATATAGTCGATATCGATGACATCGTTGTCTTCCGGCGGGGTGAGACGAGCCGTGACCCCGACATCGACGGTGACATCCACGTCGACAGTGTTGGTGTTGGTATTGGTATTCTCGTTGATATTGGCATTGCCGTTGAGATTCAGATTGCCATTGCCATTCAGGTTGACATTGCCATTGAGGTTGGCGTTGTCGTTCCAGACGGACGTATCAACCGACTGAGCGGCATGTTGATACTGGCCCTGACCTTGGCCCTGAGCTTGGCCTTGACCCTGGCCTTGACCTTGGCCTTGGCCTTGACCTTGACCCTGGCCTTGCTTCTGCGCCTGGAGTTCCGCCTGGAGCTGAGCCTGTGCTTCGAGCTGGGCTTGGAGTTGAGCCTGTGTAGGCATGGTGATCTCCTCATCGAAGATGGAGACACCAGAACCTTAGCGCTTGTCCGCGTCTCTTCTGGGTCGCGGCACAAACCATGAGGCCTGTGTGTCTGCTTCGGCTGATTGAAACGCGATGCAACAGAATGAATGAATGCTGCTCTGCGGTCTTGGGCTCCTGAGCTACCCGGGCATGATGACCTCCCTGGTTGTCGTGGAACGGGCAAATCTCCGCCGCTTCCACTGACGGACGTCGCCCGCCGCGGATACGAAACAGCCGGATACACGGCGTCGGAGGACGCATTGCCCGTAAGAGTTTGATCTGAGCACCGGATGCGGAAGGCGAAGCCGGCACGGACGCGACGCGCCCGCCGGCACAGGCGATGTGCCTGCGGCTACATTCCGGTCTGGCGTGGAATTGAAGGTCGCCCGAAGGCTGCGGCCATAGGCCTGGATTGGGTTATCGCTACCCGACAGCACCCATAAACTGAGCCCAGGACATGATACTCCCCCTGTCTCTGTACTCCGGCGCCGGTCAAATACGCTGACGGTCACCGGCCAAATAGCAATGAAGTCTTGCCGATACTCCGGATGATGGGTGGCCCCAAGCGTTTTCGTCAAGTTCTAGAATGGCCACCAAAACCCGGGAAACGCATCCTCGAACCACAACCCGCGAGACCCGAACGCGTCCTATAAGCCGGACCCATCGGTAAAATTATGGACCTCACGGTCATCATCGTGTAATGGATTGATCATCGAGGCACCATGATACCTGCCTCATCCGAGATGGCTTCGTTTGCGCCGATCGTCGGGCGCCGGGCCATGAGAGAGATTCTGCGGCCGGACCTACTCCGAAAGCGGCTTGACGGAATCCAGGAACCGCATGTCGGACGGCGAGCACCGTTCGACATCACGAGGGCTGGAGAACCACAGCCGGCCAATGACAGCCGGCACAGGAGCTGGCAACGTCCAGGCTCGGAGCATGAAGCGACCCGTCCAGCGCCAAGGCTCTGCCATGACGCGGAAGGGGTATTTTTGTCCGCAAGTCATTCTGCAAACTCCAAAGGTCGGCCGACAAGATCGCGTCGCGGTCGGATCGCAGCCGGCTTCAGCCTCCGCGGCGGGCTTCGACGCCTGTCCGCGGTAAGTGCGTCCAACGGCGCGAGCTTCGGTTGCGATCGATTAAGAGCACCCAAGGCGACGCCTCGTGGTCAATCCTGATATCGTCTCCGATTGGGGTGGGGATTGTGATGTCGATCAATCTCGAAGACATGCAAGACGAAGACGCGGCCTGCCGATTTCTGGAATATTGCCTTGATCTCGATAATTTGAACTGCCCTCACTGCGGGGAAATCAAGCGAATTGGACGCCTCGAGGGCAGGTCGACGCGCAAGTCAACCTTCAAATGCTATTCTTGCCGCAAGTCATTCTCGCTGCGTGCCGGTACGATCTTCGAAGGCAGCCATATTCCGCTGCACATCTGGCTCCAGGCGCTTTTTTTGACGGTCGCCTCGCGCGGGCGGCTTGGCGCCCATAATCTCGAACGCCTGCTCCATGTTTCGCTGATGTCGGCTTGGAGCCTGAAGCGCAAGATTATCCACGCGGTCGGCTGGGACCTGATTTGCCCGGAACGCGACGCCGGTGACGCCACGGCCGGGCCGCCGATCCGGTGGCCCGCCATACCCGCGTCCTTGGACGGTCAACGCAAGCAGACCGTGGCCCAACAGCGCATGGAAAACCTGCGCCTCGCCTCCGAGATTTTCGACCACCCACAACTGGCCGAGCGTTTCGAGGAAGCCGTTATCCGGCTCCTGCTATTCAATCCCAAGAGCGCGACGGTTTCGAGCGCCGCAGGTTCGAGCGCCGCAGCCTCGGACGCCGCAGGCTCGGAGCCCGGCCTGTTCCGGGGCCTGGAAGCTCAAGGTCAATTCGACCTGTTCATGCGCGCCGACAAATAAGCATCGACATGCTCCGCCCAGATCTCGGCAAGCAGGGCCTGGTCATGCTCCGACCGGATGAGCCCGGTCTGGATGGGCGCCTTGGCGATCGCCAGAAGGGCGATCATCGGATCGCCGTCCGGGCCGTCCGAACCGGTGTCCCGAAAGATCGTGCGGAAGAATGCCAGCGCGCCGCGGCATCCCTCCTCGAAGGCCGGATGCCTTTGCGCGCTGAGCAGCAGCACTTCTTCGCCGATCAGATCCGGCCCCAATCCGGACAAGGCGGCCAGGACGCCGGTCTGCGCGTCGCCGAGCGCGCTCTGACCGAGCCGACCAACGCGCCGCCGCGCGACGGCCGTGACGAACATGGCGAGAAAACCGACGACATGGGGATGCAGCCAGGCATCGGGCTCGATCAGCGCCTTGTCCCGGTCGCGCTTGCCGGCAAAGGGCGCCAGTAGATCGATTGCCGTCGTCTTGACTTGCCGCGCCTTCCAGAAGTCTAGCATTCGAGCCTCAAGCGCGCGCAAAGCCAGCTTGTTCATGATAGAGTTAGGTGCATGACCTGGTCGTCGCTACCCCCGCGCCCAGACTTTGCGGCCATCGAAGCTGCAGCCGCGACATCGGCGGAGCGGCGCAAGACCATCATGGCCCTGATCGGTGACCTGAACTTCAGCTGGACCAACAACGAGAGCCTGTTCATTTATGTCCTGAGATTGCTGCTCGGCACGGACGACATGTCGGCGGCCATTGTCTTTTCGACACTCAACACCACCCGCGCACGGCTCGATCTGGTGACACGGCTGGCCAAGGCGCATGTGACCGATGTCCGCCTCCGGCGCGAGATCAGCCGGATCGTCGCGACCTTTTCCAAGCTGACGCACCTGCGCAACGAGCTGACCCATTGCATCTTCGTGGTCGACGAGCACGGCGCTATCACCGATACCCAGACCATGAAGATCGAAGAATCCCGTCGCCGCATGCGTTTCGGCGTCCGTCATCCGTTCGACGACGCGCGGATTCAGGAGCTCACCGCGGCGATCGGCGAATTGAACGGCCTCAATCGCAAGATCTGGGATCTGCTGCCGCAACTGGAGGCGCATCGCAATGGCCCGGCCGGACGCCCGGCCGGCGACGCCGGCGCTTCGACCGGATCCTGACGCTTAGCGGAAACCCGCCGCAACTCCCTGCAATCCGCAGCAATGCCGCAGCCGCCGGCGTCGGCTTATGGATCTCCTCGACAGCGAGCGACGCTGTCCGAGCCCAAGAGTGTCCAAGCCCAAGAGGAGCCAGCCATGCCCTTCACGCATTTTCGCGCCACCGCCGCGGGCCTTGCCATGGCCGCCGCCGTCCTGGTTGCCGGTACCGGCGCGGCCAGCGCCTGCGATCGCGGCGAGGACGTCTGTTCGTTCCGCCTGATCAACAATACCAGCGTCGAATTGCACTCCTTCTGGGCGTCGCCGCCCAGCGTCTCCAACTGGGAGAACGACATCCTTGGCGACAGCACGCTCGGTGCCGGCCGCAGCATCAATATCAACATGTCGGACGGCCGGCCCAACTGCGTCTACGACTTCAAGTTCAGGTTCGCCGACGGCGATATCGTCGAGAAGCGCCGGATCAACATCTGCCGGCTCGGCCGCTACACCCTGAACGAGTGACGCGACCGTCATCGCCCGTCCCGCATCCACGACCCGCCCGGCGTCACGCTCGGCGGGTCGTTGCCGTTTTGGCGGCTTTCGCCCGGTTGCCGGCCGCCCGGCACGCCGGCAACCGGGCGAAAGCCGCCGGAACCAGCTTCAAGACGCTGCAATGCCCGGCAATGCCGCCGGCCGCGCCTTCTCGCTAAGCCTGTTTCCAACGCCCCGCGCTGTTGCCGCGGGCAGGCCAAAACGAGACCGCACCATGACCACCCACCCCGACAACAAGACAGGCATCTTGAGCCGCATCGACCGGCGTCATGCCTCGTTCCTGCTCGCCACCCTGGCAAGCCTGGCGCTGCTCTCCGGCATCGTCGCCTCGGCTCACGGCGACGCCTCCGCCGCCATCCAGGCCGGCGCGCCGGTCCAGCGCGTCCTCGAACGGGCCGACGAAACCACGCTCGCCCCCGCCCGCCTGCGCGCGCCGCGCCTGCCGCGCAGCCCCCAGCGCTTCGCCGGGACCGCCGAAGGCAAGCGGCTGTCCGACCGCCACCGCGCGTCCACCTTCGCCTGAGACCGGCGCGGCACGGATCGGCGATGCCGGCCGCTCGACCGGCGCGACCAACAGGCTGCGGCACGACGGATCGTTGAATTGACGGGGCTGGCGATCTATCTTCGCCGCCTTTCATGACGACCCACGAGCCATGCCTCCTCGGTTTTTCGGCGACGATGATTCAGGTTGGACAGCCCCGGCCGCGCCCCCGTCGCGCCGGGTTGCGCTGGTCGTCGGCAATGGCGCCTATCGAACCAGCCGGCTGGAAAATCCGGCGCGCGACGCACGGCTGGTGGCCGGCGCCCTCGACCAGCTCGGTTTCGACACCGAACTGGCGATCGACGCCAGCAAGACCATTCTGGAAACCGCCATCGTGCGGCTGGGCGAGCGGCTGGAAAAGGCCGGGCCCGAAGCCGTCGGCTTCTTCTATTTCGCCGGTCACGGCATCCAGCACCAGGGCGCCAACTATCTGGTGCCGATCGATGCCCATATTCCCGACACGCGCTACCTGAAAAGCGGCGCCATCCTGGTCGACTATCTGGTCGAGGAGCTCGGCCGGACCCATTCGCTCGCCAATGTCATCGTGCTCGACGCCTGCCGCGACAGCGCGGTGCGCGACACCGGCGGCAGCCTGACCCAGGGGCTCGCCTCGATCCAGAACCTGCCCGACGGCACGCTGGTGGTGTTCTCGACCGCCGCCGGCCAGGTCGCCGATGACGGCTCGGGCGACAACAGCCCCTATGCCGGGGCGCTGGTGCGCCATCTGCTCGAACCGAACCGGCGGCTCGAGGAAATCTTCTTCTCGGTCTCGCGCGACGTGGCCCTGACCACCGGCAACAGCCAGCGCCCGGCGCTGTTCGTCCAGGGTGCCATCGCGCCGCTCGTGCTGAAACCGGCGCCCGAGCCGCCGAGCCTGCCGCCGCCCGGACCGGTCTGGATTGCCGCGCCCCCGGCCGTCTTGCCGCCACCGCCGCCGGCTCACGCCGCGGTTGAAGCCCGGGCGACACCAAGAACCGTCGAAGCCACCATCGAGGCCCCGACCGAGCCGGCGCCCTGGCCAACCAGCATCGGCAATGGCGCCACGCCGACGCCGGCTGCCGCGAGCCCATGGAACGCTCCCGCCACGGCAACACTCGCTCCCGCCCCAGTCCGGAGCCGGCCGCAGACGCTCGCCGGCGATTTCTCCGGCCCCAGCCTGCGCACCAGGCTTGAGGACGCCGCGCGCCTGCTGCCGTCACGATCGGTCCTCGGCGGCGCTCTGGCGCTGGCGCTGGCCGCGCTCATCGGCGGCTACGCGCTGTGGCCGGCGCGCCTCGCCGTCGATGTCGGCGACCCCGCCTCCTGGCCGGTCGCACCGGACGGCGCGCTGGTCTGGCGGGCGCCGCCGGATCAGCCTTGCCGCGACGGCTGGACCCGCGTGCTCGACGGCCTCTATTGCCTCAGGTCCGGCCAGCCGCTCGGCGCGATCTGGGAGGCCGGCCGCCTGGTTGCGCCGCTCGCCGGTGCGGTCAACCTGAAGATCTCGGCCAAGACCGGTGGCCGCTGCCCGGCCACCAGCCTGTTCGAAGCCGAGACCGCCTGTCTCGACCCGGTCACGCCATCCTGGTTTTCGACCGGCGCCCGTGCCGCCGGCCCATCCGCCATGACGATTGCGGGCGCCAGCGCCGGCATGGCGGTCCTGACCCCCAAGACCTCGGTCGACTGCGCCTCGTCCTCGGCCCAGTTTCCCTTCGCCGGTTATTGCCTGATCGGCGCGGCGCGCCTCGGCCTGGTCACGCCGACGGCGCTCGGCCACGAGCGCCTGTCCGGTCTCGACGGCAGCGCCGGTGCCATAACGCTGACCGCCTACCAGCGGCTGGCAAGCTGTCCACCGCAAACCACCGTGCTGGAAAACGACAAATATTGCCTGGCCATGGCCTTGTGGTAGCGCTTGCCGCGACGCGCCGCCTGACCGCCCGGCATCAGCGCCATTCCGCGGTGCCGTAACGACCGCCGGAGCTCATCGCGCTGCGCCGTTCGGCCCGGCCGCCGCCGGCCTCGCCGGCGACTGCGGTATTATATTCCCAGGCGCGGCCACGGCCGCCGTCGCCGAGCGGACGCGCCACGTTCATGTCGCCGTTGCGTCCGCGGGCCGGGGCCAGGGTCGACAGCCGCTCCAGCGGCGCGACACGGCCATCCCGGCGATCGAACGAGGCCCGGTCCTGGCGCTGGCCGGGCAGGAAGGCGGTCACCGGGCCGGCCACGCCACGCGCCAGATGGACCGGACGCACCAGCGACGAGCCTTCCCAGGGGTTCTGGGCATTGGCGCCGCGGCTGGCGACCCTTTGCTCGACCAGGGCGCGGGTCTGCTGGGTCAGGTCGCGCACCTCGATGCGGTCGTTGCGGCGCATGACCTCGAGCAGCGACGAGGTATAGAGGCTCAAGCCCACCGAACCGCCCCAGTCCTGCGACAGCTGGCCGGAGGCGGACGAGAAACTGACCAGGGCATGGGTGGCCGGCCGGCGCCGCTCGGCGCGTCCGGCATTGGCGGTCGCCAGCGCGGTCCGGCCATTGGCCTCCAGGAACGGATTGCCGCGGCAGGCATCGACGATGACAAATTTGAAATCGACGCCCGCCGTCTGCAGGCGGTCGAGAATGCCGTTGACGGTGAAATCGTCGCGCTGGAAGGTCTCCGGCCGGTCCGCACGGGTGTCGCTCGCCATCATGTAGACCTCGCCGTTCACCTGCAGGCCGTGACCGGAGAAATAGACGATCGCCGCCTCCGCGCCGCGGGCGCTGGCGATGAAGGCGTCGACGGCGGCCTTGAATTCCTCGGAATTCGGATCCTTGGCCAGCGTCACCGCGAAACCGAAACCGGCAAGTGCCCGGGCCATCTCGGTCGCGTCCTTGACCGGGCTCGGCAGCGGCGACGAGCGATAGGCGGACACGCCGATGGCGAGCGCGACCCGCGGGCCGGCGGCGGCATGGGCCGCGCTCAGGACAAGTGACAGGGCGGCGAGAAGCGCTACGATAAGGCGGCGACTGCGCATGGCCGGAACTCCATCCTGGTTCGACAGGCGTCGTCGCTGTCCGGCTGAACCCTGCGATGCGTGCCGGCCGGCCGGAATTGCAGCGCCTTGCACGGCGTTGCGGTGCCTTGCCCGTGGTCTTTCCCGCGGGCGCAAGATCTGGCTGATTGGGCCGCGAACCGGAGATGACCGATGGCCAACGCTATCCCCAATCTGTTCCTGAAATGGCTCGCCGTTCGCGAGCTCCTGCGCCTGCCCCAGTCCAATGCCGAAATCGCCACCCGGCTGTGGGGGCCGGACGACGGGCCCTCGAAGTTCTCCAAGATGTTGCGCGGCGACTATGGCTGCGAACCCGATGTCGCCGGCGAATTGGCCGATGTGGTCAACAAGCGCGTGGCGGTGGTCCGCGGCGCCGCCGGCCGGACGCAGCCGGCGGCCTATGCCTTCCGGCCGCTCGATTTCGAATCGCCTGTTCTGTCCTTCACCCGCCAGCTCATCGACACCACCGAGGTCATCGACCAGGACGTGCTCGATCGCACCCACAAGGCGCTGGTCCGCGAATTCGCGCCTGACGCACCCAACAATCCCGGCAGCCTGCAGGTCGCCATCGAACAATATGGCTCGACCCGCTTCTTCGAAGGCGCCTCGGCCGCGGCCTCCGGACCGCCGGTCTTCGAGATCGGCCGGCACAAGGGTCTGTTCGCCATTGACGGCATTCCGGCCGAGGCCGCCGCCGGCGCCTTGAAGGTCTATGTCATGTTCTCGCGCGACCCATCCATGCTCGGTGGCCGGATCTGGGACATGACCTTTCAGGACGTCGTGCGCTGGCTGCCCTCGCCCTTCGAACCCACGGTCAAAGACGGCCGCATTCTCCTGATGCGCGAGCCGAAGCCGGTCCAGCCGATCCCCGGCCGCTTCCGTTTGACCGCCATCGTGGTGCGCAATCCCGATATTCTCGGCCGGCTCGATCCGCGTGGCGGCAATCCACCGCCGGCGCCGCTCGACGAGGAGGAGACCGCCCGTTTCCTGACCAATCTCGCCCGCCTGACCAAGAGCCATGCCAATGCCGTCGGCTTCTGCGGCAGCGATTATGTCGTGCGCGAGCCCAAAGCCGCCTGACCCAGATTTGATGACCCGGGTTTGAGGTGTAATCCCGGGCCACCGCCCGACACCGGTCGCAAGTCCCTGCAACATCCAGCAATGCCCGGCCGACGGGCTCCCGTCTAGTCAGGTTGCAAGCGGTTCAGCCGCCTTGCACCTCGGGAGCCCGCCATGCGCTTCACTGCCTTTCTCACCCTCGCTGCCGCGCTGCCCTGGATGATTGCCATGGTGTCGCTCTGCCGCCACGCCCGGCGCCGGCGCGCTCCCGCGCTGATGGCCTGCGCCCGGCGCTCCAGCGCGGCGGCGGTCGCCGGCGATACCCGCATGCCCCTCCGGCGCGCCCGCCCCATGTCCCGCAACACGTCGCAACGTTGTGCAATGCCGCACATCGCGGCCGCTCGCTAAGCCCTAAGCAGACGGAGCGGATCAGCCATCCGCCCTGACCTCAAGGAGCAGGATATGTCGGCCATCACTACGCTTCTGACCGCGGTCGCGATCGCCTCGGGCTTCGCCGCCGCTCCGGTCGAGGCCGGGCCCTATCGGCAGGACCGGTTTGTCGAGGCGGTGGTCAACGACCGGATCATCGACCTGTTCCATCATGCCACCCCTGCGACCCGCAGCGAGCGGACCAACTATCTCGCCGGTTTCACCCTCTGGTATGACAGCAATTGCGACTTCCTGCCGATGCCGACCTTCGAGGCGATCCGGCGGCTGGTCAAGGACGCCAACCAGACCCATGATTCGCGGGCGGCAGGGGCGGTCGAGGCCGGCTATCAGGATGCCAGGGCCTTTCTCGGCGAAAAGGGCTGCTCCAGCCGCGACGCGACCGCCGCGCGCGGCGCCCTCGGCCGCTTCTGGGATGGCATCGCGCGGCCGCGCGACCGCCAGGGCAGCCAGGGCGGCATCGAGCGCGCCCATGACGACGGCCGTTTCTGACCGGCGGAACGGCAGGCCCCGACGGCCGATGACCAGCCGTGCTTGACCCATCGGCCGCGTGATCGGTGCTTGGCCGATCCGCCCGATCCGGCCTGCCTGCGTGACAGCCGATGACGCGCCGTCTAAGTTCACCGACCGATCAACAGATGGCATTCGTCGATGCGGTTTCCGCGCGTCCTGAGCACACTTGTCGCCCTTGGCCTGAGCGTTGCAGCAATGCCGAGCGTCGCGGTGCTGTGGCCGCCGGCCGTCCATGCCCAGCAGCGCGGGGGGGCCGACCGCAACAATCCCGACGTGTTCATCGTCAATCGTTATTCGGCCGCCATCACCAGGCTCTACGCCTCGCCGGTCAGCGATGACAATTGGGGCCGCGACCGGCTGAGCGGCACCAGCATCGCCGCCGGCCAGCGCGGCGAACTGCGCCCGGAGCGCGGCCGCGGCTGCATCTGGGACATCAAGGTCATCTACCAGAATGGCCGGGAAGAGGAAAAGCGCCGGCAGGGCCTGTGCGAGGTCAGCGAAGTGGTGTTCGACGGCGCCAATGCCATCTTTCCGCAGGGCAACCAGGCAACCAACCCGACCCAGCCGACCCAGCCGGTCCAACCCACCCAACCGACCCAGCCCACCCAACCGGCCCAGCCCACCCAACCGACGCAGCCCGCCCAGCCGCCACGCGCGGCCGATACGATGATCATCAACCAGGGGCCGGCGGTCATCGTTCAGCTGTTCGCGCAGGGGCAGAATGCCACCGACTGGGGCCGCGACCGGCTGAGCACCAGCACCTTGCGCGCCACCGGCCGGTTCCACCTCAGGCTCGCCAGCGACCAGGGCTGCATCTGGAACCTGCGTTTCGTCTTCGCCGGCGGCGGTGTCGAAACCCGCCAGGCCCAGAACCTCTGCGAATTGCCGGAGCTCACCGTCGCCGCCCGCGCCCAGCCCGGGCAGGTCATCTCGTCCGGCACCGGCTTTTACGTCAGCCGTTTCGGCCATGTCCTGACCACCTTCCATTCGGTGCGCAATTGCTCGGCCGTGTCGATCGCCCGGCCTGGCGGGCAGCGCGTCACCATGGTCCGGGTCGCCGATGACGCCGAATTCGACCTGGCGCTTTATCAGGTGCCGGATCTGGTCAGCCCGGTTGCGCCGTTCCGGCTCGGCTCCGCCGGGTTGCGGCTGGGCGAAACCGTGGTGATCGTCGGTTACCCGGCGCGGCGCGTGCTCGGCGCGGTCGCCGTGGTCAGCAGCACGGTCACCGCGACATCAGGCTCGGGCAGCGACCAGAACCGCTTCCAGTTCCAGGGCGGCGCGGTCGAGGAGCCCTGGGGTGCGCCGATCTATGACGGCAATGGCCTGGTCGTCGGCATCGCCAACGATCCGCAATTCATCGGACGGCCGGGAACCGGCATCCAGCGCGACGCCATCGCCCGCTTCCTGCGCCGCAACAATGTCGAGATCACCGAAGTCGCCCAGGGCGAGGCGCGCCGGCTGCCGACCACGCAGGACTATGCCTTTCCGGTGGTGCTGCCGCTCGACTGCGTCCAGTAGCTGTGATCCGAGGCGAAGCCCGGCTGCTTGGCCGCCGGCCCAATGCTGGCGCAATGCTGGCGCAATGCCCGGATGCTAACGGCCTTGCGGGGCTGCACTGCAGCGAAGGGATTGATGGTGCGTGTTTTGTTGGTGGACGACCAGCCGGAAATGGCTTCGGCGCTTGGTGCGGCCCTGAAACGATATGACATGATCGTCGACCATGTGGCGACACTGACCGATGCCCACGAAGCCATCGCCTCCTGCGCCTATGGCGCGATCCTGCTCGACCGACAATTGCCCGACGGCGAAGGCCTGACCCTGATTCCCGCGCTGCGCGCCAAAGGCATCGCCGTGCCGATCATCGTCTTGACCGCGCGCGGCGATCTCGCCGACCGGATCGCCGGGCTCGACAAGGGCGCCGACGACTATCTGGCCAAGCCCTTCGCCGTCGAGGAACTGCTGGCGCGGCTGCGCGCGGTGCGCCGCCGTTCCGCCGAACTGTCCGCCGACATCATTCGGGTCGGCCGGCTGTCCTTCGATTTCAGCCACCGCGAGGCGAGCATCGACGGCGCCGCCCTGGAATTGCCGCGGCGCGAGCTCCTGGTGCTGGAAACCCTGCTGCGCCGCATGGGCCGCACCGTCCAGCGCTCGTCGCTCGAGGAGGCCGTCTACAGCATGGATGACGAGATCCAGTCGAACGCCCTCGACACCCACGTCTCGCGGCTGCGCCGCAAGCTCGCCGACGCCGACGCCGGCATTGCCATCCACGCCATCCGCGGCATCGGCTATCTCCTGAAACATGCGCCGTGAGACACGTGCCGTGATCCGAAAGCGATGAAGCTGCCGCGATGATTTTCGGCCGCGTCCGATCCCTGAAATGGCGCCTGGTCTGGCGGCTGGTGCTGCTGCAAGGCGCCATGCTGGCCTTGCTGCTGGTGCTCGCCGTCGGCACGCTCTGGGCGACCGGTTACCTGATCGACGAGCCGGACGAGGACGCCGTCGCCGATGCGGTCCAGGTGGCGCTGACGCGCGACGCCGAGGGCCGGCTGATGCTGCGCCGGACCAAGGAGCTGGTCCAGCTCCGCCAGGACAGCCCCAATCTGTGGTTCATCGTGCGCGACCGCCAGGGCCAGGTCCTGTCCGAGGGGCAGGCGCCGCCGGAATTCGCCCGTATCGGCGACGCCCTCGATCATATCAGCCAGGCCCGCCTCGGCTGGCAGATCGGCGACGAGCCGGGACTGCCGACCGCCCGGGTCAAACGGGTCGATACCGCGGCCGGCAATGTCCAGATCATTTCCGGCTCGGGCGGCAAGCTGCTGCTGCGCAAACTGGTGCTCGGCGCCTCCATCCTGTTCCTCAGCGCCATCCTGCCCAATCTCGTGCTGATGACGCTGGCGACCATCATCGCCACCTCCATGGTGGTCCGCCGGGCGCTGGCCGGCCTTGGCGAAGCGGCGGCGGAAGCCGAACGTATCGACATCGACAAGCGCGGCATGCGCCTGCCGGCCGACACCGTGCCGACCGAGGTGACGCCGCTGGTCAAGGCGGTCAACGATGCGCTCGGCCGGCTCGACGAGGGTTATGAACGGCACAAGCGTTTCCTGGTCGACGCGGCCCATGAGCTGCGCACGCCGATCGCCATCCTGCAGACGCGGCTGGAGGCGCTGCCCCAGACGCCGGACAAGACGCGGCTTCTGGAAGACATAGCCAGGCTCGCCAATCTTGCCGAGCAATTGCTCGACCTGCAGCGTCTCAACCAGCGGGTCGGTCATTTCGCGCCGATCGACCTGGTCACGATCGGCCGCCGCGTCGCCACCGACCTGGCCCCGCTCGCCATCGCCGCCGGTTATGAACTGTCCTTCGACACCGCCGCCCAGGCCGTTCCCGTCATGGGCGACCAGGCGGCGCTGGAACGGGCGCTGACCAACCTGGTGCAGAACGCTATCCAGCATGGCGGCCGGCGCGGCGCGATCACCATCGCGGTGACCGCCGACGGCTCCGTCGAGGTCGCCGACGAGGGCGACGGCATTCCGGCCGACCAGCACGAGCGGATCTTCGAGCCGTTCCATCGGCTGACACCACTCGACCGCGGCGCTGGCCTCGGTCTCAACCTGGTGCGCGAGATCGCCGACATCCATGGCGGCGACGTCAGCGTGTTCGAGCGGCCGGGCGGCGGCGCCTGTTTCCGGTTGACCGTGCCGCGGCTTGCTCGCCCGTCGCCCGGCCGTACAGCCGAAGTATGATCGAGCACGATCGGCGGCCTTCCGGCGGCTTTTGAACTATTCCTTCGTTGCCGCCTGCTATCCGCAATGTTCGCACAATTGGCATATCGCATCATTTGCTGACCGGGAGAGCTTCGCCTTGCATTGATTGCGAGGCGGCGGCCCTTCTTTGCCTTATTGCGACAGCGTGACCGGCGATTATTTGGACATTGCACAAAAGATCGAGGCACGGCGCCGTCAAGCTACGAGGCTTCGCGTGATCGCGATCGCCACGCGTGGCGGGCCACGGCGCGGCCTTGCCGCGCTCCTGTGCCTGCTGCTTGCGGCCTGCGCGACCTCCGACATCAGCCCGGTCAACGGCCCGCTCCTGCCGGCCGTGACCACCACGCCGGCCACGCTTTCGCCGGGCCCGCTTCCGCCGGACGCCGATACCGGCATCGTCTTGGCTTTTTCCGGCGGCGGCGCCCGCTCGGCCGCCTTCGGTTACGGCGCGCTCACGGCTCTCGCCGAACGCCCGTCGGGCCATCGGGGGCGCAGCCTGGCCGACGACGTGCTGGTCGTTTCCGGCGTCTCGGGCGGCGCGATCCTCGCCTCCTATTACGCACTCAACGGACCGGCCGGCCTCGAAACATTCCGCCGGGCATTCCTCGATCAGGACGTCGAGGCGGCGCTGCGCACCTCCCTTACCCCGGTCAATCTCCTGCGCGCCTATCAGGGCGGGGTGAACGACCTCACCGGCCTGCCGGCCTGGCTCGACGCCAACCTGTTCCATGGCGCGACCTTCGGCGATCTTCGGCGCGCCTCGCGCCCGCGCCTGATCGTGCACGCCACCGATCTCTACAACCGGGCGCCTTTCGTCTTCGATCAGCCGTCTTTCGCCGCGCTGTGCAGCAATCTCGACGGTTTCCCGCTGTCCCATGCGGTCGCCGCCTCGGCCGCGGTGCCGGTGGTGTTCTCGCCCATCGTGCTGCGCAATTTCAACACGGCCTGCCCGGTCGGCCCGGCCGCCCAGTGGCGCCAGCTGAGCCCGGCCCGCAGCATCGACCCGGCCCTGACCGAGCGAGACTATCAGGCAGCGCTCGTGCGCTACCGCACCGCGCCGGACCTCAACTTCCTCAAGCTTTATGACGGCGGCCTGGTCGACGGCCTCGGCACCCAGAGCCTGATCCATCTGATGCGCCGCGGTGCGCCCGAACCCTTGTCGGCGGCCCAGGCGGAGCGGCTGCGTCGGGTTGTCTTCATCGTCGTCGACGCCTCGACCCGGATCGGCGGCGACATGTCACGGACCGCGGCGGGGCCGAATGCGATCGACGCCATTGTCGGCGCGACCGACGCGATGATCGACAGCGCCAGCCGGCATAGCGTCGATGCCCTGACCCTGCAGGCCAAGGCCTGGCGCGACAAGCTGGTGCGCTGGCGCTGCGCCCGCCCGCAACATCTGGCGGACTGCGCAAGCTTCGATGTCGAGGTCATCAGGATCGCGCTCGCCGACGTCACCGACCACTCGCGGCGGCAACGCATTCTGGCCTTGCACAACAAGCTGACCTTGAGACCTGACGATGTCGGCCTGGTCGCAGGCCTCGGCCGCCGGCTTTTGACCGGCGACCCGACCTTCCAGCGCGTCTTCGCCGGACGGCCCCGCCTGCCGCGGGGCCCGGCCATGGCGCGGCGCTAGACGGACGATGCCATTCCGCGCCCTCAGCTCTCGCCGATCAGGCCGATGTCGAAGGGTGTCGTCTGGTAGATCTCGTTGATCCAGTTCGACAGCAGCAGATGGGCATGCGAGCGCCAGCGGTTCTGCGGCGGCCGTGACATATCGTCGTCGGGAAAATAGTTGAATGGCAGCTTGATCGGCACCTTGGCCTTGATGTCGCGAAAATACTCGTCCGCCAGCGACCCCGCGTCATATTCGAGATGATCGAGCACATAGAGGCGCCGGCCCCGTCTGTCCTCGACGATGCAGGCGCCCTTCTCGTCGGAATGGGCCAGCAAGGTGAGGTCGGCGTGGCCGGCCAGATCCGTGGGCCGGATCTCGGCCCAGCGCGATATCGGAATGGCGAAATCGTCGGCGAAGCCGCTGAGATAGGGTGACGACGGCTTCAGGATTTTCTGGCCGTAGACCCCGAAGGCTTTCTCGGCAAGCTGGTGTTTCGGCACGCCATGGAAATGATAGAGCGCCGCCATCGCGCCCCAGCAGACATTCATCGTCGAATGGACATGGGTTTGCGTCCATTCGAAAATGTCCTGCATTTCCGGCCAGAAGGTCACGTCCTCGTAGGGGATCGTCTCGACCGGCGTGCCGGTAATGAGGAAACCGTCGAACTTCCGGTCCCGGGCCGTCTCCCAGGCCTGATAGAAGGCCTGCATGTGGTCTTCCGACGTATTTTTCGGCCGGTGATTGCCGATCCGGATCAGCGACAGTTCGACCTGCAGCGGCGAGGCACCGAGCAGGCGCGCCATCTGCAGCTCGGTCCTGATCTTGTTGGGCATGAGGTTGAGCAGGCCGATCTGCAGCGGCCGAATGTCCTGGCGGACCGCCGCCGTCTCGGTCATCACCCGCACGCCCTCGTTCACCAGGGCGTCGAATGCAGGCAGGGTGTCGGGAATTTTGATCGGCATGGCGGTCACCAGAATAACGGCAATAGATCGCTTCTGGTCCGCACGCGGCCCTTTAGCGATTTTTTTAACGTGGCTGCAAGCCGGCCGGCCAAATCACCACGGCATCTTTATTACAAGACACAGGGCCGGATGGCTACGGCCCCGATGGACCGATACCCCAAGGCCCGAAACCCAAGACCCGAGACCCGAGACCCAAGACCCAAGACCCGAGACCCAAGACCCAAGACCCGAGCGCCTCAGAACATGCCGTTGCTATTGGCCGCGGTTTCCGGCACCGGCTGGATCACATCCCAGTGCTCGACGATCTTGCCGGCCTCGAGCCGGAAGATGTCGACGATGGCGAGGCCCCGGTCGGCCGGCTCGCGCCTGGAATGGACATGCAGGGCGACCAGGTCGCCATCGGCCAGCACCCGCTTGATCTCGTTGCGGCCATTCGGGTTGCGCTCTTTCAAGAACGCCAGGAACCGCCGGAAACCCTCGATCCCGTCGGGCGCGGTCGGGTTGTGCTGGATATAGCGGTCGCCGAAATGTTTGGCCGCCGCCTCGAAATCCCGCTGGTTGAGCGCCTTTTCGTAGAAGTCGAGAACCACCTTCTTGTTGGCCTCCAGCGTGGCATCGGCGGCCATCGCGGGAACCGCGGCGACCGGCGCCGCAACCAGCGCCAGCCCAAAGCGTCGTCTATCCATGACAGGTCTCCAATCTGAGCTCGTCCCAGATCATTCCGTCGGCGAGGCTATATCAACCCTGTCGCTTTGCGCGGCCCTGGCCCGGTCACATCAGGGCACATTCGCGTGATGGCGGCATTGGCCGCCGTGTAAGTCCGGGGGCTCCGGCGCAACCGGCAGCAAGGCGTGCCAGGCGGCCATGGCACAATCGACGATGGTGTTCATCGTCCGTGGGTCCGCGCCGTCGCGGGCCTGGATCGACAGGCCCTGCAGCACGGTCGAATAGAAGTCGGTCAAGGCGGCGGTGTCGGTGCCATCGGGCAGGTCGCCGTCGCTGATGCCACGGTTCAGCCGCTCTTCCAGCGCCGCGCGCGCCTGGCGGCGCAGCTCCATCAGGAACTGGCAGACCGCGTCGCTCTGCGAACTGGCGGTCGGGGCGGCCAGCGTCACCATGCAGCCGGTCGGATGGTCAGGCCGGACAAAGGCTGCCGCATTGCTGCGCAACATGCCATCGACCGCCTGGCGGGCGGTCGCGCCTTCACGCAATGCGCAGGCCGTCAGCTTGCCGTCGGTCTCGCCATAAAGCGCCACCGCGTCGCGGAACAATTGTTCCTTCGAGCCGAAACAGGCGTAGAGGCTCGGCGAGTTGATGCCCATCGCCGTCGTCAGGTCGGCCACCGAGGCGCCGTCATAGCCGCGCCGCCAGAACAGCTCCATGGCTTTCTGCAGCACCTCGACCCGGTCGAAACGGCGTGGACGGCCACGTTCGGCCATGGCTCTCCCTTTCTGTGACGATCGATAAATAATTCTCTTGACGCGGTTGTGCAACTTCGATCTTATTTATGTATCGATCATCACATAAATGGAGTTTCCGATGAGCAGGCTTGCTGGCAAAGTCGCCCTCGTCACCGGTGGCAGCCGCGGCATCGGCGCCGCCATCGCCAGGCGACTGGCCGAGGACGGCGCCGACGTGGCGCTGACCTATGTCAGTTCGCCGGCCAAGGCCGATGCCGTCGTCGCCGAGATCAAGGCGCTCGGCCGCAAGGGCCTGGCGCTCGCCGCCGACAGCGCCGATGCCGCCGCGGTGGTCAGCGCCGTCGAGCGCACGGTCGAGGTGTTCGGCCGGATCGACATCATCGTCAACAATGCCGGCATCTTCATCGGCGGCTCACTCGACAACGACACGCTGGAAGACATCGACCGGACGCTCGCGGTCAATGTCCGCGCCGTCTATGTCGGTTCGCAGGCGGCCGCGCGCCACATGGGCAAAGGTGGTCGGATCATCTCGATCGGCAGTTGCCTCGCCGAACTGGTCGGCGATCCCGGCATCACGCTCTATTCGCTGAGCAAGGCCGCGCTGGTCGGACTGACCAAGGGAATGGCGCGCGACCTCGGTCCCCGCGGCATCACCGTCAATATCGTCCATCCCGGCCCGACCGACACCGACATGAACCCGGCCGAAGGCGCGCATGCCGACCAGCAGCGCTCGCGGCTGCCGCTCGGCCATTACGGCAAGGCCACCGACATTGCCGCCGCGGTCGCCTATCTCGCCGGCGAGGATGCCGGTTTCGTCACCGGCGCCGCGCTCGCCGTTGACGGCGGTTTCGCCGCCTGACGCCAGCCGTCTACCTCAGGGTTCATCAACATGACCGTTCAGACGGCCGCCCGTTCGGGCAGCACCGACAAATTGCTCATTCTTGCGGCCGTCTGTTTCGCCGGCCTCTGCATGCCCTTGAGCTTCACCGCGCCGAGCGTGGCGCTGCCGGCGATCGGCCGGAATTTCGGCGTCAGCCCGGTGGCGCTCGGCTGGGTGATGAATGCCTTCATCCTGGCCTTCGGCTCCACCGTCATGGCCGCCGGCGCGCTCGCCGACCGCTACGGCCGCAAGCGCCTGTTCACCATTGGCATGGCCGCTTTCACCGTCATCTCGGCGGTTATCGGTTATGCGCCCAATCTGCTCGTCCTCGAGCTTCTGCGCGCCGTCCAGGGCGTCGCCGCCGCGCTTGCCATGGCCGGTGGCGCCGCCTCGCTCGCCCATGAATTCGACGGCGAGGCGCGCACCCGCGCCTATGGCATGCTCGGCACCAGTTTCGGCGTCGGGCTGGCGCTCGGGCCGGTCTGGGCCGGCTACCTGATCGAGACTTTCGGGTGGCGCTCGGTCTTTCTGACCGGCGTGGCGATCGGTCTTCTGGTCCTGGCTTTCGGCGTGCCGCGCATGAGCGAATCGCGCGATCCCGATGCCACCGGCGTCGATCCCTGGGGCACCGCGACCTTCACCGCGACGCTTCTCCTGTTCACCTTCGCCGTCATGGAAGCACCGCACCGGGGCTGGTCCGATGCCGGCGTCATCGCCATGCTGGCGGGGGCCGCCCTGATGCTCGGCCTGTTCATCCTGGTCGAGAAACTGCAGCAGCGCCCAATGCTCGATCTCAGCCTGTTCGCCTATCCGCGTTTCCTCGGCGCCCAGGCCCTGCCGCTCGCCACCGCCTTCGGTTTCGTCGTGCCGCTGGTCATCTTGCCGGCCCGTTTCATCGGTGCCGAGGGCATGACCGAGATCGAGGTTGGCCTGATGCTGCTGCCGCTCTGCCTGCCGATCGCCATCGTGCCGCTTCTCGGCGCCTTCCTCACCCGCTGGATCCCGGCAGCCACTCTTGCCGCCATCGGCCTGACACTGGCCGCGGCGGGGCTTGCCTGGCTCGCCACCGTCTCACCCGGCTCGCCGCGCATGGCCTTCATCCTGCCGCTGGCGCTGATCGGCATTGGCAGCGGCCTGCCCTGGGGGCTGATGGATGCGCTCGCCGTCAGCGTCGTGCCGAAGGAACGCGCCGGCATGGCAACCGGCATCTTCAGCACCGTCCGGGTCGCCGGCGAGGCCCTGGCGCTCGCCGCCACCGGCGCGGTGCTGATGGGCCTGACCCGGGCCGGCCTCGGCCCTGTCGCCGGCCGCGGCGAGGCGCAGTTGACCACGCTTGCCAACGAACTCGCCGGCGGCGGGCTGGCCCAGGCGTCGGTGCTGGCGCCGGAGCTCAGCCGCGCGGCGATGATGCTGGTCTATGGCGACGCCTACCGGTCGACGCTCATCGTGCTGGCGCTGATCAATCTCGCCACCGCAGTGATCGCGCTCTTGACCCTCCGGCCGCAACGCGCGGCCGGCATCGATGGGCATCAGGCCTGCCGGGCCTGATGCCGCCGGACCGGCGCCGCTTCCGCCGGCGGCGTCGGTCCGGACATCGTGAGGCGGTCAGGTGCTGACATAGTCGGACGCGCGATCCGCCGCGCGATCAGCGGCTGACGCCTGCTGCGCCTTGTCGCGCGCCGCGTCCTCCATCAGCTCGTACCACATGGCGTTGAGCACGGCGAAAGCGGCGGCCAATGGCAGGCCGAGAAGCCAGGAAAAATACCACATCGTTTTGCTCCGTCTCAGTAGGCGTGGCCGCCATGATCGGTGACCGAGGCTTCGTCGACCTTGCCCCACAGCACCCAGTAGACCCAGCTCGTATAAGCGATGATCAGCGGCAGGAAGATCGCGCAGGACACCAGCATGATGAACAGGGTCAGATGGCTGGAGGACGAATCCCACACGGTCAGGCTGGCG
This sequence comes from Phreatobacter stygius, assembly GCF_005144885.1. NCBI lineage: Bacteria > Pseudomonadati > Pseudomonadota > Alphaproteobacteria > Hyphomicrobiales > Phreatobacteraceae > Phreatobacter > Phreatobacter stygius. The sequence continues at coordinate 1,647,546 of NZ_CP039690.1, forward strand.
CGCGGATCGATCGACGAGGGCAGGATGAACGGGAACATCGCGACACCGACGGTCGCCACGATGCCGATCACCGCAAGCTTGCTGGCGCCAAAGGTGGTCAGTTCGCGTTTCGACCTGAGGCCGAAAAAGGCACCGAGCGCGCCGAGGAAGCCGAGCGCCGGCACGGCCAGAAGCCAGGGCCTCGCCGCATAATTGGCGAACCAGACGCCGTGCTCGCGGGCGACCGTCTTCAGAAGCGGGTTCGACGGTCCGTTGGTCACCAGCGCGCTGGTGATGCGATAGCCGTCGACGAACAGCCAGAGGATGACGCCGCAAAGCGCGAACAGCGCAATGACCGCGAGTGCCGCCAGGCTGCCATAGGCCCGCGCCCGGTCGCTCACCGGACCTTCGGTCTTGAGCGCCAGCCAGGCGCCGCCATGCATGATCATCATGGCGACCGACAGGAGCCCGCACAAAAGCGCGAAGGGGTTGAGCAGGCCGAAGAACGAACCGTCATAGAAGATGCGCAGGTCGGCATCGAAGCGGAACGGCACGCCCTGCAGCACATTGCCGACCGCCACGCCGAAGATCAGCGCCGGCACGAAGCCGCCGGTGAACAGCGCCCAGTCCCAGGCCTGGCGCCAGCTCGGGCTCTCGCGCTTGCTGCGGTACTTGAAGCCGACCGGACGAAGGATCAGCGCCGCCAGCACCGCGAACATGGCGAGATAGAAGCCGGAGAACGACACGGCATAGAGCGCCGGCCAGGCGGCGAAGATGGCGCCGCCGCCGAGGATCAGCCAGACCTGATTGCCCTCCCAGACCGGCCCGATGGTGTTGATGGCAACGCGCCGTTCGAGATCGGTGCGGCCGACGAAGGGCAGGAGGATGCCGACGCCAAGATCGAAGCCGTCGGTCACGGCGAAGCCGATCAGCAGCACGCCGAGCAGCACCCACCAGATCAGGCGCAAGGTTTGATAGTCGATCAGTTCGTGCAGGATCATGGTCTTCACTCCGCAGGCACGACGAGGGGCGACAGCAGGGCCGCTTCCGGCTCCTGGTCGGGTTCGGGCCCGGCCTTGATCGCCCGGATCATCAGGCCCATCTCGATGACGAACAGCACCGTGTAGATCAGTGCGAAACAGATGATGGTGAACAACACCTGGCCGACGCCGAGGCTCGACACCGCGGCGGCCGTCGGCAGCACGCCCTCGATCACCCAGGGCTGGCGGCCGAGCTCGGCGACGATCCAGCCGGCCTCCGCCGCGATCCAGGGCAGCGGAATGGCCATGACCGCGATGCGCAGCAGGATCGGATAGCGGTCCAGCATGCGCCGCGCCGACAGGATGAAGAAGGTCGCGGTCAAGAGGATGAAGAACATGCCGAGCCCGACCATGATCCGGAACGACCAGAACAGCGGCGCCACCGCCGGCACGGTATCCCAGGCCGCCTTGTCGATCTGGGCATCGGTCGCCAGGCGCGGGTCGTCGACATAACGTTTCAAGAGCAGGGCATAACCGAGCTCGGCGCCATTGGTTTCGAAGGCGGCCCTGGCCTCCGCCGGGATGGCGGCGGTGCTGCCGGCGGCGCGGATCTTCTGCAACGCGTCGTAAGCCGTGATGCCGAGCCGGATGCGGGTCTTGGCCCGCTCGACCAGATTGGTGATGCCGGGGATCTCGGTGGTCAGCGAGCGCGTGCCGATCAGGCCCATCACCCAGGGCACGTGAATGGCATAATGGGTCTCGCGCGCGGCCTGGTCGGGAAAGCCGATCAGGGTGAAGGCGGCGGGCGCCTCCTCGGTCTTCCACATCGCCTCGATCGCCGCGAGCTTCATCTTTTGATGCTCGGTGGAGAGGTAGCCGCTCTCGTCGCCCAGCACGACCACCGACAGCGAGGCGGCCAGGCCGAAGGAGGCGGCGACCGTCATCGAGCGCTTGGCGAGATCGATATGCCGGCCCTTCAGGAGATACCAGGCGGAGACGCCGAGCACGAAGATCGACGCGACCACATAGGCCGCCGAAACCGTATGAACGAACTTCGCCTGGGCCACCGGATTGAACAGCACCGCGTAGAAGTCGGTCACCTCCATGCGCATGGTCTGCGGGTTGAACGCAGCCCCCACCGGGTTCTGCATCCAGCCATTGGCGATCAGGATCCATAAGGCCGAAAAGTTCGAACCGGCGGCGACCGCCCAGGTGGCGATGAGATGGCCGACCTTGGACAGCCGGTCCCAGCCGAAAAAGAACAGGCCGACGAAGGTCGCCTCGAGGAAGAAGGCCATCAGGCCTTCAAGCGCCAGCGGCGCGCCGAAGATGTCGCCGACATAATGGCTGTAATAGCTCCAGTTCATGCCGAACTGGAACTCCATCACCAGGCCGGTGGCGACGCCGAGCACGAAATTGATGCCGAACAGCCCGCCCCAGAACTTGGTCATCTCGCGCCAGATGATCCGGCCGGTCATCACATAGACGGTCTCCATGATCGCCAGGAGCACGGCGAGACCGACGGTCAACGGCACGAACAGGAAATGATAGAGAGCCGTCAGTGCGAATTGCAGGCGCGAAAGCGCGACGATGTCGAGTTCCATCCTGTTTCCGCCGAGACGACCCGGCGTCCTCTGCTGTGCGCCGGCGCCGCAACGGGCGGGACCGGCCATCCAAACGAAGGCCTCACTCAATCCGGCCGCAGGCCAGCGAGTGCGGTATCAAAACCAGGTTCGCCGCGTCGCGGCCTGGCGACGATGCGGCCGGGTTCCATGATCAGCAAGCGGTCGGTGAGTGCCGCCTCGCGCCTCAGATGCGTGACGACGACGAGCGAACGTCCCGCGAGCCGCTCAGCCAGGCGGTCGAGCACGTCGCGCGCGGTCTCACGATCGAGGCCCTCGGTCGGCTCGTCGAGCAGCCAGAGCGGTTCGTCGCGCAGCATCAGCCGGGCCAGCACCAGCCGCCGCGCCTGGCCGCCGGAGAGGCCGAGGCCGCCCTCGCCGAGCCTGGTGTCGAGGCCGCGCGCGCTGGTGCGCATGGCCGGCCCGAGGCCCGCCGCATCGAGCGCATCCCACAATTGCCGGTCATCGGCGGCCGGATTGGCGAGACCAAGGTTTTCGCGCAGGCTGTCGTTGAACAGTTCGGTCCGCTGCGTCAGACGCGTGCTGGCGATCGCCCGGACCTCGCCTGCCTCCGGCGCGATCTCGCCGGCGATCAGGCCGAGCAAGGTGGATTTGCCGGCGCCGCTCGGGCCAATGACCGCGACCCGTTCGCCACCGGCCAGGGTCAGCGACAGCGACTGCAGAAGCGGTGTAGCGGCCCCGGCATGCCGGACCGAGACATCGGTGAGCCGCACCGCGCCGGCGCCATCGGGTGCCAGCAGGCGCGCGGGTTCGGCCGCGGCCCGAAGCCTCGGCGACAGCCGGCGCGCGGCGAGCAGCGTGCGGCCGAGCTCGACGGCGCCGCGCCGAAGGCCGGCGAAGGGTTCGACCGATCCGAGCGCGATCAGCAGGCCAAGGGCCGCGACCGGCGCGCCGATCAGGCCCGCCTCGGCCAGCAGGGCGACGCCGACAAGGGTGCCGGCGAGCGCGACCGCCGTGGCGACGGCGAAGCCTGCGGCAACGCCGGTCTCGATCCGGTTGAGATGATCCTCGGCCACGGCGAGCCGGCGGTCGGCGGCCTCGACCGCCGCGCGCTGGGCGCCAAGCCGGCCGGCCATGACAAGCTCGGTCTGGCCGGCGACCAGGTCGATGCTGCGCGAGCGCAGCGCCTCGACGGCATGGGCGCGCCGGCGTGACCATGGCCCTGCCCGCCGCGCCGCAAGCAGCGGCAGGCCGAAGCCGACCAGGACGAGCCAGCCGGCCAGCGCCAGGCCGAGCCCGGCATGCATCAGCCCGAGCGCCACGCCGGCGACGAGCGCCGCTGCAAGCGCTGCCGCGGCCGGCACCATCAGGCGCAGATAGAGCGAGTCCAGCGCATCGATATCGGCGGTCAGCCGGAACAGCAGCTTGGCCGGCCGGACCAGCAAGGCGCGCGCCGCCTGCGGTTCGGTCCAGCCGCGAAACAGCCGCTCGCGCAGGGCCGCCAGGATCCGCAGCGTCGCGTCATGGGTCACCAGGCGCTCGCCATAACGTGCGCCGGTGCGCGCCAGCGCCAGGAAGCGGATGCCGGCGGAGGGCGCGAAGACGTCGAAGGCCAGCGCCGTCGCAGTGGACGCCCCGGCAATCGCGGTCGCGGTAATGAACCAGCCGGAAAGCCCGAGCAGCCCGACACCGGCGAGCACGGTGGCGGCCGCCAGCGCCGCGCCGCCGGCCATCAGGCCCCGGCGTTCGCCGGCGAACAGGGCAAGCACCGGACCGAGGTCGCGCCGGATCGTCATGACCGCGCCTCAAGCCTGATGATCCGGTCCATGCGCGCGGCCAGCACCGGATCATGGGTGGCGAGGATCAGCGTGCGGCCCGCGGCAACCGCGATCAGGCCGTCGGTGACCTCGGCGGCCGTCGCGCCGTCGAGATGGGCGGTCGGCTCGTCGACCAGCAAGAGGTCGGTCCGGCCGTCGGCGGCGGCCCGCGCCAGCGCCAGCCGCAAGATCTCGCCACCGGAAAGCCCGGTGCCGCCTTCGCCGATCTCGGCATCGGATCTCGCCGAAGCAACCTTGTCCAGCGCCACCACCTTGAGTGCGGCGGCGACGTCGGTCGGCGTCACATCCGGCCGGCCGAGCGCGATATTGGTCCGGATCGAACCGGCGAAGATATGCGGGCGCTGGCCGATCCAGGCCATGCGCCGGCGCAGCGCCGCCGATGTCTCCGGGCCGAGCGCGACATCACCAATGCTGATGCGGCCGGACCCCGCCGGCGCCAGGCCGGCGACCAGTGCCAGCAGCGTCGATTTTCCCGATCCGCTCGGGCCGAGCAGGGCAACCCGTTCACCCGCCGCGACCGTCAGGTCGAAATCCTCCAGGACGGCCGCGCCGGCGCCGGCATGGCGAAACCCGAGGCCCTCGATCCGGACCGCCGGCGGACCTGCCGGCCGGGTCGCCGGTGGATTTGCGGCCGATTCGACATCGCCGGCCGCACCGGGCAAGGCAAGGCGATGGAGCGACAGGCGGTGCAGCGCGCCGATCGCCGCCTCGCCCGCGGCGCGATCATGCCAAACCGCCGACACATCGCGCAGCGGCTCGAAAAAGGCCGGCGCCAGCAGCAGGATGAACAGGCCCTGGGCCAGGTCGAGCTTGGCGCCCCAGGCGCCGAAGGGCAGCTGGCCGAGCAGGTGAAAGCCGATATAGACGGCAACCATGGCGACACCCAGCGCCGCGAACAGTTCGAGCACCGCCGAGGACAGGAAGGCGATGCGCAGCACCGCCATGGTGCGGCGGCGCAGCGCCTCGGCATTGGCGCGCAGGCGGCGCGCCGTCAGGTCGACCGCGCCGAGGCCGCGAATGGTGGCGAGCCCGCGCAGCCGGTCGAGCAGGAAAGCATTCATGCCGCCGAGCTCGACCATCTGCGCCTCGCTGGCGGCCTTGGCGCGCCAGCCGATCAGCGCCATGAAGATCGGGATCAGCGGCGCGGCGATCAGCAGGACCAGCGCGGCGGTCCAGGACAGCGGCAGGACCGCGGCGAGGATCACCAGCGGCACGACGGTTGCGCGCAGCCGGGCCGGCTGAAACCGGGCGAGGTAGGGCGTCACGGTATCGGCCTGTTCGGCGATGACGCTGGCGGCGAGGCCCGAGGCCGGGCGGGCGCTGTCGAGCGGCGAGCCGGCGGAGAGCGCCGAGACCGCCCGGTCGCGCAGGTCGGACAGGGTCGCGCGCGCCGCGCGGAAGGCAAGACGGCTTCCCGCCGCCTCGATCCCGGCACGGGCGAGGCCAAGCCCGAGCACCAGGGCGGCCGGCCAGACGACCGCCTCGACGCCGCCGCCATCGGCCAGCCGCCCGACCGCCTGGGCGATGAGCGCGGCCTGCGGCAGCCACAGCAGCGATGCCGCAACCTGCAGCCAGCCGCCGATGCGAAGACCTGGCCGATGCGCGGCAATGGCTTGCGCTCCCTGCTCCGCCGTCGTCGCATTGGAGGCTGCGCCGGGCGTTCCGCCATCGGGCTTTCCCCGGCGCCGGCCCTGCGGGAAACCCCGAAGCGCCGCCGCGGCGCCCCGCCCCGCCTGGGTCAGACCGAGATCGGCTCGGGCGTTTTCGTCCACCGCATCACCCCTTGTCGCCGGCGCGCCGGGAACGGCCAAGGGACACGATCTTGTCCTTGGTTTCCAACAGCCGCGTGACCTTGGCGCCCAGCGTCAGGAGCGTCGTCAGCCGCGTCGTCTCCAGCTGCTTGACCTCGTCATACCAGGTGGTCAGGCGCTCGATCAGGCCGTGCATCTCCGACATCCGCGCCTGGGCATGGCGTTCGGCATCGCTCGCCGGCTGCTGCATCAGGATCTCACGCAAGACCGACAGGGTCGGATCGACCTCGCGCTTCTTCCGCTCCTCGGCCAGCGTGCGCAGGATCTGCCAGACGTCGTCGGGGGTGGTGAAGAAGTCGCGCCGGTCATTGGGCAGGTGTTTCAGCAGGACCAGGTTCCAGGCCTGCAGCTCCTTCAGGCTCATCGAGACATTGGACCGGGAAATGCCGAGTGCCGCGACGATCTCGTCGGCGCACAGCGGATCCGGCGAGACATAGAGCAAGGCATAGACCTGCCCGACCGTGCGGTTGATGCCCCAGCGGCTGCCCATCTCGCCGAAATGCAGCACGAAGGCCTGGACCAGCGGCGGCAGGTTCATCGTCAATTTTCCTAAAGTCGGTCATTTCAGTAATTTCTGAAATCACAGTACAAGCTGGCGCGAGGCTCTGACAAGCGAGACGCAATGCCGCAGGTGGCGCCGACGCACCGGCGAGGTGGAACGCGATCGGCCAGCGATCGCAGCAGAGCGGCATCGAGGCAAAAAGCGCAGCTTTTTTTTCTACGCCCCTACCCCCTGCTCAACGCCGCCGCCCGCTCGCGGGCCGCGCGGACCGTGCCCTCCAGCAGTTCGGCGAGGCCGGGTTGGCCCTCGAGCACGCTCAACCCCGCCTCGGTGGTACCACCGGGGCTGCAGACCATGCGCTTCAGGGCGCGGGCCTCGGCGCCCGGCTGGTTCATCAGGGCCACGGCGCCGACCAGCGTCGCCCGCGCGAGTTCGGCCGCGAGCGCCGCCGGCAGGCCAGCCGCGGCACCGGCGGCGGCCAGGTGTTCGGCGAAAGCGAAGACATAGGCCGGGCCACTGCCGGAGACGGCGGTCGCCGCATCGATCAGCTCCTCCCGGTCGACCCAGGCCGTCGCGCCGACCGCCTGGAACAGGCGCTCGGCGCTCTGCCGGTCGGCCTCCGCGAGCCCGGGCCCGCCATGAAGCACGGTCATGCCCTGGCGAACCAAGGCCGGCGTATTGGGCATGGCCCGGATCACCCGGGCCTGCGGGCCGAGCCGCGACCGGATGGCGTCGTGGCCGACGCCGGCGGCGATCGACACGACCAGCGCGCCGGCATCGATCAGGCTGCGATAGCCGGCGAGCACCCGGGGAACCAGGGCCGGCTTCACCGCCAGCACGATCATGCCCGGCTGGCCGGCAATGCCCGCCGGGGAATCGATGAGCGTGACCGCGACGCCGGCCGGCAGTTTCGCGCGGGCCCGCTCCGGCGACGGATCCACCACCGTCACGGCCAGGGCGCCGGTCGCGGCGAAACCGGCGGCGAGCGCCAGGCCCATATTGCCGCCACCGACAATCACCACGCCGGCCTCGGCCGGATGAGCGGAATGGCTGGCGATCATCGCCTAGCCGATGCTCATCAGGCTGGCATTGCCGCCGGCCGCGGCGGTGTTGGTGCTCACCGCCCGTTCGCGCAAGAGCCAGACGATCGGATAGTCCTCGGCGCCCGAGGCCAGCGCTTCGCGGGCGACGCCGAAGACCGGCACGATCGGCCCGGCAAGCTCGGCCAGCTTCTGGTTGAGCTCGCGCAGCGTGTCGCTGTCGCCTTCGAACAGCGCCGCGCCAAAGGGCTCTGCCGCGATATCGGCGACCGGCGTGATCCAGTCCTTCAGGTCTTTCGGCAGCGACGCCTTGAGCGGCCCGAACAGCGGCTCGGCGCCAAGCACGGCCGCCCGGTTGCCGGTGGCCAGCGCCGCGCCGATCTGGGCGAGAAGGCCGGTCTCGGTCTGGGCCAGGCAAAGCACCGTGCCGCGGCCTTCGAGCACGTAGAGGTTGCGCTCGCCGACCGGGCCGGGCAGCTCCTTCACCGCGCCGGCGCGCGAGCGCTCGCGATATCTGGCAAAGCGGCTGGCCGCGTCGCCGAAACCCTTGGCACCGAGCCAGGCTTGAAAGGCCTTGGCCGCCGGCATCGGCTGCTCGGAACGCGGCAGGCTCTCGCTATCGGCCGGGTAGGCGGCGACCAGGCGGCGCATGTAAAGCGGCCCGCCGGCTTTCGGCCCGGTGCCCGACAGGCCATGGCCGCCGAACGGCTGCACGCCGACCACCGCGCCGATCATGTTGCGGTTGACATAGATATTGCCGGCTTCGACCTTGGCCGTGACATGGGCGATGGTCTCGTCGATGCGCGTGTGCAGGCCGAAGGTCAGGCCATAACCGGTGCGGTTGATGTCGGCGATCAGGCCGTCGAGATCCTGGCGCCGGTAGCGCAGCACATGCAGCACCGGGCCGAACACCTCGCGCTCGAGCTCGGCGAGCCCGCCGATCTCGATCATGGTCGGCGCGACGAAAATGCCATTGCGGCAGTCCGCTGGCAGGTCCAGGGCATGGACCTTGTGACCCTTGCCGCGCATCGCCTCGACATGGCCGCGCAGCCGGTCCTGCGCCTCGGTGCTGATCACCGGACCGACATCGGTCGACAGCCGGTCGGGATTGCCGACGACCAGTTCGGCGAGCGCCCCCTTCAGCATGGTCATCACGTGGTCGGCGATCTCCTCCTGCAGGCAGAGCACACGCAGCGCCGAGCAGCGCTGGCCGGCCGAATCGAAGGCCGAGAGCAGGACATCCGCCACCACCTGTTCGGCCAGCGCCGAGGAATCGACGATCAGCGCATTCTGGCCGCCGGTCTCGGCGATCAGCGGGATCGGCCGGCCCTCCGGGCTGAGCCGGCCGGCAAGCTGACGCTGGATCAGCCGGGCCACCTCGGTGGAACCGGTGAACATGACGCCGCGCACGCGCGGATCGGCCACCAGCGCCGCGCCGACGTCGCCGGCGCCCGGCAGCAACTGCACCGCGCCGGCGCCGATGCCGGCCTCGTGCAGGATGCGCACGGCCTCGGCCGCGATCAGCGGGGTTTCTTCCGCCGGCTTGGCGATCACCGGATTGCCGGCGGCAAGCGCCGCTGCGACCTGGCCGGTGAAGATCGCCAGCGGGAAATTCCACGGGCTGATGCAGACGACCGGCCCGAGCGGCCGGTGCGTGTCGTTGGAGAAGCCCTGGCGCAGCTTGCCGGCGTAATAGCGCAGGAAGTCGACCGCCTCGCGCACCTCGCCGACCGCATTGGCCAGCGACTTGCCGGCCTCGCGGACGATCAGGCCGAGCAGCACCGGCATGCGCGCTTCCAGCAGGTTGGCGGCACGGTCGAGGCAGGCGGCACGCTCCTCCGGCGGGGTCGACTGCCAGATCGGCGCCGCCGCCACCGCGTGGCCGAGCGCCGCCTCGACATCGCCGGGCGTCGCCTCCAGCACATGGCCGACGACATCGCGCCGGTCGGCCGGGTTGAGGATATCGCGGGCAGGCCCCTGGCCGGCGGCCTCGGCATGGGTCGGCGCGGCCCGCCAGGGCTCGGCGGCATTGAGCAGGAGCGCCGCCGAGAGCGACGCCAGGCGCTGTTCGTTCGACAGGTCGATGCCGGCGGAATTGGCCCGTTCGGCGCCGAACAGGTCGGCCGGCAGGGCGATCTTGTCATGCGGCGCGCCGAGCGGTGTGATCGACCGGGCGATATCGGCGGGCTCGGCGATCAATTCCTCGATCGGCAGCGACAGATCGGCGATGCGGTTGACGAAGGAGGTATTGGCGCCGTTCTCCAGGAGGCGGCGCACCAGATAGGCGAGCAGCGTCTCGTGGGTGCCGACCGGGGCATAGATCCGGCACGGCCGGTTCAGCTTGTCGCGGCCGACCACCTCTTCGTAGAGCGGTTCGCCCATGCCGTGCAGGCACTGGAACTCATATTGGCCCGAGTAGAAATTCTCGCCGGCCATCGAATGGATGGCAGCCAGCGTATGGGCATTGTGGGTGGCGAATTGCGGGAACAGCGCATCCGGCACCGCCAGCATCTTCTTGGCGCAGGCGAGATAGGACAGGTCGGTGTGGACCTTGCGGGTGAACACCGGGAAACCCTCGAGGCCGTCCTGCTGGGCGCGCTTGATCTCGCTGTCCCAATAGGCGCCCTTGACCAGGCGCACCATCAGCCGCCGGCCGCTGCGCCGCGCCAGGTCGATCAGGTGGTCGATCACGAACAGCGCGCGCTTCTGGTAACCCTGGACGACGAAGCCGATGCCGTTCCAGCCGGCGAGCTCCGGGTCGAAGCAGATCGCCTCCAGGAGATCGAGCGACAGTTCCAGCCGGTCGGCCTCCTCGGCATCGATATTGAGGCCGATGTCATAGCGCCGCGCCAGCACGGCCAGCGTCTTCACCCGGGCCAGCAGCTCGCTCATCACCCGGTCGCGCTGGGCGCGTGAATAGCGCGGATGCAGCGCCGAGAGCTTGATCGAAATACCCGGCCCTTCATAGATGCCGCGGCCGCCGGCGGCCTTGCCGATGGCGTGGATGGCCTGTGTGTAGTCGGCAAAATAACGTTCGGCGTCGCTCGCCGTCATCGCCGCCTCGCCCAGCATGTCATAGGAATAACGGAAGCCGCGCGCCTCCATCTTGCGGCTGTTGGCGAGCGCCTCCGAGATGGTCTGGCCGGTGACGAACTGCTCGCCCATCATGCGCATGGCAATGTCGACGCCCTTGCGGATCACCGGCTCGCCGCTGCGGCCGATCAGCCGGGTCAGGGCCGAGGACAGGCCAGCCTCGCTCGAGGTCGAGGTCAGGTGGCCGGTGACCAGCAGGCCCCAGGTCGCGGCATTGACGAAGACCGAGGCGCTGTGGCCGAGATGCGACTTCCAGTCGCCATGGCTGATCTTGTCGCGGATCAGCGCGTCGCGGGTCGCCCGGTCGGGAATGCGCAGGAGCGCCTCGGCGAGACACATCAGCGCGACGCCCTCCTGGCTCGACAGGGCATATTCGTGGATCAGCCCCTCGACGCCGCCGCGCTGCCCCTTGTCGCGCAAAGCCTCGACCAGCTTGCGGGCGAGCTTCTGGGTCGCGGCGACACGCGGCTCCGGCATGGCGGCTTCGGCCAGCAGCACCGGAACGCATTCCGGCTCGGGACGCCGATAGGCGGCGGTGATCTTGGCGCGCAACACGCTTTGCGGCTGCACCGACTGGGCGAAGGCGAGGAACGGCAAGGCCAGGCCGTGGTCGCCGTCGGACGGCCCGGTTGCGCCGGCGGCGCTGAGGAAGTCCGGCAGGGCATCGCCGCGATCGAGATGTTCCAGCACCGACAGGATCGAATGCTTGATCAAGGCATGGGGCGACCGGCCCTGGCTTTCCGCGGCCGCCTTCAGCCGGTTGCGCAGGTCCTCGTCGATCTTCACACCGATCGTCGTATTGGCCATGGCCGTCAGCTCCGCGTGCGATCCGTTCGAGAATATCGCATTTGGTAGCACCAGTTTGCGCAGAGGCGCAACCCGAAAGGACATGAGGCGCAACCCGGCGAGATCGACAAGGAGTCTTCGGCCCCTGTCGGGGCTGCCTCCCGGCATCGCGCATGGACAGCACGCGGATCACCGGAAAAGACTGAGGCCCTGCAACCGGAGCCATCAGATGATCGACGATCCTCCCCTGATCACGCTGCGCCGCCAGGTGCCGCGCCCGACCGCCGCCCAGATCGCGGCGCTTGACGGCGTGCCGACCGGTTTCATCGTCGACGCGCTCGGCGGGCGCGGCGCCATGGCGCCCGAGATCAAGCCGGTGGTGCCCGAACAGGCGATCTTCTGCGGCGTCGCCGTGCCTTGCCATGCCGGGCCGGCCGACAATCTCGCGGTGTTCGCCGCCTTCCCGCTCGTCCAACCCGGCGACGTGCTGGTCGCCGCCGCCGACGGCTATCGCGAAACCGCGGTGGTCGGCGACCTCGTACTCGGCATGGCGCGCAATCTCGGCGCGGTCGGTTTCGTCACCGATGGCTGCGTGCGTGACGTGCCCGGCATTCGTGAGGTTGGCCTGCCCTGTTTCGCCTCGGGCGTGACGCCCAATTCGCCGGCCAAGACCGGCCCCGGCACGGTCAACCTGCCGGTTGTCGCCGGCGGCGTGCAGATTGCCCCCGGCGACATCGTCATTGCCGATAGCGACGGCGTGGTGGTCGTGCCCTTTGCCCGGATCGACGGCGTCATCGCGCGCCTTGCCGCGATCAAGGCCGCCGAGGCCGCACTGGTTGCCCGCGTCAAGGCCGGCCTGACCATTCCCGACTGGGTAAAGGATCTCCATGCCGGCGGCCGCGTCCAAGAAATCGATTGAACCTCGATCGATTGAACCCGGGTCGACTGAACCGGTCATGTCGACCGGCCTTGAACCTTGCCAGTGTCCTGCGTTATGGCTCGCCTCCCGCCATCGCGGACAGGCAAGACCTAAAATGAACAGCACAGGCCTCGGCACAGGCGCCGCCGCCAGAGAGGCCGTCCTTTGGCGTTATGGCCGCCTGGTCCGGCGCCGCGTTGCGATCGTCGCGGTGCTTGCCCTGCTGCTTGCGTCGGCTTTCGTGCTCGATCTCGCCACCGGTCCCTCCGGCCTCGGTCTGCGCGATGCCTTGAACGCGCTGGTCGCGCCGGGTTCGGTCAGCCGCAGCACGGCCGTCATCATCTGGGACGTTCGCCTGCCGCCGGCGGTCATGGCCCTGCTGGTCGGCGTCGCCCTGTCGCTGGCCGGCGCCGAGATGCAGACCATCCTGAACAACCCGCTGGCGAGCCCCTTCACCCTCGGCGTCTCCTCGGCCGCCTCGCTCGGCGCGGCGCTCGCCATCGTGCTCGGCATCGGCTTGCCCGGCATACCGGCCGGCTGGATCGTCACCGGCAATGCCTTCATCTTCGCTTTCGCCTCCGTGCTCTTGCTGCAGAGCGTCGCGAGCCTGCGCGGTGCCGGCGTCGACAGCCTCGTGCTGTTCGGCATCGCGCTGGTCTTCACCTTCAACGCCCTGGTCGCCCTGGTGCAATACGTGGCTTCCGCCGACGCCCTGCAACAACTGGTGTTCTGGGGCATGGGCAGCCTCACCCGGGTTACCTGGGAGGCGATCGGCGTGCTCGCCGTGGTGGTGGCGCTGACCTTTCCCTTTTCCGTTGCCGCCTCCTGGAAACTCACCGCGCTCCGGCTCGGCGAAGACCGCGCCCGCAGCCTCGGCGTCGATGTCGGCCGGCTGCGCTTCTTCTCCCTGTTCCGCATCAGCTTGCTCGCCGCCACCTCAGTCGCCTTTGTCGGCACCATTGGTTTCATTGGCCTGGTCGGGCCGCATATTGCCCGCCTGTTGATCGGCGAGGACCACCGCTTCTTCCTGCCGGCGAGCGCCTTGACCGGCGCGCTGGTCATGGCGCTCGCCGATGTCGCCTCCAAGTCGATCGCGCCCGGCGTCATCCTGCCGATCGGCATCGTCACCTCGCTGGTTGGCCTGCCGGTCTTCCTCGCCTTGATCCTGCGCCGGCGCGAGCCGCTCTGATGACCTCGGGCCCGCTCGCCATTACCGGTTTCAGCGCCGGCTACCGCAACCGCCCGGTGCTGACGGATTTTTCGCTGTCGCCCATCCCTGAAGGCAGCGTCACCGCGCTGGTCGGGCCGAACGCGGCCGGCAAATCGACCTTGCTGCGCGGCCTTGCCGGCCTGCTGCCGGCCGCCGGCTCGGTCCGGCTCGGCGGCATCGAGCTCTCGGCGCTGGGCCTGGCCCAGCGCGCCGGCCATGTCGCCTTCATGCCGCAGAGCCTGCCGCAGGGCGCCGAGCTCAGCGTGCTTGAGGCTGTCATTGGCGCCTTGAAGGCCTCGCCTTTGGCCGAATTCGACGGTGGCCTCACCGAAGCCCGGCGGCGCGCCGTCGACGTGCTCGACCGGCTCGGCATTGTCGACCTGGCGCTCGACGGCATTGGCCGGCTTTCCGGCGGCCAGCGCCAGCTTGCAAGTCTTGCGCAGGCCATGGTGCGGGCGCCGAAACTCCTGCTGCTCGACGAGCCGACCAGCGCGCTCGATCTCCGCCACCAGCTTGATGTGATGACCGTGGTGCGCGAACTCGCGCGTGAAGGCCGCATCGTCGTCGCCGTGCTGCACGACCTGACGCTCGCCGCCGCCTGGGCCGACCATGTCGTGGTGCTCGACCATGGCCGCTGCGCGGCGCAGGGCCGACCCGAGACCGCCATCACGCCGGAGATCCTGCGCAGCGTCTATGGCGTCGACGCCCGGGTCGAGCGCTGCTCGCGCGGCCGGCTGCACATTGCGGTGGATGGGCCCGTCCCTGGCTGAACCGGCGAGGTCATTGCACGGCGATCAGCCGATCTGCAGCGCTTTTCCTTCCCCACTCGCCACCCGCTATTCCCCTCAAAACCCCTCCGGCTCCAGCGGCGTCATGGTTGCCGCCATGGTCCGGCGCATCATGTCGCGCAGCGCATTGGTGCTGCGGTAACCGGCGGTCTGGGCGGCGAGCCTGAGCGGCGCGCCGTCGGCGCGTAGCGTCAGCGCGTGCAGCATGCGCAGGCGCCGCCGCCATTCGGCGAAGCTCAAGCCCGTCTCGGCGCGGAACCGGCGGGTGAAGGTGCTGCGGCTGACCCCGATGCGGTCGGACCAGCCGTCGAGGTCGAGCGCCAGCGACGGCGTCTGGATCAGCTCACGGCAGAGCTTGCGCAGCGTCTTGTTTTGCGGCACCGGCAGGGCGATCTGGATTTCCGCGGCCTTGGTGATCTCATCGGTGATCAGTGCCGCGAGATGCCCGCCGCGCCCGCCAAGATCATAGAGCAAGGGTCCCGCCGCCAGCGCCCGCAGCGCAATGTCGAGCAGTTCGGAGACCGCAATCACCCGGCAGGTGGTCGGCAGGGCCAGACCGAGCGCCTCGTCGGTCAAGAAGGCCGCGCGCATCTCCGAACAGCCGTAAGCGGCGAGCTCATGCGGCACATTGGCCGCCACCAGCAGCGCGTGGCCAGCCGGCGCGGTCCAGGTGCCGTCCTCGGTGTTGAGCACCAGAAGCCCGCCCGAGGCATGCACAAGCTCGGTGCGCCGGTGGCTGTGCCAGCGAGTGCGGGCGCCGTTCGGAAAGCTCTGGTCCAGCACGGTCACCGGCCGGGGCGTTTCCTCGGGCAGCGGCAGCTTGTCGACGATGGGCGGACCCGGATGACCCGTTTGCGGTGCTTTTGCCTGTTTTGCCATATCTCAGCGGATTTTGACCTGATCTCGGTGAACTATGATCCACACGTGAAACAGGGGCAAGACTATAATATTCGAGCGACTGCGCTTGGTTAGAATGGATCAAATGTAGTAATATCAGAAATAACTGTACAACAATTTTGTCTCTATAAAGTCATATGAGCCTCTTATGTCGATATCGCCCCCGCGTCTTCAGCCACCCCAGCCGCATCACGCGCGTCCGTTTAAGAAAAGAACGGTATTCGCCGGCTCATCGGCTGTCGCCATGGCTTGCCTGACCCAAGCAACACTGGCCCAGACCGTTGTGCCGGCAGATCCCAACCGCCCGGTGCAGCTCGACGAGATCGTCATCCAGGGCGCCAGCGCCGCCGGCCCGTTCGGCCCCGATTCCGGCTATGTCGCGCGCCGCACGCTGGCCGGCGCCAAGACCGATACGCCGGTCATCGAGATCCCCCAGACCGTCAACATCATTCCGGCTGACCAGATCCGCGTGCAGGGCGCACAGACCATTGGCGAGGCCTTGCGCTATTCCGCCGGCGTCGCAGCCGAGACCTATGGCGCCGCCTCGCGATTCGACAGCTATGTCCAGATCCGCGGCTTCAAGGCCGACATGTTCCTGGACGGCATGCGCCTGCCCGACGGCAGCGCCACCGCCGACTGGACCACTTCCGTCGTCGAGCCCTACGGCCTGGAGCGTATCGAGATCCTGCGCGGCCCCTCCTCCGGGCTCTACGGCCAGAGCGGCCCGGGCGGCATCGTCAACATGGTGTCCAAGCGTCCGACCGCGACGCCGCTGCGCGAGGTGCAAGTCCAGACCGGCAGCTTCTCGCGCCTGCAGGGATCGTTCGATTTTGGCGGACCGATCGATGCCGGCGGCACCTTCCTCTACCGGCTCACCGGCGTGGTCAGGCAGTCGCAGACCCAGGTCGACTTCATGCATGACGACCGGCTGTTCCTGGCGCCGGCCTTCACCTGGCGGCCGGGCGACGACACCACGCTGACCATTCTCGGCCAGGTGCTGCGCGACCGGAACGGCCATGCGAGCTTCAACTACCTGCCGACCTCGGGCACGCTGAACCCCAATCCGGTCAACGGCCGCCTGCCGTTCAACCGTTATGCCGGCGAACCGACCTTCGACCGCTTCGACCGCGACCAGGCCATGGTCGGTTATGCCCTGGACCATCGCTTCAACGACACCTTCAGCTTCAGCCAGAACCTGCGCTACACGGCAAACGACATCTATCTGCGCGCGCTGAACCGCAATGGCGAGCTGCAGCCGGACAACCGCACGCTGAACCGCAACGCCTTCCGCATCGATGCCACGGCCCGCGCGGTGACCTTGGACAATCGCCTGGTCGCGCGGTTCCAGACCGGCGCGCTGGCGCATACCATGCTGTTCGGCCTCGACTACCGCAACGAGCACAGCACCTATGATGTCGGCCGTGGCGGCGCCCCCGCGATCGACATTTTCAACCCGACCTATGGCCTTGCCGTCACCGACCCCGGCATCAATTTCCAGCGCAAGACCGCCGATCTCCGCCAGCTCGGCGTCTATGCCCAGGACCAGATCAAGTTCGGCGGTTTCATCGCGACCTTCTCCGGCCGTTACGACTGGTCGAGCGTGCAGACCCGCACCACCACGGTCTCGACCAAGGCGCTGGTCGCCGCCACCGCCGACGACCGCGCTTTTTCCGGCCGAGCGGGCCTCAGCTATGTCTTCGACAATGGCCTGGCGCCTTATGTCAGTTATTCCAGCGCCTTCCAGCCGACGGCTGAGACTGACTTTTTCGGCCAGGTGTTCCGGCCGCTGACATCAAGGCAATACGAGGCCGGCATCAAATACCAGCCGGCCGGCGTCAACGCTTCGATCACCGCCGCCATTTTCGACATTCGCCAGCAGAACAGCCTGACCGGCGACACCAACCCCGCCCATCCCTTCGCCCGGGTCCAGCTCGGCGAGGTCTCGGTGCGCGGTTTCGACGTCGAGGCGCGCGCCAGGCTCGGCGAAGGCTGGGGCATCATTGCCTCCTATGCCTATCTCGACCATGAGGTGACCAAAAGCTCGGTCGCGGCCGACGTGGGAAAAAGGCTGGCGGCAACGCCGGTGCACCAGGCTTCGCTCTGGGCCGATTACACCGTGCAGTCGGGCGGGCTCGCCGGCCTCACCGTCGGCGCGGGCCTGCGTTATGTCGGCGGGACCTTCAACGGCACCAACAGCGTGCAGGTGCCGGCCTATGCCCTTGTCGATGCCAGCCTGCAATATGATCTCGGTAACGCTTCGCCGCGGCTGGCCGGGGCCAGGCTTTCGGTGGTGGCCAAGAACCTGTTCGACACCTATTACGTCTCCCAATGCGGCAATGTGCCGGGCTGCACGCTCGGTTCGCGCCGCACCGTGCTGGCAACCTTGAGCTATCGGTGGTGAACGTGTTGCGTTTGGGCTTTCCACCGGCCTGGCGGACTTTGGTGCGGCTGCTGGCCGCCGGCCTCTTGCTGGCGCTGGCCTTGCCGCCCGAGGCGCGGGCCCGCGCCATGCCGGAACTGCCGATCAAGGTCACCGACCTCGCCGGCCGCGAGGTGGTGCTGCCGCGGGCCGCCCGCCGCCTGGTGCTCGGCGCCTGGGTCAGCCTCGATGCCCTGTCGCTTCTGCATCCGGACCCCGTCGGCCTCGTCGTCGGCTGGGCCGAGGGCGGCGCCAACACTATCCAGCCGGCCATTGTCCGGGCCCGCTATCCGGCCGTCGACCGGATCCCCGCCATTGGCCGCGGCACGCTCGACAGCCTGTCGGCCGAGACGATCATCGCGCTGAAACCCGACCTGGTGGTGCTCAGCAGCTTCGACCTGCAGCGTTACGGTTCCGGCCCGGCGTCCTATCCGCCGGCCTTCGGCCAGCTCGAGGCCGCCGGCATTGCCATTGTGGTCGTCGACTTCTTCCTGCAGCCGCTCGAGAACACCGAGCCGAGCCTGCGTTTGCTCGGCAAGCTGATTGGCCGCGAGGCCCAGGCCGAAGCCTATATCGGCTTTTACCGCGGCCGGCTCGACCGCATTGCCGGGCGGCTGGCTGACGCCAAACAGCCGCGGCCGGCGGTGTTTTTCCATGCCTTCGCCGACCGGCCGGACTGCTGTTTCACCGCCGGGCCCGGCACCGTCGACGGCATGATCCGCGCCGCCGGCGGGGTCAATATCGGCAGCGAGCGCCTGACCGGGCCGATCGGCCAGGTCAGCCTGGAATTCCTGATCAGCCGCAACCCGGATGTCTATGTCGCCAGTGCCATCGGTGCTCCCGCAGGCCTTGCCTTTGGCCCCGGCATTGCCGCCGAGCGCGCCGCGTCGGGCTTCGCCGCGCTGATCCGCCGGCCGGATCTCGCGGCGCTCGGCGCCATGGCGGGCGGCCGGGCCCATGGCCTCTGGCATCTCTTCGTCCACACGCCCGTGCATGTGGTGGCCATCGAGCGCCTGGCCAAATGGCTGCACCCGCGCCTGTTCGCCGATCTCGACCCCGACGCAACGCTTTACGAGATCAACACGCGCTACCTGGCGGCACCGCTTGACGGCTCCTTCTGGACCGACGGTCCGCCCGCGGCGCCTGCCCCCACGCGGCGCTAGCCATTTCCCGCGCCATGCTCCCGTGCGGTGCTCGGCGTTGTCGGCTGCGGCCTTTCTTGTCATGGTTCGGCTAGAGGTCGGTGAGCCACGTCAAGATGGGCCATGCCGTCGCCTCGGGGAGTGACGGCATGAGCGCTTTATCGACAAGACTGCGGCCGGCGCTGACCGCCGCGCTGCTCTCGCTCGTCCTCGGCGGGAGTCCGGCCGAAGCCGGCAAACGTGACGACACGCTGCGCTGGGCCTCGACCTTCGCCATCCCCTCGGGCGAGCCCTATTACAATTCGTTCCGCGAGGGTGTGCTGTTCATTGGCCAGATGGTCTGGGACACGCTGATCCATCGCGATCCCGACACCTCGCAATACAAGCCCCTGCTCGCCACCGCCTGGCGCTGGATCGACCCGCTGACGCTGGAGCTCGATCTGCGCCGCGATGTCAGCTTCCACGACGGCCGGGCCTTTTCCGCCGACGACGTCGTCTACACCCTCAACTTCGTCATCGACCCCGCCAACAAGGTCAACAATCCGAGCAATGTGAACTGGATCAGGCGCGCCGAAAAGACCGGCCCGCACCAGGTCCGCCTGCTGCTTCACGCGCCCTTCCCGGCGGCACTCGAATATCTCTCGGGCCCCATTGCCATCATGCCCGTCGATTTCTACCGCGATGCCGGCGCCGGCCGGGCGGTTCCGGCGGCGCGGCTGATCGGCACCGGGCCCTATCGCTTCACCCGCTGGGACCCCGGCAAGGAAGCCCAGTTCGAGATCAATCCGGCCTATATGGCCGACAGCCCCAAGGGCCGGCCGTCGATCCGGCGCGTGGTCATGCGGGTCGTGCCGGATGCCGGCACGCAAATGGCCGAGCTGATGGCCGGCGGCGTCGACTGGATCAGCCAGCTGCCCGAGGAGACCGCGCAGAAACTCGCGACCGTGCCCAATATCGCGGTGCTGTCGGCCGAGACCATGCGCATCATCTTCCTGCAGTTCGACGTCGAGGGCCGCGCCGGCCCGAACCCGTTCCAGGATCGCCGGGTGCGCGAGGCGGTGGCCCATGCGATCGACCGCGACGCCATCGTCAAGAACCTGATCGGCGCCGGCTCGCGCACCTGGCACGCCTTCTGTTTCGAGACCCAGTTCGGCTGCACCACCGAGGTCCGGCGCATCGCCTACGATCCGGCACGAGCCCGCCAGCTGCTGAGCGAGGCCGGTTATCCCAACGGCTTCGACACCGAGATCCTCGGCTTCCGCTCGCGTCCGCGCATCGAGGCCTTGAACGGCTTCCTGGCCGCCGCCGGCATCCGCACCAGGCTCTCCTTCATGGCCTATGCGGCGGTGCGCGACCGCCAGCACAAGGGCCAGGCCCGCCTGGTCGACACCTCCTGGGGGTCCTATTCGCTCAACGACACCGCGGCCATGGTCAACCCGTTCTTCACCCACCTGCCCGACGACATGGTGCGTGATGCCGAGATCAAGGCCTGGGCCGAGGCCGCCTCCACCGCCATCGACCCGGAGGAGCGCAAGCGCCTCTATGGCCTGATCCTGCGCAAGATCGCCGACAATGTCTTCGTCCTGCCGCTCTATACCAACCCCTCGGTCACCGCCTTCACCAGCGATCTCGCCTACCGGACCTGGCCGGACGAGAACCCACGTTTCTACATGCAGCGCTGGCGCTGACACGCCGCCGCTACCGTCAATCAGAGGACGAGCCAGCCATGGACAATGCGATGGTCGTTGCCGCCCAGCCCGAGGCGGCCGAAGCCGGCGCGCTGATGCTGATGCGCGGCGGCAATGCGGTGGATGCGGCGGTCGCCGCGGCGCTCGTCCAGACCGTGGTCGACCCCTTGATGTGCGGCATTGCCGGCTTCGGCAGCATGGGCATCTACCGGCCGGGCAAGAGCCACGACTATATCGACTTCCACGCCCCCGCGCCGCTGAAGGCGACGCCGACCATGTGGCAGGACCTGATCGAGGGCGAGACCCGCGACGGTTTCGGTTTCATCCTGAAGGGCGGTGTCAACGATGTCGGTTACGGTTCGATCGCGATGCCGGCGACCCTCAAGGCGCTCGACATCGCCCACCGGACCCATGGCCGCCTGACCTGGGCCGACGTGCTGGCGCCGGCGATCCGCTTCGCCGAGGCGGGCTGGCTGGTGCGTCCGGCGGTCGTCTCGTTCTGGACCGACGAGGGCAGCATGGGCCGCGCCTCCAACCAGGACCGGGTCAATTACACCGCCGCCGGCCGGGCGCTCTACCGCCGGCCCGACGGATCGCCGAAGCGCCTCGGCGAGCTGATCCGCAATCCCGATTATGCCGCGACGCTCCGGCGGATCGCCGAAGCCGGGGCGCAGGATTTTTACACCGGCGAGATCGGCCAGCGGATCGCGGCCGACATGCGCGCCAACGGTGCCCTTCTCAGCGGCAAGGATCTCGCGCTCTTCGAGCCGACCCGCCAGGCGCCGCTGGAGGGCACTTATCGCGGCCGCCGCATCACCACCAACCAGCCGCCCGGCGGCGGCATCATGCTGGTCCAGATGCTCAACATCCTGGAGAATTTCGACCTTCGGGCGCTCGGTCACAACACGCCGGAATATATCCGTGTCGTCTGCGAGACGATGAAGCGCTCGACCATCGACAAAGACCGTCATGTCGGCGATCCCCGTTTCGTCGATATCCCCGTCGAGCACCTGCTGTCGAAACGTTATGCCCGCGAAGCGGCGGCCGAGATCAAGGCCGGGATCAAGGCCCATGTCACCCGCTACCAGGCCTCCGAAGTGCCCAAGGATACCACCCATGTCAGCGTGGTCGATGCCGAGGGCAATTGCGTCACCGTCACCCATTCGCTCGGCATGCCCTCGGGCGTCATCACCGAGGGGCTCGGCTTCATGTACAATGGCTGCATGGGCGTGTTCGATCCGCGCCCGGGCCGCGCCGGCAGCATCGCGCCGGGCAAGAGCCGGTTCAGCGCCATGTGCCCGACCATCGTGTTCAACGGGGATAAGGTCGAGCTGGTGATCGGCGCGCCCGGCGGCACCCAGATCGTCATGGGCGTCTTGCAGGCGATCCTCAACGTCGTGGATTTCGGCATGGACATGCAGCAGGCGGTGAGCGCGCCGCGCTTCTCCGCCACCAGCAATGCCATCGACGTCACCAACCGCATCCCGCGCTGGATCACCGAACCGCTCGAAGCCATGGGCTACGAGGTCATCCGCAATCCGATGAGCCACTATTTCGGCGTCGTCCACGGCATCCGGGTGACCCCGGACGGCCGGCTCGAGGGCGGCGCCGATCCCGGCCGCGACGGCGTCGCCTATGGCGTCAGCGTCACCTGACCAGCGCCTGAACTCCCGGTCATCTGGTCCGGCGGTCCCGGCCGACGCTTGACAGTTGACGCCATTTAGATCGTTCTAATAGATAAGAACGAGGCGATCGCCTGGGGGCTTCCGGCCAGTGCCGGAAGCAATCGGCGCGATCGCGGGAGAACACCAGCGCGCATGAGCGGGCTGCGCCAGTCGAGGACCAAGGGCATGGCCCAAACAGCATCGGACGGCCCATCGCCGGTCGCCTTCGTCACCGGCGCCGGCCGTGGCATCGGCCGCGCCATCGCGCTCGCCTTGGCCGACCGGAAATTCCGCCTGGTCGTCAATGATCTCCAGGCCTCGCCCGAACTCGAGGAAACGCTTGGCGCGCTGCGGGCGCGCGGCGCCGAGGCCAAGGCGGTCGCCGGCGACATTGCCGATCTGGCCGGCCATGGCGCGCTTGTCGACGCCGCCTGGTCGGGCTTCGGCCGCATCGACTGCCTGGTCAACAATGCCGGCATATCGGTGAAGACCCGCGGCGACATTTTCGACGTCTCGGCCGAAAGTTTCGACCGGCTGATCGGCACCAATCTGCGCGGGCCGTTCTTCCTGACTCAAGGCGTGGCCAGGCGGATGACCCTGGCGCCTTCGGCGGCCTTCCGCAGCATCATCACCATCTCCTCGATGAACGCCGAGGCCGCTTCCCCCGATCGCGCCGAATATTGCATCTCCAAGATCGGGCTGAGCATGATGAGCAAGGTCTTCGCGCTGCGGCTCGCCGGCGAGGGCATCCACACCTACGAGATCCGCCCCGGCGTCATCCGCACCGCCATGACGGCGGTCGCCAAGGCGCGCTACGACCAGATGTTCGCCGACGGCTTTTCGCCGATCTCGCGCTGGGGCGAGCCGGAGGATGTCGGCCGCGCGGTCGCAACCCTGGCCAGCGGCGCGCTCGCCTATACGACCGGCGAGATCGTCCATGTCGACGGTGGGCTGTCGATTTCCAAGCTGTGACGGGGGCACAAGAACATGAGTGAACCGCCGATGAGCGAGACGAACAAGGACGCAACACGGCTGCTCGGGCCGGGCGAATATTGGTTCGAGGATCTGCGCGTCGGCGATCATTACACGACCGGCCACATCGTCATCACCGACGCCCATATCGTCGGCTTCGCCGGTCTCTCCGGCGACTTCTTCGACCTGCACATGGACGACGAATTCGCCCGCTCGCAAGGGTTCCAGGCGCGCGTCGCCCATGGCCTGCTCGGCCTTGCCATGGCCGACGGGCTGAAGAACCGCTCCTCGGTGCGTATCATGGCGGTGGCGTCGCTCGGCTGGAACTGGAACTTCAAGGGCCCGATCCTGGCCGGCGACCGGATCGGCGTGACGGTCGAGGTGAAAGCCAGGCGCCTGACCAGCAAGGGCGACCGCGGCATCGCGACCCTCGGTTTCACCGTCACCAATCAGCACGGCGCGGTGGTCCAGGACGGCGAGACCGCCCTGCTGACCCGGCTGAAGCCGCAAGGAGACACGGCCGCCTGAGCATGGGCGGCGCCGCGGCCCGGCAGGCGCGGCACCGCGCGGATTGACGGGACCGGCGACCCGACGCAAAGTTCGGCTCCCCACGTCGGGAGACGGCGATACGGGGCTTTGATTTGCCCGCAATTTAGATCGATCCAAAACAACCGCAGCCGAGCTCGAACCTTGGCGCAGCAACAACGATCAGGGAGAAACGACGATGGCTTTCGAAAAGGGTTGGATGGACCGGCGCGAGCTGATGAAGCTGCTCGGCATTGGCGGCGCCGCGATCGCCGCCGGCTTGCCCGAGCGGGTCTATGCCCAGACGCGCCGGAATACGCTGGTGATCGGCATCGACATCAGCGACACGATCACCCTCGATCCGGCCCGCCAGGCGCAATATACCCCGCCGATGACGCTGCTGGCCGCCTATGACATGCTCGTCACCATGGCGCCCGGCGACTACATCACCATTCGCCCCTCGCTCGCCACCAAATGGGAGCGCACGCCTGACGGCAAGGGCTGGCGCTTCACGCTGCGCGACAACGTCAAATTCGCCAGCGGCAATCCGATGACCGCCGAGGACGTCAAGTGGTCGATGGACCGCGTGCTCCATATCGGCGACCAGACCTCGCAATATATCTCGCATGTCGAGCGCACCGAGATCGTCGACGCCAAGACCGTCGACATCATCCTGAAGGACCCGACCCAGCCGCTCCTGACCATCATCGCCGCCCCCGGCTTCGTCATCTATGACCGCAAGCTGGTCGAGCAGCATGGCGGCGACGCCAGCCGCGAGGCCAAGACCAAGGACAAGGCGACCACCTGGCTGAACGAGAACTCGGCCGGCACCGGCGCCTACCGGCTGACCCGCTGGGAGCGCAACGCCCAGATCCAGTTCACCCGCAACGACAATTACTGGCGCGGCAAGCCGCCCTTCGAACGGGTGATCATCCGCCATATCGGCGACAGCGCGGCCCAGCTCCTGTCGATCCGGCGCGGCGATATCGACATTGCCTTCAACCTGATCCCCGAGCAGGTCTCGACCATCAAGGCCGATCCGAACCTGCGCCTGGAAGCTCTCACCAGCCTCGACTTCGTCTACATGGCGGTGACCCAGGAGGTCGAATACAACAAGGCGCTGGCGCAGAAGGGCGCACGCCAGGCCATCGGTTATGCCATCGACTATGACGGTATCATCAAGAACCTGCTCGGCGGGGCGGCCCTGCACCCGGCCCACTTCCTGCCGATCGGGGTTGCCGGATCGACCGAGGAGATCGCCAGGCAGATCGGCTTCCGGCAGAACCTCGACAAGGCCAAGCAGCTCCTGCAGAGCGCCGGGCTCGCCGACGGTTTCGAATTCGAGATCGCCTATGGCAATGCGGCGATCGCCGGCGTCACCTACCAGACGCTGGCCCAGAAGATCCAGGCCGACCTCGCCCGGGTCAATATCCGCGCCCGGCTCAATCCGATGGATCAGGTCAACCTGCGCACCACCTATACCGGCAACAAGGCGCAGGGCGGTCTCCTGACCTTCTGGAACCCGCCGGCGGTGGAGAACCTGCTCTGGGCCGCCGCCACCGTCGAACGCGTCGCCAAGCGGGTCCATTGGGAGGTGCCGGCCGACGTCACCAAGCTGGTCCGCGACGCCGCCGCCGAGACCGACGCCAAGAAACAGGCCGAGCTCTGGGTCGAATATCAGAAGCGCCTGGTCGACCAGGCCAACCTGATCATGCTGTTCCAGCCGGTCTACCAGATCGCGGTGCGCAGCAATCTCTCGAAACTGCCGCTGACCGCGGCCGGCTGGATGCTCGACATGTATGACGTGAAGCCGGTCTCGTCCTGACCCACGGCGCGGCTCCCGGCCTGCTGGTTCGGGAGCCGCGGCATTGCGATCGGTCCAGGGAATTTCGCGACGCCGACTGATGTGCTACATTGTACTGATCATGTAACACAAGAGGCTTGGTGTCATGACCGAGGCAACCTTCACTTTCCGTGTCGAGGAGACCCTGAAAGAACAATTCGCCGCGGCGGCAAAGTCCCGCGACCGCACCGGCGCGCAGCTACTGCGCGACTTCATGCGCGATTTCGTACGGCAGCAGCAGGACGCTGCCGAACATGACGCCTGGTTCCGTCGCCAGGTCCAGGCTGGGCTGGATTCCGCTGCCGCGGGCCGCCTTGTCGCAAACGAGGATGTGGAAGCGGAATTCGCCTCTCGCAGGAGCCGGACACGCCGCAAGCTCACCACCCCATCTTGAGGTTGTTCTGGACCCCGGAAGCTCTCGATGATCGCCGTGCGATCTACGATTATGTCGAGGCCGCCAATCCGAGCGCCGCGCTCGGCCTCGACGAACTGTTTTCGCAGAAGGCCAGCGGTCTTCTCGATCATCCGGGCCTCGGGCGCCCTGGTCGTGTTGCCGCCACCCGCGAACTGGTCGCGCATCAGAATTACATCCTGATCTACGATACGGCCGGCGACCTCGTCCGTATCCTCCGTCTGCTGCATGTTGCGAGGCAGTGGCCGCCGGCGAGAACTGTCGATGAGGCCCGTCGACCGGACGGCGAACCAGGCGCCAGCTCGGAAATCGCAAAACGCGATGATCCGCCATGAGCCGGGGCGGGTCCGAGGCGCACCATGAATCAGCGTCGCGAATTTTCGAAACCGATCAGCCCTGCCACGGCGGCGTCTGCCCCATGGCCGCCAGCTCCCGCAGCCCGGCAATGCCATCCGCGGCGCCTTCCGCCGCCTCCACCGCACGCGCCAGTTGGTCGGCCGAGGCGAGCCCCTTGTCGCTGAGACCTTTGCTGGGCGAGGTCGCGTTGCGCCAGCTGTCCCACGCGGACATAGGTTGGTTCGTCAGCGCCAGAAGATCTCGCTGAAGATTGACCCTGAGAAACCACAGGCCATTTGAATCGCCGTGGCCGAATTGGTCCGGCGCGGCGGCACCTGCCCGCACCAGCGTCCATGCGCGCACGCCGTCGAGAAAAGTTCCTGTTGGCATGTCGGCGCAGTCGAAGGTGATATCCAGTCGATCGCGGTGAAGCTGGTCGAGCTGTGCGTCGGCACGAACCCAGCGCTGCTCGAGGCCGATCCAATATTCGACGATCCAGTGATCCTGGTATGGCCCGGCGCTGAAATAGGTTGCGAAACCACATCTGACCCGCGCCGGGACCGACCGCTGTCTGAGCATGCTGCAGAGCAGCAACGAATAATCGCGGCAGGTGCCGAACGTCCGTCTCTCGGCTGGGCGCTCTGCCGCAAGCGGCCCGGGACAATTCTTCTGGATCAGTTGCAGTCGATCGGCGACCGATTGCGTCTCGCGCGGCATGGCGGTGTCGGGCGAGATGCCGTATTGCGCAGCCCAAGACACGTGAATGATGAGCCCTGAAACGATGTCGCGCAGGGCCCCGGGCTCGGCAGGCAGGTCGTCATACAGCGCCGCGAGCCCGCCGGGATCGGTGACGTGATCCTGCTTCGCGTAGACCTCCAGACTGCCTGAAAGGGCCCGCGGCCCGGTTTGGGTCACTCGATTCTCACCTTCGTCTCCTCGACCACCTTCTTCCAGAAGACGATCTCGTCCTTCAGCACTGCGGCGAATTCCGCCGGCCCCTTGTTGACCACGTCGAAGCCGACGTCGGCGAGGCGCTGGCGTGCTGCCGGCTGCTCGAGGAATTCCGCGATCTCACGGTTGATGGTCGTCACGACCTCTTCCGGCGTGCCCTTGGGCGCCATGATGCCGACCCAGGTGTCGCCGACGACTTCGGGGAAGCCTTGTTCGATCATGGTCGGCACATCAGGCAGCAGCTTCGAGCGCGTTTGGCCGGTGACGGCCAGCGCCTTCAGGCGGCCGCCGGCGATCATCGGGCCGGCGGAGGCCATGGTGGTCCAGGCGCTCGATATCTGGTTTGCGACGACGGCCTGGATCGCCGGTCCCGCGCCCGGGAAGGTGACCGCCACCATGTCGAGGTCTTGCGTGACCTTCAGGCGTTCGGCGAGCAGATGGCCCTGGGTGCCGAGGCCGCCATGCGCATAGTTCTGGTTGGGCCTTGCTCTCAGGTCGGCGACGAATTCCCTGGCGCCTTTGGCGGCAACCGAAGGGTGGACCGAGACCACATGGGTGGAGGAGACCGACAGGTTGATCGGCACGAAATCGGCGACGGGATCATATTGCAGATTGCTGAATATCGACGCGTTCACCGCATGCGTGCTGAGCGCGAACAAGAGCGTGTAACCGTCCGGGGTTGAGCGGGCTGCCTGGGTGGTGCCGCGATTGCCGGTGGCGCCGGCGACATTCTCGACGACGAATTGCTGGCCGAGCTTCTGCGACAGATGCTGGCAGGCAAGGCGGGCGTAGACGTCGACCGTGCCACCAGGGGCGAAGGTCACGATGGCGCGAACCGGGCGGGCCGGATAGGCCTGCGCGGAGGCGATGCGCGGTGCTGCGACCAGCGCGGCCGAACCGCCGACAAGCCCGGCGAAATGCCGGCGGCTGATGGCGGCATTGCCGGTCGGTTCGGACGACGGCATGGACCGGCCGCGATCGAAAGCTTTGCTCATCTGTCCGTTCCCTTGATCTTTCCGGAAGGTCCGCCCACCCATGGCACGACATTGCGAGGCCACGGGATACCGGCGGACATTGGCACCATGCCGCGGAAGTTTAGACAGTTTGTCTTGATGCCGTCACCCGAACCTCTTCGGCTAGAACCCGTAAACTTGCGCCGTGTTGTCGACCAGGATGCGCCGGCGATCGGCCTCGTCAGGCGCCCAGTCGGCCAGGATATCCAGGAGATCGGCGGCATCCGGCCGTGGGTTGATGCCAGGATGTGGCCAGTTGCTCGCCCAGAGCATGCGCTCGGGCGCGGCTTTCACCAGCGCGCGGGCGAGCCGGCTGACGTCTTCGTATCGCGGCCCGCCGGTCTTCGACACCTCGTAGGGTGCGGCCAGCTTGACCCAGACCCGGCCGGACGCAACGAGCTCAAGGAGCAGCCGGAAGGCCGGGCTGTCGACCGGCACCGGTTCCAGGAACTTGCCGACATGGTCGATGACGATGCGGCCCGGCCATGACCGGATCTGGGCGATGCGTTCGTGCAGGAGCCGGCCGTCCATCTGCAATTGCACGTGCCAGCCGACGCTCTGCACCTTGGCGGCGATCCGGTCGAGCTGGTCCCAGGGGATGGCGCCTCCCGGCATCATCAGGAAGCGTGCGCCGCGCATGCCGCCCGCGGTCAGCGCCGCGAGGTGAGCTTCCGACGCCTGGTCGTCGACCACGGCGACGCCGCGCGCGACCTCACGGCCGAGCGCCGCGATGCCGGCCAGCGTGCAGGCATTGTCGGTGCCATAGACCGAGGGCTGGACGATCACCGCCCGGGTCAGCCCGAGCCGTGCCCTGACCGCGAGATAATGCGCAGCCGTCGCGTCCGCCGGCGGCTTGCTCGCCGCCGTCGGCGCCAGCGGATAGGCCGGGTCATAGACATGCAGATGCGTGTCGCAGGCATTGGCCGGCGCCGTCAGCCGGGGCAAGGCCGTGCCCTCCGTCGTGGTCATGATGCTCCCCCCTTCAACCGGCCGAGCCGCGTCGCCGCTTCGGTATTGACCGCGCCGGGCGGCACTGCGCCCGACAGCAGGGCGCGCACCTGGCCAACCGTGTCGAAGGCCTGGTGTTCGATCGCCGCCGGCGTCAGCCCGCCGGTATGGGGCGTGGCCACCACATCGGGCCGGCCGGCGAGCGCGGGCGACGGCATCTGGTCCGGCGCGCGGCCGACATCCATGGCGGCACCCGTGAGCCTGCCGGCATCCAGGGCCGCCGCGAGCGCCGCTTCGTCGACCAGGTTGCCGCGCGACAGGTTGACGAAACAGGCGCCCGGTTTCATCCGGGCGAAGGCGGCCGCGTTCATCAGGTTCTCGGTCGCCTCGGTCGCCACGACAAGGCAAATGACGAAATCGGCCTCGGCCAGCAACGCCTCGAACGACACCTGCTCGATGCCGTCCTCGTCGATCGTCTTATAGGGGTCGCTCGCCAGCACCCGCATGCCGAAGGCCTTGCCGAGGCCAGCCATATGCTGGCCGATCGCACCATAACCGATGATGCCGATGGTCGAGCCGCTGAGCTGCCGGCCCATGCGCGGCACCGGAGCTGCGCCGGCGCGATAGCTGCCGACCGCGCGCGACACGCCGCGGGCGAGATCGATCATCATGCCGAAGCCGAGCTCGGCGACGGAAGCGATGAAGCCCGGCGTGGCGCGGGTCACCAGGACGCCTTCGCGGCTGGCGGCGGCGACGTCGACATTGCGGATATCGACGGCGCAGCGCAGGAAGGCGACGAGGTCGGGAGCGCTTTTGAAGAAGGCGCCGTAGCCGGGCGTCAGGCGGTCGGAGACGATGATGGCAGCGCCCGCCGCGGCCTTGGCGAGGCCCTCGGCGTCCAGCACCTGGCCTGTCGGGTTGATCACCACCTCGGCCATCTCGCGCAGCGCCGCGACCGCGCGCGGACCGTAATAATTGGCCAGCATGTCCGGGGTATGGGTCAGGAAGACACGTTTGGCTGTCATGGAATGTCTCGTGTTGCGCCAGCACTCGCCGAGGCCAGCAGGGCATCGATCAGCCGGTGGACCTTCAGCGCCTCGCGACCGCTGATCACGGGGTCGCGGTCCGCGTCGATGGCATCCAGGAAGTCGGTGATGACCGCCTTGTGCGCCTCATGGGAAAAGGCCATCGGGTCGGCCCCGCCGCTCTTCGATTCCCCGCCTTCATGAACCACCACGCGGCCGTCGCGGAAATGGACCTTCAGGGTCTCGGCTTCGAGCACCGCGGTCGCCTTCTCGCAGGCCAGCTCGATTCGCTCCGGAAAGCCCGGAAACGACACGGTGGTGGCGTCGACCGTGCCGATCGCGCCATTGCCGAAGCGGACCGCCGCGGCGACGATATCTTCGGTGTCGATGCGGCGCGACGGTGAGGTTGCCGCCATCGCGGCAACCTGCGTGATCGGACCGGTCAGGCTCTGGAACAGGTCGAGCGTATGGATCGCCTGGGTCAGCAGCACGCCACCGCCGTCGCGCGCCATCATGCCGCGCCCGGCTTGAGCGAAATAGTCAGGCGAGCGCCACCAGCGGATCGCCGCCGAACCGGAGACCAGGGGACCAAGCTCACCGCTTTTGACCATCGCGGCGAGCTTCAGTGAGGCTGCCCGAAACCGATGCTGCAGCACGACGCCGAACCGGCGGCCGGCCGCGGCCATGGCGGCAACCGACTGTTCCGCGCGTTCGACCGTCACGTCGAGCGGCTTTTCCAGGAGCACGTGCTTGCCGGCGGCCGCCGCGCGCCGGGTCAGGTCCAGATGGGTCATCGGCGGGGTCAGCAGGATCACCGCGTCGACCGCGGGGTCGGCCAGCACCGCATCGAGATCGGCCACCACGGGCAGGTCCGGATGGGCCTCGGCAAAGGCCTGGCGCCGCTCCACGCTCGGCGCCTGGCAGGCGACGATCCGGGCGCGGTCCTTAAGCTCGCGCAGGCTTTGGATATGTGGCTTGTGGGCCATGCCGAGGCCCACCACGGCGATCCCGATGGTCACTGCTTGAACTCCGCGTCGCGCTTCTGCTGGAAGGCCCGGATCCCCTCCATGTGATCGCCGGCGGCAAAACAGAGCGTGTTCATCTCATTCTCGTAGCGAAGCCCGGCGGCCAAGGTCGAGGCCATCGCCATGCGCACCGAGGCCTTGACCGATTCCACCGCCACCGGACTGAAGCCGGCAAATTTCCGGCACAGCGCGCGCGCCTCGTCCTCGACCTTGTCGTCGTCGACGAGGTACTCGACCAGGCCGAGCCGATGCGCCTCCGTCGCGTCGATCGGATCGCCAGTGAGCAGGAGCTTCATCGCCTGGCCGTAGCCGATCAGCCGCGGCAGCATTTGTGACGCGCCGCCGCCGCCGACCCAGCCGCGCTGCACCTCGGGAAAGCCGAAACGGGCGCTGCGCCCCATCACCCGGATATCGGCCGACAGCGCAGTCTCGGCCCCGCCGCCCAGCACCCAACCGTGCAGGGCCGCCACCACCGGCTTCCTGATGTCGCGCACGGCGGTGGCATATTCCACCCGGTTGCGGAATGTCCACGCGCTTGGATAGTCGGCCAGCGCATTCAGGTCGCTGCCGGCGCAGAAGGCGCGTGGCCCGGCACCCCGGATCAGCACGGCACGCACGCCGTCGTCGCGATCGATGTCGCGGCACAGGCTTTCCAGGCGCGCCGCCATGGCCGGCGTCACCGCATTGAGCTTGGTCGGCCGATTCAGCACGATTTCCGCGACGAATCCGTCTTTTATGAGTATTACCTCATCTTCCATCGGGCTTTCCTTTCCAATAAGGACAGATCGGGGACTGACGTTTGAAGGGCGCGCGACAGGGCATGACCGGTCAGCCGAAGAGCCTCGTGAGACCGCCGCGGGTGACCCTGCACGACCTGGCCAGTCATGCCGGCGTGTCGCGCGCGACCGTCTCGCTGGTGCTGCGCAAGAGCCCGCTGGTGGCCGAAAAGACCCGCCTGAAGGTGCTCGAATCCTGCCAGGCGCTGGGTTATGTCTACAACCGCGGCGCCGCCAACCTGCGCACCCAGCGCACCCACACCATTGGGGTGGCGATCAACGAAATCACCAACCCCTATTTCACCGAACTGACCGCGGCGATCCAGCGGTCGTTCCTCGATCTCGGCCGCACCGTGTTCATCGCCAATTCCGACGAGGATCCGGCCCGCCAGGACCAGTTCATCGCCACCATGCGCGAGTATAACGCCGACGGCCTGGCGATCTGCCCGGCGCAAGGCACCTCGCGGCAGACGCTTCGCCGGCTGAAGGAACAGGGCGTCGCCTGCGTGCTGATCTCGCGCGACATTGCCGGCTCCGGCCTCGATTACGCCGGCCATGCCAACCAGGCCGGCATGCGCATGGCGACCAATCACCTGATCGGGCTCGGCCATCGCCGCATCGCCATGATCGGCGGCAACGACCTGGTCTCCACCGGCGCCGAGCGGCGCGCTGGCTATCGCCAGGCGCTGACCGATCACGGCATCGCCATCGACCCCCGGTTGATCGCGCCGGGCGCCGCCACCCGCAGCTTCGGCGCCCAGACCGTCAAGGCCCTGCTCACGCAAACCGACCCGCCGACCGCCGCCGTCTGCTTCAACGACGTGATCGCCTTCGGCGTCATGCTGGGGCTGCGCCAGATCGGCCGGGAGCCCGGCCGCGACTTCGCCGTGATGGGTTATGACGACCTCGCCGAGGCGGAGCTGTGGGTGCCGGCCCTGTCGACGGTGGAGATCGATTCCGTCAGCATTGGCCATGCCGCCGCCAAGCTGCTGCTCGAGCGCATCGAAAACCCCGACGCGCCGGCGCGCCGGGTCATCCTGCAGCCGAAACTGGTGCTCCGGGAGTCGAGTGGCCTGCCGCTGAAATAGCACCGTCGCGGCCCTGGCGCCCGTGCCGGTCCCACTTGGATCATGCTGCCGTTCAGCACCCGGTCGCCGCGACATGCCTCCCCCGTGGGCGGCCTCGTTTTCAGATGCGGCCGCCTGATTTCCGGCTAGACTACGTCGGGATTGACACGTCGTCATCAGGAATTTAGAACGATCTAAATAATAAAAATACCGGAGGAAACATGCTCGCCCGCAATTTGTGCGGCTTATTGGCTGCTGCTCCATTCGCCTCGCGCGCCGGCGCCGGGCGCCGCCGTCCTCCCCGGCTTTCGGGGAGCTAGGCCATGACGCGCTTCATCGTTTCGCGGCTGGGCATCACCGTCATGATGGCGATCATGGCGACCCTGGTGATCTTCCTGATTTCCAACATGGTGCCGGGCGATCCGATCCTCGCCCAGCTCGGCGACATCGCCGCCTCCAACAAGGAATTCGTCGCGGAATGGCGGGCCAAATGGGGCCTCGACCTGCCGCTCTGGCAGCGCTACCTGCTCTTCCTTAAGGGCCTCGTCCAGGGCGATCTCGGCATCTCCATCGCCTCGCAGCGGCCGGTGCTCGACGACATCGCCCAGTTCGCGCCGGCAACCCTCGAGCTCGCCACCATCAGCTTCATCCTGGCGCTGGTCATCGGCATTCCGCTCGGCATCATGGCGGCGGTCTGGCGCGACACCTGGATCGACCATGTCGCGCGCGTCGTCTCGCTGGTCGGTGTCTCCTCGCCGACCTTCTGGCTCGCCTTCATCATGCTGGCGATCTTTTACGGCGGGCTCGAGATCGCGCCGGGTCCCGGCCGGCTCGACGCCATCGCCATGCCGCCGCCCACCATCACCGGCCTGCTGTTGATCGACAGCCTTGTCGCCGGCGACTGGGAGACCTTCCGCGACGCCGCCGCCCATCTCGTGCTGCCTTCCATCGTGCTGGCCGCGGCGACGCTCGGCCTGATCACCCGCACCACCCGCGCCAGCATGCTCGAGAGCATCCAGCAGGACTATGTCCGGGTCGCCCGCGCCAAGGGGCTGAAGGGCTTCACCATCATCACCGGCCACGTGCTGCCGAACGCGCTGATCCCGGTGGTCACGCTCGGCGGCCTCGCCTATGCCAACCTGCTCACCGGCGCGGTCATGACCGAGACGGTATTTTCCTGGCCGGGGCTTGGCCGCTACACCTTCCGCAGCGCCGCCACGCTGGATTTTCCGGCGATCATGGGCATCACGCTGATCGTCGCCCTGGTCTATCTGGTGATCAACCTCCTGATCGACATCAGCTACGCGCTGCTCGACCCCCGGGTGAAGCGATGACCATGG
Source organism: Phreatobacter stygius (assembly GCF_005144885.1). Lineage (NCBI taxonomy): Bacteria > Pseudomonadati > Pseudomonadota > Alphaproteobacteria > Hyphomicrobiales > Phreatobacteraceae > Phreatobacter > Phreatobacter stygius. The sequence goes on from NZ_CP039690.1 coordinate 1,682,118, forward strand.
CGGCGGAACGCGAAACCGCGACGGCGCATGCCATCGCACCGGTCGCCACCAAGGCGCAGCGCTGGCGCAGGCGCTACGGCCTGGCCGCCATTGGCGCGGCCATCGTGCTCATCTGGGTGGTCATTGCCCTGGTGGCGCCCTGGCTGACGCCCTACAAGCCCGACGCCGTCGACGTCACCAACCGGCTGCAGGCGCCGTCCTGGCAACATTGGCTCGGCACCGACGTGCTCGGCCGCGACGTGCTGACGCGGCTGCTCTATGGCGCCCGCATCTCGCTCACCACCGGCTTCGTCGTGGTGCTGGTCGGCGCGGTCTTCGGCACCCTGGTCGGCGGCTTCGCGGCCTATGCGCGCGGCCGGATCGAGGGCGTCATCATGCGCATCACCGACCTCGTCCTGTGTTTCCCGCCGATCATCCTGGCGCTCGCCATCGCCGCCGCGCTCGGCATCGGCACGTTCAACACGATCATTGCCATGCTGGTGGTCTGGTGGCCGAAATTCGCCCGCCTCGCCCACAGCCTCGTGCTGGTCCAGCGCTCGCAGGAATATGTCGAGGCCGCCATGGTCATTGGCCTCAGTCCGGCGCGCATCCTGATCCGGCACATCATCCCGAACTCGATCGGGCCGCTGATCGTGCTGGTCACGCTCGATGTCGGCAATGCCATCATCACCTTCGCCGGCCTGTCCTTCCTCGGCCTCGGCGTGGTGCCGCCGACGCCCGAATGGGGCTCGATGGTCGCCGAGGGCCGCGAGCTGGTGCAGCAATGGTGGGTCGCCGCCTTCCCCGGCATCGCCATCCTGAGCATCGTGCTCGGTTTCAACTTCCTGGGCGACGGGGTGCGCGACTGGCTCGATCCGCGCGCGAGAAAACGGTGAGCGGTCCGATGAACATGAGCATCAAGCCACCGGACAGCCAGGTCGTCACGCCGGCCCTCGAGGTCAAGGACCTGCGCACCCAGTTCTTCACCGACGAGGGCGTGGTGAAAGCCGTCGACGGCGTCAGCTTCACGGTCGCTGCCGGCGATGCCCTCGGCATTGTCGGCGAATCCGGCTCGGGCAAGAGCGTCACGGCGCTCTCCCTGATGCGGCTCCTGGACGAACCGAGCCGCATTGTCGGCGGCGAGATTCGCTTCCAGGGCAAGGACGTGCTGAAGGCCTCCGACGAGGAGCTGCGCAACCTGCGCGGCGACCGCATCGCCATGGTGTTCCAGGACCCCATGACCTCGCTCAATCCGGTGATCAAGATCGCCAAGCAATTGATCGAGACCATGGTGGTTCATGGCCGCTACACGCCCGAACAGGCCGGCCAGCGGGCGGTCAACCTGCTCGGCCGGATGGGGGTGAGCGCGCCCGAGCGCGCCATCGACAGCTATCCCCACCAGTTCTCCGGCGGCATGCGCCAGCGTGTCATGCTGGCGCTCGGCATGAGCAATGAACCGGCCTTGCTGATCGCCGACGAGCCGACCACCGCGCTCGATGTCACCATCCAGGCGCAGATCCTCGACCTGCTGCGCGAACTGAACCGCGATTTCGGTACGGCGATCGTGCTGATCAGCCACGACCTCGGCGTCATCGCCAGGGTCTGCACCCGCACCATCGTCATGTATGGCGGCGAGGTGGTCGAGGAGGGCCCGACCGAGGACCTGCTCAAGGACCCGCGCCATCCCTATACCTGGGCGCTGATCAACGCCGTGCCGCGCATCGACGAAACGACCTCGGGCGATCGCCGTCTGACCACCATCGAAGGCCAGCCGCCGGACCCCCTGAACATGCCGGCCGGCTGCCGTTTCGCGCCGCGCTGCCCGTTCCGGGTGGCGCGCTGCGACGAGCATCCCGAGCTCGGCGAGGTTCTGCCCGGCCGCAAGGCCCGCTGCTGGGTGACCCAGGGCGGCGAGACGCTGGAGCTGAAGCAGCGGGTTGCCGCGGCAGCCGCCGGATCGGCGAGACGCGAAGGGCCGAAACATGACGGCGCGCCGATCCTGAAGGTGCGTGGCCTGGTCAAGCACTTCGCCTTGCCGAAGAGCGGCTTCTTCCAGCCGCACCGTTATGTCCATGCCGTCGACCATGTCGATCTCGACGTCTGGCGCGGCGAGACGGTCGGGCTGGTCGGCGAATCCGGTTGCGGCAAGTCGACGCTCGCCAGGGTCGTCACCCGCATCCACCAGCCGGATTCAGGCGAGATCAGTTTCGACGGCACCGACATCGCACAGGCCAAGCAAAGCCAGATCCGGCCCCTGCGCAAGCGCATGCAGATGGTCTTCCAGGACCCCTATGCCTCGCTCAATCCGCGCATGAGCGTCGCCGACATCCTGGGCGAGCCCTTGCGTTTCCACGGCCTGACCACGACCAACGCCGAGACCCGCGAGCGGATCCAGGAACTGCTGGCCACCGTGGGCTTGAGCCCGAAATCGGCCGAGCGCTTCCCGCATGAGTTTTCCGGCGGCCAGCGCCAGCGCATCTCGATCGCCCGGGCGCTCGCGGTGAAGCCCGACTTCATTGTCGCCGACGAGCCGATCTCGGCGCTCGACGTCAATATCCAGGCCCAGATCATCAACCTGATGCTCGACCTGCAGGATCGCTTCGGGCTGACCTATCTGTTCATCGCCCATGACCTGGCGGTGGTGCGCCACATCTCCGACCGGGTCGTCGTGCTCTATCTCGGCAAGGTCATGGAGGTGGCACCCGCCGATGCGGTCTTCGACCGGCCGCTGCACCCCTATACCCGCTACCTGATCTCGGCGGTGCCGATCCCGGATGCCGCGGTCGAACGCGGCCGGTCGCACCTGAAACTGACCGGCGAGCCACCGAGCGCCATCGACCCGCCGTCCGGCTGCCGCTTCCGCACCCGCTGCCCGCTGGCCAAGCCGATCTGCGTCAGCGAGCCGCCGCCGCTCGTCGAACATGCTCCCAACCAATTCGCCGCCTGCCATTTCGCGGGCCAGTTGTCGTGAACATCAGGAGGTTGCCGTGCAACGCGTGAGCGCGGATGAAGCCGTCAAGTTGATCCGCTCCGGCGACACCATCGTCATTGGCGGTTCCGGCGGCGGCCACGCCGTTCCCGAGGCTTTGATGGCCGCCGTCGAGCGCCGTTTCCTCGCCGAAGGCCTGCCGCGCGACATCACCGCCGTGCATCCCGTCGGCCTCGGCGACGGCGGCTCCAAGGGCGCCAGTCATTTCGCCCATGAAGGCCTGTTGAAGCGTATCGTCTGCGGCACCTTCGTCAATTCGCCGGCGATTTCCGACATGGCCATCGCCGACAAGGTCGAGGGTTACACCTTGCCGCAGGGCGCGCTGTCGCAGCTGATGCGCGAGATCGCCGCCGGCCGGCCGGGCCTGATGACCAAGACCGGCCTGCACACTTTCGTCGACCCGCGCCATGGCGGCGGGCGGCAGAGCCAATGCGCCCCGGAAGGCGTGGTCGAACGGGTCGATTTCCGCGGCGAGGACTACCTGTTCTTCAAGTCCTTCCACATCGATGTCTGTTTCCTGCGCGGCACCACCGCCGACGAGGACGGCAATATCAGCATGGAGCAGGAAGCCGTCTTCCTGGAAATGCTGTCGGAGGCCCAGGCGACCAAGCGCTGCGGCGGCCTGGTCATCGCCCAGGTCAAGCGCATCGCCAAGCGCGGCACGCTGCCGCCGAAGTCAGTCAAGATCCCCGGCATCCTGGTCGATCTGGTGGTGGTCGAGCCGGACCAGTGGCAAACCTACCTGGTCGAATACAGCCCGTCTTATGCCGGCGAGCTGCGCATGCCGCTGTCGGACATTCCGGTGCTGCCGCTCGATGCCCGCAAGATCATCGCCCGCCGCGCCGCGCTCGAGTTGTTCCCCGGCGCCATCTGCAATCTCGGCTCGGGCATTTCCACCGGCATCGCCAATGTCGCGGCGGAAGAAGGCGTGCTCGACGAGGTCTGCCTGACCAATGAGCAGGGCCTGATCGGCGGCGCGCCGGCCTCCGGCGGCGACGCCGGAGCCGCGCGCAACTATGCAGCGATCGTCGACCAGCCCTATCAGTTCGACTTCTACGACGGCGGCGGGCTCGACCTCGCCTTCCTGTCCTTTGCCGAGGTCGACGCCTCGGGCAATGTCAATGTCAGCCGCTTCGGCGACCGCATCGTCGGTCCCGGCGGCTTCATCAATATCAGCCAGAACGCCAAGACCGTCATCTTCAGCGCCACGTTCACCGCCGGCAAATCCGAGCTCGCCTGGGACGACGGCGCCATGCGCATCGTCAAGGACGGGCCGCAGGCCAAGCTCGTCCAGGCGGTCGAGCAGATCACCTATAGCGGGCCTTATGGCGCCGAACGCGGGCAACGCGTGCTCTATGTCACCGAACGCGCAGTGTTCCGGCTCGGGCCCGGTGGCGTCGAGTTGATCGAGGTCGCGCCCGGCGTCGACGTCGAGCGCGACGTCGTCGGCCGCATGCGTTTCCGGCCGATCATCTCGCCCGAGCTGAAGCTGATGGATCCGCGGCTGTTCCGGCCCGAGCCGCTCGGGCTCGCCGAGCACCTCAGCCGCCGGCCGGGCCGGACCCCGCCGGCCCATCTCGCGACGGCCCCGGCCCACCAGGTGGCGGCGGAATGACCGTGAACGCCATGACCGATACCTTGAACCGGCAGGTGCTGATCGACGGCGCCACCCGCCTCTATGCCATCATCGGCGACCCGATCGCCCAGGTGAAATCGCCCGGCGTGTTCAATCCGCGCTTCGCGGCGGCCGGTTTGAACACGGTGAAGATCCCGGTCCATGTCCGGCCCGAGCGGTTCGAGGAGACCGTCCGCGGCCTGATGGCGATCGGCAATCTCGACGGCATGATGGTGACCGTGCCCTACAAGGCGCGGGTCATTCCGCTCCTCGACCGGGTCCTGCCGATGGCGGCCAAGGTCGGCGCGGTCAATGCCATCAGGCGCGAACCGGACGGCAGCTGGACCGGCGACATGTTCGACGGCCGCGGCCTGGTGCGCGGCTTGCACGAGCGCGATATCAGGCTCGACGGCCGCCGCATCATGCTCATCGGCGCCGGTGGTGGCGGCAGCGCGGTGGCCATTGCGGTCGCCGATGCCGGCGCCGCCGCCTTGACCATTTTCGACGTCGACCCGGCCAAGGCCGAGGCGCTCGCCGCCCGCGCGGCGAAAGCCTATCCGGCCTGTGCCGTCCGCGCCGGCGCACCGGCGATCGACGGCCACGACATGCTGATCAACGCCACCCCGATCGGCATGGCGCCGGGCGACGGTTTTCCGGCGCCGCTCGATGGGCTGACCGCCGACATGCTGGTCGTCGACATCATCATGAAGCCGGAGGTCACGCCACTCCTTGCCCATGCGCGAAGCCTCGGCTGCGTCGCCTTCGGCGGGCGGGTCATGCTGGAGGGTCAGGCCGAGGAGGTCGCGCGCTTTTTCGGCATCGGAGGCAAGCCATGAACACCACCCGTCTCGAGGTCGGCGAAACCGCGACCTTCGCCAAGACCATCACCGAAGCCGACCTGGTGCTGTTCTCAGGGCTCACCGGCGATTTCGACCCGATCCATGTCAACGAGGACTATGCCCGCAAAACCGTGTTCGGCCGGCGCATCGCCCATGGCGCGCTGGTCATGGGCCTCCTGTCGACCACCGCCTCGATGATGTCGCGCCGCTCGACCGAACGCGGCTCGACCGGCGTCTCGGTGTCACTCGGCTACGACCGGATCCGCTTCCTGAAACCGGTGTTCATTCAGGACACGCTGACCGCCCGCTACACCATCGAGGAGATCGACGAGGCGCAGGGCCGCAGCCGCTCCAGGGTCGAGGTTCTCAACCAGGACGGCGAGCTCTGCCTGGTCGGCACCCACATCATGAAATGGGTCAAGGCGGGCTGAGCGACCCTGCGGCGGATGCCCCGTCGCTTGCCCATTGGTTGGCCGTCCTTTGAGGCCTCCTCTCGCACGTTGAAAGCCCCTCACCATGCCGCTCTCCGAAACCCATCAAGAAATCCGCCGCACCGCCCGTCGCTTCGCCAACGAGGTCATTCGCCCGCAGGCCGAGGCACTGGATCGCGACGAGACCTTTCCGCGCGACATCTACCGGCAGATGGGCGAGCTCGGCCTGTTCGGCATCACCGCGCCGGCCGAGCTCGGCGGCGCCGGGCTCGACGCCCTGGCCTATGCCCTGGTCATGGAGGAATTGTCGCGCGGTTATGCCTCGGTCGCCGACCAGTGTGGCCTCTATGAGCTGATCGCCACGCTGCTGTCGGTGCACGGCACGCCGGACCAGCAGGCGAAATGGCTCGGGCGCCTGCTGCGGGCCGATTTCAGGCCGGCCTATTGCATCACCGAAGCGGAAGCCGGCACCGACGTGTCGGGCATCAAGACCACGGCCGAGCGCACCCCGACCGGCTGGCGGCTCACCGGTTCCAAGCTCTGGATCCACAATGCGCCGGTTGCCGATGTCGGTTTCGTGCTGGCCCGCACCGACAAGGCCGCGGGAAAACGCGGCATGAGCATCTTCATTGTCGAGCTCGACCGGCCCGGCGTCTCGCGCGGGCCGAAAGAGCACAAGATGGGCCAGCGCGCCTCGCAGGTCGGCGGGCTGCAGTTCGACGCTGTCGAGTTGCCGGCCGATGCCATGCTCGGCGCCGAAGGCCGCGGTTTCCACATCATGATGAGCGCGCTCGACAAGGGCCGGGTCGGCATCGCCGCCCTTGCCGTCGGCATTGCCCAGGCCGGCCTCGAGGCCGCCCTCGATTATGCCAAGACGCGCCGCCAGTTCGGCCAGGCGGTGGCCGAGTTCCAGGGCCTGCAATGGATGCTGGCCGACATGGCCAAGGAGATCACCGCCGCCCGGCTCCTGGTTCACAACGCCGCCGAAGCTTTGGAAACCGGCCGGTCGGCGACGATCTACTGCTCCATGGCCAAATGTTTTGCCGGCGACATGGCGGTGGCCCAGACCGCCAATGCCGTGCAGATCTTCGGCGGCAGCGGCTATATCAGGGGTTTCGAGGTCGAGCGGCTCTATCGCGACGCCAAGATCACCCAGATCTACGAGGGCACCAACCAGATCCAGCGCTCGATCATCGCCCGCGAGCTGCTGAGCCACGGCGTGCCCGGCTGAAGCCCAGGGATCTTTGCCGGGGCGAGCCCGGTTGATCCGCATTGCGCATCCGCCAGCGGCATCTCACACCAGCCATGTCCTCACGGACAGTTTCCGGGCAACCGGGTTTGGCAAAGAAATGCGGCGCCGCCCGAAGGCGGCGCCGCTGATCTCGTCACTGCGGCTGCTGCTGCGGTTGAGGCTGCTGCGGCTGCTGTGATTGTTGCTGCAGCTGCTGTTGTTGCTGCGCCAGGAGGTCGGTGATCCGGCGCACGGTGACCCGCCGGTTCTCGCGTGACGCCTCCTGGGTCTGCACCTTCAGATATTGCTCGCCATAACCCTGGGAGGTCAGGTTTTCCGGCGGCACATTGAAGCTGCTGGTCAGGATCGTCGCCACCGCCTGCGCGCGGTTGTCGGACAGCGACAGATTGTCGACATCCGAACCGACCGCATCGGTATGGCCCTCGATCAGGAACACCTCGTTCGCATTGCGCTGCACCGCCTGGTTGATCGCCCGGGCCAGGGCGGCCAGGCGCTGCACCTGATCCGGCGTCACCGTCCACGATCCCGTCGCGAAATTGATCGTGTTGATGTCGACGCTGCGCGTATAGGCCCGCACCGCCGGGCTGTTGCGCACCTCGTCGAGCGTATAGCGCCGCGGCAGCCGCGCGACCGGCGGGGCTGCCAGGGTTTCGTAGATCTGCCCTTCGTCGGCCTCGTCGGCATCCAGGATGTAGCGATCCGGCGGGATGTCCATCTGCGGCGGCGGCAGCACCACGATCTGATCCTCGAAGGCCCGCTGCTGGCCGCGGCCATAGCTGTTCTCGATCAGCACGACCTCGCGTCCATCGGGATAGCGGCGGATACGACGCGTCAGCTGGCCATATTCGTCGGTGACGGTGATGACCTGGACGCCACCCGGACGATCATAGACCGAGTAGATCTCGCCATTGCGGCGTTCGCTGCGGATCTCGCCGCCGAGATCGCGGAAGCGGGAGGTCTCGTCGTGGCGCATGAAGTAACCGTCGCCGTCACGCACGATGGTGCGCCCCGGTTCCTGGATCACCATCACGCCGTCGCGGCTATGCTCCTGGCGTTGCTGGCGGACCTCGTCGATGCCACCACCGCCGCGCATGGCGCGCCCGGCAATGAACCCGCCGACAAGACCGGCCGCGCCGCCAATGGCCAAGGCGCCGGCCGGCCCGATGCGTGAGCCGGTGGTGCGTGGCGGCGGCGGCGGAGCGCCGGGAAACGATCCCTGACCACCGGGCGGCTGGCCGGCAAAGGGCGGCTGGCCCTGCGGGAACTGTCCCTGTCCACCCGGCTGTCCGGTGAATGGCGGTTGGCCCGGACCGCCAGGGCGCTGGCCGGTGAAACCGCCGGGCGGCGGCAGGCCGGGCGCCGGCGGCTGGCCCGGAATGGGCTGCTGGCCGGTCACCGGCGGCTGGCCCGGAACACCCGGACGCAGGCCGATCGGCGGTTGACCCGGAACCTGCGGCGGACCGCCGACCGACGGCACCGACGGCTGGCCCGGAACCCCCGGACGCACGCCGACCGGCGGCTGGCCGGGAATAGGCGGCTGGCCGGCAGCCGGCGGAATCGGTGGCTGGCCGGGGACGCCCGGACGCGCGCCGACCGGCGGTTGGCCGGGAACAGGTGGCTGGCCGGCGGCCGGCGGAATCGGCGGCTGGCCGGGGACGCCCGGACGCACGCCGACCGGCGGTTGGCCGGGAACAGGTGGCTGGCCGGCAGCCGGCGGAATCGGCGGCTGGCCCGGAACCCCCGGACGCACGCCGACCGGCGGTTGGCCGGGAACAGGTGGCTGGCCGGCGGCTGGCGGAATCGGCGGCTGGCCAGGACGCTGGCCAATGGGCGGCTGGCCGGGGATCGGTGGCTGGCCGGCGGCCGGCGGAATCGGCGGCTGGCCAGGACGCTGGCCAATGGGCGGCTGGCCGGGGATCGGCGGCTGACCGGCGGCCGGCGGGATCGGCGGCTGGCCCGGACGCTGGCCGATGGGCGGCTGGCCGGGAATAGGCGGCTGACCGGCGGCCGGCGGGATCGGCGGCTGGCCTGGGCGCTGGCCGACCGGCGGCTGGCCGGGAATAGGCGGTTGACCGGCGGCCGGCGGGATCGGCGGCTGGCCTGGGCGCTGGCCGACCGGCGGCTGGCCGGGAATAGGCGGTTGACCGGCGGCCGGCGGGATCGGCGGCTGGCCCGGTCGCTGGCCAATGGGCGGCTGGCCCACCGGCGGTTGGGCAATCGGCGGACGCGGCTCGCGTGGCTGGGCGGCCGGCGGCACCGGGCGTGGCGCCATGGCAGGCGGGGCAACCGGCGGACGCGGCTCGCGCGGCTGGGCGGCCGGCGGCACCGGGCGCGGCTGTTGCGGCTGCGCGGCGGGCGGCATCGGCCGGGGCTGCTGCACGGCCGGCGGCGTGGGACGCGGCGCCATGGCGGGCGGGGCCGGACGGGGTTGTTGCGGCTGGGCGGCCGGCGGCATCGGCCGCGGCGCCATGGCCGGCGGGGCCTGACGCTGCGGCTGCGGCTGGGCCGCCGGCGGCATCGGCCGCGGCGCCATGGCCGGCGGGGCTTGACGCTGCGGCTGCGGCTGGGCGGCGGGCGGCATCGGCCGCGGCGCCTGGGCCGGCGGCGCCTGCGGCCGCTGCTGCTGTGGTGCCTGTCCCGGCGGGCGCGGGCGGCGCGGATCAGGCTCGTTCTGTCCCTGCGCCAAGATCAGATATCCGGGAACCGCTTGCGCGACCGCCAGGCCTGGCTGGGTGAGCATGAGGGCAGGCACCATCGTGCCGGCCAGCAGCAGTTCTCTCGTCTTGGACATGTTTCCCCTTCTCGCGGCGACCGGTCGCCGGATCACTCGAGAATTACCCCACCATGACATCGCATAGTGCAAAGGCGGCGTCATCAGGGTCAGATCGCGATCAGGTTGTGGCAGAACCCTGGCGCCTCGAAACACGAAATTCCGCGCCTGGCGGCCAGAGACCGCCGGCAGCCGACCGTCTCGCGGGTCCGGTTCGGCAACAGCCAAGGCAAACAGAAGCCTTGATTTGCCAAAGACCACGCGACCGATAGAACGCCCGGCCGGCCGCAGGGTTCCGGCGCTTCGCGGATTTTAGCGCCAGGCCGAACTCTGGCGCTGCGCGTTGCCGGTCAGGGTTTCTCCGTGGCGAGATCGGGTGCCGGCGCGGCTCTCCGGCGCGCAAATTTCAGTCGCCAGTTCTCCAGCACCAGATAGAGCGCCGGCGTGGTGTAGAGCGTCAGCACCTGCGACACGACGAGGCCGCCGATGATGGTGACGCCGAGCGGCTGGCGCAGCGCCGACCCCGGTCCGTGGCCGAGCGCCAGCGGCAAGGCGCCGAGCATGGCGGCGAGCGTCGTCATCAGGATCGGCCGGAACCGCTCGCTGCAGGCCTCCAGCATGGCCTCGCGCGGCGCCAGGCCACGGTCGCGCGTCGCCTCGATGGCGAAGTCGACCATCATGATGCCGTTCTTCTTGACGATGCCGATCAACAGGATGATGCCGATCATGGCGATCACCGACAGGTCCATGCCGGCGCCCCACAGTGCCAGCAGCGCGCCGAGGCCGGCCGACGGCAAGGTCGACAGGATGGTCAAGGGGTGGATCAGGCTCTCGTAGAGCACACCCAGCACGATATAGATGACCAGCAGCGCGGTGATGATCAGCATCGCCTGGCCGCTCGCGTTCTGCGCGAAATCCTTGGCGTCGCCGGCGAACTCGGTGCGCAGGCCCTGCGGCGGGTGCAGGTCGTCGACCGCCCGCCGGAGCAGGACCATGGTCTCGTCCAGGCTCGCGCCCTCGGCCAGGTTGTAGGTGATGGTCACCGAGGGAAACGGGCCCTGGTGATTGACCACCAGCGGCGCGGTGGTCGTGTCCACGGTGACCAGCGTCGACAGCGGCACCTGCACGCCGCCGGTGCCGGGCACATAAAGCCTGGAAATGTCGCTCGGCGAACGAGCAAAGCGCGGCTCGACCTCGAGGATCACCTTGTACTGGTTGCGCGGCCCGTAAATGGTCGCGATCTGACGCTGCGAGAAGGCGCTGGACAGCGCCGCGTCGATGCTGCTGACCTCGACGCCGAGGCGTTGTGCGGTCATCCGGTCGATGCTCAGCTTGGTCTGCAATCCGCCGCGCTCCTGGTCGGTCGACACGTCGACCAGCCCCGGAATCTTGCGCACCGCCTCGACGATGCGCGGCACCCAGGCCTGCAGCTCGTCGTAATCGGCGTCCCACAGGGTGAACTGATATTGCGACTTGCCGGCGCGCGCGCCGACCCTCAGGTCCTGGGCCTGGACGATGAACACCCGCATGCCCGGGATGTTCGACAGGGCCCGGCGCAGCCGCGTGATCACCGCCTGCGTCTCCACCTTGCGCTCGTCCAGCGGCTTCAGCGAAATGAACAGGCGCCCGTTATTGACCGAGCCGCCACTGCTGCCGCCGACCGAGGACGCAGCGCCCGCGATCGCCGGATCATTGGCGATGATGGCGTTCACCCGGGTCTGCAGCTCGCGCATCGCCGGGAAGGAGATCTCGGGCGAGGCCTCGGTCCAGGCGATCAAGAGGCCGGTGTCGTCCTGCGGGAAATAGCCCTTGGGCAGCCGCTGGAACAGCACCACCGTGCAGACGATGGTCAGGACCAGCACCAGGGATACCAGGCCCGGACGCGCCAGGACGGGTTTCAGCGTGGCCATATAGGCGCGCGTCATGGCGCCGAGCCCGGCATCGATGACACGGCCGATGAGCCAGGGCCTGGCATCGCCGGCCGGCTTCATGCGGGCGATGATCATCGGCGTCACCGTCAGCGACACCACCGCCGACACGGCGATGGCAAACACCATGGTCCAGGCGAATTCGCTGAACAGCCGGCCGATCACCCCTTGCATGAACAGGAGCGGGATGAAGGCGGCGATCAGCGAGATGCTGATCGACACGACGGTGAAGCCGATCTGCCTCGCCCCGTCGATCGCCGCCTGCATGGGATTGAGCCCCATCGCGGCATGCCGGTCGGCGTTTTCGATCATCACGATGGCATCGTCGATGACGAAGCCGACCGCCACGATGATCGCCATCAGCGACAGGATGTCGATCGAGAACCCGGCGAACCACATGCAGGCGAAGGCGCCGGCGAGCGACAGCGGCACGGTGATGCCGGCGGCGATCGTCGCGCGCGCCCGGCGCAGGAACACCAACACCACGGCCATGACCAGCACCACCGAGATGGCCAGCGTCCGGTAGAGTTCGGCGACGCTGGCGCGGATCGTCGTGGTGCGGTCGTTCATGATCGAGATGTCGATGCCGGCGGGGATCCAGCGATGCAGCTCGGGCAAGAGCTCGCGCACCCGGTCGGCGGTCTCGATGACATTGGCGCCGGCCTGTTTGGTGATGATCAGCACCACCGAGGGCTTGCCGTTGTACCAGCCGGCGGCGCGCGAATTGCGCGTCGCATTGCGCACGTCGGCGATCGCGCCGAGCCGGATGATGTCGCCGGTGGCGGTGCGCAGGATCAGCGCCTTGTAGTCGTCGACCTTGGTGATCTGGTCGTTCGCGCCAAGGCTGAAGCTCGTCCGCTCGCCTTCGATGCTGCCGACCGGCGACAAGGTATTGGCGCTGACGATGGCGGTGCGGACCGCGTCGATGCCGAGCCCGAGGGAGGCCAGCTGGCCCGGGTCGACGCGCACCCGGATCGCCGGCTGTTCGGCACCGGTCACCGTCACATCGGCAACGCCAGGCAATTGCGAGATGCGCTGCGCCAGCACGCTGTCGGCGACGTCATAGAGCGCGCTGGTCTGCAGCGTGTCCGAGGTCAGCGCCAGGATCAGGATCGGCGCTGCGGCCGGATTGGCCTTTCGAAACGTCGGCAGCGACGGCAGGTTGGGCGGGAGGTCGGTGGCGGCCGCGTTCAAGGCCGCCTGGACGTCACGCGCGGCGCTGTCGATGTTGCGGCCGAGTTCGAACTGCACGGCGATCGAGGTCGCGCCGAGCGAGCTGGTCGAGGTGATCTCGGTCACCCCGGAGATTTCGCCGAGGCGCCGTTCCAGCGGCGCGGCAACCGTTGCGGCCATGATCGCCGGATCGGCTCCCGGTTGCGACGCCTGCACCCGAATGGTCGGCAGGTCGATGCTCGGCAGGCTCGCCACCGGCAGGAAGACATAGGCCACCATGCCGGCCATCAGCAGCCCGAGGGCCAGCAGGCTGGTGGCGACCGGCCTCAGGATGAACGGCGTGGAGAAACCCATCGCTCACTCTCCAGGCTTGATCTGGGGCTGCTGGCCAGGCACGTGGACCGTTCCGCCCAGCGCCAGCCTGAGCCGTTCCAGCTCGAGATAGATCACCGGCGTCGTATAGAGCGTCAGAAGCTGGCTGAGCAGCAGCCCGCCAATGATGGTGATGCCGAGCGGAATGCGCAATTCCGACCCGGTGCCCTGCTGCAGCGCCAGCGGCAGCGCGCCGAACAGGGCGGCCAGCGTCGTCATCATGATCGGCCGAAATCGCAGCCGGCAAGCCTCGATGATCGCCGAGCGCGGGTCCATGCCGCGCTCCCGTTCCGCGTCGAGCGCGAAATCGATCATCATGATGGCGTTCTTCTTCACGATGCCCATCAGCAGCACGATGCCGATCAGGGCAACCAGCGACAGGTCGTTGCCGGTCAGCCAGAGCGCCAGCAGCGCGCCGATGCCGGCCGAGGGCAAGGTGGAGAGAATGGTGATCGGATGGATATAGCTCTCATAGAGCACGCCGAGCACGATATAGATGACCACCACCGCGGCGAGGATCAGCCAGGGCTGGCCGGCGAGCGAACGGGCGAATTCCGCCGCCTCGCCGGTGAAATCGCCGGACACCGAGTCGGGTACGCCGAGCTCGGTGCGGGCCGCGGTAATCGCCGTCACCGCATCGCTCAGGGCCGCCCCGGCGGACAGATCGAAACTGACGGTGGCGGAGGGAAACTGCTCCTGGTTCGTCAGCATCAGCGGCGCCGTGCCGCGCTCGATCCGGGCCACCGCCATGAGCGGCACGGGCACGGTGACGCCGGTCGTCTGGTTGACCGCCGGGACATAGAGGCGGGCGATCGCGGCGGGATCGCTGGCCTGCCGGGGGTCGGCCTCCAGGATCACCCGATACTGGTTGGTCTGGGCATAGATCGTGCTGATCTGGCGCTGGCCATAGGCATCGTAAAGCGTATCGTCGATGCCCTGGATGGAAACGCCAAGCCGGGACGCCGCGTCGCGGTCGATGACAATGGTGATCCGGCCGCCGCCCTCCTGGATCTCCAGCGAGACGTTGCGGAAATGCGGCTCGGTTTCGATCCGCTCGGCCAGCCGCCGGGCCCAGCTGACCACTTCCGGGCGTGATGCCCCGACCAGCGTATATTGATAGGCCGCGCGGCTCTCGGTCGAGCCGATCTGGATATCCGAGACCGGCCTGACGGTGACGACCGATCCGGTCAGGCTCTGCAACGCCGCCCGCTGCAGCCTGATGGCGATCTCGCTCGCGGTGTCCGCGCGGTCGTCGCGCGGTTTCAGGAAGATCTGCATCCGCACCATGTTGGTGGTCGGGTTGGAGGCGGCGGCGCCGGCCACCGAGACCAGTCCGGACACATCAGGGTCGGCGCGGAACAGGGTGGTCGCTTCTTCCTGCAGGCGCTTCAGTTCGGGAAACGACGTCGTCGGGCCGGCCTGCAGGATGGCGGTGAGAGCCCCGGTATCCTGCGGCGGCAGGAAACCCTTGGGCATGACGATGTAGAACCAGACGGTGATCGCCAGCGTCAGCGCGGTCAACAGCAGCATGCCGGCCGGACGGTCGACCACCCAGGCAACGCTGCGGCCATAAGCGTCGACCAGCCGCGAGCTCCAGTTCGGCCGCGGCTCGCCCGCCTCTTCCGGCTTCTGCTTCAACAGCCGGCTGCACATCATCGGGCTGAGCGTCAGCGACACCACCGCCGAGACCACCACGGCGATCGTCAGGGTCAGCGCGAACTCGCGGAACATGCGCCCGACCAGCCCGCTCATGAACAGGAGCGGGATGAACACGGCGACCAGCGAGACCGTCAGCGAGACGATGGTGAAGCCGATTTCCTTGGAGCCCTTGAGCGCCGCCTCGAACGGCGCCTCGCCTTTTTCCATGCGCCGGACGATGTTTTCGATGATGACGATGGCGTCGTCGACGACGAAACCGGTGCCGATGGTGAGCGCCATCAGCGACAGGTTGTCGAGCGAGAAGCCGATCAGCGACATGACGGCGAAAGTGGTGACCAGCGACAGCGGCAGGGCGACCCCCGCGACCACGGTGGCGCGCCACGAGCGCAGGAAGATCAGCACCACCATGACCACCAGCGCGACGCTGATCGCCAGCGTCAGCTGGACGTCGTGGATCGAGGCCTTGATCGTGCCGGTCCGGTCATTGACCACGGTCAGCCGGGCGCCGCTCGGCAGCGCGCGCTCCAGGCGCGGCAGTTCGGCCAGGACCCGTTCCACCGTCCTGACCACATTGGCGCCGGGCTGGCGCTGGATATCGATGACGATCGCCGGCTTGCCCTGATACCAGGCGCCGACCCGGGCGTTCTCCAGCCCTTCGCTCACCTGCGCCAGGTCGGACAGCAGCACCGGCGCGCCGTTGCGATAGGCGATGATGACGGCCTTGTAGGCCGAAACCGCGGTCACCTGGTCGTTGGCGGCGATGGTGAAGGACTGGCGCGGACCGTCGAGCGAGCCCTTCGGGCCGGCGACATTGGCATTGGCGATGGCCGTACGGACATCCTCAAGGCTGATCTGATAGGCGGCGAGCCGGCTGATATCGGCCTGGATGCGCACGGCGGGCTTCAGGTTGCCGGCAACCGACACCCGGCCGACGCCGGATATTTCGCTCAGGCGCTGGGCCAGCAGCGTGTCGGCAATGTCGGCGAGGCGTTCGAGCGGTGCGGTCTCCGAGGTGATCGCCAGCGTCACGATCGGCGCATCGGCCGGGTTCACCTTCGAATAGGTCGGCGGATAAGGCAGGGTCCGCGGCAGCACCGAGCCGGCCGCGTTGATCGCCGACTGGACATCCTGCGAGGCCGCGTCGATGTCGCGGTCGAGATCGAACTGCAGCGTCACCTGCGACAGTCCGAACGAGCTCGCCGAGGTCATGGTGGCCAGCGACGGGATCCGGCCGAGCTGGCGCTCGAGCGGCGCGGTGATCAGGGCCGCGACCGTGTCCGGATTGGCGCCGGGCAGCAGGGTGGTCACCTGGATGGTCGGAAACTCGACCTGCGGCAGCGACGAGACCGGCAGCCTGAGATAGCCCAGCACACCGGCCAGCACGAGCGCGAAGGCCAGGAGCGAGGTGGCGATCGGCCGGTGGATGAAGGGCGCGGAGACGTTCATGGGGTTGCCGGCCTTCCGCCGGGCTGCCCGCCGTTTTCGGCCCTGCGGCCACGCCGCCCCTGTTCGGGCTGCGGACCGGCCGGCGCCGGCGTGTCCTGGGCGGTCGGGTTGCCCGTCGCCGGCGCGCTCTGTGATGTCGGTGCGCCCGGTGATGCAGGCGAAGCCGGAGGCGTCACCTGGTCCGGCGTGCTGCCGGGGGCGCCCGCCGGCGCGCCGCCGGGAGCACGGCCACCTTGGCCTTGCGCCACGCGCACCGCCGCGCCGTCGGCGAGCCGGGCGAAACCGATGGTCACCACGCGGTCCTGCGGCGTCACGCCGGTCAGCACCGCCAGGCCGTCGGCCTCGCGCGCCACCTGCACCGGCCGGACGCCGACGCTCGCCTCGTCCTTCATGACATAGACGAAAGTGCCGCTCGGGCCGCGCTGCACCGCTTCGCCCGGCACCACCGTCACGCCCTTGAGAATGTCGACCTCCAGCCGGACGGAGACATATTGGCCGGGCCACAGATGCGCCGCGTCATTGCCGAAGATCGCCTTCAGCTTGACCGTGCCGGTGGTCTGGTCGATCTGGTTGTCGACCACCTCCAGCGTGCCGGTCTCCTGCACCCGTCCGCCTTCGGCGCCGACGATCTCGGTCTTCGGCCGGCCGCGTGCCAGCGCCGCGACCACCGTGCGCAACTGCTGCTGCGGCACGCTGAAGGTCACCGCGATCGGATTGACCTGAGCCACCACGACAAGCCCGGTGGTGGCACTTGCCTGGACAAAATTGCCCTCGTCGATCATGCGGATGCCGGTCCGCCCGTCGATCGGCGAAACGATCGTCGTGTAGGACAGCACCGCGCGGGCATTGTCGATCGCCGCCTGGTCGAGCCTGACCTGCGCCTCGTATTGGGCGACCAGCGCGCGCTGGGTATCGGCCTGCTGGCGCGAGCCGGAATTGTCGGTGGCGAGCCGGGTGTAGCGCGCGAGATCGAGCCGCGCATTGGCCAGGATCGCCTCGTCCTGCGCCTTTTTGGCGACCACCTGGTCATATTGCGCCTGGTAGACGGTCGGATCGATCCGCGCCAGCACATCGCCGGCCTTGACCGTCTGGCCTTCGCGGAAGGTGACCTCGATCAGCCGGCCGTCGACCTGCGGCCGGACCGTCACATTGCGCAGCGGCAGCACCGTGCCGACCGCGTCGATATGAACCGGCACGTCGGCGACGCGCGGCGCGACCACCACGACGGAGGGCGGCGGATCGCCGGCAAAGCCGCCGCGCCGGCCGCCACCGCGGCCGCCGCCGCCACCCCGGGGCGCGGATGCGCCCGGCGTCGCGTCGGGTGACTGGGCCAATTGCGCCGGCCGGTAGATCTCCCACCAATAATAGCCGGCGCCGGCCGCGGCGGCGGCGAGAACCAGCAGAACAAGGCGCGACCGCGTCATGGCGTGCGCCTCCATTCAGCGTCCGCATTCGGCACGATGACCGTATGTGATGTTTCCGGCGTCCATCCGCCACCCAGCGCCTGGAACAGCAGGACCGAGGCCTGGGCCCGGCCGAGCCGGGCCTGGGCCAGCGCATCCTCCGACGAGAACAGCGTCTGCTGGGTGTTCAACAGGGTCACGATGTCGATGACGCCGGCAGTGATGCGGTCGTCGGTGATGCGGAAGGCCCGCCTCGCCGCCGCCACCGCCTGGGTCTGGTAGCGCACCTGTTCGGCGGTCTGCCTGGAGCCTTCGAGCCCGTTGCTGACATCGGACAGCGCGGTCAGCACGGTCTTTCGATAGGTCTGCAGCGTCTCGTCGTGGAGCCCGCGTTGCAGCTCGAGATTGCCGCGCAACGTGCCGGTGTCGAAAATCGTCTGGGTGGCGCTCGCCGCGACCGAATAGATCGCCGAATGCGGCTGCAGCAGGAGCCCGAGCGCGGCGCTCTGGAAACCGCCCTGGCCGGTCAGGCTGATGGTCGGGAAATAGGCGAGCCTGGCAGCCCGGATATTGGCATCGAGGGAGGCGAGCCTGATCTCGGCTTCCTTCACGTCCGGCCGGCGCTGCAGCAGGTCGGAGGGCAGGCCCGGCCTGACCGACGGGATCGACAGGCTGGCGAGCGACCCGCCGCGCGGGCTGAATTGCTGCGGCACGCTGCCGACCAGGATGGCCAGCGCATTGCGGGTCACGCCGACCTGCTGGCGCAGGCCGGGCACCGCCGCGCGCACGCTCGCCGCCAGCGCTTCCTGTTGCGAAATCTCGAAATCGGACACCGTGCCGGCGGTCGCCCGCGCCCTGATGGCGGCGAGGATGCGCGCCGCCGAGGCGGCATTGCGCTCGGCGATGGCGACCCGGTCCTGCAGCGCCAGCAACTGGAAATAGGTCGAGGTCACCGTCGCGGCGGTGACCAGGGCGACATGATCCTTGTCGACGCGGCTGGCTTCCGCCGTCGCCTGCGCCGCCTCCAAGAGCGTGCGGTTGCGGCCGAAGACATCCAGGATATAGGTCGTGCTGAGCGCGGTGGAGAACGAACTCGCCTCGAAACCGCCCCCCGACGAGCGCGCCCGGCTGCCGCTGGCGGTGCCGCCGAGCGTCGGCAGGAGCGGCGCCCGCGCGGTCATGATCTGCGCTTCGGCCTGGCGGATGCGGGCGATCGCCGCGCGGATGTCGAGGTTCTTGTCGAGCGCGGTCTCGACCAGCACGGTCAGCGCCGGCAACCGATAGGCGCGCCACCAGTTCGGGCTGATATTGCCGGCCTGAGGTAAGGCTTCGGTATAACGGACCGGCATCTGGAAGCCGAGCTCACGGGTCGGTGTATCGGTCGAGCAACCGCTGACGAGCAGACCGGCAAGCGTCATCATCAGCGCGCGAAAGACACGCGATTCTCTTTTCGAAGATCGTTCGATGCGTTCAACAATCGGCGACATGATGCAGTTCTGTTGCAATCAAAACCGGCCGATCCGAGGACGGCCGGTCAAAAGTCAAGTCATCGGCGGCCGGTTCGGACAGGCGATGCATTCTCGCGAGAGTGCACTGATCTCATCTGTTTGTGTCATTACAATTTGTCCATCGTCTATCGTGTATCATTACGTTTCCCCTTGTCATGTCGACGCGCGGCGCCGGGCCGGGTTTCCTGGCACCCGCCACCTTTCGTCCACAGCTTTGCGGGAGCATTACGCGAACAGTGAGGCCGGGCCGGGTCTCAGCCTCAAGGCCTGACGGCGGGGGTCTCGACCGGCATGCCGCGCGCCCGGGTCGCGAGATAGAGCTCGAGTTCGATCGCCTCGGCCGACCCCGCCGCGACCGGTTCGGCCCGGATGCCGACCATGCAATTGCGCAGCCGGCGCGCCAGCGAACCGACCGACTGCCATTCCAGCCGGTAGATCGGATAGCCGGTCGGATGCGCCTGCGGGATCAGGCTGCTGCCGAGCCGGCGGCCCCAATTGTCGTCGTGGCACTGGCTGCAGGACAGGTTGAGCTGGCCCATCCGCCGGCGAAACAGGCTCTCGCCATTGGCGCGCGCGCCGTCGAGCCGGGCATCGTCGGGCGGCGCGATCGGCAAGCCGCGCGATTGCAGGCCGATGAAGGCGGTCAGGGCCAGCATGTCCTGGGATTCGGCCGGCAGCGGTACCGCGGCCTGACGCTCGCTGCGGCACTGATTGACCTGGCCGGTGAGATCGATCGGCCGGCCGCTGGCGGCATCGTAAGCCGGATAACGGGCCGCAACGCCGCGCATCGACGTCGCCGCGTCGCCATGGCAGTCGACGCAGGCAGCCCCTCTCGATCCGGTCCTGGCGGTCCACAAGGCTTCGCCCGAGCGGGCCGCCAGCATGCCCGGATTGGACGTGTCCTCGCGCTGCATGGCCTGGGTTTCCGCCTGCATCTGGTCGAAACCCGAGAGCCGCTCGGCCGGCGCGATGTCGCGCGCCGCCCCTGGCACGACCAATGCCCGCGAAACCAGGCCGAGCGCGACCAGTACCGAGGTCAACAGCACCAGGACCGGCGCCCGCATGCTCAAGCCACCGTGATGGTGGCGGTCTCGCGCCAGACCTGGCCCTTGTCGTCGGTCCATTCGAAAAGGAACGGGCCGCTGGCCGTCGCGATGGTCGAGAACACGATGAACGGATTGGAGGCGATCGCCTGGGTCAGCTCCATGCGGAACACTTCCGCGCCGTCATAACGGCAGGTGAACAGCCGGATGATGTCGCGCGGCACCGGCTGGCCGTTGTCGTCCCTGTTGTAGCCGGTATGCATGGGGTGCGAGATCAGCGTCTTGATCTCGATGATCTCGCCGGCCTTGGCGCTCGTCGGCACGTTCAGGAGGGCAGCCATGGTCACCCCTCCAGGCAGGCGGCCAGCGTCACGATGACGTCGGCGGTCGAGGACCAGAACGTGCCGTCGCTCATCCGGGCGACGGCCGTGACCTGCTGGGTATCGGCCAGCCGGATGCGGGTGGCAAAGCCGGCCCGGCCCGAGCGCGGCCCGAAATAGCCGGTGGCGACATTCGGCTGCGGGTTCTTCTCGTTGAACACGGCGATGGCGGTGACGTGATCGGCCGCCGTCATCGGGCTTTCGACACTGACCGCCAGCGGCACGGTATTGCCATTTTCGACCAGCGGCGGAATGTCGAGCGTGACCCGGCCAACCGTCACCCGGTCGCCGCCGGTGAAGGCCCGGATCGCCTCGGCCATGGCGTCGGGCGTGGCGCGTGCCGGCCGCACCATGGCGAGCGACAGGAGGCCTGCGCCGGCCGCGAGGCAGGTCCGGCGCGACGGCAGGACGGCGATCGTCTCCGGCATCGGCTCACTCCCTGAGGCTAACGAGATAGGCAACGACATCCTCGATCTCCTGGGCGGTCAGGATGGTCCGGCCGCGCAAGGCCGGCGCCATCCGCTCGAACCCCTCGGTGCGAAAATAGGGCGGCATGATCGTGTCGGGGTTGAGACGCGATGCATCGATCAGCCGGAGCCTGAGCGCGGCGGCGCTCCAGCGGGCCCCCGCGCCGTCGAGCGGCGGTGCCAGATTGCCCATGAAACGCTCCTCCGGGATCGGTCCTGAATGGCACAACAGGCAGAAACTCTTGCGCCGGTCGGCGACGATGGCGCGGCCGCGCGCCGCGTCGCCCGGCGCGTCGGTCAACGGCACGGCACCAGGATCCAGCGCGCCGGGGGCTTGCGGCCTGTCCTCGGCCACCGCCGCGGCAAGGCTCGCCAACAGGAAACCGAGCACCAGCATGGACCTAGCCATAGACGTCGCTGGTGATGGTCTGGAACCAGGCTTCGCCATAATGCGCCTCGGCCAGCCGCTGGTCGCGCGGCGCGTCCAGCGGGCTGGTGCCGCCGGCGCCCTCGATATCGGCGAGCAGGCCGTTGGCCGGCCGATAAACGCCGGCGACCGAGATGCCGTAATCCGGCGCGACCAGACTGTAGCAGGTGTTGATCAGCCGGACCGGCGGCGGCTCGGCGCCCTTGAGCAGGGCCGCAATCGCGAGCGCGCAGGCCTTGGCCTGGGCATTGGCCGAGAAAGCCGATTTCGGCATGGCGCCCATGATGCCGGCATCGCCGACGATATGAATGCCCGGCTGGCGGCGCGATTCGAACGACACCGGGTCGACCGGGCACCAGCCGCTGCGGTCGGCGACGCCGGCGAGCTCGGCGATGCGGCCGGCGCGCTGCGGCGGGATGACATTGGCGACATCGGCCTTGTGCCGGCCGAAATCGGTGCTCAGGGTCCTGGTCTCGGCATCGACCGCGGTCACCGTGCCGCCGGCCGACTGGCCAACCCATTCGATCAGCCCGGGATAGAGCTCGTTCCAGGCACGCTGGAACAGCCGCTGCTTGGAGAACGTATCCTTGGCGTCGAGCACGATCAGCTTGGACCGCGGTTTCCGCGCCTTCAGATACCAGGCGATCAGGCTGGCGCGTTCATAAGGCCCGGGCGGGCAACGATAGGGATTGGCCGGCACCGACATGACCACCGTGCCGCCATCGGCCATGGCGTCCAGCTGGCGCGCCAGCAGCGTGGTCTGCGCGCCCGCCCGCCAGGCATGCGGCATGACCTCGGCGGCCGCCTCGCCGTAACCCTGGATGCCGCCGTGGTTCAGGTCGATGCCGGGAGCCAGGATCAGCCGGTCGAACCCAAGCGTCGCACCGGCCGCGAGCGTGACCTGCCGCGCCGCCGCATCGACGCCGGTGGCGGTGTCGATGACAACCTTCACCCCGGCGGCGGTCAGCCCGTCATAACCGAAGCGCTGCTGGTCGAGGCGGCGCAGGCCGACCAGCACCGCATTGCTGAACGGACAGGCGAGAAACGCCGCGTCGCGCTCGACCAGTGTCACGGCATGGCCGCTGCGGGCGAGCGCACGCGCGGCGGTGGCGCCGCCGAAACCGCCGCCGACCACCACCACCTGGGCCCGGCCCTGCGCGCGCGCCAGCCGCGGCGTGGCCAAGTCCACGACCGAACTCGCGACCGAACTCGCCACGGCGCCCAGCAGGATCCGGCGGTTGAGGCTCTGATCCCTCACGGCGGCTTCTCCCGGGCGAACCAGGCGGCGAGCGCCCTGATCTCGTCTTCCGAAAATCCCTTGGCGATACGGTCCATGACGGTGGCCGGCCGGGCGCCGGAGCGGAACGCCAGCATGGCCTCGGTCACCCCGTCGGCCGGCATGCCGGCGAGCGGCGGCACCAGGCCGCCCGATACCGCCGGATGGCAGCCGCCGCAGGCGAGCGCCCCAACGGGCATGGACTGCGGCACGGACTGCGCCCGGGCTGGCGTCCAGGCCAAGGCGAGGCCCGCCGCGACGCATGCCGTCGCGGCGACCCTGAGCGCGCCCATCGCTGGCCGCGGTCGCGCCATGTCAGGCCAGTTGCTGGTTCTTCAGCGGGATCGAACGGATGCGTTTGCCGGTCGCCGCGAAGATGGCGTTCAGCACCGCCGGCGCCGCCACCGCGATGGTCGGTTCGCCGACCCCGCCCCAGAACCCGCCCGATGGCATCAGCACGAACTCGACCTTGGGCATCTCGTCCATGCGCACGACATTGTAGGTGTCGAAATTCTCCTGTTCCATCCGGCCGCCCTTGACCGTGCATTCGCCGTAAAGAAGCGCCGACAGGCCATAGGCGAAGGAGCCTTCGATCTGCGCCTCCACCTGCTGCGGGTTGACCACATAGCCGGGGTCGGTGCTCGCCACGATGCGGTGGATCTTCAGCCGTCCCTGGGTGACCGAAACCTCGGCGCAGGCCGCGATATAGCTGCCGAAGGCCATCAGATGAGCCAGCCCGCGGAACACCCCGGCCGGCGCCGGCGTGCCCCAGCCGGCCTTTTCGGCCACCGCGTTGAGCACCGCCAGATTCCGAGGGTTGTTGGTCATGATCTCGCGCCGGAACGCCAGCGGATCCTTGCCGGCCTCCTTCGCGAGCTCGTCCATGAAGCACTCGACATAGATGGCGTTCTGGTTGGCATTGACGCCGCGCCAGAAACCCGGCGGCACATGCGGATTGCGCATGGCGTGGTCGACCAGCAGGTTCGGAATGGTGTAACCGAAGGCCGCCTCGCCGCTCGGCGCGACACCCTGGAACACCACGCGGTCGACGCCGTTCTGCATGTTCTGTGGCGCCAGCCCGGCCAGGATCGACTGGCCGGAAATGCGCATGTGCAGGCCGACGAGCTTGCCCGAGGCGTCGAGCCCGCCGACCATCTTGGCCTGGGTGATCGGGTGGTAGCGCCCGTGCAGCATGTCCTCTTCGCGCGACCACAGGAGCTTGACCGGAATGCCCGGCATCTGCTTGGCGATCAGCACCGCCTGGCGGACGAAATCATGGGTCGCGCCGCGCCGGCCGAAACCGCCGCCGAGATGCAGCTTGATGACGTCGCAGTTCTGCACCGGCAGTTCGGCCGCGGCGGCGGCTGCCGCCAGCGCCGCCTCGCCGTTCTGGGTCGGGCACCAGACCTCCAGCTTGCCTGGCGTGAACCTGGCGGTAGCGTTCATCGGCTCCATCGTGGCGTGGTTCTGGAACGGGTAGTTATAGGTCGCCTCGACGGTCTTGGCGGCGCGCGCGATGGCGCCCTTGGCATCGCCCGCCTCGTTGCCGACATGGGCCTGCGGCGCGGCGAGGCCCTCCTTCAGCATGGCGTCGATGGTGGCGCTGCTGACCTGGGCGTTCGGCCCCTCGTCCCAGACGATCGGCAGGGCATCGAGCGCGGTCTTGGCCCGCCACCAGGTGTCGGCGACCACCGCCACCGCGCTGTCGCCGACCGCAACCACCTGCTTGACCCCGGGGCGGGATGCGATCGCCGCGGCATCGAAGCTCTTCACCTTGCCGCCGAACACGGGGCAGTCCTTGATCGCCGCGTTCAGCATGCCCGGCAGAACCAGGTCGGCGCCATAGACCTGCCGGCCGTTCAGCTTGTCGGCGGTGTCGAGCCGCTTCACCGGTTGGCCGGCGATGCGCCAATCCTTGGGGTCCTTCAGCGGCACGTCCTTGGGCGGCTCGATCCGGGCCGCCGCCGCGGCCACCTGGCCATAGCTGACCGAGCGGCCCGAGGCCGCATGGGTGATCCGGCTGTTGGCGGCCCGGCATTCGGAGGCCGCCACGCCCCATTGCTGTGCCGCCGCCGCGACCAGCATGACGCGCGCCGCAGCCCCACCCTGGCGGACATAGTCCTGGCTCTCGCGGATGCCGCGGCTGCCGCCGGTCGAATAATTGCCCCAGATCCGGCTGCGCGCCAGGTTCTGACCCGGCGTCGGATATTCGGTCGTCACTTTCGACCAGTCGCATTCGAGCTCTTCGGCGACCAGCTGGGCAAGCCCGGTCAAGGTGCCCTGCCCCATTTCCGAGCGGGCGATGCGGATGACCACCGTGTCGTCGGGCCTGATGACGACCCAGGCATTGACCTCGGGCGGCAGGCCCTGGGCGAGCGCCTCGCCGTCGAAGGGCACGTGGAAACCGAGCGTGAAACCCGCGGCGGCCGAGCCGACCAGGAACGAGCGGCGTGAAACATCGAGCGTTGTCATGGCAATCCCCGTTTCAAACCGTCAGCCGCGACGCACGCCGCCATCGGCGGCGAGATGGATGGCCGCGCGCACCCGGTTATAGGTGCCGCAGCGGCAGATATTGGTCATTTCGGCGTCGATATCGGCATCCGTCGGTTTCGGCTTGGCCGCCAGCAAGGCCACCGCCGCCATGATCATGCCCGACTGGCAATAGCCGCATTGCGGCACGTCGAGCGCCGCCCAGGCCTTCTGCACCGGGTGCGAACTATCAGCCGACAGGCCCTCGATGGTGACGATCTGCTGCTCGGCGGTGATCGAGCCGACCGGCATCGCGCAGGAGCGCACCGGCTGGCCGTCGATGTGAACGGTGCAGGCGCCGCACTGGGCGATGCCGCAACCATATTTGGTGCCGGTCAGTCCGACCTGTTCGCGCAGCACCCAGAGCAGCGGCGTGTCGTCCTCGACCGTGACGTCGACGGCCTTCCCATTGATCATCAATCTCGGCATGACGCTTTCCCCTTCTCGGCAAGGCTCTGGGACGAAGGCTGGCTCTGGACGAAGGCTGGTGGGACCGGGGCTCTTCTCGGCTTGGGAGATCGGCGGCCGCGCCGCCCGCTCGCGGACGATCGCCGACCGAAATCCCCCGACAGCCCTGGCCCGTCAGAACAGAATATTTCCAAAGTGTGGGACGGGCGGCGGCCGAGCGTCAATCGGCAGCGGTCTCAATGAATTGTGATGACGTGGAATTGTGATGATGTGGCCGGTCGCGGCGCGCCGGCGGCCGCCGGTGCGGCGGTCCGGAGCCGGCAAAACCACAAGCGGAAGGCGCGACCTCGGCCGCCGCGCAAGACCTGGATGATGCCGGCGAAATCCCGGTCGGTGGCGAAGCCGCGATCGATCGCTACCGACGTGACACTGAACCTGCGCGCGACGGGCGGGTTCGATGGTGCGGCAACCTGTCGTTGCATAATGATCACAACGGCCGGGAATCGGCGCCGGGCCTTGCCTATGCAGGCACTGGCCGCGCGCGAGGTACTGGCGCGCGCAACCGGATCTGCGATACCTCGGAGTTTAGGGCCGTGGTTCGGGGGACTGGCAGTCGGCTCAGCGGGGCAGCATGCAGCAGCATATCAGGCAGGCCCGGGGCACGGCCAAGCGGGCCCTGCTCGCCGGCACGGCCTTCACCGGCGCATTCATTGCGGTCATCGCCGGCCATCCCGGCAGCGCGCTTGCTGCCTGCACGGTTACGGCGGCGCCCAACACCGTCGCCTGCGCCACGACGGTCACGATTGCCTCGACGAATGTCGATGCGGCAAGCCCGTCGTCGAACGACTACAAGCAGCAGTTCACCGTCGGAGGCGCGGTGACCGCCAGGGTCAATGCCGGCCAGACGGTCATGGGCGAGGGGCTCTGGATCGCCGCGGACGAGCTCGGCGCGCCCCTGACGTTCACCAATAACGGCGCGCTGACGGGGTCCGCCAGCGCACTCCATCTCAGTTCCAATGGCGGGGACATCACTTATTCGGGCAATGGCAGTCTCAGCGGCATCTCCACCACGGGTGCCGGCCTCTTTCTCAACGCAACCGGTGCCGGCGCCATCACGGTCGGCGCGAGCGGCACGCCGGTCGCGGCCAATTTTTCCGGCGGGAGCGGCCTGGTCGCCCAATCGAATTCCGGCGCGATCGCCGTCTTTCTGAATGGCGGCGGCCTCGCGGCGACCGCTGCCACTGGAACGGGCTTGCTCTTGCTGAGCGGCGGCGGCGGAAACGTCTCCGCCCGGCTGATCAGCAACACGACGATCACCAATGCCAGCGGGGCCGCCAATGACACCGCTGGTATCGCTGCGCTGTCGTTCGGCGGCACAGTCACCATCGCTTCGAACGCCAATATCGGCAGCGCCGGCGCCGCGACGTCGTTCAAGAACGGCATTCAATTGAACGGGTCGGGCAGCGGAAATGTCAGCCTGTTCCAAGGCGGCACGATCTTCGCGACAACCGCGGGCGTCCGTGCGGAGCACAGTGGCGCAGGCCGGCTTTGGGTTGATACGGCCGCGGGCAGCGTGATCACCATGGCCGGCGGCGGCTCCGGTATCCAGGCCATCTCGACCGGCACCGGCGCGGTCGACGTCACGACCGCCGGCACGATCAGCGGAGGGGTGTTCGGCGTTCAAGCCTCCATGTTGAACGTCCTCAACGCCAGCAACATCATGGTCGCGGCGAACGGCAACATCACCGCCGCGAATACCGCCATCGCGGCCGTTACGCAGGGCACAGGCAGCGTGCTTGTGTCGATCGGCGCCGGTGCCACCGTGCAGGGCGCGGCCAGCATCGGTGTGCTGGTCGCGGGCGGCGGCGTCAACACGATCACCAACAACGGCGCGATCGCCGGCAACATAGGCATCGCGACGTCTCTGGGCCGGACCGCGGTGACGAATACCGGCAGCATCACCGGCACTGGCGGCATTGCGGTGATCCTCCTCGGTGCCAACAACCTCTTCAGCATGAGCGGATCGGCCGCGACGCTGACCGGCCAGGCGGTCGGCAGCGGCACGGACACCTTCCGCTTCGCCGGCGCGGGCGGCAATACGTTCGACGTCAGTCAGATCGGCTCGGGCTGGTCGCTTCTCGACAAGGCGGGATCGTCGAACTGGACGCTGACCGGTACCTCGACCTATGCCGGGCCAGTGACGGTGAGCGGCGGCACGCTGTCGGTGAACGGCAATCTCGCCTCGGCGGCGAGCCTGACGGTGAGCAGCGGCGGAACGCTCGGCGGCACCGGAACGGTCGGCACGACCACGATCAATGCCGGCGGTGTGCTCGCGCCCGGCAACTCCCTCGGCACGATCACGGTCAGCGGCACTCTCACGCTCGCCGCCGGCAGCACCACCGTGATCGAAGCGTCGAGCGCCGGCACCGACCGCATCAACGTCACAGGCACGGCCAGTCTTGCCGGCGGCCTCCGCGTGGTCGGCCTCGGCACCGGGTTCAGCTTCGACACCCCCTACACGATCCTGTCGGCAGCCGGCGGCCGCACCGGCACGTTCTCATCCGTCGCGACGCTGTCACCGGCGCTGCGCGCGACCGTGATCTATACGGCGAGCGACGCGATCCTGACGCTGAAGCCCGGCCTCTTGCGGCCGGTCCTGCCGGCCGGCACGGGCACCAACCCGGGCAATGTCGCCGGGGGCATCGACCGCGCGGTCCTCGGCGGCGCCAATGTCTCGGCCTTCTACCCGCTCTATGATCGGACGCCGGCGGGGATCGTCCAGGGCCTCGACACACTCTCCGGCGAGGCGGCGACCGGCACCCAGCAGGCCGCATTCAACGCCGCGAGCCTGTTCCTCAACCTGATGCTCGATCCGATGGTCGGTAGCCGCGGCGCCCTGGCGTCGGGCGCCGGGCCGTCGCTGGTTCAGATGGCCGATCCGCCGGGCCCGGCGACACCGGGCCTGCGCGTTACGGAAAACTGGTCGATCTGGACCAAGGCCTTTGGCCAGTCCAGCCGGATGAATGCCGACGCGGCGGTCGGCTCGGCCCGCACCTCCGGCGGCCTCTATGGCGTGGCGGCCGGCGCCGACCGCAGGCTTTCGCCCGACACGCTGGTCGGTTTCGCGCTGGCCGGCGGCGGCACCTCCTATGGCCTCGGCGGCCGCGGCGGCGGCACCGGCGATCTCTTCCAGATCGGCCTCTACGGCTCCACCCGCGTCCAGGACGGCTATGTCTCGGCGGCGATCGCCTATGGCTGGAACGGCTTCGACATCAAGCGCGACGTCAATATCGCCGGCCCCGAGGTCTATTCCTCACGCGTCACCGCCCAGACCTATGGCGCCCGGCTCGAGACCGGCTGGCGCTTCGGCTCAGCCGCCGCCGGCCTGGCCAGTTTCGGCTGGACACCCTATGCCGCCATCGAGGCCATTGGCTATTCCGCGCCGGGCTACCGCGAGGCGTCGACCCCGGCGGGCGGCGCCTTCGCGCTCAGCTTCGCGGCCAGGAGCACGGCGACGGCGCGCGCCGAACTCGGTGTCAGGCTCGACGGCAGGGCCCGCATCGCCGAAACCACCGACCTGATCACTTATGGCCGGCTCGCCTGGGCCTATCAGGCCAATACCGAGCGCTCGCTCAACGCGACGTTCCAGACCCTGGCCGACTCCGGCTTCACCGTGTTCGGCGCCAGACCGTCCATGCATACCGCGCTGGCGACCCTCGGCGCCGAACTGCGCTTCGCCAATGGCCTCAGGCTGTCCTCGACCATCGAGGGCGAGCTCGGCGAGCGGCACCAGGCGATCCGGGCGAATGCCGGCCTCAGATACGCCTGGTGAGGCGCCGGCAGGGCGGCTCATCTCGCAACCGGCCAGGTCCTGTCGCGTTCGGGCGTCAGGCCATGATACGTCCGCCCAGCTCGTCGGCGATATGGGCCTCAATGATGCCGGCGAAGTCCCGGTCGGCGGTGAAGCCGAGATCGAGCGCCCGCTTCGGCGTGAACTTCCAGGCGGCGCCTGAAACGATGCGCTGGATCGTCGGGTCCGGCTCGCGCCGGATGCGCGCCACCACCGCATCGCCGGCGATGGCGCGCAAGGCGGCGATCTGGTCGCCGACCGTGCAGGAGACGCCCGGCATGGTGATGTTGCGGCGCGGACCGATCAGCCCGCTGGCGAGGCTGGCGGCATGGATCAGGAAGCCGACCGCGGCGCGCGGCGAGGCGTGCCACATGCCAACCTCGTCGCCGACCGGCAGCACCGCCGCGTGGCCGGCCAGCGGCTCGCGGATGATGTTGGAGAAGAAGCCGGTCGCCGCCTTGTTGGGTTTGCCCGGCCTGACGCAGATGGTCGGCAGGCGAATGCCGACGCCGTCGAAAAAGCCCCGGCGCGAGTAGTCGGTCAAAAGCAGTTCGTCGATCGCCTTCTGGGTGCCGTAGGAGGTCTGCGGCACCGTGTGGAAGTCATCCGTGATGGTCTCGGGGAACGGCCCGCGGAACACCCCGATGGAGGACGAGAACACCAGCCGCGGGGTGATGCCGGCATGGCGGATCGCCTCGAACAGTTTCAGCGTGCCATGCAGGTTGACCCGGTAGCCCTTGTCGAAATCGGCCTCGGCCTCGCCCGAGACGATCGCCGCGAGATGGAAGATCAGCTCCGGCCGGCCGGCGATCGCCGCTTCCGCCACGCCCGGATCGGCGAGGTCGCCGGTCGCCGCGCTCACCGGAAACGGCGCCGATATCAGCGCCGGTTCGACCACGTCGTGCAGCACGACCCCGGTAATCGGCCGGCCGCCGAGCGAGCCGATGGCGGCCAGCCGCTCGACCAGCTTGCGGCCGAGCATGCCGGCGCCGCCCAGGATGACAATGCGCATGTCGGGGGTTTCCTCTTGTCCGGTCCGGATCAAACCGCGGCGCGTCGTCGGCCGCGCCTCGTTCTCGCGCGATGATCGGTGCCCGTCACGGTTGCACAGCCGCCGCGCCAGTCAAGCCGCAAGCGCGCCGGCCATGTCAGGTCTGCTGCCCTGTCGGATTTTGATCCAGTCCCTGGCTGGCGCACGTAGAGACGATAAGATCGAAAAACGACCGGCAACAGGGATTCGGCTGTGCAACGCATCACGATCAGCATCGACGACGATCTCCTCGCGATGATCGACCGGCTCAGCGACCGGCGCGGATATACCAGCCGTTCCGAGGCGCTACGCGACATCGTGCGCGAGGCGGTGACCAGCGAGCAGGCCGCTTCCGAAGACGACACGCCGTGCATTGCCGCGCTGACCTATGTGTTCGAGCACCACACCCGTGACCTCGCCCGGCGCCTGACCGAGACGCAGCACGAACATCACGACCTGTCGGTCGCCTCCCTGCATGTCCATGTCGATCACCACGACTGCCTGGAGGTGGCGATCCTGAAAGGCAGCGTCAGCGCCGTCAGACGTTTCGCCGACGGCGTCGTCACCCAGCGTGGCGTCAGGCTCGGCAACCTGCAGATCATCCCGGTCGGGCACAGCCACGGCGTCGGCGATCATCCCCACGACCACGATCACGACTGATCGGCCACCCGCCGGTCAGATCGCGTCGCGCACCCGGGTCAGCGAGGCGTCGAGATGGCGGCCGATGACCTCGGCCAGCCGGTCGGCATCGCGCGCCGTCAGCGCCGCGACCATTTCTTCGTGCTCGGCAACCGCGCCGGCCCATTTCTGCGGCTCGCCATGGCCGATGAAGCGCGCTCGCTTGATCCGCGACTGCAGCATGGTGTGGGTCTCGGCCAGCACGGCATTGCCGGAGGCCTGTACGATGGCGCTGTGGATCGCCTGGTTGAGCTTGAAATATTCGAGCCGGTCGCGGCTCTGGTAGAAGCCGAGCATCCGCCGGTGCAGGTCGGCGATGGCCTCGATGGTGGCCTGGTCGGCCCGCGCGCAGGCGAGCCGGCCGCCCAGTTGTTCGATCGATTTCAGCACTTCCAGGATCTGGAACAGGTCCTGCTCGCTGAACCGCCGGACGATCGCGCCCTTGGCCGGCACGACCTCGACCAGGCCTTCGCTGGCGAGCGTCTTGATGGCTTCGCGCAGCGGCGTGCGCGACACGCCGAGGAGCGCGCCGACCTGCACCTCGTTGATCCGCGCGCCAGGCGCCAGCCGGCCCTCGATGATCATGTCGCGGACATGGCTGACCACCTCGCCATGCAGGGTGCGGCGGGTGATGCGGGTGATCTCGCCGAAGATTTCGGGTTCCGGCGGCGGCGTGCTGCCCTCAGGCGTTTCGCTCAATGGACCCTCTCCTCGACGGCTGTTCGCGGCGCCGGAGCGCTGCATGCCAAGCTTTAGCAGGCTGTCGCGGAAGTCTGTAGCGACACGACGTTCGGCGCGATGCAGGCGGCGTGGGAATTTGGCCGGGGGCAGTCGATGCGCGGGTCGGACGCGCGCTCCGGAGCGCTGTTTTCCGGCGCGGACCCGGATCTCCGGATCGGCATCGGAAATCCCGTTTGGCGACCGATGGACAAGACGGTCCGGCCCTGCCGCGATCGTCGCGGGAGGATTGGCAGATGAACTGAAAAAGTTCAAAGCCAGGGGCCTGTCGCCATGGGCTCATGATGGCGGGGGCGAAGGGCGCCGGCGGTCAGTGCCCGGCGCCGAGATAGGCTTCGCGAACTCTGGGATCCCGCATCAGTTCGCGCCCGGATCCCGACATGCTGATGCGCCCGGTTTCGAGAACATAACCACGGTCTGCAATGGCCAGGGCGAGGTTCGCCATCTGCTCGACCAACAGGATCGTCATCCCGCTGTCGCGCAGACGGGCAATCGCCCGGAAGATGTCCTTGATCACCAGCGGCGCCAAGCCGAGAGAGGGCTCGTCGAGCAGCAGCAGCCGCGGTCCCGCCATCAGCGCCCGGCCGATCGCGAGCATCTGCTGCTCGCCGCCCGACAGCGTGATCGCGACCTGGCTGCGCCGCTCGCCAAGCCGCGGGAAGAAGCGGAACTGCTCGTCGATCTCGCTGGCCAGGGCGGACGACGACAGCCGCCGCGCATAGGCGCCGAGCGCGAGATTGTCGATGACCGACTGGTTCGGGAAGACCTGCCGCCCTTCGGGCGATTGCGCGATCCCCGCCTGCACGCGCTTGTGCGGGGGCATCGTGGTGATATCGGCGCCTTCGAAACGGATGCGGCCGGCTTTCAGCGGTATCAGGCCCGAAATCGCCTTGAGAAGCGTCGACTTGCCCGCGCCGTTGGCGCCGACAATGGCGACGACATCGCCGCGCCGGACCTGGATCGAAGCGCCGCTGACCGCTTCGATCGGGCCATAGGACAGAGAGGCGTTGTCCAACTCCAACATCATGTCGCTCATGCCGGAACGCGCTCCGCCGGACGCGCCAGATCGGCGATCTCGTTGTCGTCGGCGCCAAGATAGGCTTCCACCACCCGGCGGTCGGCCTGCACCAGCGCCGGCTCGCCCTCGGCAATCTTCGCGCCATAGTCGAGCACCAGCACGTGGTCGGAAATGCGCATGACCAGATCCATATGATGTTCCACCAACAGGATGGTGAGCCCCTGATCGCGGATACGGAGCAGCAACTGGCCCAGTTCGGCCGTCTCCTGCGGGTTCAGCCCGGCCGCCGGCTCGTCGAGCAGCAGCAGAACCGGTTCGGTCGCCAGGGCGCGGGCCAGTTCCACCCGGCGCTGAAATCCGTAAGCGAGGCTGCCGGCGCGCATCCCGGCGACATCGGCCAGGTCGACGAAGCGAAGAATGTCGAACGCACGGGCCCGCGCCGCGGCCTCCTCCCGACCGCCCAGCCCGAACAGCGACCGGAAGAAGCCGTTCTTCATGCGGCTATGGCTGCCGAGCAGCACGTTGTCGAGAACCGTCAATTCCTTGAACAGCCGCAGGTTCTGGAACGTGCGGGCGATGCCGAGCTCGCAGATCCTGTAAGTTGGCCGACGGCTGAGATCGTGGCCGAGGAAGGCGATGCTGCCTTGATCCTTGCGAACGATGCCCGACAGCATGTTGATCATTGTGCTCTTGCCGGCGCCGTTCGGGCCGATGAGCGCGTGGATATGGCCGGCCTTCAACGAGAAGGTGATGTCGCGAGCCGGCTTGATGCCGCCATACGACTTGCAGACGTTCTCGGCGGTCATCACCGTGGCGCCGACCGCCAGCTCGTTCTTGCGGACGGGCAGCGATGCGGCGCCGGCCGGGCCTGGAACGGCCTTCCGGATCCCGGCGGCGGGCGCGAAAAGGCGATCCTTGAGGCTGGACAGCATGCCGGCTATCCCGCCCGGCATCGCATAGAGCGCGAAGAGGAGGAGCACGCCGTTGACCAGGTGCTCGATCCAGGTCCACCGCGCGAGCAGGCTCGACAGCAGGGTGAGGATGACCGCTCCGAGAAAGGGGCCGCCGAGCGAGCCGCTGCCGCCGAACAGCACCAGGAGCAGGATGAAGATCGACAGATGGAAGGTGACGAAGTCGGAATTGATATAGGCGTTCTGCTGGGCGACAAGCGCTCCGGCCAAACCGCAGGTCGCCGCTGCGATGACGAAGGCCAGCACCTTGTAGCGCACGACCGGAATGCCGACGGCGCTTGCGGCAACCTCATCGGCCTGGATCGAGCGGAAGGCCCGGCCGAAGCGGCCGACGAGAAGATTGCGAAGCAGCAGGTGCGTGATGAGACCGAGCGCGATGGTGAACCACACCCATTGCGACATGGTCAGCGCCTCGCCGCCGATGGTCGGCGGTTGCACGTCGTAGATGCCCATCGCACCGCCGAAGATCTCGGTCGCCTCGGTGACGAGCTTCTCGATCACGACGCCGAAGGCCAGCGTCACCATCGCCAGGCTGGGCCCGCGGACCCGCAGCGACGGCACCGCGATGAGCACGCCGCAGAGCGCCGAGATGAGTGTGGCCAGCACCAGGGCGACCCACCCGTTCATCCCGCCCGCCGTCGTCAGCAGCGCCGCCGAATAGGCGCCGGCCGCGAACAGTCCCGCCTGCCCCAGCGATTTCTGCCCGGCGTAGCCGAGCAGCACGTTCATACCCGAGGCGCAGATGAAATAGATGCCGATCGAGAACAGGATCCTGAGGTAGAAGTCGTTGGTCAGGAACGCGACCAGCAGCGCGGCGCAGATCGCAATGACGACGGCGAAAGCGATGTCCTTCATGACGTCATACCTTGTCGAGGGACTGGGCGCCAAACAGGCCGTTCGGCTTCACCGCGAGCACCAGAATGATCAGCACGAAAATCACGATCTCGCGCCATTGGGCATTCCAGAGGGCGACGCCGGACTCGAGCAGCCCCAGCATGAAGCCGCCGAGGATGCAGCCGCGCGGATTGTCAAGACCGCCGACAATCGCCCCGGAGAAGGCCTTGAGCGCGATCCCAAGGCCGAGGAACAGCGAGGCGGATGCGATCGGCGCGGCCAGGAGACCGGCAAGCCCGGCGAGTGCCGCGGAGAGCGCGAAGGCGCCGATCATCATGCTGGAGACGTCGATCCCCATCAGTGCCGCCGCCTGCGGATTGGCGGCAACCGCGCGCATGCCCTTGCCGACGCGGGTGCGGTGCATCAGCAAGTCCAGCCCGGCCATGAGGGCCAGCGCGACGACGAGGATGAGGATCTCTTGCGG
Organism: Phreatobacter stygius; assembly: GCF_005144885.1. Lineage (NCBI taxonomy): Bacteria > Pseudomonadati > Pseudomonadota > Alphaproteobacteria > Hyphomicrobiales > Phreatobacteraceae > Phreatobacter > Phreatobacter stygius. The sequence continues at coordinate 1,717,615 of NZ_CP039690.1, forward strand.
CCGAACACCGGTTCCCGCGATGCGGATGACGTCGTCGCCGAGCGGCGACGGCAGGTTGACCGGCGCCGGTCCCCAGATGGCGAGGCCGATGCTCTGGAGGATGATGCCGAAGCCGATCGTGCTCATGACCCAGTTCATTCCGGTCTTGCCGGCGAAGGGCCGAACGGCGAGGACGAACAGCAGGATCCCGAGAACGCCGAACAGCAAGGTCACGACGACGGCGGCAACCGGATAGGTAAGGCCGTTCGACGTCGATGGCGGCAGCGAGCTGAAGGATATGGCCTCGCCGGCCGTCGTCGCGATGACATAGAGCACCGTCACCCCCAGAAAGGCTCCGATGCCGACAAACTCGCCCTGGCCGAAGTTCAGCGAATTCGTCGTGGTGAAGGTAATGCTGAAACTGAGCGCGATCAGGGCATAGACGCCGCCGATCGCCAGCCCGCTGACGAGGGCTTGCAACAGTGTAGAAGTCATTGGCGTCACGCCTCCCACGCAATGCAAAGCCGCCCGGCGAACCGGGTGAGGCTCCGACCGCGAAATCCTTGATGTCGGTGAACGGGCCGGCGGCTGCGGCCCCAGGAACTCAGCGGCACCCGGTCGGTTGCCTGCAGGCCGCCTGCCCGACCGTCAGCCCTTGAAGTCTTCCGGCTTCAGCGACGCCACCACCGCGTCCGTATAGGCCGCGAGTTTGCCGCCCCGCCAGCAGGTCCATTTCTGGTCGGCCGGACCGAGCGCCTCGTGCCGCTCGCGCGTGAACGACGGGTGATAGGTCTTGGCAATGCCTTCGTAAGGTTTCTTCGGGTTCTCGAGCGCCTCGCGGAGGCCCGACCCTTCGGTCGACCCTGCCTGTGCGATCGCGATGGCGACCAGTTGGGCCGCGTCATAGGCATGGACTGCGAAGGCAAAGGACGAGGCATTGTCGAGCTTCGGCAGCATCCGGTCGAAGAAGGCCTGCTGGTGCGGCGTGCGATCCTCCGACACCGTCTGCAGGAAGATCGGTTTCTCGGCCAGGACCGGGCCCGCGGTATTCACGAAACTGAGGTTGAGGGCCGCCCAACTGGTCAGGATCGTCGGGAAATAGCCGATCTTGTCCATGCTGCGCAGAAGCTGGCCGGTCGGCGTGCCTTGCGCCCAGATCAAAACGGTGTCCACCCCGGCGTCACGCAGCTTGCTGAGTTGTGAGGTCATGTCGGTGTCGGCGACGCCGAACTTCCCGCTCGCGGCCGGCCTGATGCCCTGCGCTTCCGCGACCTCCTCGAGGTCCTTGAGCCCGGCTTGACCATAACCCGTGGTCTCGGTCAGGAAGCCGATGACCTTGGTCGTGGGGTTCTTGCGGGCATAGGTGGTCAGCGCCACGACCTGAAAGCGGTCGACGCTGCCGACACGGAACATATAGTTGTCGGCCGACGGGCTGGTCGGCTTGGTGATGTCCGTCGCGGACGCCAGGCAGCCGACGACCGGGATCTTCTTGCGATTGGGGATATGCTTCCAGGCAAGGGCATTGCCGGAATTGGTCGGGCCGAACACCGCCACCACGCGTTCGTTGTCGATCAGCTCGCTCATGTTGTGGATCGACTTGGGCGGCTGCGAAAGGTCGTCGCGAACCACCAGGGTCAGCTTCCGGCCGAGTACGCCGCCCTTGGCGTTCAGATCGTCGAGCGCCGCCTGGATTCCGACGATGGCCGCGCGGCCCGACTGGGCGGAAGGCGATGCTGAAAGGTCGCCGTTGAAGCCGACCTTGATGTCATCCGCCGCCCATGACGGGCGGACCATATCGACGAAGGGCGCTGTCGCGCCGATGGCGACCGCACCACGCAGAAAGCGTCTCCGCGCCTTTGAAAAATTGTTCATTTTTTCCTCCCTATGGCCCGCGCAGGCCGTCGCGATGCTGTGCACCACAGAACACGACAGGCCTCAGCGCGGCTCCTCCAGCCGTCGTCGTGCCGGCGGCATGTTTGGCATTCTCGGCTCACCGGCAGACCATCTGTGAATTAGCTCACCGCGAAACGTTTAGCAACAGATGAATTGCCGCAAATTTGCCTATTGTGAATCGACTCGTTAAATGCGATCACCGTGAGCAGGCAGCCGGGTCGGTCGCCAAGCCACCTCACGGACCCGTCGAGGAGGAACGCTGCGATGCGGAAACGTAGGAACGTCGCCGCATTTGCGACCACCTGCGCCGTCCGGCGGAGCCAGCCGTCTTCGTCCCTGAGAAAATCGATGTCCTTGAGCGGAGTTTCCTCGTGACGACCGATTCCACCAGAAGCGCGGATGTCCCCGCGTTGTTCTCCCCCCTCGCATTGCGCGATCTGGTCCTGCCCAACCGCATCGTCATTTCACCCATGTGCCAGCACGCCGCGGACGACGGCCGCGCCAGCGACTGGCACCTGGTGCATCTGGGCAAGTTCGCGTTCGGCGGGGCCGGCCTGATCTTTACCGAGAGCACGGCGGTGTCGCCGCATGGCCGGGTCGGGATCAACGACCTCGGCCTGTGGAAGGACGATCAAGTGGCGCCGCTCGCCAGGGTGGTCGATTTCATTCATGCGCAGTCAGGACTGGTCGGCGTCCAGCTCGCCCATACCGGGCGCAAGACCGGCAGCTTCCCCGTCTGGGAGGGTGGCCAGCCGTTCACGGCGGCGGACCTCGACCGTTTCGCCGGCGCGGAGGGCTGGCGCCGCATCGGACCGAGCGCGGTCTCCGCCGGTCCCACCTGGACCGTGCCCGAAGAGCTCGACCGCGCCGGCATGGAAGAGGTCGCCCAGCAGTTTGAGACGGCCACCTGCCGGGCGCTGGCCGCAGGTTTCGACGCGGTCGAGCTGCACTTCGCGCACGGCTATCTGATCCCGACCTTTCTCTCGCGGCTGGCCAATCGTCGCACCGACGCGTTCGGTGGTCCGATCGAGAACCGGATGCGCTATCCGCTCGAGATCGCCAGCCGGGTCCGCGCTGCCTGGCCGGCGGAACGGCCGCTCTTCTGCCGGATCTCGGCCGTGGACGGTGCGGTCGACAGCTGGGACCTCGAGGATTCGATCATCTTCGCCCGTGAGCTGAAGGCGGTTGGCGTCGATGTCGTCGACGTCTCCTCCGGCGGCCTGTCCGAGGAGATCAGCCGGATGAACGTGCCGCGCGGGTTGGGTTTCCAGCTGGGATTTGCCGAAACCATCCGTCGCGAGGCGCAGGTTTTGACCCAGGCGGTCGGCATGATCGTCGACGGGCCGCAGGCCGAAGAGGCGTTGCGTTCCGGAGCCGCCGATCTTGTCGCCATCGGCCGCGCCGCGCTCGAGGACCCCTATTGGCCGCGTCGTGCGGCCGAGCAGCTCGGGTTCGGGGCGGACTATTCCACCTGGCCGGTTCGCCACGGCGCCTGGCTCGCCAAGCGCGAGCAGAGCCTCGGCGACACACTGCGAGAACGCAAGGACCTGCTGTCGGCGACGCGCCGCAGCCTTGGCATTCGGAACTGAGGGTCGCGCGATATGACGCACAATTTCGACTGCGACGTGCTGGTTGTGGGGTCGGGCGCCGGTGGCTTTGCTGCGGCGGTCACCGCCGCAGCCGAGGGCCTGAAGGTAATCCTCGCCGAGAAAGATCACTGGGTCGGCGGCACAACCGCCTTCTCAGGCGGCTTCATGTGGGTACCGAACAATCCGGTGTCCCGCCGCGACGGCATGGAGGACACGGTCGAGTCCGCGCGCACCTATCTGCAGAACGAGGCCGGCAATCACTTCAACCCCGACTGCGTCGACGCGTTCCTGCGCACTGGCCCGGAGGCGATCAGCTTCTTCGACACCAGGACGGCCGTGACATTCGAACCGGCCTCGGCCTTTTCCGACTATCATCCGACCGTGCCGGGCGGGCGGACGGGTGGCCGGTCGATCAAGGCACAGCCCTTTCGTGGCGAGGAACTGGGGAAGGAGCTCAAACGCCTGCGCCCGCCCTTGCCCGAGCTGACCTTCGTCGGGCTGATGATCGGCTCCGGCCCGGAACTGAAGCATTTCTTCAACGCGACGCGCTCGCTCAAATCCGCCGTCTATGTCGCAAAGCGGCTGGTCGCCCATGCCGGCGACCTCGCGCGGCATGGGCGCGGCATGCTGCTGACCAACGGCAATGCGCTGGCGGGGCGCCTGTTCCGCAGCGCGCTCGACCTCGGTGTCGATGTCTGGACCGATGCGCCGGTCTCGCGGCTGCTCGTCGAGGCTGGCGCCGTCCGCGGCGCGGAGGTGACGAAGACCGGCCAGACGGTGACGGTGCGCGCCCGCTACGGCGTGGTTCTGGCCGCCGGTGGTTTCCCGCAGGACGCTGCGCGGCGCCGCGCCATGTTCCCGCACGACGCCGACAACAAGGGGCACTTCTCGCCCGCGCCTGCATCCAACACCGGTGACGGCCTGCGCCTCGGCGAGGCGGTCGGCGCCAAGGTCGAAGACAGCTATCCGAACGCCGCGGCCTGGGTGCCGGTTTCGCGGGTGCCGCGCGCTGACGGAAGCTTCGGCGTGTTCCCACATTTCATCGACCGCGCCAAGCCTGGGCTGATCGCGGTGCTTTCGAACGGCAAGCGCTTCGTCAACGAAGCCAATTCCTACCACGATTTCGTGCAGGCGCTGTTCGCCGCTCGTGGCGCGGGCGCCAAGGGTCCGGCGCGGGCGTTCCTCATCGTCGACAAGCCGTTCCTGAAGCGCTTCGGCCTCGGCTTCGTCAAACCCTTCCCGGTCCCGGTCGGTCCGAACATCCGTTCCGGCTATCTCAAGGCCGGCAAGACCATTGCCGAACTGGCGCGTGACGCCAAGATCGACGCGGCGGGCCTGGAGGCGACCATCGCCACCTGGAACCGCGACGTCGCCTCGGGCGAGGACCGCGCCTTCGGCAAGGGATCGACCGCCTACAACCGGTTCAACGGCGATCCCGATTTCCAGCCGAACCCCTGCCTCGCGCCGATCGCCACCGGGCCGTTCTACGCGGTCGAAGTGGTCGTCGGCGATCTTGGAACCTTCGCCGGGCTCCGGGCCAACGGCAATGCCCAGGTCCTCGACCCGGAGGGCCGGCCGATAGCCGGGCTCTATGCCGCCGGCAACGACATGGCCAGCATCATGGGCGGCAACTATCCGGGCGGGGGCATCACCCTCGGGCCGGCCCTGACCTTTGGCTATATCGCCGGCAGGCACCTGGCTGCCGCGCGTGGCGGCGCCCTGGCACGCGCAGCGACCGATGGACACCACTCCGTCACCGGCCCTGCCTGACGCCGGCGGCCGGCGGCCGGCAACCAGCACCCCGAGTTTTCAAGGAAATGATATGAACAAGCCCAGCTTTGCCTCGACCGCCGATACGACGCAACGGACAATCGCCTTCGACGAGATCGGCCCGGGCCTCTACGCCTTCACCGCGGAGGGTGATCCGAACACTGGCGTCGTCATCGGCCGGGACAGCGTCATGGTCATCGATGCCCAGGCAACGCCGGTGATGGCAAAGACCGTCATCGAGAAGATACGGACGGTTACCGACAAACCGATCAAGCACGTCGTGCTCAGCCACTACCACGCGGTGCGCGTGCTGGGCGCCTCCGGCTTCGGCGCTTCGGAGGTCATCGCCTCGAAGGCGACACGCGAACTGATCGTCGAGCGCGGGCAGGAAGACTGGGACAGCGAGCTCGGTCGGTTCCCGCGCCTGTTCCAGGCGGCCGAGACGGTGCCCGGCCTGACCTGGCCGACGGTCACCTTCCAGGATCGCATGTCGGTGTGGCTCGGTGACCGTGAGGTCCGGCTGATGCATCTCGGGCGCGGCCATTCCGCTGGCGACATCGTCGCCTATGTGCCGGACGCCGACGTGATCTTCTCGGGCGATCTCGTCGAATACCGTTCGGCCTGCTACTGCGGCGACGCGCATTTCACGGACTGGCCGGTCACGCTGGATCGCATCGCCGAACTGCAGCCCCGTGCCATCGTTCCCGGCCGCGGCAGCGCAGTAGTCGGCGAGGACAAGGTGCGGGCAGCGTTTGCCAGCACCCGCGATTTCCTGACGACGCTCTACGGTTCGGTGTCGAAGAGTGCGGCGCGCGGCCTCAGCCTTAAGCAGAGCTTCGACGCATGCCGGGCAGTCATGGATCCGAAGTTCGCCGACTACGCGATCTACGAGCATTGCATGCCCTTCAACGTCGCCCGCGCCTATGACGAGGCACGCGGCATCGACCGGCCGCGCATCTGGACGGCCGAGCGAGACCGCAGCATGTGGGCGGACCTGCAGGGCTGATCGGCGAGCAAATTGGTCGTGCCCGGGCGCTTGCGCTGCTGTCGATCCGGCGGATCGTCGAAACCCGGCCTGGCGGGCAGCGCTGGCCGCTGCACAACCGGACGGTGATTTTGCGCCGCTGAGAAACTCAACGTCGCCGCGGGTTTCGACCGCGCTGTCTGCCAATGGAGAAATACCATGATGAACCGCCTGAGCCTGCTGCGACGCAAGACCGGCCTCGAGAACGCGGATTTCGCCGCGCGCTGGCGCGACGCCGATGGAACGCTGGCCGCTCGCCTGCCCGGTCTCCGCGGCTATCTCCGGCATCGTGTCACCGATCCGGGGCCGCGGGGCGACTGGAACATCGACGGCATTTGCGAACTGCAGTTCGCCAATGCCGACACCATGCGCGCCGCCTTGGGATCGCAGGCCTTTGCGGCCATGACGGCGGCTGCGGCGCAATTTCGAGACCCGGCCAGCATTGTCGTCTGCGAGAAACACGAGGCGATCCCCTGCACCGCGGACGATCTCCCGGCGGTCAAGCGCATGTCGATCCTGCGTCGCCGCCCGGAGGTTTCGCCCGAAGAGTTCCGGCGCGAATGGCTCGGCCGCCACGCGGAACTGGTGCGAACCTGGCCGAAACTGCTGGGCTATACGCAGAACCTCGTCATTGCCCGCTACGACGAGCACACGCGCGAAGCCTCGCATGACGACATCCCGGTCGATGGCGTCGTCGAACTGTGGTTCCGCAGCAAGGAAGACGCCGCCGAGGTCGTGACCACCGCCGCCTTCGCGCGGACCAAGGAACACACCGAGACGATCGTGGCCAGTGTCGCGCCATATTTCGTCGAGACGACCCGGATCGCTTGAGCCGGCGTCGCAACCAACCAGGGAATGCTGTCTGTGATCGAGCTCTATGCCATGGCCAGTCCGAACGTCCAGAAGATCTACCTGATGCTGGAGGAGACCGGGCTTCGTTATGTCGCGCATCAGATCAACATCTGGAAGGGCGAACAGTTCGAGCCAGGATTTCGCGCGCTGAATCCGAACGCCAAGGTTCCGGTAATCGTCGATCACGACGGTCCCGGCGGCGGCGACTACGTGGTCTTCGAATCGGGGGCGATCCTCCTCTATCTCTCCGAAAAGACAGGCGCCCTGCTGCCCTCGGACCCGCGGCAGCGCGGCGACACGCTTCAGTGGCTGATGATCCAGTTGACCGGCATCGGACCGATGTTCGGCCAGTTCAACCATTTCAACCGCTTCGCCGCCGAGAACCGTTACGGCGTGTCGCGCTACACCACCGAGGCCCAGCGGCTCTACCGGCTGATCGACGACCGGCTGGCCAGGACCGCCTTCCTCGGCGGTGACGACTATTCGATCGCCGATATCGCGACCTTCCCATGGTTCCGAACCGAAGCGCGGATGTTTGGCGATACCCATCCGTTCACCGCGGCGGATGGCGACGGCTATCCCCATCTCTGGCGCTGGTACCGGCAGATCGCCGAGCGACCGGCGGCCATGCGCGCGCTGGCGGTGATCGACGCGCATCCATCCACCTTCGCCACGGCGACCGTCACGGAGGTGGATCGCGTCCTCGGCCGCGGATCCCATGCGGCTACGCGCTGACGCCGCCAAGCCCGTGCGGAACCGGGCTTTTTTTGGCTTGCGGAAGGCACCGCTGGCTAGTATCTAATAGCGAATAAATTCGCCTATAACGAACATCGAACAGGACGCCACGAGCTGGCTGCAGAGAGGCAGCGGTGATCGACCAAGTCAGGGACCGGAAGGTCGATGTTCGGCGGGGCCGGCGATGGCTTCAGCCGCGACCAGGCATCGCCGGACCGGCCGCACGATCGCTCCCGCACGCCAGCCGACCATCGTTCACACAAGGGAACCAGCTTCAATGTACCCACTTCTCGACGGTAAGCTCTGCGTCATCACCGGTGCCGGGCAGGGCAATGGCCGCGCACTGGCGGTCGGCCTGGCGAAATGGGGCGCCGACATCGTCGCGACCGATGTCGACGAGGCCTTGGCCAACGAGACGGCCGAGTTGGTGCGGGCCGAGGGTCGATCCGCGCTCGGGCTGCGCTGGGATGTGTCCAGTCGCGATGACGGGACGCGCGTCGCCACGCGCATCGCCGAGACGATGGGCGATACGTCGATCCTGATAAACAACGCCGGGATCATCTTCCGTGGCGACAGCGACAGCGAGCAGGCGCTCGATGCCTGGCGGCGGATCATCGACGTCAACCTGACCGGCGTCTATTACGCGACCGTCGCGCTGCTCGATCAGCTCAAGCGCGCGCGTGGCACGGTCATCAACATCGGTTCGCTGCAGTCGTTTCTCGGATTGGCGACCAAAGGGGCGGCCTATGCCGCGTCGAAGGGCGGCGTACTGCTTCTGACCAAGGAGATGGCGGTCGAATTCGCGCCCTTCGGGATCCGGGTGAACGGCATCGCGCCGGGTACGATGCGGACCCCGATGAACACCTGGATCGGCGTCGACCACGCCAAGATGGAGATGCTGGTGAAGCGCATCCCGATGGGCCGCGTGGGCGAGCCGGACGAACTCGTCGGCACCGCGCTGTTCCTCGCCTCGGATGCGCTGGCGAGCTACGTCAACGGGGTCATGATTCCCGTTGACGGCGGATTTCTTGCGATGTGAACGGAAAGGACTAACAATGGCACGGATTCAAGGAAAGACGAGCGTCCTGGGCAGCGAATTCCGCCAGATCATGGCGCTTCGTCCGGAAATCGCCAAACCGTGGAACGCTCTCGATGAGGCGATCCGCTTCAATGGCATCGTCGATGCCGGCCTCAAGGAAGAAGTTCGCCGGATGGTCGCCCAGCACTCGGGCTGCGCGTTCTGCGCCTCGCTCGGCGCGCCGAAGGGCAGCTATGACGATCCCCGTTGGGCGGCTGCCGTCGCCTTCGGCAAGGCCGTCGCCACCAACCCGACAGACGTGCCGGACGCGGACTGGCAGGCGCTGAAGGAGCATTTCTCCGACGAGGAAATCGTCGAGCTGTCCGCCTGGATCACCTTCATGTTCGCCAGCGAGATGGTGGGCGCGGTGATGAAGCTCCAGCCGGCCTCGCCGGAAATGAAGACCATGTACAACAACTGGATCCGTAACGGGATCGAAAAGGCCACGCGCGTCGCGTCCTGACCTCGTCCCTCATGGAACCCGCCGGTGCTGCCATCGCCTCGATGACGCACCGGCGGGCGTCCATGGCTCGGCAGCTTGGCCGCCCCTGCATTTCCCGTCAGGCCGCACCTTCGCCGCCCGGCAGCCTTTTCGGATCATAGCCGAGATCGGCCGACAGCTTCGCGCAGAAGGCGACCGTCGCCGCCACGAACGGGCTCTCGTCCTCGACACTCATCGCCCCGGCGGGTCCGATCAGGGTGATCGCCAACTGCATCCTGCCCGCACTGTCGAACACCGGTGCCGACACCGCGTTGATGCCGGGGATCGGCACACCTTCGGTCGTCGCATAGCCGGCGGCGCGCACCTTCTTGTTGGAGGCTCCGAACGCACGGAGCGACGCCGGTGTTCCGACCATGAACTGCGAGGGGCCTTCGGCGATCTCCGCCTTGATCCGCTCCCTGGCGACGCTATCGGCCAGATAGGCGGCGAACACCCGGCCGCTGGCGGTTCCCATCAACGAATAGAGCGTGCCGGCGCGCACGTTCACCTGAATCTGGTTGGCGCCTTCCTCGACATAGACAACCGTCGGGCCACGCGTGCCGAACACCAGTATGGTCGCCATCATGCCGGTATCTTCGGCCAGCTGCGACAGCCGCTGCATGGCGAGCTTCAGCGGATCGGAGCCCCACATGCGGGCCATGCCCAGGGTCAGTGCAAAGGGGCCGACGCGATAGCGGCCAACTTCGTCCTGCTCCACCAGCTCGAGCCGGCGGAGCGACAGCAGATAGGCGTGGGCTTGCGCCGGGGTGAGCTTTGCCCGAAGCGCCAGGTCGCGCAACATCATCGGCCGCGCCTCGGAACCGAGGACGATGAGAATGCGGCCGCCGACCTCGATCGACTGCACGCCGCGCCCCTTGATGCTCATCCCCCGCATCCCGTGAAGTTGTCGAATCGGCGGCGGGCTCGCCACCGCGCCGGCTATAGCCGAGCCTGGGAGGCACCTCAAGGCGAGCTGCCTGCCGCTACGTCACATGCGGCCGTTCCCAATGGAGCCCGGGGAGAAGGTCATGCCGCCGCAGCAGCCCTCCTGCCGGACCGCGAGCCGCGCGCCGGCCTCGGCGAAGGTCAGGGCGAACAGCCCGGGATCGGGCCCGTTGGTGTCCGCGCGTCCGGAATGGCGATGCTACTCGGCGTCCGGCTGGCGCGACGGATGCGCCTTCCGGAAGGCCGGATGCTCGGCCGCGATGCGCTCGACCCGGACGATCCGGGGATAGCCGGCCAATGGCACATCGAACCGCCGCGCGGCATAGAGCTGCGGCACCAGATAGACGTCGGCCAGGCTCGGCTCGGCGCCGAAGCAAAATCCGTCGTCGCCAATCATGGTTTCGATCGCGGCGAAGCCCTGGCCCAGCCAGGTCGAGATCCAACTGCCGACGTCCGCCTCCGAACGGCCGAACTCCTTCCGGAGATGGTTCGGCGGACCGACATTGTGCAGCGGATGGATATCGCAGCCGATGATCGCCGCGACGGATCGAAGCTTGGCGCGCTTGACCGGATCGGACGGCAGGAGATTTGGATCGGGATAGGCCTCCTCGAGATATTCGAGGATGGCCGGCGATTGCGTGAGGACCGTCCCGTCGTCGAGAGCAAGGGCCGGAACGCGGCCCTGGGGGTTGATCGCCCTGTAGCTGTCGGCTTTCTGCTCGCCACCATTGCGCACCAGGTGCACATGGCAGTGTTCGACCTCGATGTTCTTCAACGCGAGGCCGATCCGCACCCGATAGGAAGAGGTGGACCTCCAGTAGGTATAGAGTTTCAAATTGTCTTCTCGCTCTTCGGGACATGCGCGATCGCGACGCGACGGGCGCCGCATCGCAAGGCGCCTCACGATGCCGGCACGATGGTGGCGCGACACTCGCCGAAACCGATCGGGGCAAAACCTTCGCGGCGGCCACGGGCCCGCAGGATCACCTCGTCTCCGTCCTGCAGGAAGCGACGTTCTTCGCCGGAAGCAAGCACGATGGGATTTTTCCCGCCGAGCGTCGCTTCGAGGATGCTGCCGCACGCCGTGGCGTCCGGCCCCGAAATCGTTCCGGTGCCGAGCAGGTCGCCTGGCCTCAGATTGCACCCATTGCAGGTGTGATGGGCAATCATCTGCGCGACCGTCCAATACATGTGTCGCGCGTTGGAAAGGCCGAGGCGATGCGCCTGCAATCCCTTGGCCCGCAGGCCGGGCGTGAGAAGCAGGACCTCGAGTTCCAGATCGAGCGCGCCTTCGCGCTGATCGGCCAGATCCATGAGATAGGGGAGTGGCGCGGGATCGCCCCCGGGCCGTGGCGGCTGAGCGATACGGAACGGCGCCAGAGCTTCGGGCGTAACGACCCAGGCGGAAATCGTGCTGGCGAAGTTCTTGGCCAGGAATGGCCCGAGCGGCTGATATTCCCAGGCCTGGATATCGCGCGCCGACCAGTCGTTCAGCAGGCAATAGCCCGCGACGTGCGCGCCTGCCTCGGCAATCGGGATCGCTTCGCCGAGCGCATTGCCGCGGCCGACCCAGACCCCGAGCTCCAGCTCGTAGTCGAGCCGCTGCGTTGCACCGAAACCCGGGCCAATGGCATCGGGCTGCTTCGACTGGCCACTGGGGCGACGGACCGGTGTCCCGGATGGGCAAATCGACGAGGCCCGGCCGTGATAGCCGATGGGGACATGTTTATAGTTGGGCAGCAGGGGATTATCCGGTCGAAACTGCTGACCCACATTGGTGGCGTGATGGATGCCAACATAAAAGTCGGTGTAGTCGCCAATGCTGGCAGGCAGGTGCAGTGTGCAATCCGCCGCGGCATGCAGGCACGGTTCCACCTCGCGCTGCGCGGCGCTACCGACGGCCAGGAGCTCCGACAAGCGCGCGCGCAGCCGTCGCCGCGGCTCGGCCCCAAGCGCCAGGAATGCATTGAGCGTTGCACCTGAAGCAGCCTCCGCGGCCTGGCGCGCGTCGCCTTCGAAAAGGCCGGAAGCCAGGGCCGCAGCAAGGTCCAGAATGGCGTCGCCAATGGCGACCCCAGCCCGCGCCGTGCCGCCGGGCGGACTGAAGACGCCGAATGGCAGGTTCTGGATCGGGAAATCCTGATGACCATTGGCTGACGGCAACCAGCTCCGGAGCGTCCGGTCGTGCGTTTGATCGATCTGCGGCATGGTCCTATTATCGCTGGTTCGGGTTGAAGTGCTTCTTCAACTGGTGGCCGTAAGCGCCATAGTCCTTCTGCAGCGCCTCGGACCCGGCGGCATAGGCGGTGACCCGCTGGGGAAACCGCGTCTCGAACATGAAGGCCATCGTGCCCTCGAGCTTGTGGGGCTTGAGCTCGACATTGCTGGCCTTCTCGAAGGCTTCGACATCGGGGCCGTGCGGCAGCATCGTGTTGTGCAGCGAGATCCCGCCCGGCACGAACCCCTGGGGCTTGGCGTCGTATTGGCCATAGACCAGGCCCATGAACTCGCTCATCACGTTCATGTGGTACCAGGGCGGCCTGAAGGTATTTTCCGCGACCAGCCACCGGTCGGAGAAGATCACGAAGTCGATATTGGCCGTGCCCGGCGTCTCGGACGGCGACGTCAGCACGGTAAAGATCGACGGATCGGCGTGGTCAAAAAGGACCGGGCCGACCGGCGAATAGCGACGAAGATCGTATTTGTAGGGGGCAAAGTTGCCATGCCAGGCGACGACGTCGAGGGGCGAATGCTCCATGTCGGCAGCCCAGATCGAGCCACCCCATTTGACATACATCCGGGAGGGCGCGTCCTTGTCCTCATAGGCTGCCACCGGCGTCAGGAAATCACGTGGATTGGCAAGGCAGTTGGCGCCGATCGGCCCGCGTTCCGGCAGCGAAAAGGCTCCGCCATAGTTCTCGCAGAGATAGCCGCGCGCCGGGCCGTTTCGAAGCTCAATCCGGATCTTCACGCCGCGTGGGATGACCGCGATCTCGCCCGGTTCGATGTCGATGATGCCGAATTCGGTCCAGAGCCGGAGATCCCCCTGCTGCGGAACGAACAGCATCTCGCCGTCGGCATTGTAGAAATACTCGTCCACCATCGAACGCGTGATCAGGTAGACATGGGCACCCATGCCCGCCTGGGTGCCACCGTCACCGGCCGTGGTGATCGTGCGGACCCCTTCGACAAATGACACCTGCTCGTTGGGAATCGGAATCGGGTCCCAGCGCATCGGCCCGATCGGCAGATCCGCTTCGACGGCGGGCGCGGTGCGCCAGAGGCCGGCATCGACCTTCCTGAACTGTCCCCAATGCGCCACGGTCGGGCGAATGCGGTAGAGCCAGGAGCGCTCGTTGGTTGTCCGCGGCGCCGTGAAGGGCGAACCGCTGAGCTGCTCGGCATAAAGACCGTAAGCGCATTTCTGCGGCGAATTTCGACCGATCGGCAGCGCGCCGGGAAGCGCCTCGGTCTCGAAGCCGTTGCCGAAGCCCGACATGTAGCCGGCCTGCAGGGTAGTCCCGCCAGTCGCGGCTGATTGCGTCAGAAGCGAGGATTTTTCCATGTCCGTGATCCCGTCCGTTCAATATCGGTTGCATTTGTAACCGTCGCTTATGTAACTAACAATCCATGACCACGCTTTCGCTCGAGCGCTTCCTCCCCTATCGGCTCAGCCGGATCAGCAACGCCGTCTCCCTCGAGTTCAGGACGGTCTATGGCGCCCACCACGATCTCACGGTGCCCGAATGGCGCGTGCTGACGACATTGGGCCAATTCAACGAGATGAGCGCGAAAGCGATTGGCGCGCATTCATCCATGCACAAGACCAAGGTGAGCCGCGCCGTCCGCGCTTTGGAGGAGCGACGATGGCTCAAAAGACGCGAGAGCGATGCCGACCGCCGTGAAGAGATCCTGACGCTTACGACGCTCGGACGTCACGCCTATACCGAGCTCGTTCCCCGGGCTCTTGCATTCGAAGAGCGCATCTTGGCCGCACTTGGCCCCGAGGCCGGAAAGCTCATCGCCTCGCTGGATAAACTCGAGAGGCTGTTCCGGGTATGATGACGGGCGGCGCCGGGTTTTTTGGCCTCGGCATGACGGCAACGCCCGTGTGTCGAAGCTCGAGCGAACGGCTCCGGCAACAAGAATAGCCGGCGATGTGACCCCGCACCTGTCCTTAGGCGAACAATTGGTCCTGCCGCAAACGCAGGCCGAAAAGCGTCGACCGGTCGTCGACCACGATGTCCTCGAGCCGGATCGGCTCGCCGGCCCTGACCGCGCGCGCCAGCGGCCGGTCGGCGACGAGGTAGAACGGCGCCGGCCGGTCGGCGGCCAGCGACGCGGCCGGCCGCATCTCGGCGCCGACGCCGTCGATCGTGTGGTGATGGCCCGACGCGGTCAGCACGGTGCCGGCGGCGAGATCCCGTTCGGCCACCGCCACCAGGTCGATTCGCGGCCGGTAGTCGTCGCCATGACCCGAGCGGCCGAGGCCGGCGGCATCAAGAATGCTGGTCGCCGCTTCCAGGCCCAGAATATGGCGCGGCAGATAGAGCATGGCGGTATCGCCGGAAGCGCTGACCGTATGGCCCTTCCGGGCCAGCATGTCCCAGCTGATCCGATCCTGGCACCTGACCACGATGAACACGCCGCCGGCAAAGCTTGCTTCGTCCGGCGCGCGCAAATGGTGGAACACGTCGAGCCGGCGCGCGCCGCCGAGCAGGCCACCCTGGTGCCGCTCGGCGAACAGGCCAGCGACCTCCGGGATGCGCGCCACCGGCGCGTGGAAATCGGCGCGGTCCGGATCGAAGCCGGTGGCATTGGCCACCAGCGTCAGTTCGCAGAGATCCGGCACGGCGCGCAGCCGAAAGCGCTCGCCGATCAGCCGTTCGCGCGCGGCGCTGACCTCTCTTGGATCGCGCGCGCCGATATCCCATGCGCCGATCAATTCCGGCAGCGGCCGGCTGACCTCATTGCTGGTCAGGGTGCCGCGCGCGCGATCGAAAACGAAGTCGTATTCGCTCGATTTGCCGGCCGCGACGATCTCCAGGCCGAGCACCTCGGCCCAACTGATCAGGCCGATCAGCAGGCTCGGCTGGTCGCCGTCGACCGGCGTGACCACCAGGCCGCGATCGCGCGCGATAAGGGCGAGCCCCGGCCCGCAGACGCTGTCGGTCTCTTTCGTGACCAGCGCGACATGCCGGCCGGCCTCGATCGCCAGAAGCGCGTGGCGGGCGGCGGCCTCCGGATGGCCGGTCGCCTCGACCAGCACCTGGAACGGCAGGTCGATGACCGTCTCGAGCGAACCGGCGGCGACGAACAGCCCGTCGGCCCAGGCCGATGCGGCAGCCCGCGCGTCGCGGCAGACACGGATCCGCTCGGCCGCAACGCCCGACAGCTGGAGCGCCTTGGCCGCCGTCTCGCCATCGCGATCGACCGCGATGCGCGCACCCATCAGCCCGACATGCTGGCCTTGCGCGATGAAGCTCTGGCCGAAGCCGCCGGTGCCGATGATGCAGGTCTCGACCGGCGTTCGGATGCCGGAATAATGGCTGTGAAAATTCATCGGGCGACCGGCGTCCTCTCGCGCTTGTCCTTGCACACGGCAGTTTGACTGGGCGCCTTGACCCGCCTCTTGATCTCTGTTCTGGATATTGCATACAGAATACTGAACACGCAACGTCTCGTCCGCGAGACGGCACGAAAGAGGCGCCCCATGACAGCCAAGGCCGCAACCGCGCCGCCCACCATTGCCGTCGCCATGGGCGACCCAGCCGGCATCAGCCCGGAATTGCTGGCAAGGCTTCTGGTCGAGCCGGATATCCGGCCGGCTGCCCATTTCGTGATCTTCGGCGACAGGCGGATCCTCGACGCCGGCGCAGCCGTCGCCAAGGTCGATCCGGCGGTCGAGGTCGTGGCCTCGGACGATGCGGTCCCTGTCGACGCCGGTCGTCCGGTGCTGGTCGATATCGGCCATCTCGACCCGGCCGACGTCACGCCGCGCACCGCGACGCTGGCCGGCGGCCGCTTCGCCACCGAGAATTTCCGCCGGGCCTTGCGTTTCGCCGCCGGCGGCCGGGCCGATGCGGTGTTCTTCACCCCCTTCAACAAGGCGGCGATGCGTTTTGCCTATCCAGGCTATGACGACGAGATCCGCTTCGTCCGCGATGCCATCGGTTATGACGGGCCGGCGAGCGAGTTCAACATCCTGGAAGGCTTGTGGAACGCCCGCGTCACCTCGCATATCCCGCTTGGCGAGGTCGCCCGCAACATCAGCGAGGAGCGCATCCTGCGCGCCCTGGCGCTGGCCGATTCCGCCATGCGTTCGGCCGGTTTCGCGTCGCCGCGCATCGCCGTCGCCGGGCTCAACCCGCATGCCGGCGATGGCGGCAATTTCGGTCGCGAGGAGATCGACATCCTGGAGCCGGCGGTCGCCAAGGCCAAGGCCCAGGGCTTCAATGTCCAGGGGCCATTCCCGTCCGACACCGTGTTCCTGCGCGCCAGGAACGGCGATTTCGATGCGGTGCTGACCATGTATCATGACCAGGGGCAGATCGCGATGAAGCTGATGGGCTTCGACCGCGGCGTCACCCTGATCGGCGGCTTCCCCTTCCCGATCTGCACACCGGCCCATGGCACGGCCTATGAGATCGCCGGTGAGGGCATTGCCAATCTCGGCGCCAGCCGCGCCGCGCTCATGCTCGCCATCCGCATGGCGACCGAAGGAACCAACCGCCGCCAGGCCGCGGCCTGACGGTTTCACCGATCCAGACCGGACGGCCGAACCAACGGCCGCCGGGACCACCAGCACCATCAGGGAGAAGGCTCATGCTCAAACTGGCTCAACGGATCGGATCGGCGCTGCTCGGCATGGCGCTGACGGCAGGGGTGGCGGATGCCGCCTGGCAGCCCTCGCGCCCGGTCGAATTTGTCGTCACCTCGTCGCCCGGCGGCGGCACCGACAATTTCGCCCGCGTCGTCCAGTCGATCATTGCCAAATACAAGCTGTTCGACCGGCCGATCGTGGTGGTCAACAAGGGCGGCGGCTCCGGCGCCGAGGGCTATATCTATGCCCGCACCGTCGCGGCCGATCCGCACAAGCTGATCTTCGGCACCAACAATGCCTATCTGCTGCCCTATGTGGCGAGGCTCGCCTACAAGCTCACCGATCTCACCCCGGTCGCCGGCATGGCGCTCGACGAATTCGTGCTCTGGGTCAATGGCGGTTCCGAATACCGCTCGGCGCGCGCCTTTCTCGATGCGGTCAGGGCCCGGCCCGAGGCCATCAAGATGGGCGGCAGCCAGTCGCGCGATACCGACCAGACGCTGACCGGCATGATCGAGACCGCCGCAAGCGTGAAGTTCATCTATGTGCCGTTCCAGGGCGGCGGCGCGGCGGCCAATCAGCTCGCCGGCGGCCATATCGATTCCAACACCAACAATCCCAACGAGAATATCGGCCAGTGGAAGGCCGGCCAGGTGCGCCCGCTCTGCGTCTTCTCGGTCCAGCGGCTGGCCGCCGGCCCCCGGGTCACCGCCGACATGGGCTGGGCCGACATTCCGACCTGCCGCGAAGAGGGCATTCCGATCGACCGCTTCCAGATGCCGCGCACGGTCTGGCTGCCGGCCAATGTCCCGGCCGACGCCGTCGCCTTTTATGCCGACGTGCTGAAAAAGGTCAGCGAGACGCCGGAGTGGCAGGACTACATTGCCCGTACCGTGCAGACCGGCGTCTTCCTGACCGGCCCCCGGCTCACCAGCTTCATCACCGACGACGAGGCGAAAAGCCGCGCGGTGTTCGAACAGCAGGGCTGGATCGTCCGCTAGGGGCTGCCGGCTTTGCCGGATCTCCCGCCTGAGCCACGGCCGTGTCGCGCGCAGCCCAATCCGCTGCGTGCGACCCCCGCCCGCAACGCCCGGAGGACAGCATGATTTCTCGCTTTCATGCGGAGCTTGCCACCGCGGCGGCCACCGCCGCCTTCGGCCTGGTGATCGCGGTCGGCGCCACCGAATTCGGCATTGGCTGGGGCGGCGCCGGTCCCGAGCCCGGAACCTTTCCGTTCTATATCGGGCTGCTGATCACGGCCGCCAGCCTGGGCACGCTGGCCCAGTCGGCGGTCCAGCGCGGCACGCTCGGCCAGGTCTTCCTCACCGCCGGCCAGGTCAAGTCGATCATCCGTTTCGTCCTGCCTTTCGTCGCCTTCGTCGCCGTGTCGGTGTTTCTCGGCCTTTATGTCGCGACCGCGCTCTACATGTTCGGCACGCTCGCCTTGCAGCGCCACTATCGCTGGCCGACCGCGGCGGCCATCGCTCTCGGCCTGCCGCTGTTCCTCTATCTCGTGCTTGAGTGGGCCTTCCAGGTCAGCCTCATGAAAGGGCCTCTCGAGGCCGCTCTCGGACTTTGAGGGGCTGGTCATGGACGGACTGAATGCGCTGATCCACGGTTTCACCGTCGCGCTCACCACCTATCATATTGCGCTGATGATCGCGGGCGTGCTGCTCGGCATCCTGGTCGGCGTGCTGCCGGGCCTTGGCGCGCCCAACGGCGTCTCGCTGCTCCTGCCGCTGACCTTCACGATGGACCCGGTCGCCGCCATCATCCTGCTCACCTCGATCTATTGGGGCGCGCTGTTCGGCGGTTCGACCACCTCGATCCTGTTCAACATTCCCGGTGAACCGTCATCGGTCGCCACCACCTTCGACGGCTACCCCATGGCCAAGCGCGGTGAGGCCACCGCGGCGCTCAGCTATGCCTTCCTGTCGGCCGGTTTCGGCGCCCTTCTGGGCATCATCCTGATCACCACGCTGTCGGGTTCGGTCGCCCGCTTCGCCATGCGCTTCTCCTCGCCCGAGTTCTTCGCGGTCTATTTCCTGGCCTTCGCCAGCTTCGTCGGCCTCGGCAACGCCTCGCCCCTGAAGACCATCATCTCGATCGGCATCGGCTTCTCGCTCGCCGCCATGGGCATGGATTCGGTCTCCGGCAGCCTCCGGCTGACCTTCGGCCTCGATCAGCTGATCGCCGGCGTCAGCTTCCTGGTCGCGGTCATTGGCCTGTTCGGCATCGGCGAGCTGATCGTCACCGTCGAGGAAGGCACCAAGCTCAACGGCATCCGCGCCCGCGTATCGTTGCGCGACGTGCTGCGCACCGCCGCCACTCTGCCACGCTACTGGGTGGCGCTCATCCGCTCCGGCCTGGTCGGCATCTGGATGGGCATCACGCCGGGCGGGCCGACCGCCGCCTCGTTCATGAGCTACGGCCTGGCGCGCCGCTTCTCGCCCAACCGCGACAAGCTCGGCACCGGTGAACCGGAAGGCATCATCTCGCCCGAGACCGCCGACCATGCCGCCGGCACCAGCGCCATGCTGCCGATGCTGGCGCTCGGCGTGCCCGGCTCCGCCACCGCCGCCGTCATGCTCGGCGGCCTGATGATCTGGGGGCTCAATCCCGGCCCCATGCTGTTCGTCGAGCGGCCGGACTTCGTCTGGGGCCTGATCGCCTCGATGTATCTCTCCAACATCGTCGCGGTCGTGCTGGTGCTCGCCACCGTGCCGGCCTTCGCCGCCATCCTGCGCATTCCCTTCGCCATTGTCGGCCCGGCGATCATCGTCATCTGCTTCGTCGGCGCCTATACGGTGGCGAGCCGCCCCTTCGATCTCTGGCTGGTGCTGGCTTTCGGCGTCGTCGGTTATCTCTTCAAGAAGCTCGACTATCCGATCGCGCCGCTGGTGCTCGCCATGGTCATCGGCGACAAGGCCGAGGATGCCTTCCGCCAGTCGCTGATCATGTCCAAGGGTTCGCTCGCCATCTTCTGGTCGAACCCGCTGGTCGCCACCCTGATGGTCGTCGGCCTGGTGCTGCTCGCCTGGCCGGTGATCGGCCGCCTCCTCGGCCAGGTCCTGGCGGCACCCCGCCCCGATCCTCAGGCTCCCCGCTGAGCCCCCAAGGCTTGTAACCTCCATCGAGGACCTGCATCACCGCATCGATGACGATGCGCTCGCGATCGAAGAGACCTGCATCATTGGGAGCAGAAACGCATGTCGGCCTTCCCCGTCTACAAGGGCGTCCACCCGGTCGCCCCGACCCCCTTCCTCGACAATGGCGATCTCGACCTCGACGGCATGCGCCGCGTCCTCGACTGCATGATCGACCAGGGCGTCGACGGCATTTGCGTGCTGGCCAATTATTCCGAGCAATTCGTGCTGACCGATGCCGAACGCGACCAGCTCACCACGCTCTGTCTCGACCATGTCGCCGGCCGCGTGCCTGTCATCGTTACGGTCAGCCATTTCTCCACCCGCATCGCCGCCGAGCGAGCCGCCAAGGCCTATAAGGCCGGCGCCAAAATGCTCATGCTGATGCCGCCCTATCACGGCGCCACCTTGCGCGCCGACGAGACCGGCATGATCGAGCATTTCGCCCGCGTCGCCGAGGCAGCCCCGATCCCGCTCATGCTGCAGGACGCACCGCTCTCCGGCGTCGCGCTGCCGGTGCCCGCGCTGGTCCGGATCGCGAAGGCTGTGCCGGCGGTGTGCTATTTCAAGATCGAGACGGCGGGCGCCGCCGCCAAGCTCCGCGGCCTGATCGACCAGGGCGGCGCGGCCATTGTCGGGCCCTGGGACGGCGAGGAATCGATCACCCTGATGGCCGATCTCGATGCCGGCGCCACCGCCACCATGTCGAGCGCCTTGCTGCCCGACCTGATCAGGCCGGTGGTCGAACATCACGCCGCCGGCCGGCGTGCGGAAGCGGCCGCCCACTATGCCCGCATCCTGCCGCTGATCAATTACGAGAACCGGCAATGCGGCCTGCGCGCCACCAAGACGGTGATGCAGGCCGGCAAGGTCATCGTGTCGGACCATGTCCGCCACCCGCTCGACGCGCTGCATCCGGCGACCAGGGCGGGGCTGCTGGAGCTCGCCCGCGAGGCCAACCCGCTGGCGCTGCGCTGGGGGCATTGAGCTTAGGCGGCCGGCTCGCCATGCGGCCGAAGCCGATCTCGAAGCTAAAAACTGAACGGAGACGGTTGGCTCAGCTGGGCCTCGAAGGGCGGCCCTGTCCGCCCGACACCGGCGACCCGTCGCGCCAAGCCGTCACCGGCCGGCCATTTCGTCCAGGTGGTGTTCGGCGGCGAGCAGGGATCTGACCTGATCGGTTGCGGCTTTGACATCGGCGGAATTGCCGGTGCTCGCCGCCTGCATCAGGTCTTCGCGCGCCGCATCGAGCAACGCATTGCGGCTCGCGGTGGCAAAATGCGTCCGCAAATAATCGGCGGCTTCGCGCAAGGTCGTCAGCTGCCTGCCGGCGCCGAGCGTGACCGGCTTCGATAACTTGTCATCCCATGCCATGACACAACTCCAGCTTGGGTGCTGCGATAACGAGGCGGAACGCCATCGGTTCCCGGCGGCGAAACAAAATACCCAAGGGCATTCTCGGCCACCCTTTTGAAGAGAGTCGTGACTTCCGGCCGCAAATTGCCCTTAAATGGCCGATGAGCCTGAGAAGCCGTCAGATTGCGGCGAGGATCGCGGGCGCGATCGGCACCGCTGGTGCCTTGACCAGCGGCGCGGGTTTTCTGTTGTCGGCGGTCGACCTGACGGCGCCCGGCCTGGAATTGGCGGCGCGCCTCTATTTCGGCGGCCTCACGGTCGCGGTCTTGTGCTTCAGCGCCAAACCCTTGCTGCGGGGCTGACCGGTTCCCGCCCGCAACGCCCCGAAGGAACCGGAACCGCAAGGCGTGTTGACGGGCCGGTGGACGGCCTTGGCCATGGCGCATCGCCGGACAGCGTGTCGATCATGGCCAGCCGTTTGACAGAGTAGCCAGGCGCGCGCGGCACGGCCCCTTGCAAGGACACCCTTCTCGCAATACCTAGGGATTGACCTAAGTATTGCGAGGCCGTAGAAGCCCCGCGAACCCGCGGGGAGATCTGCCATGCCGCAACCACCGATGTTCAGTCTCATGGCGCCTGTCGGCTCTCGGGACGGCCGGCGATGACCCCCGCGCCGGCGAGCGCGGGACCTGCACAGGCGCCGCCCGCGGCGCCAGCCATGGACGGCATCTTCCGCGCCCTGTCCGACCCGACCCGCCGCAACGTCCTGGAGCGGCTGAGCCAGAAACAGGCCTCGGTGAGCGAGCTCGCCGCGCTCTATCGCATGGCGCTGCCGTCCTTTCTCGAACATCTGAAAGTGCTCGAGGGCTGCGGCCTGGTCCAGTCGCACAAGACCGGCCGGGTCCGCACCTACCAGCTCGCGCCCGACCGGCTGAAGCTCGCCGAGGACTGGCTGGGCCTGCAAAGGACGCTCTGGGAGCGCCGCCTCGACCGTCTCGACAGCTATCTCCTGACCCTGAAAGAGGAACGATCCGAATGACATCCCCGCTGGCCGCGCACGACCCCAGGCTCGACCTGGTTCTCCAGCGCGACGTCGACGTGCCTGTCGATCTCGTCTGGAAGGCCTGGACGACACCCGCTCAAATCCGCCAATGGTTCGTTCCCAAGCCCTGGACCATCACGGCCTGCGAGATCGACCTGCGTCCCGGCGGCGTCTTCAGCACCGTGATGCGCTCGCCCGAGGGCCAGGAATTCCCCAATATCGGCTGTTATCTGGACGTGGTCGTGAACCGGCGGCTGATCTGGACCGATGCGTTGCTGCCCGGCTATCGGCCCTCGCCCAAGCCGTTCTTCACCGGCGCGCTCGAATTGGCGCCGGCCGGGTCCGGCACCCGTTACACCGCGACCGCCATCCACGGCGACGAGGCCGCGCGCAAGACCCACGAGGAGATGGGCTTCCACAACGGCTGGGCAACCGTGCTCGATCAGCTCGTCGCCTTCATCAAGGCGTCCTGACCGGCTGCCGACGGCGCCTGCGCCCCCTATCAAGGACATCCCATCATGACCCGAGACCATCAGGCGGCCGACCGCGCGCTGCTGCGCGCCGGCCTCGCCGCCGGCGCCATTTTTTTCACTGTCCCCACCATCGAAATTTTCATCCGTCCCGGCTTCGACCTCGCCCGCCATGCGATCAGCATGCTGAGCCTTGGCGAAAGGGGCTGGCTGATGACCGCGACCTTCATCGTGACAGGCCTGCTCACCATTCTCTCGGCCATCGGCATGCGGCGCATCCTGGTCGGCGACCGGCTGGGAACCTGGGGCGCCGGGCTTATCGGGGTTTATGGCGCCGGCATGGTCGCCGCCGGCCTCTTTCCGGCGCAGGCCGGCATGGGTTTTCCGCCGGGCACACCCGACGACCTGATGCCTGACATGACCACCCCGGTCGCCATCCTGCACGGCCTCGCCTTCATGGTCGGCTTTGCCGCGCTGATCGCGGCCTGCTTTGTCTTCGCCCGCCGGTTCGTGAAGATCGATGCCAGGGGCTGGGCGACCTTTTCGGCAGCGGCCGGCGTGGCGATCCCGCTGTTCATCATCATCGGCATGAGCGGCATCGTCGCTGCCGGCATCGCCATCTATTTTGGCGGCATGCTCGCCTGGTGCTGGCTGGCGGCGATCGTGCTGCGCCTGTCGCAGGAGAACCAGGGGATTTCGGCCCTGCGTGCCGGATGACGGGCAGGGAACAAAAAGCTCTGATGAATCAACCCTGTCCCAGAGGGATGGGGTGCCGGCTGAGCCGGCGGGCAAGGGGCGCAAGCGCTCGGAACTGATGCCGCCGCTCGTCGAGCATACCGCCAGGCTCGGAGATGGACGTCGCCTCACCCGGCAGCTGACGCTGCCACCCTCTCCCTCAAGCGCGAAAGCGAAGCTTTCGTCGCGGGGGAGAGGGTTGATTCAGTGCCGCCCTTGGCGCCCCTCAGGCCGCGACCAGCCGGCCGAAATCGGCGACCTTGGCGAGGTGGTGGTCGGCATCGCCGAACAGCGTGTCGATCATGGTCAGCCGCTTGAAGTAATGGCCGGCCTTGTACTCCATGGTCATGCCGATGCCGCCATGGAGCTGGATCGCGCCCTGGCCGATGATCTTGGCGGAACGGCCGATCTGCACCTTGGCTGCCGACGCCATGGCCTGGCGTTCCACCGCATCGGTTTCGCCGCTGGTCATGGCCGCCAGCATGGCCATGGAGCGGGCCTGTTCAAGCGCCACGAACATTTCCGCCGCGCGGTGCTGCAGCGACTGGAAGGCGCCGATATTGACGCCGAACTGCTTGCGGGTCTTGAGGTAGTCGACGGTCAGCGTCTGCAACTCATCCATCGCACCGACAGCTTCGGCGGCAAGCGCCGCGATCGCTTCGTCGGCCACCCGCTCGACCACGGCAAGCCCGCCTTCGGGATCGCCGATGACGCCGTCGGCGTCCACGCGCACGCCCGAGAGCGTGATCTCGGCGGCATGGGTGCCGTCCTGGGTCGCCGTGTCGCGCCGGGTCAGGCCGGCGGCATTGGCCGGCACCAGGAACAGGCCGATGCCGCCCTTGTCACGCCTGGCGCCCGCTGTCCGGGCGGTGACGATGACATGGTCGGCGGTTCCGCCATTGATCACCACGGCCTTCTCGCCGTCGAGTACGAAGGACGAGCCATCCTTTTTCGCGGTGGTCGAGACATCGAACAGGTCGTAGCGGGAATGCCGCTCGGTGGTGCCGAGCGCCAGCGTCCGCGAGCCGTCGACCACGGCCGGGATATGGGCGGCCTTCTGCTCCGCCGAACCGGCATGGCGCAAGACGCCGCCGCCCAGCACGACGGTGGCGAGATAGGGTTCCAGCACCAGCGATTTGCCGAGCGCTTCCATCACCAGCATGGTCTCGACCGCGCCGCCGCCGAAACCGCCATCGTCTTCGGCGAAGGGCAGGCCCAGCAGGCCGAGCTCGGCGAATTTCGCCCAGATCTCGGGGCTGTAGCCGCCGGCCAAGGCTGCGTATTTCTTGCGCGTCTCGAAGTCGTAGGTATCGGCCAGCAGGCCGTCGACCGAGTCCTTCAAGAGGCGCTGTTCTTCCGTCAGATCGAAATCCATGTCTTGCGATCCTGTTGCCCATGACGGGGCTGATGTCGGGTGATCGGCGAGGAGGCTTCGTGCCGCGGCCGGCCTGGCCCGCCGCGACCGACCCATCCTGTCAGGCGGTCAAAGCCCGAGGACGGCCTTGGCGATGATGTTCTTCTGGATCTCGTTCGAACCGCCATAGATCGAGACCTTGCGCACATTGAAATAGGTCGGCGCGATGGTCTGGGCCCATTCCGGCCCGATCGGCGGTTCGTTCGAGCCGTGATCGTCTTCCGGCGCATAGGGCGCGGCATGCGGGCCGATCACTTCCATCAGGAGTTCGGTGGTCGCCTGCTGCAGCTCGGACCCCTTGATCTTCAGCACCGAGGAGGCCGGATCCGGGCGGCCCTTCTCGCGCTTGGCTTCCGCCGCGATCACGCGCAGCTGGGTGATTTCCAGCGCCTTGAGCTCGATCTCGACCGCCGCCACCTTCTCGCGGAAGCGCTGGTCCTCGATCAGCGGCCGGCCGCCGCGCTGCTCGATCGCCGCAAGCTCCTTGATGCGCCGGATGCGCTGCTTGGAAATGCCGACCCGGGCAATGCCGGTGCGCTCGTTGCCGAGCAGGAACTTGGCATAGTCCCAGCCCTTGTTCTCCTGGCCGACCAGGTTTTCGACCGGCACCCGGACGTCGTCGAAGAACACCTCGTTGACCTCGTGGCCGCCGTCGATGGTCTGGATCGGCTTCACCGTGATGCCCGGCGTCTTCATGTCGATCAGCAGGAACGAGATGCCGAGCTGCTGCTTGACCGTCGGGTCGGTGCGCACCAGGCAGAAGATCCAGTCGGCATATTGGCCAAGGGTCGTCCAGGTCTTCTGGCCGTTGACGATATAGTGGTCGCCGTCCTTGACCGCCTTGGTCTTGAGGGAAGCCAGATCCGATCCGGCGCCGGGCTCCGAGAAACCCTGGCACCACCAGTCGTCGAGATTGGCGATGCGCGGCAGGTAGCGCGCCTTCTGGGCGTCGTTGCCGAAGGTCGCGATGACGGGACCGACCATATTGATGCCGAAGGCGAGCGGTGGCGGCGACGGCGCCATCATCATCTCTTCCTGGAAGATATATTGCTTGATGGCGCTCCAGCCGGTGCCGCCATGGTCTCTTGGCCAATGCGGCACGCCCCAGCCATGGGCGTTCAAGGTCTTCTGCCAGAACACGATGTCGTCATGGCTTGGATGGTGGCCAGCCGCGAGCTTCTCGCGCAGCGCCTTCGGCAGGTGCTTGTCGATGAAGGCGCGGACCTCCTTGCGGAAAGCCAGTTCTTCATCGGTGAACTTGAGTTCCATCTCGTCCTCCCTCGGACCATCACGGCCCGGCCGCCTGCCGGCACCGGGTTGGTTGTTTCCTCGTGCCCGGGCCGACATACCCGTGCGAATGTTTGTTGGCGCATTCAACCGCCATGCGCCCGTCATGGCAACAGGAACCTGGGGTCGCTCTTTCAGCCGAGGGCCAGGGTCAACATCACCGGGAGGACCGCTGAGATCTTTGGCGAGGCCCGGAGTCATGTTATTCTTACGCCTCCTCGGTCGATAGGGAAATCGCCAGAAATGACCGCTCGCGCGAGACTGTCGGCAAAATTCCAGATCAGCATTCCAAAGGAAGTCCGCACCGCCCAACAATGGCGCGCAGGCCAGGAATTCGTTTTCATTCCCAAAGGCAAGGGTGTCATGGTGATGCCCGCTCCGGAGCTTGCCGATCTGGCGGGCATCGCCCGCGGAGCCGACGACAAGGGCTATCGCGACCGAAAGGATCGCGGGTAATGCGGGTCGTCGATACCTCCGCCTGGATCGAATGGCTGAGGGCAAGCCCAACCGCCGCGGCATTGACGGAACATTGGCCGAATGCCGCAGACACGGTCGTACCGACGCTCGTTCAGCTCGAGCTCGCCAAATGGCTGACACGGGAGGTTTCCGAAGAAGCCGCCGATCAAGCCATCGCCTATACGATGGGATGCCTGGTCGCGCCGTTGGAAACACGCATTGCGCTGCGGGCAGCAGAGATCTGTCGCACCCATAAGCTCGCGACGGCCGACGCGATCATTTATGCGACCGCGCTCGATCTCGGTGCGGATTGCCTCACGTGTGACAGCCATTTCGAAGGTCTCCCCGACGTCGTCTTGGTGCCGAAGGGCAAATCAGGGTGACGGCGAAGAGGACGCGGCCAACGACTCGATACGGGGCCTGAGGCGCCGGAGGCCGCGCGTTCGCCGCAACAGGACGCCATGAACAAGAGCGCGCCTGCCCCGCGCGCAGGCCGGCCTTTCGGCCCTTGCGGTATGCGCCGTCGCGGCTAGGCTCGCGAACCCGCAAGGCGTCAGGACCATCAGACAATGCGCATCATCGTCATCCGCGACATTGTCGCGCCGACCGGATTGGCGATCGCCAATGCCCGTATCGGCTTTTCCGCCATAACCAGCGCGGTCGTCACCGCCGAGACCGATGTGATCGTCGACCGGATGAAACCGCGTCTCGCCGCCTGACCGCGGTTCAGTTCACCCATTACCAACCCCAGCCGGAGTGCATCATGAGTTTTGATTTCAAAGGCAAGCGCGTCGTCATTGCCGGCGGCAGCCGCGGCATCGGCCGTTCCATTGCGCTCGGTTTTGCCGAGGCCGGCGCCGGCGTCTCGATCTGCGCCCGCGGCGCGGATGGCCTGAAGGCGACCGCCGCCGAGATCGGCCGCTTCGGCGGCGCCGTCCATTTCGCCCCTTGCGATCTCGCCAATGCCGCGTCCATTGCCGGCTATATTCCGGCCGCCGCCCAGGCGCTGGGCGGCATCGACATCCTCGTCAACAATGCCTCGGGCTTCGGCCAGGGCGATACCGAGGAAGGCTGGGAAGCCGGCATGCAGGTCGACATCATGGCGGTGGTCCGGGCGAGCCGCGCCGCCCAGCCCTTCCTCGAACAGGCCAAGGGCGCGTCGATCGTCAACATCGCGTCGATCTCGGGCTACCGGCCGTCGCTGCGCACGGCCGCCTATGCGGCGGTCAAGGCGGCGGTCATCCAGTACACCACCTCGCAGGCCGCGGCACTCTCCCGGAAGGGCATCCGGGTCAATTGCGTGGCGCCCGGCTCGGTCGAGTTTCCCGGCGGCATGTGGGAACAGCGCAAGACCACCGATCCGACGCTCTATAACCGCACCCTCGGCTCGATCCCCTTCGGCCGGATGGGCAGCCCGGAAGAGATCGCCAATGTCGTGCTGTTCCTGGCGTCGCCCCTGGCGAGCTGGGTGACCGCCCAGACCATCGTCGCCGATGGCGGCCAATTGCTCGGCTGAGCCGGCCGGCACGCCACGCCCGTCGAACCGCCATTCCCGCAGACATTGCTCCGGGCGCGTCGCGCCCGGCGCTGCCGTCATCGCCGGTCAGGCCGACCATGCTGGGCTGCCGTCAGAGCGACGGGCGACCGGCCTGGAGCCAAGCATGGGTTTCGTCCAGGGCCACTTTGGCGCGTGCGAACATGTCGGCGATCTCAGCCTTGGTGATGATCAGCGGCGGACAGAAATTGACGGTATCGCCGAGCGCCCGGGTAATCAGGCCGTGCGCGAGAGCCCGTTCTCCGACATGTCCCGCGACGCCCCAGGCCATGTCGAAGCTTTCCCTGGTGGCCTTGTCCTTGACCAGTTCGAGCGCGCCGATCAGGCCCATGCCGCGGACATTGCCGACCAGCGGGTGATCCGCAAAGGCATG
Source organism: Phreatobacter stygius (assembly GCF_005144885.1). Classification (NCBI taxonomy): domain Bacteria; kingdom Pseudomonadati; phylum Pseudomonadota; class Alphaproteobacteria; order Hyphomicrobiales; family Phreatobacteraceae; genus Phreatobacter; species Phreatobacter stygius. Next base: position 1,746,618 of record NZ_CP039690.1, read on the forward strand.
AAGTCCGCTTTGGAAATCGGCCATGACGGACCGAACGTGGCCGAGGATGTCGCGATCCCGATAGATGTTCAGCGTTTCGAGGGCGACGGCGGTGGCGACCGGATGCGCGCCATAGGTGAAGCCGTGGCCGAACGTGCCGATCTTTTCGCTTTCGATGCGGATGCCATCATAGATCTTGTCATTGATCATCAAGGCGGCGATCGGCTGATAGGCGGCTGAAAGCTGCTTCGCCATCGAGATCATGTCCGGCTTGATCCCGAAACTTTCACAACCGAACATGTTGCCGGTCCGGGCGAAACCGCAGATCACCTCGTCGGCGACCAGCAGGATATCGTATTTCTTCAGGACCGCCTGGATCTTCTCGTAATAGGTCGGCGGCGGCACGATACATCCGCCGGACGCCATCAGCGGCTCGGCGAAGAACGCGGCGATCGTTTCCGGCCCTTCTTTCTGGATCAGTTGCTCCAGCGAAGCGGCGCAGCGTGTGGCGAAGGCATCCTCGCTCTCGTCCTTTTCGGCGTAGCGATAGTGCAGCGGGCAATCGGTGTGGAGGACGCGGTCGATCGGAAGGTCGAAATCCCGGTGGTTGTATGGCAGGCCGGTGAGGCTTGCCGATGCGACGGTGACACCGTGATAGGCCCGCAGCCGTGAGATGATCTTCTTCTTCTCGGGCTTGCCGATGGCATTGTGGTAATACCAGATCAGCTTCACCGCCGTATCATTGGCTTCCGATCCGGAGTTGACGAAGAAGACCTTGCTCATCGGCACCGGCGCGAGCTCGATCAACCGCGTCGCGAGCTCGACGGCGGTCTCGTGCGATTTGCCGCTGAAGCTGTGATAGAACGGCAATGTGCTCATCTGCCGGGTCGCGGCATCGACCAGGCGCTTCTCGCTGAAGCCGAGCGACGCGCAGAACAGTCCGGCAAGCCCTTCGATATAGCGATTTCCCTCACTGTCGATGACGTAGATGCCGTCTCCACCCGCGATCATGACCGGGCCGCTTTTCTCGTGCGCGACCGCATTCGTATAGGGATGGAGCACGTGTGCGACGTCGCGCGCCTCGATGGAATTTGGCCTGATAGCCATGGCTCGTTCTCCGGTTATGTCACCCACGACGACATGCGCCGGTGCAGGCGATCGCTGATCGGCGCTGTGCCCGTCGCGGCTTGTCTCTTCGCCGTCTGACCGGAGCATATCCGTGGTTTCGACATTTGGTCAATCGACCAATTTTGGTCACATGACCATATTTGCGAGAAACGCCGGTCCTGGCCCTTCGACTGGCGAGAGCGCCGATTGCGACCGCGAACCGCCGCTCGCGCGCGGCGAACGGCTGTCTCCCGCACCGATTTGACAAACCCGGGGTGGCGGACAAGACAGGGCGCCATGAAGAAACCGACGACGAAAAGCGATCAGACGCGCGCCCAGATCATCGATGGCGCGCTGCGCGCGATGTCCAAGACCGGCGTCATCGGCACGACCACCCGCCAGATCGCCACGGAAGCCGGCGTGCAGCTGGCGACGCTGCACTATCACTTCGACAGCAAGAGTGCGCTGCTGGTCGCGGTGCTCGAGGCCTATATCGACGACATGGCCGCGCGGCTGCGTCGGCAGCAGGTGAAGAGCGGCGCGGATCTCGATGACGGCATCGAGCAGTTGCTGCTTGGCATATGGCGTTCGGTCATGCGGACGAAATCAATTCAGATCGTTCAATACGAGCTGACGCTCTATGCGCTACGCGAGGGCGCCGAATGGCTGGCCGAGCGCCAGTACGCGGCCTATCATCGCCTCTATCACGAACATCTCATGAGCATCACGCAGGGACCGCGCCAGCTTCCGGCCGCCGCCTGCGACGCGCTTGCACGCTTCATCCTGGCCGGTGTCGATGGCCTCATCCTGCAGGAACTGGCCAAGCCGAGCCGAGCCCGGTCCAAGCGCGGGATCGATGCCCTCATCGCCGCGACTCAGGCTTACGCCCACCAACTCGCTCAATAAGGTTTGCGCGGGCGTTTCCGGCGCGTCTCGACAGGTCCACGCGCGACGGGCGATGGCGGGTCCCGCCAGCCCTCTTGCCACCCGCCTCGACCAAGGCTCAGATCGGCTGAGCCCCAGCGTCTTCGGCGTGAGATGGGCTGCGAGACAGGAGCGGACGGCTGACTGAAAGATATCCGGCATACGAAATGATTGCGCCGGACATGGCGGCCGCGCCGGATGACGCCGCGCGTGCTTCCGGCTGGGTGTTGCGCGCCGCGACCCATCTGCTCGCCATGCCGATCGACCGGGCGATCTCGGCCATCCTGGCGGAGTTCGGTGAACTGGCCGGGGCGGACCGCGCCTGGATGTTCGAATATGATGAAAGCCTGCTGCGGTTTCGCAACACCCATGAATGGAGCCGCGCCGGCGTGAGCCCGCACGTCGAGGATTTGCAGGACGCGCCGGTGACGATGATCGCATGGCTGCATCGGTTCCTGGTCCAGGGGCAGGCGGTGATGATCAACGACGTCGCCGGCCTTCCGCGCACGGCCAGGTCGCTTCAGGCCGAACTGCTGCGCCAGGACGACAAGAGCGTCCTGAGTGTCCCGCTGGTCCACCAGGGCGTCTTGCGCGGCTGCATCGGCTTTGATGCGACGGCGCGGATCCGCCGGTGGGAAGGAGGGACGATCAGCGCGCTGTTTCACTGCGCCCAGTTGATTGGCCTTGCCCGCTATTCCGGCCGGAACACCTACATATCCCGTGTTCAGGCGGCCTCGGGTCCTTTCACGCCGCTGATCTATCTGAGGATGCCGGGCCGCGCCCGCGGCATTGTCCCCGAAGAGATCCTCGGCCTGCGCGCGGCACGCGACTATACCGATGTCTGGCTGGTCGACGGCTCCAAGCTGACCGATCACCGCGCGCTGTCGGTCTGGGCCGGCATGTTGCCCACGGCGACGTTCCTGCGCATCCATCGTACCGCCATCGTCAACCTCGGCCATGTCGAGGTTCTCGACCGCCATGCCGGCCGGCTAAGGGAACGCTGGGAGCTGCGCCTGCGCTCGCTCGACACGCTATGGGTGGTGTCTCGTCCCTACCGGGCACAACTGCGGTCACGGCTCGGCATCTGACGGTCTCACCACGCGGTACTACCTCGCCACGCGGTCGAAAAACCGAGACATCAACCGAAAAATGTCGAAGCTCTGTCGCTTGGTCGAACCGGCATGTCGTGTTTTTCCCACGGCACTTGCGTAGATTTGTGCTCTCTCGCACACCAAGAGCCTGGCGATGCGGCCCCGCATCACAATCATTGCGCGAGCCTCCCCGAATGGTTGCCCATCTCCGCCGAAACCGCCTCCTGAGCTCGACCGCCCTGGCCGGATGCCGGCCGGCCGGGCCGACAGCCCCCACGCTGTCGCTCGCCTTAGCCGGCTTGGTGACGCTGCTGGGGGCGGCGCCGGTAAGCGCCGCTGACGTGACCTGGATCGGCATTGGCAACCAGAGCTGGACCGACGGCAGCCAATGGTCGCCAGCCAACCCGCCAACGTCCGCCGACCGGGCTATTCTCAACGGCGGCGGCGGCCCCGCCGTGATCTCGACGCTGTCCGGCGTGGGGGTGGCGGGAAGCATCGAGCTACGGGACAACGCGCAGCTCATCCTCGACAACAACGCCACGCTTGGGGTCGGCACCAACATCCTGATCGGCACGATCAACAACGCGGCGGTGTCGACACTGCGTGTCGAGGGAGGCGCCCAGACCACCACCATCGGCCTGTTTGTCGGCAATGCGACGGGCAGCAGCGGCGTCGTGGACGTCTCTGGTGCCGCCAGCGCGCTGCATGTCATCGGCCAGGCGGAGATCGGCGGCAGTGGCGCGGGCACGCTGACGATCCGCGCTGGTGGCGCGGTGAGCGTCGGCGTCGGCGGCATCGGCACGCTCAATGTCGGCACGGCGGGCGGCGGCGCGGGGACGCTCAGGATGGGCGATGCCACTGGCGTCGGCACGCTAGCCGCGTCGACGGTCGACCTGCGCAACAACGCCTCCAGCGTGGTGTTCGACGGGACCGGCAGCCAGGCCTTCGCCCCGCTGATCACCGGCAGCGGTTTCGTCGTGAAGAACGGCAGCGGCACGGTGACCCTCACCGGCGCCAACAGCTATACCGGCGGCACCACGCTGAATGCCGGCGTCCTGACTGTGGGCAATTCAGCAGCGCTCGGTCTGGGCGGTCTCACCGTCGGCGGTTCCTCGACGCTGGACAGCAATGCCAGCGTGAGTTTGGGGAACGCTATCGTGTTGAACGCCAATCTGACGATCGGCGGCAGCAATGCCTTGACCCTCAACGGCGGGATCAGCGGCGCCGGCGGGCTGTTCAAGAACGGCAGCGCCACGCTGACGCTCAATGGCGTCAACACCTTTACCGGTGGCATGGCCATCAATGGCGGCACGGTGCAGGCGGCGAGCGACGGCAATCTCGGCACTCCCGGCGGACAGATCACCTTTTCCAATACGACCATCGTTGGCGGCGCCGGCACGGGCGCCGATGCGGTTCTGCGGACGACAACCTCGTTCTCCAGCGCCAAGACCATGGCCTTCACCTCCGGCGGCGGGCGCATCGAGACGGTTGCGGGCACCACGCTGACGCTGTCGGGGGCGATCTCCACAGGCGGCAGCGCCAGCTTCTTTAAACAGGGTGACGGCACGCTGGTGCTGACCGGCGACAGTTCGGCCAATTATTTCGGCCGGACATGGGTGCATGGCGGCACGCTCAGGATCGAAGGCGGCGGCAAGCTCGGCAGTGTCGCCACCGGGGGGCAGGCCTATATCAGCAACGGCGCCACGGTTGTTGTCACCGGCAGCGGATCAGCCTGGGAGACCTTCAGCCAGATGCGGGTCGGCGAACATGGTTCGGGCACGCTCAGGATCGAGAATGGCGGCACGGTCAGGAACGGCTCGGGCGGCGGCACGGTCGGCATTGTCGGCGGCGGCGGCGCAAGCGAGGTCGTCATCACTGGGCTCGGCTCGCAATGGCTGGGCAATGGCGCGAACCTCTATGTCGGCCATTCCAATGCCGGGTCACTGACGGTGTCCGACCAGGGCGTCCTGCGGCTCGGTGCCGCCGGCAACGGCACGATCATCGCCGGCCTATCCGGCGGCGCGGCCGGTGGCACCATCAATATCGGCGCGGCGGAGGCGTCGGCCGCCGCCGCCGCCGGCACGCTGCAGGTCGGCATCGTGGATCTCAATGCCGCAAGCCGGCTCGCGTTCAACCATACCGAGGCTGGCTACAGCTTCGCGCCGACGATCGTCGGCGCCGGCCAGGTCCGCCAGGTCAACGGCACGACGATCCTGGCCGGTGCCCATACCTATTCCGGCGGCACGGCGATTGTCGGCGGCGTGCTGCAGGTGACGAGCGAGGCCAATCTGGGCGATGTCGCCGGCGGGTTGACCATCGGCAACGGCACCTTGCGCGTCACCAGCGGATTTGCGAGCGGCCGGAACGTGGTGCTGACCGGTGCCTCCGCGACCATGGAGATCCAGGCCGGCGGGCATGTGCTGTCGGATGATATCGATGGCGCCGGCGGGCTGACCAAGACAGGCGCGGGCACGCTGACCCTGACCGGCGCGAACAGTTATGCCGGCACCACCACCATCAGCGCGGGCACGCTGCAACTCGGCACGGGCGGCACCTCGGGTTCGATCACCGGTAACGTCGTCAACAACGCCGCGCTCATCTTCAACCGCAGCGATGCCGTCACCTTCACTGGCGCCGTGTCCGGATCCGGCACGCTTCGCCATATCGGGGGCGGCCTGACCAACCTGAGCGGAAACAGCGGCGGCTTTTCCGGGACGACCACCGTCGAGGCCGGCACGCTCGCGGTCAACGGCGCGCTCGGGGGAACGCTTGTGGTGCAGTCCGGCGCGACGCTCGGCGGCATCGGCACGGTGGGCAGCCTCGGTTCCAGCGCGACCATCGCGGCCGGCGGCGTGCATGCGCCGGGCAATTCGATCGGCACCCAGATCATCGCCGGGAACTATGTCAACCACGGCGCGCTGGTGATCGAGGGAACGCCGGCGGCGACCGACAAGCTCGTGGTCGCCGGCAGCGTCGACATATCGGGCGCAACGCTCAACCTGGTGCTGTCGCCGGCAACCGCTGCGAGCTGGCCCGCGCTCAACGGCCCCTATATCCTGATCGACAAGCAGAGCGCCGGCGCCGTGACGGGGACGTTCGGCACCGTCACCAACAACCTGCTCTTTCTCGACCTGAGCCTGAACTATGCCGGCGGCGACGGCAACGACGTGACGCTGCAGCTGACCCGCAATGATGCCAGCTTCTCGAGCCTCGCCATCACCCGCAACCAGATCGCCACCGCCGGCGCCATCGAGAGCCTGCCCAACAGCAATCCGATCTGGCAAGCGGTCGCGCTGTCGAGCGACCCGGATATCGTCCGCCGCAGCTTTGATGCGCTGTCGGGCGAGATCCATGCCTCGGCCAAGACCGCACTTGTCGAGGACAGTCGCTTCGTCCGCGAGGCCGCCACTGACCGCCTGCGCGCGGCCTTCGGGGCGGTCGCCGCCTCCACCCTGCCGGTCATGGCTTATGCCGGAGGGGATCCGATCCCGGTGGCGGCAACCACCGATCGCCTGGCCGTCTGGGGCCAGGCCTTCGGCGCCTGGGGACATACCAAGAGCGACGGCAATGCCGCCCGCCTCGACCGCTCGACCGGCGGCTTCTTCCTGGGCGCCGACGCCCCCGTCTTCGACAGCTGGCGGCTCGGCGTTCTCGCCGGTTACAGCCGGACCTCGTTCAGCGCCCGGGACCGCGCGTCCAATGGGGGCAGCGACAACTACCACCTCGGCCTTTATGGCGGCACGCAGTGGGGTTCGCTCGGCTTCCGTACGGGCCTCGCCTATACGTGGCACGACATCTCGGCCAATCGGTCGGTCGTCTTCCCGGGCTTCAACGACAGCCTGAAGGGCAATTACCACGCCGGCACCTTCCAGGCCTTCGGCGAGTTCGGCTACCGGATCGATCTGTCACAGGTCGCGCTCGAGCCCTTCGCCAACCTGGCCTATGTCAACCTGCGCACCGACGGCTTCACCGAGCAGGGCGGCGCAGCGGCGCTCAGCGGTACTGGCCAGACGACACAGGCGACCTTCACCACGCTCGGCCTTCGCGCTGCCGCCGGCTTCGACCTGGCCAGCGTTCGGGCCACCGTGCGCGGCACGCTCGGCTGGCGGCATGCCTTCGGCGACATCACCCCACTCGTCACCCTGGCATTTGCCGGGAGCAGCGCCTTCACGGTCGGCGGCGTGCCGATCGCCAAGAATGCCGCCGTGCTCGAGGCCGGGCTCGATCTCAATCTGTCGCCCGCGGCAACCCTTGGCCTGGCCTATTCCGGCCAGCTCGCCTCCGGCGCCCAGCAGCACGGCATGAAAGCCAACCTCGCGGTGAGGTTCTGAAGCCTTGGCTCCGCCGGAAAACGCCAGGGCGGACTGAGCCCTTGGTCTGATTGTCTCGGATCGGGCCGGGCGCTTTGCACACCGATTCAATCCGAAACCAACACTCCAAGAAATATAGGCGCTCCGAGCCCGATCGAGCCCGGAGCGCCATCGTCGATGATCAGGCGAGCGTGTAGCTGGTCTTCACCGTGGTGTAGAATTCGCGGGCATAGGCGCCCTGCTCGCGCGGGCCGTAGCTCGAGCCCTTCCGGCCGCCGAACGGCACGTGATAGTCGACGCCCGCGGTCGGCAGGTTGACCATCACCATGCCGGCATCCGAGTTGCGCTTGTAATGGGTCGCATATTTCAGCGACGTGGTGCAGATGCCCGAGGCGAGGCCGAAGTCGGTATCGTTGGCCACCGCCAGCGCCTCGTCATAGTTCTTCACCCTCAGCACCGCCGCCACCGGCCCGAAGATCTCCTCGCGGGCAATGCGCATGGAGTTGGAGACGCCGGTGAACAGCGCCGGCTGCAGGAAGAAGCCGGGCGTGTCGCGGTTCAGCCGCTCGCCGCCCCAATGCAGCTTGGCGCCCTCGTCGCGGCCGATGGCGATATATTTCTCGTCCTGGCCGAGCTGGCTCTCATCGACCACCGGGCCGATATGGGTACCGGCCTTCAAGGCATCGTCGACCACCAGGCCCTTCATCCGCTCGGTCAGGGCATCGACGAAACGATCGTGAATGCCCTCGGTGACGATCAGGCGCGAAGACGCCGTGCAGCGCTGGCCGGTGGAGAAGAACGAGCCGTTGGCGGCGACTTCGACCGCGACGCCGAGATCGGCATCGTCGAGCACGACCAGCGGGTTCTTGCCGCCCATTTCGAGCTGCACCTTCTTCATCGGGGTCGAGGCGACGCAGGCCGCCGCCACCCGCCGGCCGGTCGAGACCGAGCCGGTGAACGAGATCGCCGCGACGTCAGGGTGCTCCAGCATGGCCTGGCCGACCACCGAGCCCCGGCCCATGACGATGTTGAGCACGCCCTTGGGCAGGCCGGCGCGGTTGAGGATGTCGACCAGCGCCCAGGCCGAGCCCGGCACCAGGTCGGCCGGCTTGATCACCACGGTATTGCCATAGGCCAGCGCCGGCGCCAGCTTCCAGGCGGGGATGGCGATCGGGAAGTTCCAGGGCGTGATCAGGCCGATCACGCCGACCGGCTCGCGGGTGACCTCGATACCGACGCCCGGACGCACCGAATTGACCAGCTCGCCGTTGAGCCTCAGCGTCTCGCCGGCAAAAAAGGCCAGAATCTGGCCGGCGCGGGTCGCCTCGCCAATGCCCTCGGGCAAGGTCTTGCCCTCTTCCCGCGACAACAGCTTGCCGAGCTCTTCCTTGCGCGCCAGCACCTCGTCCGAGGCCTTCTTCAGAACCTCGTAGCGCTCCTGCGGGGTCGACCGGCTCCAGGCCGGAAACGCGGCCTTGGCGGCGGCAACCGCCGCCTTCAGATCCTCGACCGAGCCCTGGGCATATTCACCGACCACATCCTTGGTGTTGGACGGATTGAGGTTGGGCGAGGCCTTTTCGACAGCGACGAATTCGCCGGCGATGAAATTGCGGAACACTGTGGTCATGGCGTCGCCTCTCTCAAGAGTGTGCCGACCCGGTGAGGGGATACCGGATCGCGGCCTGTGGTCGGGCCTGGGTGCCAGTCCGCACGACCAAAGCCCTGATGGGCCGGCATGGTTTGCACATTCCGCGCCGTGAAACCAGAGACCGCCGCCCGCATGGCAGGGTCGCCGGCAAGGCAAGCGAGGCTCCCGTTGCCTCGGCCTCAGTCGACCGCGGCCGCGGGCGGGTCTAGCATCACCTGCCGATCGCCCGACCGAGATCCCGATATGCATGACCCCGCCGACAATGCCGCTCAGCTCGCTTCCCCCTCCTATGTGCTGCCCGCCCTCGACCAGGACTTCCTGCTGGCCGAGCCGCAGCGCGGCGTCCGTTTCCTGCTCGAATATGAAAAAGCCGAGCAGACCTTGCGCCGCTGGGCGGTGCGCTCGACCATTGTCGTGTTCGGCAGCGCCCGGGTGCGCGAGGACGGCCCCGGCCGGCACGCCGCCTGGTATGCGGCGGCCCGCGAGTTTGGCCGGCTCGCCTCGGAGAATGGCGGCGCGCTGAGGGCAAACCAGGGCGGCCGCGACAACGTCATCGCCACCGGCGGCGGCCCCGGCCTGATGGAGGCGGCCAACCGGGGCGCGGCGGATGCCGGCGCGCCGTCCATCGGCTTCAACATCCGCCTGCCGCAGGAACAGGGGCCGAACGCCTATTCGACCCCCGATCTGACCTTCCTGTTCCACTATTTCGCCATGCGCAAAATGCACCTTGCCATGCGCGCCAACGCCCTGGTGGTGTTTCCCGGTGGTTTCGGCACGTTCGACGAGCTGTTCGAGGTGCTGGCGCTGATGCAGACCACCAAGATGCATGTCATTCCAGTGGTGCTGTTCGATGAGCACTATTGGCGCTCGGTGATCAATTTCGACGCCATTGTCGAGGCTGGAATGATCACCCGGACCGAGCTCGATCTCGTGCGCTTCGCCGATACGCCCCAGGCGATCTGGGACCTGATCGCCGAGGCCGACGGCATCGCGCCGCCACCGAAGGGAACCCGTTGATGTCGATCCGCTTGCATGTGCTGGGCGCCGCCCGGGTGGTTACCGGCTCGTCTTATCTGTTCGAGGCCAATGGCCGCCGCATCCTGGTCGATTGCGGCATGTTCCAGGGTTCCAAGACGCTCAAGGCGCTGAACTACCGGACCTTCCCGTTCCGCCCGGCCGATCTCCACGCCGTGCTGTTGACCCATGCCCATATCGACCATGCCGGGCTTCTGCCGAAACTGACCAAGGCCGGCTATCGCGGCCCGATCCACGCCACCCGCTCGACCGTCGACCTCTGCTCGATCATGCTGCCGGATTCGGGCCATATCCAGGAAATGGAGGTCGAGCAGCTCAACCGGCGCAAGAGCCGCCGGGGCGAGCCCAAGGTCGAGCCGATCTATACCGCCGCCGACGCAGTCGCCTGCCTCGACCAGTTCCGCTCCGTAACCTATGGCAAATGGCTGCCGCTCGGCGACGGCATCCGCGCCCGCTGGTGGAATGCCGGCCATATTCTGGGCTCCGCCTCGATCGAGCTCGAATTTGCCGCTGCCGACGCCGCCGCGGCCCCGGTCCGGGTGCTGATGTCCGGCGACCTCGGGCCCGACGCCAAGCTGTTCCACCCCGATCCGAACGGCCCCGTCGATCTCGACCTGATCGTCTGCGAGGCAACCTATGGCGACCGCGACCGGCCGGCGACATCGGTCAGCGGCCGGCGCGCGGTTCTGGCAGCCGAAGTCAATGCCGCGGCCAAGCGCGGCGGGCCGCTGCTGATCCCCTGTTTCGCGGTCGAGCGCACCCAGGAGATCCTGGCCGACCTGCTCGCCGCCATGGAACAGGGCGAGGTGCCGGAGGCGCCGATCTTCGTCGACTCGCCACTGGCCATCAAAGCCACCGAGATCTTCCAGGCCCATGCCGGCGAACTGGAGGACAATGGCGGGCTCGAGCGCCTGGCCAATGCGCCGCAGGTGCGCTTCACGGAATCGGCCGACCAGAGCCGCTCGCTCGAGCGCCTGCGCGGCTTCCACATCATCATCGCGGCCAGCGGCATGTGTGATGCCGGCCGTATCCGGCATCACCTGAAGAACCATCTCTGGCGGCCGTCGACCACCGTGCTGATGGTCGGCTACCAGGCCGAGGGCACGCTCGGCCGGATCATCCTGGACGGCGCCCGCACCGTCCAGATCCATGGCGACGCGGTCAAGGTCCAGGCGACGGTCCGGATGATCGATGCCTATTCCGGCCATGCCGACCGCGGCGAAGTGCTGGACTGGCTGGCCGCGCGCAAGCCGGTCCGCTCAGGCGTCGTGCTGGTTCATGCCGAGGAACGGGCGCTGGCCGCTTTCGCGCCGACGGTTGGCGAAACGATCGTCGCGCCCGACCAGGTCATGGTGCCGCATCTCGACGACACCATCGAGATCACCGCCGGCCAGGCGCGCATCCTGCCGGCGCCGGCGCGCCGGATCGAGCCGGAGCGCGTCGCCGGTCCCGACTGGCACAATGACAGCGCCGCCTTCGTGCTCGACCTGCGCGCGGCCCTCGACAAGGCGGCCGACGATCGCGCCCGCGGCGTCATCCTGCGGCGGCTGAAACGGGCGCTGGCCGGCGAGGATTGAAACGGTTGTCCCAACCCGAAGGAGACGAAGATGGAGATCAAGCGGTCTGGATCCCGCCCCTCGACCAAGCCGTCGAGCGATTATTTTACCGGCAGCGTGCGACAGGACCCCATCATCGAAGCCCCCGCCCCGGCCAGGGTCCGCGCCCTCAACGTCACCTTCGAACCGGGCGCAAGAACCGCGTGGCATAGCCATCCGCTCGGCCAGACCCTGATCGTCACCTCCGGCTGCGGCCGGGCGCAGGTCTGGGACGGACCGATCCAGGAGATCCGCCCCGGCGATGTCATCTGGTTTCCGCCGGGCGAGAAACACTGGCACGGCGCGGCGCCGACGACGGCGATGACCCATATCGCCATCCAGGAGGGGCTGGACGGCAAGACGGTGGATTGGCTGGAGCAGGTGTCGGAGGAGCAATACGCGATCGAGGGATGAGGTGGCGACGATGGGCCGTTGGGGATAGAAACCGCCGACCGAACGACCCTCTCCCAAAGGGAGAGGATTGATTCATCAGTGCTTTCTCTTTGCCCCGGGCCGTTAGCCGAGCCCCGTGTCGAGCCCCCGCCTCACTCGAACAAATCGGCGAATTGCAGCTCGATGCCGGCCACCGCCCGGAGGATTTCGTTGAGGTGATGGGTCATCGCCGCGACCGCCGCCTCGGCATCGCCGGCCTCGACCGCGGCCAGGATCGCCCGGTGCTGTTCGACCAGCGGGCCCATCGTGCCGGCGCTGTGCAGGGTGAGCGCGCAGACCCGATCCATATGGGCTTTCTGCTGTTCGATGGCGCCCCACGCCGCAAGGCAGCCGGCACCTTCGGCGAGCGTCACATGGAACAGCGTGTCGAGCTTCTGGAAAGTCCGGTGATCGTCGGCCTCGACCGCCCTCGCCTGCGCCTCGATCAGCGCGCTTGCCCGATCCCGGTAATGCGGATCGAACCGCTCGCAGGCCCGCCGGACGATCGCCAGCTCGAGCGCCTCGCGGATGAAGCGTGCGTCGAGCATGCGGCGCACCGACAGTTTCACCACGATGGTGCCGCGCTGCGGCTGGACGTCGAGCAGGCCGGCGCGCATCAGCGCGATGAAGGCCTCGCGCACCGGCTGGCGCGAGACATGGAAGCGGTCGCCGATTTCGGTTTCCGACAGCCGTTCGCCCGGCTTGATGGTCAGATCGATGATCTGGGTCCGCAATTCGCGTTCGATCCGGGCTGCAGCGCTTTCGACCGCGCGGGCCGAACCGGATTGAAGGTTTGCGAGATCGAGCATCATGGGTCCTGGGCTTGAACTTCCATACAAGTGCATACTAGGATATCCGCCGAAGCGGAAGCCATAAAACCGGGCGGCCGCTTTGCACGTTCCCCAACCCCAGAAGGGAACTTGAGGTCTCACCCGGGAGGAAACCATGCTGTCACGCCGGACACTCGTGTCCACCGCCGCCGCCCTTCTTGCAACCCCCGCCGTCACAGGCCGGGCCTTCGCCCAGACCGTGACGCTGCGCTCGACCGACATCCATCCCGATGGCTATCCGACCATCGAAGCGGTCAAGTTCATGGGCAGCCTGATCGAGCAGCGCACCGGCGGCCGGATCAAGATCAACGTGTTCCACTCAGCCCAGCTCGGCGGCGAAAAGGACACCATCGAGCAGACCCGTTTCGGCGTCATCGACATGAACCGCATCAACATGGCGCCGTTCAACAATCTGATCGCCGAGACCAATGTGCCCTCGCTGCCGTTCCTGTTCCGCTCGGTGGCGCATATGCGCAAGGTGATGGATGGCGAGATCGGCGACGGCATCCTGAATGCCTTCTCGGCCCATGGCCTGGTCGGCCTGGCGTTTTACGATTCAGGCGCGCGCTCGTTCTACAATTCCAAGCGACCGATCGCGACGCTGGCCGACATGAAGGGCATGAAGATCCGCGTCCAGCAGTCCGACATGTTCATCGACCTGGTCAACGCGCTCGGTGCCAATGCCACGCCGATGCCGTTCGGCGAGGTCTATACCAGCCTGCAGACCGGCGTCATCGACGGCGCCGAGAACAACTGGCCGAGCTTTGAATCGACCCGCCATTTCGAGGTGGCGAAATTCTACTCGCTGACCGAGCATTCGATGTCGCCGGAAGTGCTGGTCATGTCGAAGCGCTCGTTCGACAGGCTCTCAGCCGGCGATCGCGACATCGTCCGCGCGGCAGCCAGGGAATCGGTCGCGAAAATGCGCGAGCTCTGGGAAGCCCGCGAGAAGAGCTCGGAGGCCACCGTCCGCGGCCGCGGCGCCCAGGTCAATCCGGTCGAGAAACAGGCCTTCATCGACGCGATGAGGCCGATCTACGAGAAATATGTGAAGGACGCGGCCCTGAAGGCCATGGTCGCCAAGATCCAGGCGGTCACCTTAGCCTGACCCGGAGCGGGCCGGCGCCCGGCGCGCCGGCCCATTTTCACCTCATCGCTTCGAACGAGGCTTTCATGCGTCACACCGCAGCCGTCCTTGCGCGCGTGCTTGCACCGATTTCACGACTGGCGCTCTGGATCTCGGGCCTCGGCCTCCTGGTCATGACCGTCTTTGTCGCCTGGCAGATCTTCGGCCGCTACGTGCTCAATTCATCGCCGAGCTGGACCGAACCGGCGGCGCTCCTGCTGATGAGCTGGTTCATCCTGCTCGGCTCGGCGGTCGGCGTGCGCGACGGCACCCATATGGGTTTCGAGATCGGCCTGCATTACGCGCCGCCGGTGCTGAAGATCGTGCTGATCCAGACGACCAATCTGCTGATCGTCTTCTTCGGCCTGTTCATGGCCTGGTACGGCTACGAACTGACCGTCGAGACCTGGGCCGCCAAGATGCCCGGCATCAACCTGCCGCAGGGCGTCGACTACATGCCGCTGGCCGGCGGCGGGCTGCTGATCGCCCTGTTCTCGTTCGAAAAGCTCGTGCGCGTCATCGCCGACCCCGACGCCGCCATCAAGGCGGTCGAAGCCCCCAAAGTGGAGATCTGACGCCGTGGAACTCTGGATACTCTTCGGCGTCTTCGGCGGCCTTCTGCTGATCGGCACGCCCGTCTCGTTCTGCCTCGGCATCGCCTCGCTGGCCACCGTCGTCTATATGGGCCTGCCGGCGATGGTGGTGTTCCAGCAGATCAATTCCGGCATGAACGCCTTCGCCATGCTGACCATCCCCTTCTTCATCTATGCCGGCGACCTGATGATGCGCGGCGGCATCGCCGACCGCCTCATTGCCTTCGCGGCGACGCTCGTCGGCCATCTCCGCGGCGGGCTCGGCCAGGTCAACGTGCTGGCCTCGATCTTTTTCGGCGGCATTTCCGGCTCGGCGGTGGCCGATGCCTCGGCGATCGGCGGCATCATGATCCCGCAAATGGCCAAGCGCGGCTACGACAAGGACTACGCGGTGAACGTCACGGCCAATGCCGCGATCATTGCGCTCTTGGTGCCGCCCTCGCACAACATGATCATCTATTCGCTCGCCGCCGGCGGCAATATCTCGATCGCCGACCTGTTCACCGCCGGCATCGTGCCGGCCTTGCTGCTGGCGCTCGCCCTGATGATCACCGCCTATATCGTCGCGGTCCGGCGCGGTTATCCGGCCGAACCCTTTCCCGGCGGCATGGCGATCGCCCGCGGTTTCGTCGTCGCGGTTCCCGGCCTCCTGTTGATCGGCATCATCTTCGGCGGCGTCCGCTCCGGCGTGTTCACCGCGACCGAGAGCTCCTGCATCGCGGTGCTCTATGCGCTGCTCCTGACGCTGGTGGTCTATCGCCAGCTCGACTGGAACGAGTTCGTCGATGCGACGCTCGGCGCGGTGCGCACCACCGCCATGGTGCTGCTGGTCATCGGCACGGCCGGCGCCTTCGGCTGGCTGATGGCCTTCCTGCAGGTGCCGGCGGCGACCATCGCCTTCATGCGCCAGCTCTCCGACAATCCGGTCGTCATTCTGCTCCTGATCAACATCGTGCTGCTGGTGCTCGGCACCTTCATGGACATGGCGCCGATGATCATCATTTGCACGCCGATCTTCCTGCCTGTCGTGAAGGCCTTCGGCGTCGACCCGATCCATTTCGGCGTGATCCTGATCCTCAATGCCGGTATCGGGCTGAACACGCCGCCGGTCGGCTCGGTGCAGTTCGTCGCCTGCGCCATCGGCAAGGTGACGATTGCCGAGAGCATGCGGACGATCTGGCCGTTCTACGGCGCTTCCGTCGCCGTGCTGCTGTTGATCACCTATGTGCCGGCCTTCTCGCTCTGGCTGCCCAATCTGTTCCGCTGATTTCAGTCTCACCGCATCGGGGATTTCGATGACCATCGACATTCGTCAAGCCTCACACCCGGAAGCCGCTGCCGGCTACGACACCGCGGCGCTGCGCCGGCACTTCCTGATCGAAAGCCTGTTCCAGCCGGGCGAGGTCAAACTGACCTATTGGCATGTCGACCGCCTGGTGGTCGGCGGCGCGACACCGGTCAGGACGCCGCTGACGCTTCAGGCGGCCAGGGCGATCGGCACCGAGACCTTCCTGGAGCGGCGCGAGCTGGGCATCTGCAATATCGGCGGTCCCGGCCGCATCAGCTGCGACGGCGAGGCCTTCAGAGTGGCGCGGCGCGACATGCTTTATGTCGCCATGGGCACCAGGGAGGTGACCTTCGAGAGCACCGACCCGGCGAACCCGGCCCGGTTCTATCTCCTGAGCACGCCGGCCCATGCCCGCCACCGGACCGTGCTGGTGCGCGAGAGTGACGCCAATGCGGTCGAGCTCGGCAGCCAGGAACAGGCCAATAGCCGGACGCTGCGCCAATATATCATTCCCGGCCGGGTTGCCTCCTGCCAGCTGGTCATGGGCCTGACCACACTGAAGTCAGGCAATATCTGGAATACCATGCCGAGCCACGTCCACGACCGGCGTTGCGAGGCCTATCTCTATTTCGATCTCTCGGCGGACGCCCGGGTGTTCCACATGATGGGCGAGCCGGCCGAGACCCGCCATCTCGTCGTTGCCAACGAACAGGCGATCCTGTCGCCGGGCTGGTCGATCCATTCCGGTTGCGGCACGTCGGCTTATTCGTTCATCTGGGCGATGGGCGGCGACAACCAGGATTTCGCCGACATGGACATGGTGCCGATGGCGGAGCTCAGGTGATGACCAACCCGGTCAATTTTTCGCTCGCTGGCCGCCGCGCCCTGGTCACCGGCGCCAATACCGGCCTCGGCCAGGCGATCGCCATTGCTCTTGCCGTCGCCGGCGCCGACATCGTCGCCGTCGGCCGCTCGGCCATGGCCGAGACGGCGGTGACCGCGCTCGGCAGGCGTTTCCTGGCGATCCAGGCCGATCTTTCGCGGATCGACGTGCTCGAGCCGGTGGTGGCCGAGGCGTCGATGAATGCCGGGCCGATCGACATCCTGGTCAACAATGCCGGCATCATCCGGCGCGCCGACGCGCTCGATTTCACCGAGGCCGACTGGGACGACGTGATGAACCTCAATCTGAAGTCGGTGTTCTTTCTCAGCCAGGCGGTGGCCCGCCGCATGGTCGCCGACCGGCGCCGCGGGCGGATCATCAACATAGCCTCCATGCTGTCGTTTCAGGGGGCATCAGAATACCGTCCTACACTGCCTCCAAGAGCGGACTGGCGGGTCTCACCCGGCTTCTGGCCTGTGAATGGGCCCCGAAGGGCATCAACGTGAATGCCATCGCGCCGGGCTATTTCGTCACCAACAACACTGCCGCCCTGCGCGCCGATCCGGAGCGCAACGCCGCCATCCTGGCGCGCATTCCCGCCGGCAAATGGGGCGAGCCCGGCGAGCTCGGCGGCGCCGCCGTGTTCCTCGCCTCCGATGCGGCAAGTTATGTCCATGGCACCGTGCTCGCCGTCGACGGCGGCTGGCTCGCGCGCTGATCCGGAGGCCCGACATGACCCAGGGCAGCGACATCTATCTGCACGACGCCGACGTGCCGTGGCAGGACCTCGGCGGCGGCGTCAGACGCAAGGTCCTGTGCTACGACGCCTCCGTCATGCTGGTGCGCGTGGTCTTCGAGACCGGCGCGGTGGGCGCCGCGCACCACCACCCGCATATCCAGTGCACGCTGGTGGCCAGCGGCCGGTTCGAGATGACCATCGGCGGCGCCAAGCGCATCCTGACCGCCGGGGACAGCTTCATCGTGCCGACCGACGTGGTTCATTCCGCGCTGTGCCTGGAGGCCGGCGAACTGGTCGACACTTTCGCGCCGATGCGCGCGGATTTCGCCGGCTGAGGCCCGCGCAAGGCAGCCTTGGGCGCGCCGCCCTGGACATCCGCCTCATCTCGGCCACTCTCGCATCTGACTTTGTCGACCGGCAGCGAGAGGAACCGTGGAAGCGCTCTTCATCGGACAGACCTATATCGACGTGACACTGGTCGCCGACGCCATTCCGACCGGCGACGACAAGGCCGTTGCCAAGGATTATGCGGTGTCGTTCGGCGGCAATGCGGTGACCGCCGCCTTTGCCGCCGCCAAGCTCGGCGTGTCACCCGACCTGCTCACCTCGCTGGCGCATGACTGGCTCGGCCGCATGTTCTCCGACATGGCGGTGCGTTATGGCGTGTTCATCCATCCGCGCCCGGTGAAGCGCTCCTCGCTGTCCTTCGTCATCCCCAACAATGGCAAGCGCGCCATCCTGCGGGCCCGCGATGACGACTACCTGCACCCCTTCCCGACCCTCAACCTCGCCGGCTGCCGCATCCTGCATCTCGATGGCCACCAGCCGGATGCCGCCATTGCCTATGCCCGGGCTTGCCGGGAGGCCGGCATCCCGACGTCACTCGACGGCGGCGGCCTGCGCTCGAACACCCACGACCTGCTCGAATTCATCGATATCGCCGTGGTCGCCGAGCGGCTGTGCGAGCAGATGGAACTGACGCCGACGGAAATGCTGACCTATCTGCATGCGCGCGGCTGCCGGATCGGCGCGGTGACGCTCGGCGAGCGCGGTCTGATCTGGATCGACGAGAAGGCGGAGAAACGCGAGATGCCGGCGCTGCGCGTCCCGGCCAGCCGGGTGATCGACACCAACGGCGCCGGCGACATCTTCCACGGCGCCTATCTGACCTCCTACCTGGCGCATCCCGAGGCTGGCTGGGACGAGCATTTCCGCTTCGCCCGCGCGGCATCAGCTCATTCGGTCCAGAAGCTCGGCAATGAGGCGAGCCTGCCGACCTTGGCCGACATCGCCAAGGTCCGGGCGGAATTCGAACCCACCTGATCGTTGCAGCGGGTCTGCCAGCGGCTTGGCTTGCCGGTCGTGACAAAGGCGCCGTCGCGGATCGAATAATCGCTGGTTCCATCAACGACATTGTCGATTACCCGGATCCGGCCGTCGTCGCCCTTGGTCAAGGTGAATCGGCGGCGCTGGCCGCTGGGCGGCAGCTGGATGACGAATTCGAACCGGCCATTCGACAGGACCCGACCCGACAGGACATCCAGTTCGTCACGCTCGCTGCCGAAATCACGGGGGTGAACCAGCCGGCCGCCGCGAACCGCATAGGTCAGGCTGCCATTATCCCGGCTCGGTGGCGCCCTGCAGTCGAGCCGCCAGGTGCCGAGGATGCCCCAGCTGCGAGCCGCGGCGATATCGTCGGCCGGACGCGCCAGGGCCGTCCCCGGCACGGCGGGAGCTGCCGCCGCGATCAGGATCGCCAGCCACGTGGCCAGTCGATCTGCCTTGCCGTCGACACAGCTCATCACGCGGACATCTCCTCCTGTTGCGGTCGTCGCGACCCTAGGCCGCGTCGGAAAAACCGGTCAATGACCGTTTCGACGGGAACGCGGGGTTGAACCATCGGGCGATCACCCGCACTGTGCGGCGGCATCTCAAAAGCAATGGACAGTCCCGCATGACCGCCGCCCGGCGCCCGAAATCCGTCATCACACCGATTCTTGCGCTGGTCGTCGCGCTGATCGGCACCTTCGTTCCGGCTGTGATCAGCGCCATTCCAGGCACGGGTGTCGTCTGGCCGCTGGTCGAATTTGCCGTATTGGTCGCCGCGGTCTTTGCCGCCATCCACCATGCCGACGTCGTCGCCCACCGCACCGGCGAGCCCTATGGCACGCTGGTGTTGACGCTTGCCGTGACCATCATCGAGGTGGCGCTGATCGTCTCGATCATGCTGGCCGGCGACGGCAGTCCGATGCTCGCCCGCGAAACCGTCTTCGCCGTCGTCATGGTGGTCTGCAACGGGCTCGTCGGCATCTGCATCATCCTGGGCGGGTTGCGTTATGGCGAGCAGGGCTTCCGGCTGCCCGGCGCCAGCGCCTATCTGGTCGTGCTCATGCCGCTGGCGACCCTGACACTGATCCTGCCGAACTACACGACCAGCGTGCCCGGGCCGTTCTTCAACCTGACTCAGCTGATCTATGTCAGCGTCGCGACGCTGGTGCTCTACGGCGTGTTTCTCTATGTCCAGACGGTGCGTCACCGCGACTATTTCCTGTCGGATTCCGGCATCTCGACACCGGATGAACATGCCCAGGTGCCAAGCGACCGCGAAGTCGCCCAGAGCGTCGCCCTGCTGATCCTGGCGCTGGTCGGCGTCGTGCTGCTCGCCAAACATTTTGCCGGTTCGGTCAAGATCGCGGTCAATTTTGTCGGGGCGCCGGTCGGTGCCATCGGCCTGTTGGTCGCCATGCTGGTGCTGCTGCCGGAAAGCATCGCCGCCATCCGCTCGGCCAAGCGCAACGAGCTGCAGAAGAGCCTCAACCTGGCGCTCGGCTCGTCGCTCGCCACCATCGGCCTGACCATTCCGGCGGTCTGCCTGGTCGCCATCGTGCTCAGCCAGCCGCTCGGCCTCGGCCTCGACAACCGCGACATGGTGGTGCTGATCCTGACCTTCGGCGTCAGCCTGGTCACCTTCGGCGGCGGCCGCACCAACATCCTGCCCGGCGTGGTCCACCTGGTGCTGTTCGCGACCTATGTCTTCCTGATCTTCGCGCCCTGACAGACGGGCGCGCGGGTTATTCGGCCGCCATCGGCAGCCGCAACTGCTCGGCGGCTTCCGGCTCGGCCGGTGCTGCCTGCTTGTGCGACGGCTTGACCCGGAACCAGACCGCATAGAGCGCCGGCAGGAACAAGAGCGTCAGGATCGTCGCGCCGAACAGGCCTGCGGCAATGGTGATCGCCATCGGACCAAAGAACAGCGAACGCGCCAGCGGGATCATCGCCAGCATCGCGGCCAGCGCCGTCAGCACCACCGGGCGGGAGCGGCGCACGGTTGCCTCGATGATCGCGTCATGCAGCGAATAGCCGCTGGCCTGGTCCTCGTCGATCTGCTGCACCAGGATGACGGTGTTGCGCATGATCATGCCGGCGAGCGCGATGAGGCCGAGCAGCGCGACGAAACCGAATGGCGCGCCGGTCAGGTTGAGCCCGAAGGACGCACCGATCAGGCCGAGCGGCGCGGTCGAGAACACCAGGAACAGCCGGGAGAACGACTGCAGCTGCAGCATCAGCACGCTCAGCATGGCGAGCAGCATGACCGGGAACAGGATGAAGATCGAGGTATTGGCTTTGGCCGATTCCTCGACCGCGCCGCCCTGCTCGATGCGCATGCCGGCCGGCAGCGCCGCGATCAGATCCTTCAGCGCCGTCTGCACCTGGGCGCTGACGACCGGCGGCTGGATGCCGTCGCGGACGTCGGAGCGAACCGTCATGGTCAGGTCGCGGTTGCGCCGCCACAGGATCGGGTCCTCCTGTTCGAACTCGATGCGGGCGACCTGTGCCAGCGGCACCGGAACGCCGCCGCGGGCAATGATGGTCAGATCGCCGATGCGGCCGAGATCGACGCGCTCGGGACCCACCGCGCGCGCCACGATATCGACCCGCTCGGTGCGGTCGCGCACGCTGGTGACCGTCACCCCCGAGAGCAGGGTCTGCAGCGTCTGCGCCACGTCCTGAACGTTGAGGCCGAGCGAGCGGGCACGGTCCTGGTCGACCACCAGCTTGACCGAGGGCGACTGCTCGTTCCAGTCGAGATGCGGATCACGCGTGTTCGGGTTGCCGCGCATGATGTCGCGCACCTTGATCGCCACGTCGCGCACGGCCTGCGGCTCGATGCCGATCACCCGGAACTGCACGGGGAAGCCGACCGGCGGGCCGAAATTGAACCGGTCGACGCGCACCCGCGCCTCCGACAATTTGCCGCCCGCGACTTCCGCCTCGAGCCGCGTCTTGATGCGCTCGCGGGCTTCCAGATCCTTGGATATGATGACGATCTGCGCGAAGGACTCATCCGGCAATTGCGGATTGAGACCGAGCCAGAAGCGCGGTGAACCCTGGCCGACATAGGTCGTATAGGTCGTGATGTCGGGATCGCCCTTCAACATGGCTTCCGCGCGCTTGGCGGTTTCCAGCGACGAGGTGATCGCGGTGCCCTGGGGCAGGCGCATTTCGAAGAACAGCTCGGGCCGCTCGGAGATCGGGAAGAACTGCTGCTGAACCCGCCCGAAAGCGACGACCGCGCCGACGAACACCACCAGCGTGGTCGCGACCACGAAGAACTTGTGATCGACCGACCAGCCGACCGCCCGGCGCAGGCCCCGATACATGCGGGTGTCGTAGATCGCATGCGGATCGGAATGGTCCGGCTGCGGCGGAGCCGGCTTGCCGCGCTTGGCCGCGCGGATCACCGCGCGCTCATATTTGCGCTGTTCCAGCTTGTGGAAGTCCGGCAGCAGCTTGGAGCCGAGATAGGGCGTGAACACCACCGCGACGAACCAGGACACCATGAGCGCCAGGCCGACGACCCAGAAGATGCCGCCGGCATATTCGCCGACGGATGAATTGGCGAGACCGACCGGCAGGAAGCCGATGGCGGTCACCAAGGTGCCGGTCAGCATGGGGAAGGCGGTCGAGGTCCAGGCATAGGCGGCGGCCGACAGGCGGTCCCAGCCCTGCTCCATCTTCACCACCATCATTTCGACCGCGATGATGGCGTCATCGACCAGGAGGCCGAGCGCGATGATCAGTGCGCCGAGCGAAATGCGATGCAGGTCGATGCCGAGCGCGAACATGGCGATGAACACCACAGCCAGCACCATCGGCACCGACAGCGCCACGACGATGCCGGTGCGCCAGCCGAGCGACAGAAAGCTGACCAGAAGGACGATGGCCAGCGCCTCGACGAACGAACGGGCGAATTCCGAAATCGCGTGTTCGACCACTTTCGGCTGATCGGCGATCTGGCCGAGCTCGATGCCGACGGGGATGTCGCGGCGGAACTCGTCGCGGGCACGGGCCAGGTCCTCACCGAGCGTGGTGATATTGGCGCCCTTCTGCATGACCACGCCGACCAGCAGGGCCTGCTGGCCCTCCTGGCGGATCAGATAGGTCGGTGGATCGACGAAACCGCGGGTGATCGTCGCGATGTCGCCGAGCCGGAAGATCCGGCCATTGACGTCGACAGGGGTTGCCGCCACCGCGGCGACGCCGTCGAGCGCACCGGTGACCCGCAGCGGCACGCGCGCCGATCCGGTATCGATCGTGCCGGCCGGCACCACGGCGTTCTGCCGCTGCAGGCTCTCGAAAATGGCGGAAGCCGGCACGCCCAGCGTGGCCAGCTTGGCATGACTGAATTCGACGAAGATGCGCTCGTCCTGCGCGCCGTAGAGATTGACCTTGGTGACGTTCGGCACGCGCAGCAGCCGGCTCTTCAGCCGCTCGGCGATGCGCTTCAGTTCGGCATAGCTGGCGCCGTCGCCGGTCAGGGTGAACAGCACCGAATCGACGTCGCCATATTCGTCGTTGACGTTGGGCCCGATCAGACCGGCCGGCAGCTCACCCCTGAGATCGTCGAGCTTCTTGCGGGTCTGGTAGAACAAGGTCGGCACGTCGCGCGCCGGCGTATTGTCGCGGAACACCAGCTGCATCGCGGTGAAGCCGGGCTTGGTATAGGTCTGCACCCGCTCGAACCAGGGCAGTTCCTGCAGCTTCTTCTCGATGCGCTCGGCGACCTGGTCCTGCATCTCGCGCGCCGTGGCGCCCGGCCAGACGGCGGTGATGACCGCGACCTTGATGGTAAACGACGGGTCTTCGGCGCGGCCGAGCCTGAAATAGGAAAAGGCGCCGCCGGTGACCAGCGCCAGGATCATGAACAGGACCAGCGCCGGATGGGTCACCGCCCAATACGACCAGTTGCCCTTGCTCAGGTTCGGATCATGGGCGTCGTGTGCAGCGGACATGGGGTCTCTCCCGCGAACTCGGGCGGTGGCTTCAAGAATGATCTGACGATGCGCTGCTAGGACCTGACGGCCGGCTCAGTTGCGGGTATCGACCACCCGCACCCGCTGACCGGCATCGAGCTTGTGCACGCCGAGCGCGACAACCTTGTCGCCATCGGCGAGCCCGCCGCTGATCAGCACGTCGCGGCTGTCATAGCCTTCGACGGTGACCGGCTTCAGTGTCAGTCCACCGGTGGCCTGATCGACCACGAAGACCGACGGACCACGCCCTTCGGAATAGAGCGCGGAGATAGGGAGGCGAGCCACGCGGGCGGACGCGGGCTCGCCGACCGTGACGGTCGCCGTCATACCAATGACGACGCCATCATCGGCGTCTTGAATGGTGAAGCGGGCCTGGAAGGTCCGCGTGGCGGTGTCGGCCGAGGCCGCGAATTCGCGCAGCTTGGCGCCATAACGCTTATCGGCATTCGACCACAGCGACACCGTGGCCTGGCCGGTGCGGACGCGCTCGATCAGCGCCTCGGGCACGGCCACGACGGCCTCGCGCTCGCCGGCCCGGGCGACCCGGATCACCGGCGTGCCCGCCGTCACCACCTGGCCGGGCTCGGCCAGCGTCGCGGTGACCAGGCCGTCGACATCCGAGATCAGCGTCGTATAGGCGAGCTGGTTGACCGCGAGGTCGAGCGCGCGCTTGGCCCGGTCGACACGACCACGGGCATCGGCGGTGCGGGCGAGCTGCTGGTCGACCGTTGCCTGCGTCGCCCAGCCGGCACGCCTCAGATCGAGCGAACGCTTGTCCTGGGCTTCACCGGCGGTGAGATTGATCTGGGCGGCGGCGAGTTCGGCCTCGGCCTGCTCCTTCTGCAGCTGCAGGTCGGTGGGATCGAGCTTGGCCAGCGGCTGGCCGCGGGCGATCCGCTCGCCCTGTTGAACCAGACGCTCGGCGATCTTGCCGGCGACACGGAAGCCGAGATCGCTCTCGATGCGCGGACGCACGCTGCCGACGAAGCTGCGCTCGCTGGTGCGCGAGCGGAAGCGCACGGTCTCGACCACCACGGCACGGGCATCGCCTTCAGCGGCGCGGGCTTCGGTCCGGGCATTGCCGTCATTGCACGCCGCCAGGCCCAGCCCCAGCAACGAAACGGCGAGAAGGGGGAGGACGCGGTGACGCATGGCGACGGTTCCTCAGGCTTTCAGGGCGCGAAGGGCAAAACGGGTGAGACGGCGAGCCTGCTCTTCCAGGTCGTCGATCGCGTCCATTCCGGCGCAATGGGCGATCAGGGTTGGATGAAACACGCTCACATGGGTCTGTTTGAACGACAGGGCAGCTTCGATCGGATCCTGGACGGCAAATTCACCCGCCACCATTCCCTCGCGGATAACGTCGGCGAAAATGAAGGTGAGCCCCTCGAGATAGGCTTTGATGACACCCCAGCTCTCGACCATGGCGTTCTCGACCATGTCGTGGAGCCGGCGCTCTTCGGTGAAATTGCCCTTGTTGTAACGATGGATCGCCAGGACCATCTCGCCCAGACGATCCGCGGCGGAAATCTTCTCGGCGGCGATGGCGCGCACCTGCGCCATGCTCGCCGCCAGCATGCGCCGGGCGATCTCTTCGCAGATCGCCGACTTCGTCGGAAAGAAGCGATAGACATTGGCCGGGCTCATGGCGAGCGCACTGGCAATGTCGGCAACCGCGGTCTTGGCATAGCCGACACGCCGGAAATGCTCCTCGGCCGCAACAAGAATGCGTTCGCGGGTCTCTTCCGGAGTGAGGCGAGCTTTGACCGTCATGGCGCCTATTTATTGATGACTGATGATTTTGGATATTTATCAGTTATCAGCAATCGGTCAAGCCCGATCGACCGGAAGACGGCCCGGATCGGTCAAAAGAGACTGCGACAGATTGTCCGTCGGGCCTGAACGCCCCGGGATCGGGCTAGCGGCGGCGTGCCCGGAGCCGGCCGACGATGCCGGTCGGGAAGAAATAGACGCTGAGCACGAACAGCACGCCGAGGAACAGGAGCCAGCGATCGGGATGCAAGAGCTTGGGCAGCAGCGGAATGCCCTCGGTCGCCGCCGCCCCGCTGGCCATCAGTTTCTGCAGGTAGTTCTGCGCGACGATGAACAGGGTCGCACCAACCACCGCCCCATACATCGTGCCCATGCCGCCGATCACCACCATCAGCAGGATGTCGAGCATGATGGCGAAGGACAGCGTGGTGTCGGGCCCGGTATAGCGCAGCCAGAATGCGCTCATGGCGCCGGCCAGCACCGCCATCGCGGCGGCCAGGCAATTGGCGACGGTGCGGTAATAGACCACGCGGTAGCCGAGCGCCTCGGCGCGCATGTCGTTCTCGCGGATCGCCTGCAACACGCGGCCGAACGGCGAATTGACCACCCTGAGCGCCGCCAGGAACAGCACCAGCGCCGAAATGAAGACGAGGTAGTAGGCAATGATGCGGCCGGTGATGTCGACGCCGAACAGCGGCGTGTCGATCAGCTTGAAGCCGGGCCGGAGCACCTCGGGTACCCGGAACGAGCGGCCGTCCTCGCCGCCGGTATATTCGGAGAACTGGGTCGCCAGGATGGTCACGGCGGAGGCGACGGCCAGCGTGATCATGGCATAAAAGATCGCACGCACGCGCAGCGACAAGAGGCCGATCAGGAAGGCCAGCACCACCGCGACGGCGAGCGCAATCAGAAGGCCGATGAGGGCAAAGCCCCAGGTCGGGCCGAAACTGTACATGGCAAGCCCGATGCCATAGCCGCCGATGCCGAAAAACATGGTGTGGGCAAATGAGACGATGCCGGTATAGCCGAGCAGCAGATCGTAGCTCGCCACCAGCACGATGAAGATGCAGATCTTGGCCGCGGTGTTGATCGCCGCCGCCCCGCTGAACAGGAACGGCGCAAAGGCGAGCCCGATCAGGATCGCCGCAAGGACGACGCTGAGGATGCGGCTTTTCGGCAGGTCGTCCGACAGGATCGCATTGATCATGGCGCTTACCTCTTCGCGACCGGATAGAGCCCCTGCGGGCGCCACATCAAGATGCCGACCATCAGCAGGATGTTGGAGGCGAGCGCCACCTTGGGCACCAGGAAGGCGGTGTAATTGGCCATCAGCGCCACCAGGATCGCGCCGAGGAAACAGCCGCCGACCGAGCCGAGGCCGCCAATGATGATGACGATGAAGACCAGCACCATGACGTCGCCGCCGATCGCCGCGGTCAGCGTCTCGCGGTAGAGCGCCCAGAGCACGCCGCCGAGGCCTGCCAGCGCGGAGCCTGCGACGAACACGCCGACGAACAGCCGGCGGATGCGATAGCCGAGAGCCTCGACCATTTCGCTGTTCTCGACGCCGGCGCGGATCAGGAGGCCGATCTTGGTGCGGTTGAGCACCAGCACCATGGTGGCGAAGACGGCGAGGCCGACGACCACCGCCAGCAGGCGGAATTTCTCGAAGGCAATGTCGCCGACGATGAAGGCGCCGCGCAGGCCGGCCGGCAGCGGCATGGCCTTCTGGTCGCCGCCCCAGATCACGTGGATCATCTGTTCGGCGACGATCAGGCCGCCCATGGTGATCAGGATCTGCTTGAGATGCTGGCCATAGACCGGCCTGACGATGATCCGTTCGAAGGCCCAGCCGAGCAGTCCGGTGCCGATCATCGCCACGGTGACGGCGAGCCCGAGCGCGGTGAGGTTCCAGCCGAGCGAATCCACCTGCATCCAGCCCGACAGCAGCGCCAAGACGCTCATGGCGATATAGGCACCGACCGCGATGAAGGCGCCGTGGCCGAAATTCAGCACGTCCATCAGGCCGAACACCAAGGTCAGCCCGCTGGCGATGACGAAGATCATCATGCCCATGGCGAGCGCCGCGATGGTCAGGGTCACCCAGGTGCTGGGATTGCCGATGAACGGCAG
Source organism: Phreatobacter stygius (assembly GCF_005144885.1). Classification (NCBI taxonomy): domain Bacteria; kingdom Pseudomonadati; phylum Pseudomonadota; class Alphaproteobacteria; order Hyphomicrobiales; family Phreatobacteraceae; genus Phreatobacter; species Phreatobacter stygius. The sequence continues at coordinate 1,774,418 of NZ_CP039690.1, forward strand.
CGCCGCGGCGGCCAGCCCGATCGGCAAGAGGATCGGCAGAAAGTCGCGGCGCACCGCCGGCAGCGTGTCAGCCGGCACATTCGTCGAGGCACCAGGTGTGGCGATCGTCATGGCGCGCCCGTCCTATTGGTGGGTATCGAGGGAAAGCCCGAGGAGCCGCGTCTGCAGCGCCTCGTCGCCGGCGAGTTCCGCCATCGCGCCGCGATGGACGATGCGGCCGTCATCCATCACGGCCACCTGGTCCCCGAGGCTCGCGGCGAAGCGGAAATTCTGTTCGACCAGCAGGATCGTCGTCTCCCGCTTCAATTCCGCGAAGGCCAGGATCATCGCCTCGATGATCGCCGGCGCGATGCCCTTGGTCGGCTCATCGATCAGGATCAGCCGGCGCGGCTCGACAATCGCGCGGGCGATGGCCAGCATCTGCTTCTGGCCGCCTGACAATACGCCCGCCGGCAGTTCCCAGAACTTCCTGAGCGCCGGGAACAGTCCGAAGATCCAGTCCAGGCGTGCCTTGTCGATCGGCCCGTCGCGCGCCGCCAGGACCATGTTCTCGCGCACCGAAAGATCGGAGAAGACAGCCATGGTCTCCGGCACATAGGCAATGCCCGCGCGCGCAATGTCGGGGGTCGGCAGGCCGCCGATCGGCCGGCCATCGAAATGGATGGTGCCCTGCGACGGCGCCCACAGCCCCATGATGGTGCGCAGCGTCGTGGTCTTGCCGGCGCCGTTGCGGCCGAGCAGCACGGTCATGCCGCCGCGCGGCAGGACGAGGTCGACGCCCTGCAGGATATGATATTGGCCAATATGGGTGTGGACGCCCTTTAGCGTCATCAACGGATCAGCCGGCCGCTCGTCAGCCATGGGACGCCTCCGCTGCGCGCTTCGGCGCCTGGCCGAGATAGGCTTCCTGCACCACGGGCGAGGCGATCACCTCGGCCGGTTCGCCATCGGCGACGAGGCGGCCGTTATGCAGCACGACGATCCGGTCGGCGAGCGAGCGGACCACGTCCATCTTGTGTTCGACCAGCAGGATGGTCTTGTCGCCGCGGGCCTTGAGCTTGTGGATCAGGTCGAGAATGACCGGCACCTCGTCGACCGACATGCCGGCGGTCGGCTCGTCGAACATGAAGACGTCGGGCTCCAGCGCCATCATGATCGCCACTTCGAGCTTGCGCTTGTCGCCATGCGGCAAGGCCGCCGCCAGGGTGTCGCGCACGCCGCCGAGATTGACCTCGGCAAGGTAAAATTCCGCCTTGTCGATCCAGTCGGCATGGCTCGACCAGCGGCTGAACAGGCCGCTCGCGCCGCGTGCCTTGGCCTGGACCGCGAGCCGCACATTCTCGACCACCGACAGGTTGGGGAAGAGATTGGTGATCTGGAAGGCCCGGCCGATGCCGCGTTTGGTCCGGCCGGCGGCGCCAAGGCCGGTAATGTCGGCACCGCCGAGCAGCACGATGCCCGAGGTGGCGCTGAGCTGGCCGGACACCAGGTTGAAATAGGTCGTCTTGCCCGCGCCGTTGGGGCCGACGATCGCGGTCAGCGTGCCTGCATGGAAGGCGCAACTGACCGTGTCGACGGCGACATGTCCGCCGAAGCGGATGGTCAGGTCGCGCGTTTCAAGGACGGGTGTGGCCATGGGTGCTTCAGACAAGACTTTGGGTGTCTCAACGAGATCGAGCCTCGACCAAGTCGTCATGCCCGGCCTTGTGCCGGGCATCCACGTCTCGTCGGAGCGATCGAAGGCGTGGATGGCCGGGCCAGGCCCGGCCATGACGGCTGCGGCAGGCCTCAGCGCCGGTTGGTGATCGGCAGCGGCATGTCCGCTGCCGGAACGGTTGCGACCAGATCGAGCAGATCATTGTCGCGCGCATTCGGCCGGATCCGGAAGTGATACATGTCCTGCAGCGCCTGATGGTCTTCGCGGCGGAAGGTCATCGGCCCCTTGGGGGTCTGGAAGGTCAGGCCCTCGAGCGCCGTGATCAGCTTTTCGGTCTCGGGCGAGCCGGCCTTTTCGAGCCCCGCGACGACCGCAGCGGCGGCGGCGAAACCACCGGCGACGAAGAAGTCCGGCGGCGCGTTGAAGCGCTTCTGGTATTCCGCCTTCAGCCAGTCGTTCAGCGGGTTCCGCGGGAAGTCGTGGTAATAATAGATGCCACCCTCGGTACCCGCGAAAGCCTTCCAGGCGTTCATTGCCGGCAGGATATTGCCGCCCGGCGCCAAGGCGATATTGAACCGTTCCGGACGCATGTCGACAAACTTCGCCATCGGATGGGCGCCGGCCCAGATGAAGCCGATGATCCGCTTGCCCGGCCGGTCGCGCAGGCTGGCGAACAGCCGCTCGGCGAAGGGCGCGAAGTCGGCGGTATTGCCGGCGGCATATTCCTCCGCGACGATCCGGGCGCGCGGCCGGATGGCGGCGAGCGCCGCCTTGTAGGCGGCGACCCCGTCGCGGCCGAAAGCGGTGTCGAGGCCGAGCATGCCGATCGACACGTCTTCATTGGCCGGTACCGAGGCGGCCGCGGCGAGCGCATCCTGGTAGGACGAGCGGCCGGTGCGGAAGATGTAGCGGTTCCAGCGCTCGCCGGTGATGCTGTCGGCCACCGCCGGTTCGACGATCAGGATCTTCTTGGCTTCTTCGGCCACCGCCAGCATGGCGAGCGCCACCGGCGAGCCGGTGGTGCCGACGGCAATGTCCGCCTTGTCGTCGTTATAGCATTCTTCCAGCAGCGCCTTGCCGCGATCGGGCCGGAGCTGATCGTCCTTGACGATCACCTGCAGACGCATGTTGCCGACCTGCATGGTGCCGCGGGTCAGGAATTCCAACCCCATCATGAAGCCTGCCTCGGTCTGCTTGGCATAGGCTTCCAACGGGCCGGTGCGACCGGCGATCAGGCAGATCTTGACGTCACGCACCTGGGCGCTCGCCTCGGCCGTCATGCCGGCCAGCGCACCGACGGCCAGCGTTGCCGCCGCCATCGCCAATTTCAGTTTCCGCATGGGATCCTCCCTGATCCGGATCATCGAATGCTCAATGCCATCGCCCGGTCCGGATCATCATTCGATCCCGGCGCCACCGGTTGATGACATCAAAACTGACACTTGAGTCATGTTTCATGTCACGCTAGCTTCGACATCGAAACGCGTCAAGCGCGAAGGCGAGCCGATCAGCGCCGGAGCACCCGCGAAACCAGCCCTCGAGTCCGCCATGTCGTCGCCCCACCCCGCAGGTCCGCTGCCCGTTCCGAAGACCAAACGCGGTGAGCGGACGCGTCAGAACATCCTCGACGCCGCCGAGCGGGAGATCGGCGTGAAGGGTTTCGCGGAAGCCTCGATCGCCGCCATCACCGCTGAAGCCGATGTCGCCCAGGGCACCTTCTATCTCTACTTCCGCTCCAAGGAGGACGTGCTGCGCGAGCTGGTCCTGCGCATGGGGCGGAAGCTGCGCCGCCATCTCTCGCTGGCGATCGTCGACGCGACCGACCGGCTGGACGCCGAACGGCGCGGCCTTCACGCCTTCCTGGCCTTCGTCCGCGACAATCCGAACCTCTACCGGGTGGTGGCGGAATCCCAGTTCGTCGATGCCGCCATTCACCGCCGTTACTATGTCGACCTCGCCGCCACCTATACGGCGAGCCTCGCGGCCGCGGTCAGCCGCAACGAACTCTCGGCCGGTCATGCCGAGGTGCGCGCCTGGGCCCTGATGGGGGTTGCCGACATGGTCGGCCGCCGCTTCGCCATCTGGGACCAGCAAACCCCGCTCCACGATATCGCCGAAGCCGCCTATGACTTCATCGCCCATGGCATGGGACCGCATCGCAATGGCTGAGCCCCTGGTCCGCTTCAGCATCGACGACCGCGTCGCCCGCCTCGTGCTGAACCGGCCGGAGCGGCATAACAGCCTGGTGCCGGAACTGCTTGGCGAGCTCGACACCGCGCTCGTCTCTTGCGCCGGCGCAAACCTGGCCGCCGTGGTCATCACGGGCGAGGGCCGCAGCTTCTCGACCGGCGGCGATGTCGCGGCCTTTGCCGACCGGCCGCGCGGCGAGCGGCTGCTTTATGCGGGAGCTCTTGTCGGCGCGCTCAATGCGGTCATCCTGAAACTCCTGGACCTGCCCTGTCCTGTGGTCGCCGCGCTCGCCGGCCCGGTCACCGGCGGCTCCTGTGGCCTGGTCTTTGCGGCCGATCTCGTCGCCATGGGCCCGCGCGCCTTCATCCAGCCCTATTATGTCGATGTCGGCTTTGGCCCCGATGGCGGCTGGACCGCCTTGCTTCCCGAGCGCATCGGATCCGCTCGGGCCGGCGCGATCCAGTTGCTCAACCGCCGGATCGGGCCCGAAGACGCCGTGGCGCTCGGGCTTGCGACCGTGGCCGTCGCCGACGCCGAGCTCGCTCCGACCATCGAGACCTGGCTTGCGACCTTGCGCACCAAGGTGCCGTCGAGCCTTCAGGCGACCCGCTCCCTGCTCTTCAGCCCCGAGCGCCGCGAGACCATCGCCCGCGGTCTCGAACGCGAGCGCCAGCGCTTCCTGGCCCTGATCGAAACGCCTGAGACCGAGGCCGGCATGGCCCGTTTCCTGTCGAGGACCGCATGAAGACCGTTCCCGATCTCTGCCGCCGACGGGCCGAACTGATGCCCGACGCGATCGCCTTCGAGGAGCTGGCGACCGGCCGCATCTGGACTTTCGCCGATGTCGACGATCGTGCCGAACGCGCCGCCGCCCTGTTCGAGACAATGGGGCTTGCCGAGGGCGACCGCGTCGCGGTGCTCTGCCACAACACGGCGGTGTTTTTCGAGATCCTGTTCGCCTGCGCCAAGGCCCGGCTCATCCTGGTGCCGCTCAACTGGCGCCAGACCGCGGCCGAACTCGCCCCCGTCATGATCGACAGCGGCGCACACCTGCTGCTCGCCGACGCCGCCACCGCGGATCTCGCAGCAGCGCTCAGCTCGGACCAGATCCCGCTCCTGAGCTTCGCCGATTACGAGGAACGGCGCGACGAGATCGCCCCGCGCGCCCGTCCTGCCACACTTTGGGAAACCGACCGGCCCTGGTACCTGCTCTATACCTCGGGGACGACGGGCAAGCCGAAAGCGGTGATCCAGACCGCCGGCATGGCGATGGCGAACGCCATCAACGTGCAGCAGGCGACCGGCGCCTCGGCCACCGATCACGTGCTCAATTTCCTGCCGCTGTTTCATACCGCGGGCATCAACCTGCACAGCCTGCCGGTATTCATCGCCGGCGGCACCTCGCACATCATCCCGAAATTCGACGCCGACGCGGTCATCGCGCTGGTCGCCGAGGCCAAGCTGTCCTTGTTTTTCGGGGTGCCGGCCATCTACCAGGCGATCAGCCTGCATCCGGCCTTCGCCACCACCGATTTCTCGGCGGTGCGCCACTGGGGCTGCGGCGGCGCGCCCCTGCCGGAAAGCCTGATCCGCGCCTTCCTCGGCCGGGGCGTCGTGGTCTGCAACGGCATGGGCATGACCGAGACCGGGCCGACGGCCTTCTTCATGGACCGCGATCACGCGGTGGCCAAGATCGGCTCGGTCGGCAAGCCGCAATTGCTCGCCGAGGTACGCCTGGTCGATATTGACGGTCACGATGTGCCGCAAGGCGCGGCCGGCGAGATCCTGTTTCGCGGGCCGGGGGTGACCCCCGGCTATTTCGGCAATCCGGAAGCAACCGAAAAGGCCTTTGCGCCAGGCGGCTGGCTGCGCTCCGGCGATGTCGGTCGGCAAGATGCGGACGGCTATTATTTCATCGTCGACCGGATCAAGGACATGTTCATTTCCGGTGGCGAAAACGTCTATCCGGCCGAAGTGGAGATCGTGCTGCACGCCCATCCGGCGGTGCTGGAGGCTGCCGTCCTCGGCGTCGCCGACGCCAGATGGGGCGAGGTCGGCCATGCCGTCGTCATGCTGCGCCCAGGCGCCGAGGTCGACATCGAAACCTTGCGCCGGCATGCCCGCGAAAGGCTCGCCGCCTACAAGGTGCCCAAATACATCACCCTGGTCACGGATTTCCCGCGCACCGCCGCCGGCAAGGTGCAGAAACATGTGCTGCGCGCCACTGTCGCGACCGAGGCCAGTTCATGAGCGCTCATGCCATGATGGCCGACGCGACGATCACGGCCGGCCCGCTCTTCAGCGAAACGGTGACGCTGACGCAAGCCGATTTCGACCTCTTCGCGCGGGTCAGCGGTGACGACAATCCGATCCATGTCGATCCTGGCTTCTCACGCGCCACCCGCTTCGGCCGCACCGTCGCGCACGGCATGCTGCTTTACACCGTGCTCTGGGGCCTGCTGCGCCGGCAATGGCCCGACGCCCGCCAGACCGGCCAGACCCTGATGTTCCCGGCCCCGGCCTTCGCCGACGAGCCGCTGGTCTTCACCGGCCGCGTCGAAGCGATCGAGGTGACCGGTGTGCGTCTGACGTTCCGGGTCATCCGCCTCGCCGACGGCGAACCCGTCTGCGAGGCCACCGCTGCCGTCGCCATATCAGGAAGCGACCATGAAAGTCGGTGACAGCGCCTGCCTGACCCGACGCTATCAGGTCGACGATATCGAGGCTTTCGCCGCGCTCGCCGGCGTCAGCCCCCAGGCCATCACCCATGTGCCCGAACCGCTGATCGCCGCGCTGTTTTCCTATCTCCTCGGCGTCGAGCTGCCGGGCTCCGGCACCAACTATCTCAAGCAGGAACTGACCTTTTCCGGCAGCCCGCCGCTCGACGAGGCGGTGACCGCCACTGTCGCCGTCGTCAGATTGCGCCCCGACAAGCATCTCTGCGATCTCTCGACCACGCTGACCGGTACCGACGGCCGTGTCCTGGCGACCGGCCGCGCGCTCGTCCTGATCAAGGACGTCGCCCGGCCGATCGAGGCCTGACGCGTGGCGGGCTTCACCCATGTTGACGATGCCGGCGGCGGCCGGCCGCTGGTCTTCCTGCACGGCTGGTCGGTCAATTCAGGCTTCTTTGCCGCCCAACAGGATCTCGTTACCCGCGGGTTTCGCGTCATCACGCCGGACCTGCCCGGCCACGGCCGCGACCGGCGTTCCGACCCGCGGCTTTCGATCGAGGATCTCTCGGCGGCGCTGGCCGCCTATCTCGCCGCGGCCCGGCTGGATGATGCCGTGCTGATCGGCTGGTCGATGGGCGCGACCGTCGCCTTCGACCACATTGCCCGCCGTGGACCGGCCGGCCTGGCCGGACTGGTCGTGGTCGACATGACAGCCAAGGTTGCCAATGACGCGGGCTGGTCGCTCGGCCTTTCCAACGGCCAGACTCTCGCCGACACGGACGCCGCCGCCGACCGCATGGCGGCAAACTGGCCACGTTATGCGCCGAAGATCGCCGAGGCGATGTTCGCAGCCGGCGTCGATCTGACCGGTGAGACCTATCGGAAGGCGGCCCTGGCCGTGGCGGCGAATGACGGGCCGACCATGGCGAGCCTCTGGCGCTCGCTGGTCGCAGCCGACCACCGCGCGACGGTAACCGGGCTCGGCATTCCCGTCCTGGCGGTCGCTGGCGCCGAGAGCCGGCTCTACGCGCCCGAGGTCGCCCGCTGGATCGCCGCCAGCGCGCCGTGCTGCCAGGCGATCAGCCTCGCCGGCGCCGGCCATACGCCGCATCTCGAACAACCCCAGGCCTTCAACGCGGCGATCGCCGCCTTCGCCGATCACCTCTGATCAAAACAAGCTGTCATGCCTGCTGCCCTCTTCCTGCCGGGCGTCATTCGATCCTAGTGTGACGCCCCCGAGGCGAGTGCCCAGACAGTCATGACACGTCCACAGCCATCATCAGCCCTGTCGAACCTGAAGGTCCTGGACCTGACGCGGGTGCGCGCCGGCCCGACCTGCTGCCGGGTGCTGGCCGATTTCGGCGCCGATGTGATCAAGATCGAGGCCCCGCCCGGCGTCGACCCCAACGAGGGCATGTCGGGCACGCGCCACGGCTTCGACATGCAGAACCTGCATCGCAACAAGCGGTCGCTGACCCTCAACCTGAAGACGCCGGACGGCCTCGCTGTCTTCATGAAGCTGGTCGAGACCGCCGATATCGTGGTCGAGAACTTCCGGCCCGACGTCAAGGACCGCATGGGCATCGGCTACGAGGCGCTGAAGGCGGTCAATCCGCGCATCATCCTCGCGTCCATTTCCGGCTTCGGCCAGGACGGCCCCTATCGCACCCGTGCCGGCTTCGACCAGGTTGCCCAGGGCATGGGCGGGCTGATGGCGATCACCGGCCATCCCGGCGAGGGTCCGATGCGCGCCGGCATCGCGGTCGCCGACAGCGCCGCCGGCCTCTATGCCGCGACCGGCATCCTGGTGGCGCTCGCCGAGCGCGAGCGCTCGGGCGAAGGCCAATGGGTGCATACCTCGCTCTTGCAGGCGCAGATCGCCATGTGCGACTTCCAGGCCGCGGTCTATACGGTCGACGGCAAGGTGCCGCCGCAGAACGGCAATGATCATCCCAATGCCACGCCCATGGGCGTGGTGCCGACCAAGGACGGCCATATCAACGTCGCGGTTGGCGGCGAGGGCCAGTGGAAGGCCTTCTGCCGGGCCATCGCGCGCACCGACCTGGCCAGCCATCCGGACTTCTTGTCGGCGCCCAAGCGTTTCGCCAACCGGCCGAAACTGCGTGAAATCCTCGAGGCGATCTTCCGCACCGAGGTTTCGGCCGTCTGGCTGGACAGGCTGGAGGCCGAGGGCGTGCCGGCCGGGCCGATCTACCGCATGGACGAGGTCTTCGCCGACCCGCAGGTCCAGCATCTCGAGATGGCCGTGCCGATCAACCACCATGCGCGCGGCGACATCAGGCTGATCGCCCAGCCGGTCGTGCTGTCGCGCACGCCCGCCGGCATCGCCACGCCGATCGCGGAAGCCGGCGAACATACCGACGAGATCCTCCGCGAGGCCGGTTTCGACCAAGCGGCCATCGCCAAGCTGAAGACCGACAAGATCGTTTGAAAGGGCATCCCGGTGGACCAGGCATCGATCCAATACGAAGCCGCCGGCGGCATCGCCCGGCTGACCATCGACCAGCAGGCCAAGATGAACGCCATGACCTTCGACATGTGGTCGAGCGTCCCGGCCCTGATCAAACGTGCCGAGGACGATAGGTCGGTGCGCGTCATCGTGCTGCAGGGGGCCGGCGACAAGGCCTTCTGCGCCGGCGCCGATATCTCGCAATTCGGCGCCAGGCGCACCGGCGAAGACGCGGTGAAGGCTTATGACAAGGCGGTCGCGGCCGGCATGGCGGCGGTACACGACGCGGCCAAGCCGACGGTGGCGGTGATCCGCGGCATCTGCTTCGGCGGCGGTTGCGCGCTCGCCCTGACCTGCGACCTGCGCTTCGCCACCGCCGACTCGCGCTTCCGCGTGCCGGCCGCCCGCCTCGGGCTCGGCTACGGCTTTTCCAACATGCGCATGATGGTCAACAAGCTCGGCATCGGCCCGGTCGCCGACATCATGATCTCGGCGCGCATCCTGGATGCGGCCGACGGCCAGCGGCTCGGCGTGATCAACCGCGCCTGGTCGCGCGAGGCCTTCCAGGCCGAGGTCGAAGCTTATCTCGGCACGGTCGCCGCCAATGCGCCATTGACGCTGGCCGCGATCAAGCGCTCGCTGATCGAGCTGTCGCGGCCTGAGGCGAAGCAGGACCCGGCGGCGGTCGACGCGCTGATCGCCAAATGTTTCGACAGCACCGACTACAAGGAGGGCCAGAAGGCCTTCCTGGAAAAGCGACTGCCCAACTTCATCGGCGAGTAGCAGGCCCGGCAGGGAGACCGATCGATGGATCTCGGATTGAGCGGCAAGACTGTCCTGGTCACCGGTGCCTCGAAGGGCATCGGCCTGGCCTGCGCGGAGGTTTTTGCGGCCGAAGGCGCGCGCGTCATCATGGTGGCGCGCGATCGGGCCAGGTTGGATGAGGCCGCGGCCGACCTGCGCACGCGCCACCAGGGCCCGATCGAAATTTTTGCCGCCGACCTGTCGAAGGGTCCGGAGCGCGACAAGCTCTGGGCGGCCCAGCCGACTATCGACATCCTCGTCAACAATGCCGGCGCCATTCCCGGCGGCGGACTGCTCGATCTCACCATGGAACAGTGGGAGGAGGCCTGGTCGCTCAAGGTGATGGGTTATATCCACCTGACCAGGCTGGCGCTCACCACGATGAAGGAACGTGGCTCCGGCGTCATCGTCAACATCATTGGCATGGCCGGCCGCTCGCCGCGCTACGGTTATCTCTGCGGCGCCACCGGCAATGCCGCGCTGATGGCCTTCACCGGCGCGGTCGGCGGCAAGTCCCAGGAATGGGGCGTCCGCGTCTTCGGCATCAATCCGGCGGCGACCCGCACCGACCGGATCGTCTCGCTGTCGAAGCAGCGCGCCCAGGCGGCCTTCGGCGACGAGAACCGCTGGGAGGAAATGCTCACCGACCTACCGTTCGGCCGGCCGATCGAGCCGGCCGAGATCGCCAATGCCGCGGCATTCCTGGCCTCTCCCGCCTGCGGTTATGTGTCCGGCGCCGTCCTCGATGTCGACGGCGGCGGCGCCTTCCGCGGCGCATGATGATCGATACGCGCCGGCTTGCCTCCGGCGCGGTTCTTGGCCCTGCCTTTCCTTGTCATTCAGGACAACACTTTGAGCGCTCCCCGTTTCACCACCCGCCCCGAGATCGACGGCATTTTTGGTGTCGTCACCACCACCCACTGGATCGCCTCCGCCGTCGGCATGGGCATCCTGGAGCGCGGCGGCAATGCCTTCGACGCGGGGGTCGCAGCGGCCTTCACGCTGCAGATCGTCGAGCCGCATCTGAACGGTCCGGGCGGCGACGTGCCGGTCATCCTCTATGATGTCAGGCGCCAGCAGACCGAGGTCATCTGCGGCCAGGGTCCGGCGCCGGCAGGCGCGACCATTGCCCATTACCGCTCGCTCGGCCTCGATCTCGTGCCCGGCACCGGCCTGCTCGCCACCTGCATTCCCGGCACTTTCGACACCTGGATGCTGATGCTGCGCGACTACGGCACCATGCGGCCGCGCGACGTGTTGGAGGCGGCCATCGGTTATGCCCGCCACGGCTATCCGCTGGTCGAGCGCATCACCGAAACCATCCGGACCGTCGAGCAACTGTTCCGCGACCACTGGCCGACCTCCGCCGCGGTCTACCTGCCCGAAGGCCGGGTGCCCGAGGCCGGCGAACTGTTCGCCAATGTCCGGCTCGCCGAAACCTATGAGCGGATCCTGCGCGAATGCCAGGGCGGCACGCGCGAGCAGGAGATCGAGCGCGCCCGCCATGTCTGGTCGCAAGGTTTCGTCGCCGAGGCGATCGACACCTTCTGCCGCACCCAGGATGTCTTCGACGTCACCGGCCGGCACCATCGCGGCGTGCTGAACGGCCACGACATGGCCCATTGGAAGGCGACCGTCGAGGCGCCGATCCATTATGATTACGGCCGCTATCGGGTGTTCAAGCCGACCACCTGGAGCCAGGGCCTGGTCTGCCTGCAGCAATTGGCGCTGCTCAAGGGTTACGACCTCGACAAGCTCGATCCGGCCGGCCCCGACTTCGTCCACCTGGTGGTCGAGGCCGCCAAGCTCGCCTTCGCCGACCGCGAGGCCTTCTACGGCGACCCGGCCTTTGTCGACGTTCCGATCGAGACGCTGCTGTCGGAGGCCTACAATGCCGAGCGGCGCAAGCTGATCACCGAGCGCGCCTCGCTCGAGCTGCGTCCCGGCAGCATTGCCGGCGCCGGCGGCAAGGTCGAGGCGCGGGTCTCGGCCGGCAAGCGGGTGGCGGTCGGCGCGACCGGCGCCGGCGAACCGACGGTTGGCGAGATCCAGACCTTCGCCAGTGGCAATACCCGTGGCGACACGGTCCATTTCGATATCATCGACCGCTGGGGCAACATGGTGTCGTCGACGCCCTCGGGTGGCTGGCTGCAATCCTCGCCGATCATTCCGGAACTCGGCTTCTGCCTCGGCTCGCGCGCCCAGATGTTCTGGCTCGACGAGAGCCACCCGGCCGCACTCCAGCCGGGCAAGCGGCCGCGCTCGACGCTGACCCCGACCATCGCCTTCCGCGACGGCGAGCCCTATCTCGCCTGGGGCTCGCCCGGCGGCGACCAGCAGGACCAGTGGATCCCGCAAATGTTCCTGCGCCATGTCCATTCCGGCATGAACCTGCAGGAGGCGATCGATGCGCCAGCCTGGCACACCGAACATTTCCCCGGCTCGTTCTGGCCGCGCGAGTCGCGCCCGGGCGTTGTCGTGGTCGAGAACCGGCTGCCGCGTGCCACCATCGAAGAACTCGACCGGCGCGGCCACAAGGTCGAGATCGGCGGCGACTGGTCGGAAGGCCGGCTGACCGGCGCCCGGCGCGAGGGCGTCAGGCTGAAGGCTGCCGCCAATCCGCGCGGCATGCAGGGCTATGCGGTCGGCCGATGACCTGGTCGATCGTCGCGCGGGATCATGAAACGGGTGCGATCGGGATCGCGGTGGCGACCCGTTTCTTCGCCGCCGGCGCGCTGGTGCCGCATATCGATCCGGACGCCGGCGCGCTGGCGACCCAGGCCCTGACCAATCCGACCTATGGCGCGCGCGGGCTCCGCCTGTTGCGCGACGGCGCCTCGGCCGAGGACGTGGTCCGCGGGCTCACCGCGCCCGACCCTGGCGCCAGCCAGCGCCAGTTGCATGTGATGGACCGGACCGGGAGTTTTGCCGCCCATACCGGCGCCGATTGCGTCGGCTGGTGCGGCCACCTGATCGGCGACGGCTTTTCGGTCGCCGGCAACATGCTGACCGGGCCCGCGGTCATCGACGCGACCGCGGCCACGTTCCAGGCTCATGCGCTGCTGCCCTTCGCCCGCCGCCTGATCGAGGCGATGAAGGCCGGCGAGGCGGCCGGCGGCGACAAGCGCGGCCGGCAATCGGCGGCGCTCGTGATCCACACCACCGAGGACTATCCGGCGCTGTCGCTGCGCGTCGACGATCACAGCGATCCGCTGGCCGAACTGGACCGGCTCGAGCGGGTCTCGCACGAGCGCTATGTTCATTTCGCCCGGTTCTTCGCGACCAAGGCGGATCCGGTCGGCGGCATCGACCGCGACGCGATCAACGCGGCGATCGCCGAGGCCGTGGCGCGGGAGGCGGAGCGATGAACGAGGCCCAGCCGTCATCCGCCATGGGCACAGCGACCGGGCCGCTGCTCCAGGTCGACGATCTCGCCGTCGCCTTCCACGGCCAGGACGGCCGGCGCACCCAGGCGGTCGACGGCGTCTCCTTCGCGCTCGAAGCCGGCCGCACACTCGGCATTGTCGGTGAATCCGGGTCGGGCAAGAGCGTCACTTCGCTGTCGATCATGGGCCTCTTGCCGCAGGGCGCGGCGGAGGTGACCGGAGCGGTCCGGTTCGAAGGCCACGACCTCCTGCAACTGCCGCAAAGCGGCCTGCGCGACCTGCGCGGCGACCGGCTCGCGATGATCTTCCAGGAGCCGATGACCTCGCTCAATCCGAGCTTCACCATTGGCGACCAGATCAGCGAGGCGATCATCCGCCACCGCAAGGTGTCGCGCGAGGCGGCGGCGGCCCGCGCCGTCGAGATGCTCCGGCGCGTGCGCATCCCGACGCCCGAGGCGCGGTTCCACGACTATCCGCACAAGCTGTCCGGCGGCATGCGCCAGCGCGTCATGATCGCCATGGCGCTCGCCTGCGACCCGCGCCTGTTGATCGCCGACGAGCCGACCACCGCGCTCGACGTGACCATCCAGGCGCAGATCCTCGAACTGATGCGCCAGCTGCGCCAGGAGACCGGCACGGCGATCATCCTGATCACCCATGATCTCGGCGTGGTCGCCGAGGTCTGCGACGAGGTGATCGTCATGTATGCCGGCCAGGTGGTCGAGCGCGCGCCGGTCGCCGAACTGTTCCGCAATCCGCAGCATCCCTATACGGTCGGCCTGATCGGTTCGATCCCGCGGCTCGACATCCGCAAGGACCGGCTCGCCGCGATCAGCGGCAGCGTGCCGAACATGACCGCGCCGCCCAAGGGCTGCCGCTTCGCGCCGCGCTGCCCCTTCGTCGAGCCGGCCTGCCTGGCCGCGGTGCCGAGCCTGGCCACGACCGCACCCGGCCATGCCACGCGCTGCCGGCGCGCGCCGCTGGAAAGGCTGGTGGCATGACCGTGCTGCTCGAAACCAGGGATCTCATCAAGCAATTCCCGGCCAGGACATCGGCATTCGGACGGGTGCTCAGCAAGGTCCATGCGGTCGACGGCGTCAGCCTGAGCATTGCCGCCGGCGAAACCCTGGCCCTGGTCGGCGAGAGCGGCTGCGGCAAGTCGACGGTTGGCCGGCTGGTGCTGCGCCTGATCGAGGCGACCGGCGGCCAGGTGACCTTCGACGGCGACGACCTCGCGACGCTCGGCCAGACCGCGCTGCGCGAAAAACGCCGGCATGCCCAGCTGATCTTCCAGGATCCGTTCGCTTCGCTGAACCCGCGCATGACGGTCGGCGATATCCTGGCCGAGCCCTTGATGCTGCACCGGATCGTGCCGGCCTCGGCGCGCGCCCAGCGGGTCGGCGAACTTCTGGCCGAGGTCGGCCTGCAGCCGCACCAGGCGTTGCGCTATCCGCACGAGTTTTCCGGCGGCCAGCGTCAGCGCATCGCCATTGCCCGCGCCATCGCGGTGGAGCCGAAGCTGATCGTCTGCGACGAACCGGTCTCGGCGCTCGACGTGTCGATCCGCGCCCAGATTCTCAACCTGCTGCGCGATCTCCAGCGCCGGCGTGGCCTGGCCCTTTTGTTCATCTCGCATGATCTCGCCGTGGTCAAACATATCGCCGACCGGATCGCCGTGATGTATCTCGGCCGCATCGTCGAGACCGCGCCGACCGATACGCTGTTCGCCGAACCGCGCCACCCCTATACGCGCGCCCTGCTCTCAGCCATTCCGGTGGCCGCACCCGGCGTCGCGCGCGACCGGCAGTTGCTGGAGGGCGACGTTCCCTCGCCGCTGAACCCACCGCCGGGCTGCCACCTCAACACCCGCTGCCCCTTCGTCATCGAGCGCTGCCGCAGCGAGCGGCCGGCCCTGATCGGCGACAGCCACGCCACCGCATGCCATCGTTGGCCCGACCTGCCGCCGGCCGGCGACATCGTGCCACGCGAGGCGATCGCCGATCTCAGGCTCGAAAGGCTGATCGCCGCCTTTGCCCGCGAACCCGAAAGTGCCGGCTGAACCGAAACGCATGAAATTCCCAATTCACGAGCGCGAATGCGCCTGAACACCAGAGGACGGGACCGATGAAAAAGCTCACCAGATGGACTGCCGCGGCACTGCTGCTCGCCGCCTCGATGACCGCTGCCGGCGCCCGGCCGACAACCCTGCGCATCGGCCTGGCCGAAGACCCCGACGTGCTCGACCCGACGCTCGGCCGCACCTATGTCGGGCGCATCGTCTTCGCCTCGATCTGCGACAAGCTGTTCGACATCGACGACAAGCTGCAGGTCGTGCCGCAGCTGGCCCTGTCGCACGAGACCGCCGAGGATGGGCTCTCGATGCTCATCAAGCTGCGTCCGAACGTCAAATTCCACGACGGCGAGCCGATGGATGCCGAAGCGGTCAAGTTCTCGATCGAGCGGCATATGACCATGCAGGGCTCGTTCCGCCGGCCGGAGCTCGCCTCCGTCGACAAGGTCGAGGTGGTCGATCCGCTGACCGTCCGGCTGGTGCTGAAGCAGCCGTTCTCGCCGCTGTTGTCGCAGCTCACCGACCGCGCCGGCATGATGGTCAGCCCCAAGGCCGCGCGTGAGGCCGGCGAGCGCTTCGGCACCAGGCCGGTCTGTGCCGGTCCCTACCGCCTGGTCGAGCGGGTCCAGCAGGACCGCATCGTGGTCGAGCGTTTCGCCGACTACTGGAACAAGGACCAGATCACCATCGACCGGATCGAATACCGGCCGATCAATGATTCGACCGTCCGCCTCGCCAATCTGCGCGCCGGTTCGCTCGATCTGATCGAGCGGGCGCTGGCCACCGACGTCGCCGAGATCCGCGCCAATCCGCGGCTCAGGCTGTCGACCGCCATCGACCTCGGCTACCAGGGCGTGACGCTCAACACCGGCAAGAGCGACGCGGCCAAGACCGCCTTCGGCCAGGACCCACGCGTCATGCAGGCCTTCTCGCTGGCGATCGACCGGGTGGCGATCAACCAGGTCGTGTTCAACGGCGGCGCTGCGCCCGGCAACCAGTGGATCAACCCCCAGCACCCCTATTACCAGAGCCGCTTCCCGGTTGCCGCGCGCGACATCGAGCGGGCCAAGCGCCTGTTGCGCGAGGCCGGCGTGCGTACGCCAGTGACCGTCGATTTCATGGTGCCGAACAATCCGGAGGTTCGCCAGGTCGCCGAGGTGCTGCAGGCGATGACCGCCGAGGCCGGCTTCGACCTGAAGATCCGCGTCACCGAATTCGCCACCTCGCTGCAGGAGGCCGAACAGGGCCGCTACCAGGCCTATATGCTGAACTGGTCCGGGCGGACCGATCCCGACGGCAACCTGTTCATCTTCCACGGCTGCAATCAGCCGCAGAACTATGGCGGCTACTGCAATCGCGAGGTCGACGCCTTGATGCAGGAGGCACGCGCCAAGTCCGATCTTGCCGCCCGCAAGGCGATCTACGAGCGGGTTGCCGAGCGGCTGATGACCGAAGGATCGATCGTCTATCTCTACCATCGCCCCGTCATCATCGCCCATACCGTGAGGCTGGAAGGCTATCGCCCGATGCCCGACGGCCTGGTGCGCGTCATCGGCCTGAAACTCAGGCCGAACTGACGGGCCCCGCACCATGCTGACGCTCATCGGCAAGCGGATCCTTCAGCTGATCCCGACCCTGTTCTTCGTCTCGGTGATCATTTTCCTGCTGCAGCAATTGCTGCCCGGCGACCCGGCTCTGGTGATGGCGGGCGAGGAGAAGGATCCGCTGGTGATCGAACAGATCCGCCAGCGCTACCGGCTCGACCAGCCGCTGCCGATCCAATATCTCGCCTGGATCGGCGGCGTGTTCTCCGGCGATCTCGGCGAAAGCATGCGGCTGAAGGAACCGGTCCTGCGCCTGGTCGCGCAGAAACTGCCGGTCACCGTGCAGCTGGCGGTCATGGCCATGCTGTTCACGCTGGCCATCGGCATTCCGGCCGGCATCGTCTCGGCGGTCAAGAAGAACACGGTGTGGGACTACGCGGTCAATGTCATCGCGCTCTGGGGCATCTCGACGCCGAATTTCTGGCTCGGCATCATGATGATCTTCCTGTTCTCGGTGCAGCTCGGCTGGCTGCCGGCTTCCGGTTATGTCTCGCCCTTCGAGGATTTCTGGGGCTCGATGGCGGCGACCGTCATGCCGGCCTTCGTGCTCGGCAACTCCTTTGCCGGCGTGCTGATGCGCCACACCCGGGCGGCCATGCTGCAGGCGCTGGAGAGCGACTATGTCCGCACCGCCCGCGCCAAGGGGCTCGCCGAGGAGCGGGTGATCCTGAAACATGCGCTGCGCAACGCGCTGACCCCGATCATCACGCTCGGCGCGCTCGAATTCGGCACGCTCCTGTCGGGCGCGGTGCTGACCGAGCAGATCTTCTCGGTGCCGGGCTTCGGCAAGCTGATCGTCGATGCCGTGTTCAACCGCGACTATGCCGTCGTCCAGGGCGTCGTGCTGGTCACCGCCACCACCTATATCGTGCTTAATCTCCTGGCCGATATCGGTTACATCTTCGCCAACCCGCGGCTGAGGAGCTGAACCATGGCGTCAAGCCAAGGCGTTCTCGCAGCCATTGCCGCGGCCGAGGTCGAAAGCCCGGCACGCCGCGCCTGGCGCCGGCTGAAAGCCCGCAAGGGCGCCATGGTGGCGCTCGGCGTGCTCGTGCTGATCATCGTGATGGCGGTTTTTGCACCCTATCTCACGCCCCACGACCCGATCCAGCAGAGCTGGCGGGCGGTGCGCCAGGCGCCGTCGGCAGCCCATTGGTTCGGCTCCGACGAGGTCGGCCGCGACATCTTCGCGCGTGTCGTCTTTGGCGCCCGCGCCTCGCTTGCCGCCGGCGTCGTCTCGGTCGCCATCGCGATCCTGGCCGGCGTACCGCTCGGCCTCGCCGCCGGCTATATCGGCGGCTGGACCGACGGGCTGATCTCGCGCTTCACCGATGCCATGCTGGCCTGTCCGTTCCTGATCCTGGCCATTGCGCTGGCGGCCTTTCTGGGGCCCTCGCTGCAGAACGCCATGATCGCCATCGGCATTACCGCAACGCCGGTCTTCGTGCGGCTGACCCGCGGCCAGGTGCTGGCGGTCAAGACCGAGGACTATATCGAGGCGGCGCGCGCGGTGGGCAACCCGCGCTGGCGCATCGCCGTGCGCCACATCCTGCCGAACATCCTGCCGCAATTGCTGGTCCAGGCGACGCTGACGGTCGCCACCGCCATCATCGCCGAGGCCTCGTTGTCCTTCCTCGGGCTCGGCCAGCAGCCGCCGACCCCGTCCTGGGGCTCGATGCTGAACTCGGCCCAGCGTTTCCTCACCCAGGCGCCGTGGATGGCGATCTATCCGGGGCTCGCCATCTTCGTCACCGTGCTGAGCTTCAACCTGCTCGGCGACGGCCTGCGCGATGCGCTCGATCCGAAGGCGAAATAGCCAGCCTCAAGCGCCGGCATCGCCGGCGTTCGGAAAGAACAGCTGCTGTCCCTCGATCTTGTAGTCGGCGATCGCCTTCTGCCCCTCGGGCCCCAGCACCCAGTCGATGAAGGCCTGGCCGTCGGCGGCCTTCACATGTGGATGGCGCTGCGGGTTGACCAGCATGATGCCATATTGGTTGAACAGCCGGCGGTCGCCTTCGACGACGATCGTGAGGTCGCCGCGGTTCTTGAACGACAGCCAGGTGCCGCGATCGGTCAGCACGTAACCGTTCATCGCGGAAGCCGTGTTGAGCGCCGCGCCCATGCCCTGGCCGATCTCGCGATACCAGGCCCCCCGCGCGGCCGCGAGGTCGATGCTCGCTGCCGTCCACAAGGCCAGTTCCGCCTGGTGGGTGCCGGAACGGTCGCCGCGCGACACGAAAGGCAGGGCCTTGGTCTGGATGGCGCGCAGCGCCGCGGCAATGTCGCGCGTGCCGCGCACGCCGGCCGGATCGGCCTTCGGTCCGACCAGCACGAAATCGTTATACATGACCGGCCGGCGCGGTCCGCCGAAACCGTCGGCGACAAACTTGTCCTCGGCCGCCCGGGCATGGACGAAGACCACGTCGGCATCGCCGCGCCGGCCGGTGTCGAGCGCCTGGCCGGTGCCTTGCGAGATCACCCTGACCTCGATGCCGGTCTTCGCCTTGAACCGCGGCAGGAGGTGGTTGAACAGGCCCGAGTCGACCGTCGAGGTGGTCGAGGCGACCGTGACGAGGCGTGGCGGCGCCGCCTGGCCGACGGCGGCGCCGGCGAGCACGACGGCAGCGCCGAGACCGAGGAGAAGACGACGGGTCGTGATCATGGACGGCTCCTTGAAGCAGGGTGTGGTCACCACAAGAGTTCTCCGGCGATGAAGGCCCGGGCCTCCGGGGTCGACGGCGAGGCGAAGAAGGCGTCGGCCGGGCCCTGTTCGATGAGGCGGCCACGATGAAAGAACAGCACGCGATGGGCGAGCCGGCGGGCCTGACCGAGATCATGGGTCGCCATGACCAGGGTGACGCCTTCGGCGGCAAGGGTCTCGAGCATCGCTTCGATCTGCCTGACCGCGCCGGGATCGAGCTGCGACGACGGCTCGTCGAGAAACATGAGCTCCGGCTTCAGGGCCCAGGCCCGCGCAATGGCGAGCCGCTGCTGCTCGCCGCCCGACAGGAGCCGCGCCGGCCGGGTCGCCAGGGCAGCCAGGCCGAACCGCTCCATGGCTTGGCGCGCCAGGTCCTGGCGGGTCCGCCGGGCGACGCCGCCGGCGGCCAGGGCATGGACGATATTGGCCTCCGCCGAGCGGCGCAGCATGACCGGCTTCTGGAACACCATGGCGTGGCGCTTGGCGCTGCCGTGCCGGGCATTGGCGGGATGGGCCCAGGCGACACGGCCGGCGCTGGGTTCCAGCAGGCCGTGGCAGAGCCGGAGCGTCAGCGACTTGCCGGAGCCGTTCGGCCCGAGGATCGCGGTGATGCCGCCGCGCGGGACGGTGAAGCCGACATCGGCGACGAGCTGTTTGCCGCCGGCCTCGAAACCCAGGCCCTCGACCGTCAGCGGCAGGATCGACACGGTGTCACGCATGGCCGTCACCCCGCATAACGCGCGCCGATACGGCTCGCGCCATAGGTCACCGCATTGATGGCGAGCGTCAGCCCGATCAGCACGATGCCGAGCCCGAGCGCCAGGGGCAGATCGCCTTTCGAGGTCTCCAGTGCGATCGCGGTCGTCATGGTGCGGGTGTAGCCGGCGATATTGCCGCCGACGATCAGCACGGCGCCGACCTCGGCGCTGGCCCGGCCGAAGCCGGCCAGCAGCGCGGTGGCAAGCGCGAAGCGGCCGTCCCACAGGAGCGTCGGAATGGCCCGCCAGCCGGTCATGCCGACGGAGGCGAGATGTTCGCGATATTCGCCCTGCAGGTCCTCGACGATCTGGCGGGTGATCGCCAGGATGATCGGCAGCACCAGGAGCGCCTGGGCCGCAACCATGGCGGCCGGCGAGAACAACAGCCCGAGGGGGCCGAGCGGGCCTGACCTGGACAGGATCAGGAAGATCATCAGGCCAGCGACCACCGGCGGCAGGCCCATCAGCGCGTTGACCACGACGATCACCAGCGACCGGCCGGGGAAGCGCGCCAGCGCCAGCATGGCGCCAAGCGGCAGGCCAATGACCGCCGCGACCAGCACGGCCGTCAGGGTCACGGTCAGCGACAGGCGCACGATGGCGAGGAAACCCGGATCGAGCCCGAGGATCAGGCCAAAGGCTGCGGCGAAGGCGGTGCTGACGTCCAAGGGCGGCGTTCCTCCGGCTTCAAGATCCTGTTCTTTGTTGCATTGGTTATGGATCCGCCCGTATGATTTTCAACAATGGAATTCCTGCATGAGAACGCAGCTCTATGCATGAGAACACCTATCTGACAACCGATGAAGCGGCGGCCTATCTCAAGCTCAAGGGGCGCAAGCTCTACGACCTCGTCGCCCAGGGCGCCGTGCCTTGCACCAAGGTGACCGGCAAATGGCTGTTTCCGCGCGCCGCCCTCGACCGTTGGCTGGCCGCCGGCCTTGCCCGTCCGGCCGGTTTCGTCGCGGAACCGCCGCCGCCGATCGTCGGTGGCAGCCACGACCCCTTGCTCGAATGGGCGATGCGCCAGTCCGGCTCGGGGCTTGCCTTGCTGGCCGAGGGTTCGGAAACAGGCCTCGACCGCCTGGAGCGCAATGAGGTGGCCGCCGCCGCCATCCACCTGCACGGCGCCACCGACGACGACGGCGCCAATATCACCGGTGTCGCGGCGCGCTCCGGCCTGAACGATGCCGTCGTCATCGGTTTTGCCCGGCGCGAGCAGGGCCTGGTCGTCGCGCCAGGCAATCCCCTGAAGCTCGAAGACCTCGCTGGCGCGGTCAGGGCCGGCGCACGTTTCGCCTTGCGCCAGACCGGCGCCGGCGCGCAATTGCTGCTCGCCGCCATGCTCGACCGGCTGTCGGTGCCGCCGGAGAGCCTGAACAGCGCAGCCGCCCCTTACCCGACCGGCGTCGACCTGGCGCTCGCCATTCGCTCGGGCGAGGCCGATTGCGGCATCGCGACATCGGCGGTGGCCGCCACCCACGGCCTCGGCTTCCTGCCGGTCGTCTGGGAGCGCTTCGATCTCGTGCTGCGCCGGCGGAGCTATTTCGAGCCCGGGCCGCAAAAGCTGCTGGCTTTCCTGCGCCGGCCGGACTTCGTGCGTCGCGCCGCCGATTTCGGCGGTTATGATGTCAGTGAGGCCGGCCAGGTCCGGCTCAACATGTGAAGCCGCCGCCGATGTCCGAGCCGCCTCGCCTCACGCCGGTCGCCGATGCGCTGGAGCCGCTGCTGGCCGGCTCGAAGCCGCTCGACCAGGCCCGGATCGCAATCGCCGACGCGCTCGGGCTCATTGCCGCCGAACCGGCGCGGACCTCCGGGCCGGTCCCGCCACTGGCCGTCGCCTTGCGCGACGGCATTGCGGTCGCCTCGGCCGATATCGTCGGCGCCACCCCTTATGCCCCGGTCATCCTGACCGACATGCCGCCGGCGGTTCGCAGCGGCGCGACACTGCCACCGGCAACCGATGCGGTCATCCCCGCAGCGGCGGCGATCCCGGCCGGTCGCCTGGTCGAAATCGGCCAGGCCGCTTATCCGGGCGAGCAGGTCGCCACGGCCGGATCCGATCTCGCCGGCGATATCCAGATCCTCGGGCGCGGCGACCTGGTCACGCCGGAGCTGCGGCTGGCGCTGGCGACGGCCGGCATGACCGATATCGCCGTTCTCCGGGCAAGCTTCGCCATGACGCCCGGCGGCGATCCGGTGGTCCGCGACTGGCTCGCCGCGCGCCTCCGGGCGCTTGGCCTGACCGAAACCGGCGAGCCGGAGGCCGGACTGATCGCGAGCTTCGGCGAAAGCGCCGGCGCCTTCGCCAATCGCGCGCCGATGCCGGTCGCGCGCGGCCTGGCCTTGCGCCCGGGCGACAATGCCGGCACGGCCATGGCATCTGACGGCAGGCCGGTCATCCTCCTGCCCGAGCGCTTCGACGGCGCGATCGCGGCTTTCTACGCCTTGATCCTGCCCGTCGTCGCACGCCTGACCGCCCGGCGGGTCAACACGCACACCTTGCCGCTCGGCGCCAAGATCGCCTCGACGATCGGCTGCACCGATGTCGCATTGCTGCACGTCGTCGATGGGCGTTATGAACCCCTCATCGTCGGCGCGGTCACGCTGCAGGCCCTGCTCAGGGCCGATGCGGTCGCGCTGATCCCACCGGAGAGCGAGGGCGCTGCCGCCGGCACGCCGCTCGCCGCCATCCCGATCGGCAACCCGCTGATGCCCGAACCGAGCTCATGACCGAACGCTCAAGCCTCGACCAGGATCAGTTCCTCACCGTGCTGACGCGCGAGGAAGCCGTCAGCCGCTTCCGCGCGGCGCTGGCGCCAAAGCCGCTCGGGTCCGAGCTGGTGCCGCTCGATCGCCTGGTCGGCCGGGTGCTGGCCACCGACATCGCCGCGCCGGTCGATACGCCGCCCTTCGACCGCTCGGTGGTCGACGGCTTCGCCCTCCATGCCGGCGATGTCGCAACCGCCTCCGACACCGCGCCGTCCGTCCTGGCGCTCAATGGCGAGGTGATCGCCTGCGGCTTTCAGCCGAAGCTCGCGGTCCGGCCCGGCACGGCCACGCCGATCGCCACCGGCGGGCCGGTCCCGCGCGGTGCCGATGCCGTCGTCATGATCGAACAGACCGACATCGCGGCCGACGGCCGGCTGGTGGTCAAACGCGCGCTGGCGCCCGGCCAGAACATCGCCTTTGCAGGGTCCGACATCGCCCGCGGCGAAACGCTTCTGCGCCGTGGCACCACGGTCGGCGCCCGTGAGATCGGCATGTTGGCGGCCGTCGGCCTCGTCGAGGCCCAGGTCTGGCTGAAGCCGCGGGTCGCGGTGATCTCCACCGGCGACGAGCTGGTCGCCCCCGGCGAGCCGCTGCGCCCCGCCGCGATCTATGATTCCAACGGCGCCATCGTTGCCGCCGCGCTGGAGGAAAACGGCTGCGAGCCGGTGCGTTTCGGCGCCATTGCCGACGATGCCGTCCGGCTCGAGGCGGCGATGCGCGAGGCCCATGCGACATGCGACGCGGTGATCCTGTCGGGCGGCACGTCGAAGGGCGCCGGCGACCTGACCTACCGCATCGTCGGCGCGCTCGGGAGCCCCGGCATCGTTGCCCATGGCGTCGCCCTGAAACCCGGCAAGCCGCTCTGCCTCGCCGTTGCCGACGGCAAGCCGGTGGTGATCCTGCCGGGCTTCCCGACCTCGGCCATGTTCACCTTCCACGACATCGTGGTGCCGGTGCTCAGGATCCTGGCCGGCCAACCGGAGCGCCAGGACGTCCAGCTCACCGCGCGCGTGCCGGTGCGCGTGCCCTCCGACCTCGGCCGCACCGAATTCGTCATGGTGGCGCTGTCGGCAAGTCCGGACGGTCCGGTGGCCTACCCGATCGGCAAGGGCTCAGGCTCGGTCACCGCCTTCTCCCAGGCCGACGGTTTCGTCACCATCGATGCGCTGGCCGAAGCCATGCCGGCCGAGACGGTGACGCCGGTGACCCTGTTCACGCCGCATCTGCATGTGCCGGACCTGGTCATCATGGGCAGCCATTGCGTTGGCCTCGACGCGGTCATCGGCCGCCTGGTCGACCACGGCTTGAGCGCCCGGTCGCTGGCGCTCGGCAGCCTCGGCGGCCTCTCGGCGCTGCGCCGGGGCGAATGCGATCTCGCTCCGATCCACCTGTTCGATCCGAAGACCGGCCTCTACAACCGGCCGTTTCTCGGCCCCGATATGAGTTTGATCGCTGGCTGGCGGCGCATGCAGGGCATCGTCCACGCCAGGACCGATACGCGCTTTGCCGGCATCACCGACGCCAAGGCCGCGGTGGACAAGGCGCTTGCCGATCCCGATTGCCTGATGGTCAACCGCAACCAGGGCGCCGGCACGCGCATCCTGATCGACCAGTTGCTCGAAGGACGGAAGCCACCTGGTTATTGGAACCAGCCGCGCTCGCACAACGCGGTGGCCGCGAGCGTCGCCCAGGGCCGCGCCGACTGGGGCGTGGCGATCCGCCCGGTGGCCGAGGCCAACGATCTCGGCTTCATCCCGCTCGCCGAGGAGCATTACGATTTCGCCGTCGCCGCCGAACCCGCCAAGGCGGCGGCGATCGAGGCTTTCCGCGCCGCGATCGTCGAGGCGAGAGACGCGCTCGAAGCCCTTGGCTTCGCGCCGGCCGACCGGGAACCGCAGACATGACCGATGCGACGCTCGACATCTCCGGCACTTTTCTGGTGCCCAAGGGCAAGCTGACCGCCGCCGTCACCTGGCTCGGCATGGCGAAAGCGCCGGAGCCTGCGGCGTCGCCCGGCCCGCTGCGGCTCAACCGGATCGCGGCGCCGGATCTCGCCTGGTACCGCGCCCTGTTCCGCCGGGTTGGCGAGGACTGGCTCTGGACCTCCCGCCTGATCCTGTCCGACGCGGCGCTGGCCGACATCCTCGGCAATCCGCGGGTCGAGGTCTATACGATCGAGCGCGACGGCGCCGAGATCGGCATGGTCGAGCTGGATCTCAGGGTCGAAGCCGAGGTCGAGATCGTCTATTTCGGCCTGGCCCGGGAGGCCGTCGGCCAGGGCCTCGGCCGCATGGCCATGGCGAGCGCCCTGCAGGTGGCCTGGCGGCCCGGCATCACCAAGGTCTGGCTGCACACCTGTTCGCACGACCATCCCGGCGCGCTCAAATTCTACCGGAGCTGCGGCTTCGTGCCCTATGCCACCGGTATCGAGATCTTCGACGATCCGCGGCTCGCCGGCCTGCTGCCGCGCTCGGCCGCAGCGCATATTCCGCTTATCGGCTGAAGGTTTCCGGCACCGGGGTCCAGATCACCTCGTCGATCGCGCGGGCGCCGGTCGCCAGCATGACCAGCCGCTCGAAACCGAGCGCGATGCCGCTGGTCGGCGGCATCAGGGCGAGCGCCGCCAGGAGCTCCTCGTCGATCGGATAGCGCTCGCCATAGACCCGCGCCTTCTCGGCCATTTCGATCTCGAAGCGGCGGCGCTGCTCGGTCGGATCGGTCAGCTCGCCGAAGGCGTTGGCAAGCTCGACGCCGCAGGCGTAGAGCTCGAAGCGCTCGGCCACCCGTGGGTCGGCCGGTTTTGGACGCGCCAATGCGGCCTCGCTCACCGGATATTCGCACAGGATGGCCGGGCGGCCGAAACCGAGCTTCGGCTCGATCCGCTCGACCAGCACCTTGGAGAAGATGTCGGCCCAGGTGTCGTCCTCGGAAACGCGGATGCCCGCCGCGCGGGTGCGGCCGGCGAGGTCGGCGCGATCGGCCTCGCCCGACGGAGCAATGGTTGCCAGGAGATCAATGCCGGCATGGCGGTCGAAGGCTTCGGCCAGCGTCACCCGCTCGGGTTCGAGAAACGGATCGGCTGTCGCGCCGCGCCAGGTCAGAAGCGTAGCGCCGGCGGTCTCGCAGGCGAGCCGCATCAGCGCCGCGCAATCGGCCATCAGCTGTTCGTAGGGTTCGCCCACCCGGTACCATTCCACCATGGTGAACTCGGGGTGGTGCAGCGGGCCGCGCTCGCGATTGCGGAACACCCGGGCGAAATCGACGATCCGGGTCTCGCCGGCGGCGATCAGCTTCTTGGCGGCGAATTCCGGCGAGGTGTGCAGGTAAAGCGGCGCCCGCCGGCCGTCGATGGCGACCGCCTCGGTTGCAAAGGCGTGCAGATGCGCCTCGTTGCCGGGCGAGACCTGCAACAGCCCGGCCTCGACCTCGGTGAAGCCCTCGGCTTCGAACCAGGAGCGCAGCCGCTGCTTGATCCGGCCGCGCTGGACCAGGAACGGCCGGCGGTCGGCATGGCGGTCCTTGGCCCACCAGGGAGAGGCTGTCATGGACATCGGTTTCAGGCTTCGGGGTGGCGCTTTGCGGAAACTTCGTCTATGCGACGGCGGAACCGATCGCCAGGGGCGGTCGCCCCATCCAACCTGCACCCGCCAATCCAAGGACGACATCCGTGCCGAAGGTCATCGCCTCTTCCGTCCGCAAGGGCAACATCCTTGAAGTCGACGGCAGGCTCTATCTGATCGTCACCGCCCAGAATATCCATCCCGGCAAGGGCACGCCGGTGACCCAGGTCGACATGCGCCGCCTGTCGGATGGCGTGAAGGTGTCGGAGCGCTGGCGCACCACCGAAATGGTCGAGCGCGCCTTCGTCGAGGACCGGCCCTACACCTATCTCTACTCCGATGGCGACGGCAATCACTTCATGAACAAGGAAACCTTCGAGCAGATCGGGGTTCCCGACGACATCCTTGGCGATATGAAGCCCTATCTCCAGGAAAACATGGAAGTGAAGCTCTCGGTCTATGAGGGCAATCCGGTTGGCATCGAACTGCCCCAGCGCGTCACGCTGGAAGTGGTCGAGACCGAGCCGGTGACCAAGGGCCAGACCGCCTCGTCGTCCTACAAGCCCGCCATCCTGTCGAATGGCGTGCGCACCCTGGTGCCGCCGCATATCGGCGCCGGCACGCGCATCGTCGTGAACACCGAGGACGGCGCCTATTACGAGCGCGCCAAGGACTGATCGCCTGCCGGATTCGAGCGGCCACCAGGCTGCAGCTGGCGCGGACATCCCGCGCTGGCCATGGCCGGTGATGCGTGCGCGGGTCCAGCCTTTTCAAACGGCCGCGCAGAGGCGACAAGGGGCGAGAGATTTCGGTCGCAGCGTGACGGGGGACGTTCTTGGCCTATCGCTTCGTCCATGCGGCGGATGTTCACCTCGATTCGCCGCTTCGATCACTCGCGCTGCGCAACCCTGATCTGGCCGAACTGATCGGCAACGCCACGCGGCGGGCCTTCACCAATATCGTCGACCTCTGCCTGAACGAACAGGTCGACGCCCTGCTGCTGGCCGGCGACCTCTACGACGGCGACCAGACGTCGATGAAGACGGCGCGGTTCCTGGCCATGCAGATCCGGCGGCTCGACGAAGCCGGCATCCGGGTCTTCATCATCCGAGGCAACCACGACGCCCTGTCCAGGATCACCAAGGAACTGACCCTTCCAGACACCGTGAAGGTGTTCGGCGGCCGGGCCGAGGCCGTCTCGATCGAGCGGTCGCGCGGCGATTTCGCGGTGGCGATCCACGGCATCAGCTTCGCCAACGCCCATGCGGCCGAGAGCCTGCTGCCGAAATACAAAGCCCCGCTCGACGGTGCCGTGAACATCGCGCTGATGCACACGAGCCTTGCCGGCGCGGCGGGACATGACCCCTACGCCCCGTGCAGCATCGCCGATCTCGGCACCAGCGGCTTCGACTACTGGGCGCTCGGCCACGTCCACCGGCGTGCCGTCGTCGAAAGCCCGCGTGCGATCGTCATGCCGGGCATGCCGCAGGGCCGCGACATCAACGAGGCTGGGCCCAAATCCGTCACGCTGGTCACGGTTGCCGATGACCGGTCGATCCAGATGGAACAGCGCTTCACCAGCGTTGCCCAGTTCGAGCGGGTGGCGGTGAATGTCGACGGCATCGAGGATTGGCGCGCTCTGGTCGCGGCCATGACCCGGGCCTTCGAGCAGGCGCGCGAGCGGACCCAGTCCGAGCATCTGGTGGCGCGCCTCAGCATCACCGGAACGACGCCGCTGGCCTGGCAGATCAGGCGCGATGCCGACCTCCTGAAGGCGGAGGCCGACGACCGGGCGTCGGTGATCGGCAAGAGCTGGGTCGAGAAGCTCGAGATCGACTGCACCGCGCCGGGCGTCGTCGCGGGCGCACCTGCCGACCCGCTGGCCGAACTGCACGACCTGATCGCCGGCGAGGTCCTGTCGTCCAGCGCCTATGCGATGGAACTGACTGTCATCGCCGAGGAACTGCGGGCGCAATTGCCGGTGGAATGCCGGACCATCTTCGGCACCAGCGAGGAGGCGTTCAAGGCGGCCCTCGGGCGGCTGGCGCGCGAGGGTGCCGAAGACGTTCTCGCGCGGCTCCACGCTGCAGCCGATGGCGGGCAATCCTGATGCGCCTCAACCGTCTCGACCTGACACGCTACGGCAAGTTCACCGACCGCCAGATCGATTTCGGCTCGAGCGAGCCCGGCCGGCCCGACCTGCACATCGTCTACGGCCCGAACGAAGCCGGCAAGTCGACGGCTTTGGCCGCCTTTCTCGACCTGCTCTTCGGCATCGAGGCGCGCAGCCGCTACGACTTCCTCCATCCCTATGCGACCATGCGGATCGGCGCTTCGCTCGATCTCGCCAGCGGCACACGCGCCTTCGTCCGGATCAAGCGGCCGCAGAACAGCCTGCTCGATGGCGGCGAGCAGCCGGTTCCCGACGGCCTCATCCTCGGCGATCTCGGCGCCATCGACCGGGCCTCCTACCGGACCATGTTCTCGCTCGACGACGACACGCTGGAAGCCGGTGGCGAGAGCATTCTCGCCAGCAAGGGCGATCTCGGCCAATTGCTGTTTTCCGCCAGCGCCGGGCTCGCGGAGCTCAGCCGGACCCTCGTCGCGCTGCGTGGCGAAGCGGACGGCTTCTACCGGTTCCGGGCGCGAAGCGGCGAACTGCATGACCTCAAGGCCCAACTGGCGACACTCAAGGAGGAGCGGGAGCGGATCGACACGGCGGCATCCGAATATGCCCAGCTCGTCGAAACCCGCGACCGCGCCTCGGTCCAGTATGAGGAGGCCCTGGGCGAGCGCGGTCAGGTCCGCTCGCGCATGGACGAGATCAGGCGCCTCGTGAACGCCATGCCGCGACTGGCCGCGCTGAAGGCCCTGCGCGCCGATCTGGAGCCCCTGGCCGGCCTGCCCGAACCGCCGCCCGGCTGGCTGGAAAGCCTCCCCAGGCTGCAGGCCGAGGAGATCGAGCTGGCGACCCGCGCCGATGCGATCGATCGCGATATCGACCGTGTGACGGACGAGATCGAGGCGATCGCCGTCGACGAGCATGGCCTTCGGCTGGCCGAGCGGGCCGACCGGCTGGCCGAGCTCAGGGCGCGCAGTGTGACGGCGGAGAAGGACCTGCCGCTCCGGCACCTGCAGCTGAAGGAAATCGACCTGGCAATCTCGGGCATCCTGCGCCGCCTGGAATGTCCGGAACAGACGGCGCCCGGCTCGCTCCTGCTCGCCGCCTCGCAGGTCGGCGCGCTCAGAAGCCTGATCGAACAGAGGTCGGGTGTCGAGGCGGCGCTGAACGGCAGCCGGCGCGAATGGACCGAAGCGGGCCGTCGCCTCGCCGACCTGCGCGAGCGGCTGGGTGCCGCCGGCCCCGATGACCAGCCAGGCGCCGCCACGGCGTTCGCGGCGCTTGCCGGCGCGGTGAACGCGCTCCGCGCCGACGACCATCTGGCGCGCCGGCGTATCGCCGAGCGAACCAGGGCGAACCTGCTTGATGTCCTGGCCGAACGCCTGTCCGCGTTGAAACCGTGGAGCGGCAAGGCGGACGAGCTCGCGGCGATCAGCGTGCCCGCAGCCTACGACATCGAGCGCTGGAAGGCCGCCACCGCGGAGGCCCAGGCCGAGATCGACCGGCATGGCTCGGCCATCGAGCGCCTCACCACCGAGCGGCGCCGGCTCGAGGCCGAACGGGATTCGATCGGCGCGACGGCCGGGCCGGTGAGCGATCAGGAGGCCGCGGCGATCCGTGCCGCCCGCGAGGCAGCATGGGCAAGGCACCGGCGCGCGCTCGACGCCACCTCCGCCGACGCCTACGAAGGCACGCTTCGCCGCGACGATGCCGTTGTCCATGCCCGCTTCGGCAATGCCAAGGACGTGGCGCGGCTGCATCAGCTGACGCAGGCGATCGCGGTCCTCATCGCTGATCTCGACCGGGCCGGAGAGCTGCACGCCGTCGCGTCAGGCCGCATGGCGACGCTGCGCGCGGAGATCGCCGCGGCGCTGCGGGCGATCGGTCCGGCGATGCCGCCGGACATGTCGCTATCCCACCTGGAGGCCTGGCTCGCGGCGCGCGAACGGATACTCGACCTGCGTGAACAGCGCCGCCAGGCCGACCGTGACCTTCGCGAGGCGGAAACGGACGCAGCGGCGGCACGCGAGCGGCTGCTGTCCGCGCTTGCGGCCGCGGGCACCAGCCACGACGCCGCCGCCGACCTCGATGCGCTCGCCCTTGCCGCGCAAACCGCCATCGATCGCGAGGCCGGCAAGCAAGCGCTGCGCGACCAGGCCGATGAGCGCCGCCGCGACCTGGCGCGGCGGGACGCGGACATGAACGCCGCGGCGGCCGCCGAGCGGGACTGGAGCCAGGCCTGGGAGAAGGCCTGTGCGGGCTCCTGGCTCGGCCGGGGCGGCATTCCGGGCGTCGCGACGGTGCGCGAATGCCTCGTCGAGCTCGCGGCGCTCGAACCGGTGCTCGACAAGCGGAGCGGCCTCGCCGATCGGATCCAGAAGATGGAGCACGACCAGGCAGCGTTCGCCGACGAAGTTGCCGCGCTTGCCGGCGAGCTCGGCATGGACGACCGCAGCCGGCCGTCTCTCGACCTGGCGCACGATGTCGCT
Organism: Phreatobacter stygius; assembly: GCF_005144885.1. Lineage (NCBI taxonomy): Bacteria > Pseudomonadati > Pseudomonadota > Alphaproteobacteria > Hyphomicrobiales > Phreatobacteraceae > Phreatobacter > Phreatobacter stygius. The sequence continues at coordinate 1,805,674 of NZ_CP039690.1, forward strand.
CACCGCGTCGAGGCGGCGCGCGCGGCCGAGGCGACCCGCGCGACCCGGATGACCTCGCTTGACGATCTGCGCGAGCGCCAACGCGATGTTGTCGACCGGATCGCCGTCAACGCCAGGCGAAAGATCGAAATGACCGGCTATTTCGACGTGACCTCGTTGATCGAGGTTGGCGAAAGGCTGCGCAGCGCCGAGAAAAAAGCCGACTTGCAAAGGCGCGAGATCGACGAGGCGCGTGCGCTGCGCGACGCGATCGGCGAAACCGCGGAACATGACGCGGAAGCCCTGCTCGAAGGGCTCGATCGGCCGGCGCTCGAAACCGAGCTCGGTGAACTGACCGCCCGCTTCGAGGACCTCGACCGGCGCGCGCGCGAGCTGTTCACCGCCCATAGCAAGGCGGTGGACCGGGTCGAGGCGGTGGGCGGTGACGACGCGGTTGCCAGGCTCGAAGAACGGCGGCGCACCGGCCTTCTGGAGATTGAAGACAAGGCCCTGCGCCATTTCCGGCTGCGGGTCGGCATCGTCGCCGCCGAGCAGGCTCTGCGCTCCTATCGCGACCGGCACCGCAGTTCCATGATGAAGCGCGCCTCCGAAGCTTTCCGGACGATCAGCCGCGGCGCCTATACCGGCCTGGCGACGCAGCCCGAGAAGGATGGCGAGATCCTGCTCGGCGTCGGTGCCGACGGCAGCTCCAAGATCGCCTCGGACATGTCCAAGGGAACGCGCTTCCAGCTCTATCTCGCCCTGCGCGTGGCCGGCTATCACGAGTTCGCCCGCCTGCGCCCGGCCGTGCCCTTCGTTGCCGACGACATCATGGAAACCTTCGACGACTTCCGCGCCGAGGAGGCCTTCCGGGTCTTTTCGGACATGGCCGAGGTGGGCCAGGTGATCTATCTGACGCACCATCGCCACCTGCTGGACATTGCCCAGCGGGTCTGCCCCGGCGTCAGGGTGCATGAACTCGGCCCCGGCCCCGGTTGATCGACCGGCGCGGCGCATCCGCGTTCGCGGCGCCGGCGAACCCGCCAGCCGATCCGCGGTCTATTCGGCCGCCTGCCCGCGCGAACGGGTCGTCGCATCTTCCACCGCCTGCTCGGCGGCGTCGACCGTCTTCAGCGCCTCCGGATGCGGCATCGAGACGATGTTGTAGCCGGAATCGACATAGTGGATTTCGCCGGTCACGCCGGTCGACAGGTCCGACAGCAGATAGAGCGCCGAGCCGCCGATTTCGTCGATCGAAACGGTGCGCCGGAGCGGCGCATGGCGCTTCTGGAAGTTGAACATCAGCCGTGCGTCGGAAATACCGGCGCCGGCGAGCGTGCGCACCGGGCCGGGCGACAGCGCGTTCACCCGGATGCCGAGCGGGCCGTAATCGGCGGCGAGATAACGCACCGACGCCTCCAGCCCTGCCTTGGCGACGCCCATCACATTGTAGTTCGGCATCACCCGGGTCGAGCCGCCATAGGTCAGGGTCAGCATCGAGCCGCCCGGCTGCATCAGGGCGGCGGCGCGTTTGGCGACTTCGGTGAAGGAGAAGCAGGAAATCACCATGGTGCGCGAGAAATTGTCGCGCGAGGTGTCGGCGTAGCGGCCTTTCAGCTCGTTCTTGTCGGAAAAGCCGATGGCGTGAACGATGAAGTCGAGCCCGCCCCAGGTTTCCGCGAGCGTCGCGAAGGTCTGGTCGACGGTGGCGATATCCTCGACGTCGCAGGGCAGCACCAGCGAGGCGCCGATGCTGTCGGCCAGCGGGCGAACGCGCTTGCCGAGCGCCTCCCCCTGATAGGTGAAGGCGATCTCGGCACCATGGGCGGCGAGCGTCCGGGCGATGCCCCAGGCGATGGAGTGGTCGTTCGCCACTCCCATGATCAGGCCGCGACGGCCCTGCATCAATCCCGTCACGCGCTTGCTCCTCGGTTCAATACCGGCCGTGCCACCGCGGTCGACGAGTTGAAGGTGGGGATGCGCGAAACGGTCTGTCCACATGGCCTTTCGCCTTGGGAGCCTGATCTTCCCGCATCTTCCATGAGTCTGCGACCACCCGGTGACATTAAGTCCATCACGATTGGATACCAATTATGAAAGCGAGCCCCGGGTTCTCAGGCATCGACATGCTTCAGCACGATGGTGGCATTGGTGCCGCCGAAACCGAAAGAATTGGACAGCACGCAACCGAGCTTGGCGTCGTCGATGCGCCTGCGCACGATCGGCATGTCGGCGACATCGGGATCGAGCTCTTCGATATGGGCGCTCTCGCAGATGAAGCCGTTGTTCATCATCAGCAGCGAATAGACCGCTTCCTGCACGCCGGTTGCGCCCAGCGAATGGCCGGTCAGCGACTTGGTTGCCGAGATCGGCGGGCTCTTGTCGGCGCCGCCGAAGACTTCGCGGATCGCCTCGATCTCCTTGAGATCGCCGACCGGCGTCGAGGTGCCGTGCGGATTGATGTAGTCGACCTTGGCCTTCACGCCCTCGAGCGCCATGCGCATGCAGCGCACCGCACCCTCGCCGGACGGCGCGACCATGTCGTAACCGTCGGAGGTGGCGCCGTAGCCGGCGATTTCGCCATAGATCTTGGCGCCACGCGCCTTGGCATGCTCGTATTCTTCCAGCACCAGGACACCGGCTCCGCCGGCAATGACGAAGCCGTCGCGATTGACGTCATAGGCGCGCGAGGCGGTGGTCGGCCGGTCGTTGAATTTCGACGACATGGCGCCCATCGCGTCGAACAGCACCGACAGGGTCCAGTCGAGCTCCTCGCAGCCGCCGGCGAAGACCACGTCCTGCTTGCCCCACTGGATCAGCTCATAGGCATTGCCGATACAGTGGTTGGAGGTCGCGCAGGCCGAGGAGATCGAGTAGTTCACGCCCTTGATCTTGAACCAGGTGGCAAGCGTCGCCGAAGCCGTCGACGACATCGCCTTCGGCACCGCGAACGGACCGACGCGCTTGGAATTGCCGCTCTCGCGGGCCTTGTCATAGGCATCCACCAAAGCGCGGGTCGACGGGCCGCCGGAGCCCATCACGATGCCGGTGCGCTCGTGGCTGATCTCAGCCTCTTCGAGACCCGCGTCCAGGATCGCCTGATCCATGGCCACGTGGTTCCAGGCCGAGCCGCCGCCGTGGAAGCGCATGGCGCGACGATCGAGGATGGTCGATGGATCGAGTGTCGGCGCACCCGAGACCTGGCAGCGGAAACCGTGCTCGACGAAGGATGGCGCCAGCGCGATGCCGCTCCTGGCCTCACGAAGCGAGGCCAGGACCTCGTTGGAATTGTTGCCGATGGACGAGACGATGCCCATTCCGGTGACGACGACGCGGCGCATAAGCAGCCTCTTTCGTTTGATATCGCGGGTATCGTGCCGCGACGTTGTACTGACGAATCAGGCGATCACGCGGCGGCGACGAACAGGCCGACGCGCATGTCCTTCACCTCATAGATGCGTTTGCCGTCGGCCTCGAGCCAGCCGTCGGCGATGCCGAGCACGAGCTTGGACTTGAAGACACGTTTGAAATCGACGCCATAGACCACCTTCTTGGTGGTCGGCAGCACCTGTTCGGAGAATTTCACCTCGCCGACGCCGAGCGCGCGGCCGCGCCCGGGCAAGCCCTGCCAGCCCAGATGAAACCCGGTCAACTGCCACAGCGCATCGAGGCCCAGGCAGCCCGGCATGACCGGATCGCCCTTGAAATGGCAGGGAAAAAACCAGAGGTCCGGCTTCACGTCGAGTTCGGCCGTGACATGGCCCTTGCCGTTGGCGCCGCCGTCGACACCGATGGAAGTGATGCGATCGAACATCAGCATGGGTGGCAGCGGCAATTGCGCGTTCCCGGGGCCGAACAGTTCGCCCCGCCCGCAGGCGAGAAGCTCTTCATAGGTGAAGCTCGTCTTGCGCTCGCTCATTGCTTTGTTTCAACCGCCCTTTTATCGCGGCCCCTCCGCCGGGACCGTAGCGGCGCCTCTCTAACACAGGGATTCGGGTGGGGCAAAAGGAGACGAGGTGCGAATTTGACCATGGCGAACAAGCCGATTGACGCCTCGTCAGGCGCGGCACCGAACCGTCAACCTTCTCGGCTGCGAATGGGTTGCAGAACCGCCGTGGAATTCCTAAAATAGGTTCAATGACGATCCGGACACTCATCGACCTCACGCATCACGAGCCGCCACTTTCGGCGGACGGGAAGTTGTCGGCCCAGGAGCGGGTCAGCCTGCTGCAACGCACGGGCTGCCCGATCCATGACGTGCGCACCATGCTGCGGGAGGTTGGCCTCAGGCCGACCCGCCAGCGCATGGCGCTCGGCTGGATCCTGTTCGCCAAGGGCGACCGGCACGTCACCGCCGAGATGCTGTTCGACGAGGCCGCCAAGGCGCGGGTGCCGGTGTCGCTCGCCACCGTCTACAACACGCTGCACCAGTTCACCGAGGCTGGCCTGTTGCGCGAGATCGCGGTGGACGGATCGAAAGCCTATTTCGACACCAATCTGGCCGATCACCACCACTTCATCGTGGAAGGCGAGACCACCGTCTTCGATATTCCCGGCCCGCATATCGCGGTCGACAAGCTGCCGCAGACGCCGGAAGGTTATGAGGTCGCACGCGTCGATGTGATCGTGCGCCTGCGCCGCAAGGAAACCTGAGCCGTCCGGCTCCGGCTTTTGCTCCCGGCAATGACCGGGATGTGATCAATTCGCCATCGCATGGACAATCTGCTGGAAGCTCGCAACCGGATATCGGATAGATATCGGACGTGGCGAGCGCCGGAGATGTGCGGTGACGATTGAAGTCGAATGGGCGCGCATGACTGCGCCGGACCTGCGGGCGATTGCGGCCCGGCCAAATGCTCTCGCAATCCTGCCGACGGGCTCGCTTGAGCAGCATGGGCCTCACTTGCCTGTCATCACCGATACCGCGAGCGCAAGCGCCGCCGCGCTGCGCGCCGCACGGCTCGTCGCCGACGACGTTCCGGTCGCCGTCATGCCGGGATTGTGGCTCGGGATGAGCGAGCATCATTTTCCATTCGGCGGCACGATCAGCGTCGACTTCGAGGCCTATCGCGCCATCATCCACAGCGTCGTGCGCTCCTTGAAGGCGCTCGGCTTCGCCCGATTGCTGCTGGTCAACGGCCATGGCGGCAATATCGATCCGCTGGCGGTCATCGCCCGCGAACTGGCGGTGACCTTCGCCATGCCGATCGTGGCGACAACGCCCTGGATGCTCGCGCCGAAGGATGTCGCGGCGATCTTCGAAACCGATACCGGACCGAAGCATGCCTGCGAGGGCGAGACATCGGTGATGCTGACGATCGCCGGCGAACTGGTTCGCCGAGATAAATTTGATGAAGCGATGCAGCAGCGGCCCGAGCCGGTTGACGCACCGGCCGGTTTCACACGCTTTTATTCCTTCTCGGAACGCGCGCCCACGACCGGTGTCAAGGGCGATCCACGCGCTGCGAGCGCCGACAAGGGTGAGCGTTTTCTGGCGATCCAGGCGCGCGAGCTGGCGGCCGCCATCCGCGACGAACGGTTGTGGTCGACCCCCGACCCGGTCTGGCGCGCCGGCCGCGGCCAGCAGACCACCTCCGGCAGAACCGACTGAGCCGGTCGCGATCCGGCGCTAGCTCTCGGCCGCGAATGTCGCGGCGCCGACGCTCAGCACCGTTGTGGCGCCGAGCAGGCCGAGCGCCTTGCCGAGACCCGCGGCAATGGCCGGTGGCCAGACGCCGGCGCCTTGCGCCAGCAGGAAGCCGGCGACGGTCGCCACCGTCCCGACCGAGATGACCACGCAGATGATCGCCGCCGCCTGCGTCGAGCGGCGATGCAGCGCGATGGCGGCCTGGGGGAAACTGACGACGCCGCCGGCGGACGAGCCGGCCAGCGCGGTCGCGCCGGTCAGCAGGACCGCAATGACTGCGAGCGCGGTGGCGGTCGCCACGGCGCGCGCCAGCATCCAGGGCCAGCGATCGCCGAAGCTCGCCTCGGTTACCGCAATGGTCACGTCGATGGCGCCGGTCAGCGCCAGCCCGCCGAGCAGGACCACCGCCATCACGACCGCCGTTTCGAGGGTGATCCGCCAGGCCGCGCCGACATGGTGGCGGGCCGGCGGCACGGCGGCGCCCTGCCTGGCCAGGCGCCGCAGCGTCGCGACATAGGCGCCCAGCATGACCGCCAGATGCAGGCAGCCGATTGCCCCAAGCACCAGCGGCAGCTTCCAGATGAAGGCGATGCGCAGCCTGAGGATCATCTCGATGACGATGCCGGCGAGCAGCGCATAGGGCAGGAGATGCAGTGCCACCCGCCAGCCAGCGTCGACAAGCGCTTGCGCATAACGCGCGGCAAAGGAGGGCTCGGCAGGTGCTGGCATTTCGGTCACGCCCGGATCATCGCTGAATCGCGGGCGCGACGCGATAGGCTCAGCACAGGACCTCGATCAGGAACGGTCCCTTGCGCTTGGCGGCGGACGCGAAGACATCGGCGAAGGCCTCCGCCGTATCGACCCGCGTCGCCTCGACGCCCATGCCGCGAGCCAGCGACACCCAGTCGAGGTCGGGATCGCCGAGCGAGAGCATGTCATGCGCCTTGCGGCCCGGGTTTTCCGCGCCGACATTGGCGAGCTCGAGCTTCAGGATGGCATAGGTGCGGTTCGCCCAGATGCACACGACGACGTCCAGCCGCTCGCGCGCCATGGTCCACAGCGCCTGCAGCGAATACATGCCCGAGCCGTCGGCCTGCAGCGACACGACCTTGCGATCCGGACAGGCGACCGCCGCGCCGACGGCCAGCGGCAGGCCTTCGCCGATCGCGCCGCCGGTGAGCTGCAGCCAGTCATGCGGCGCCGCGCCGTAGGAATGCGGGAAGAAGCCGCGGCCGGTGGTCACCGACTCGTCGACGACAATGGCGTTTTCCGGGATGAGATTGCCGATCACGGTCGCGATCGAATCCGGATTGAGCGCGCCCCTCGGCAGGTCGGTCCGGCGCGGCGCGGTCAGCACCGGCTCGGTCTTGGCGGCGCCGAGGCGCTCGGCAAGACGCTCCAGCGCATCGACCGCGTCTTCGGCAGGCGTCGCCAGCGTCACCACTTCCGCCTCCGGTGGATAAAGCGTCGACGGCTTGTTCGGATAGGCGAAGAAAGCGACCGGCGCCTGCGTGCCGACCAGGATCAGATGGGTGATGCCCTTGGTCGTGGCGAGCGCGGCATCGACCGGATAGGGCAGCCGGTCGAGGGCGACGCGGCCGGCGCCCCGTTCCATGCGGGCAACCGAAGTCTGGCCGAGAATACGCGTCCCGGTCTTCTGCTGGATGCGCGAGGCGAGCGCCGCCGCCTTCTCGCGCACGCCGTCGGTGCCGAGCAGGATCATCGGCTTGCCGCCGGCGAGGATCGCCTTGGCCGCGGCTTCCACGGCAGCCTCGGTGACCTTGGCCGGAGCTGCCGCGGCGGCGACCGGCGCCGGACCCGAGCCGAGGTTCCAGGCGGTATCGGCCGGCAGGATCAGGGTGGCGATCTGGCCGGGAGGCTGGCTCGCCGCGGTGATCGCCGCGGCACCGTCGGCGGCGACGTCGGTCGCCGAGACCGAGGTCTTCACCCAGTTCGACATGGTGCCGGCAATGCCTTCGATATCGGAGGTCAGCGGCGCGTCGTAAACGCGATGATAGGTCGCATGTTCACCGACGATATTGACCACGCCGGAACGCGCGCGCTTCAGGTTGTGCAGGTTGGCAAGACCGTTGGCCAGACCTGGACCCAGGTGCAGCAGGGTCGAGCCCGGCCTGCCGGTCATCCGGTAATAGCCGTCGGCCGCGCCGGTCGCGACGTTTTCCTGCAGGCAGAGCACGCAGCGCATGCCGTCGACGCGATCGAGCGCCGCGACGAAATGCATTTCGGAAGTGCCCGGATTGGTGAAGCTCACCGTCACGTCGCCGGCGACGAGGGTGCGCACGAGGCTCTCGGCCCCGTTCATGGACTTGGTCATAAGAGCTCCGGAAACGGCCGTCACTTCAACGGCGAGAAGGCGGTAGGAACGAGGATCCGGTTCTCCATCTTGAGAAGAAGCGGTGTGCCGGTATCGAGATAGGTGCCCCAGCCGGCGGCCACTGCCAGCTTGGCGCGGCGCTGCTCGCGGTCGGCCATGCTGTCGTAGCGCCACATGTGGACGACCTGGTTCAGCTCGCCCACTTCGGTGACGAAGAAGCCGATCGGCTCCCCGAGGATCGGCCACTGGATCGGCCTGGCCAGGCGCTCATAGATCTCCAGGAAGGCCTTCACCTTGCCGGGCAGCGTCGTGTAGGTGCGTTCGTCGATGATCATGGCGTGGTCCCTAATCGAGTTTTGGCTGTGGAGCTATGCCGGTGACGCCTAGACGCCCCGCAGCCCGATGCGGTGGCCGCCGTCGACGGTGACGACCGTGCCGGTCATGAACCGGCCGGCATCCGAGAGCAGCAGCAGAAGCGCACCGTCGAGATCCTGTTCCTCACCGAACCGCCCGACCGGAATGTCGCGCAGCATGGTCTGGCCCTTCTCGCTGGTCAGGTAGTCGCGGTTGATGTCGGTGATGACATAACCCGGCGCGATGGCGTTGACCCGGATGCCCTTGAACGCCAGCTCATAGGCCATCGCCTGGGTGACCTGCGCCACCGCCGCCTTGGACACCGCGTAGGACGCGGTTCCCTTGGTCACGCCATAGCTCAGGATCGAAGCGATATTGACGATCGCGCCCGGCTTGCCGGCGGCCAGCAGCCGCTGCGCCGCCTCCCGCCCGGTGAAGAACACGCCGTCGAGATTGGTCGCCATGACCGCGCGCCAGTCGGCGTCGCTGGTTTCGACCGCCCGGCCGGGAATGGCGATGCCGGCATTGGCGACAACCGCGTCAACCGTGCCGAAGGCCTGTTCCGCGGCATCGAAGGCCTGTTTGATCGACGCGGGATCGGTGACGTCGCCTGAGACCGCTATGGCCTTGCCGCCCTGGGCACGGATGGCCGCCGCCACGCTCTCGACCTTGTCGGCGCGCCTTGCCACCGCCGCGACCGCAGCGCCATGTTCGGCCAGCGCCACGCAGAAGCGCGCGCCAAGGCCGGTGCCGGCACCGGTCACCAGCGCGACGCGCCCGGTCATGTCGAGAAGATCTCTGGGGGCCATGGCGCATCTCCACTGGTTGGCGGCGGCACACTGGCAAATCGCCGGGCCTTTCGGCAAGCCGGCCATGTGATGACCTGCGATGCAGAGGCATCCCCTTGGCGGAGGCCTCGCCCGCCCCTCTTGACGGTTTCATGTCCTGGGGTCATGACCCCAGGACGCCTTCTTCGGCGTGCATATGTTCCTGCCGAGAGGCGTCATGAGTCTGCCGATCTTCGCCCGCCGCGATGCCCTGAAGTTGCTTGCCGCTGCGGGTATCGCCTGGCCCGCCACTGTCCAGGCACAGACCACTCAGACCCAGCAGCAGCCGGCGCCGGCCACTCCGCAGCCGACCGCGCGCTTTGCTTATGAGGATGTGGTGCGCCGCGCCCGCGATCTCGCGGGCCTTGCCTACGAGCCGCCGCGACCGCAATTGCCGCCGGCGCTCACCACGATGAATTTCGACCAGTACCGCGAAATGCGCTTCCGTCCGGAACGGGCGCTGATGGGCCAGAACAACGGCCCGTTCCGCATGCAGATGTTCCATCTCGGCTTCATCTACCGCGATCCGGTGGTGGTGAACGTCATCCGCGACGGCATCCCGACGCCAGTGCCTTATGCCGCCGCTCTGTTCGATTACGGCCGCAACCGCTTCGAGCGGCCCTTGCCGGTCGATCTCGGCTTCGCCGGCTTCCGCATCCACTATCCCCTGAACGACCCGCGGGTGCAGGACGAGCTCATTTCGTTCCTCGGCGCGAGCTATTTCCGCTTTCTCGGGCGGGGCCAGAAATATGGCCTGTCCGGGCGCGGCATCGCGGTCAACACCGCCGGACCGGGCCAGGAAGAATTCCCGATCTTTCGTGAGTTCTGGGTCGAGACGCCGGCAGCCGACGCCGGATCCTGCACCATTTTTGCCCTGCTCGACGGCGAGAGCCTCACCGGCGCCTATCGCTTCACCCTCTTCCCGGGCCAGGAAACCGTCCTTGACGTCCACTGCACGCTGTTTCCGCGCCGCGCCATCCCCAAGCTCGGCGTCGCCCCGCTCACCTCGATGTTCTATTACGCCGAGAACGACCGGCGCAGCTTCGACGACTTTCGTCCCGAACTGCACGATTCCGACGGCCTGCTGATCCATTCCGACACCGGCGAATGGATCTGGCGCCCTCTGCGCAATCCGAAAAGCCCGGAGATCTCGCAATTCGCCGACCGCAATGTGCGTGGCTTCGGCCTGATGCAGCGCGATCGCGTCTTCGAGCATTACCAGGATCTCGACCTGTCCTACGAAATGCGGCCGAGCTATTGGGTCGAGCCGCGCGAGGGTTTCGGCGACGGCCGGGTCGAGCTCGTCGAATTGCCGACCTCGGATGAGACCAATGACAATATCGTCGCCTATTGGGTGCCCTCGCGCCCGGTCGAGCAGGGCCAGACGCTCACCTTCGCCTATCGCGTGGTGTCGACCGCCAACGAGGCCAGGCTTCATCCCGGCGCCTATGCGCTGAATACCTATCGCACCAGGCCGTCGGCGCTCGGCTCGAGCGAGCCGGTTCCGGCCAATGCCGCCCGTTTCATCGTCGATTTCGTCGGCGGCGACCTGGAATATTACCTGAGCCAGCCGGATCTGGTGCAGGTGGTGCCAACGGCTGCCAATGCGCGCATCACCCGCACCTTCCTGGTGCCGAACACCCAGACGCGCGGCTTCCGCGCCGCCATCGACGTGGTTGGCGAGGCCGGCCAGACGGTCAACCTGCGCGCCTTCCTGCGCACCGGCACCAAGGCGCTGACCGAAACCTGGACCTTCCCCTGGAAGGTCGAATAGCACGCGGCGTCATTCGATCCGGACATTGGCGGCGCGGATGATCGGGCCGGACCTGGCTTCGCGCCGAGGATGCGGGTCGTCGCCGCATCAAACGAGTTCCATGGCAGGGCTGCCGAGCAGGGCTCGCGGCGGGGCGGCTTGCCCCGGAGCTATTTCCGGTCGGAATGGCCAAGATCCCGTTCCGGCCAGGCGAGGTCCCTCACCCGCTGCTTCAGCACCTTGGCCTCGGGAAAACCGCCGTCGCGCTTGCGCTCCCAGATCAGCTCGCCATCGACACGGACCTCGAACACGCCGCCGGTGCCGGGCACCAGCGCGACCTCGCCCAGGTCCTGGCCGAAGGACGACAGCAGTTCCTGGCCCATCCAGGCCGCGCGCAAGAGCCAATTGCATTGGGTGCAATAGAGGATGGTGACGCGTGGTTTGTCGGTCATGGCAGTGGGCCGGCGATCAGCAGGGCATGAGGATGGCGGCGAAGGTTCGCGCGTCTGAAGCCCGACAGTGCCCGGTCGACCGGGCGGCGTCCAGCAATCGGTTCAGTTGGCTTTCCGGCGGGCGATCCAGGCGCCCCAGAACAGGCTGGAGAAGAACCGCGTCGGTGGCTCGAAACCGGCGCCCTGCAGGAGCGCGTCGACGGCTTCTTCGGAATGTGGCGGATCGGCGCCCTGGAGGATCTTGCCGAGCTTGGCCTCGATCTCGGCCGGCGTCGCACCGTGCATGCGCCACCTCTGGCCCCAGGCGGCGAGCAGCAGTGGCTGGCTCCGATAAGCGAAGCGGTTGCCGGCCAGAATAAGCGGCGCGCCCGGCTGCAGCCGGCTGGCGATGGCGGCTAGGATCGACCGCTTGGCCGCGTCGCCGGGCAAGTGATGCAGCACGCCGATCAGCGTCGCCGCGTCGAACCGGTCATGGGCCGGCAGGTCGTCGACATAACCGAGATGGAAGCTGGTCCGGTCGGCAAGGCCCTTGGCTTCGATTTGCGCGACGGCGAGTTCCATCATCGGATCCGACGGGTCGACCGCGACGAACTGCCAGGCCGGCTCGAGCGCGCCGGCGGTCACGATCTCCTGGCCGCCACCGCCGGCCCCGACCACCAGCACACGCGCGGCCTGGCCGCTGCCGAGCGCCGCCGCCAGCATGCAGGCCGACAATTCGTGGCAGGCGTCGTAGCCGGCGAGTGCAATGCGGCTCTGCTGCTGGTATTCGCCGGCGCGGGACGGATCGAATTTCGCCGCGGGATCGTTGCTCATGTCGGACCGATACCTCCTGAGAGACAGCAGGGACCAGAGCTTCAGGCCTTGGACAAGAGCCGCGTCGGCAAACCAGCTATCCGTTGCCTCAGGTTTCCTGGCTCTGTCGGGCCATCCAGCGATGGCGCAGCTGGCCGGCGACCAGCGTCAGGCCAATGACCACGAGATAGCCGCGCGTCAGGCTGGTCTGCCACGCGATGAGGCCGGCCCGCGCCTCCGCCGACGGCTGCCGCATGGCCACCGCCAGCGGGCCGACATCGACCTCGTTGGCCATCCTGAGAAAGCCGAACGCGGCGACCAGCGGCATGGCGACCAGCACGGTGATCAGGGCGGGTTTGAGCCGCCGCGCCCAATCGAAACGCCTGAGCGTGATCCACAACCCCAGGCAGCCATGCAGCCAGCCGGGCGTCAGCAGGGCCAATTGCCAGCCCTGCGACCCGGAAGCGACCAGCAGCGTCACCACGCGGCCATAGCTCGAAGGAATATCGAAAAACACCCCGGCGACACGGGTCGCCACCACATGGCCGATCAGCAGGAACGGCAAGGTGAAGCCCGAGGCGAGCCGGATGATTTCGATGACGGGCAGGTTCCAGTGGCGGCGCAGGAACACGGTGCGCAGCGCCAGGCCGAAATGGATGGCCGCGGCGCCATAGAGCAGCACCGTGCCGAGCCGGCTGTGCCAGATCAACACCGCCAGGCCGAGCCCGCGTTCGGCGAGATCGAGGGAGATCACGCCGAGCGCATGGTTGATCAGGTGAGCCGAGATATAGGCGAACAACACCAGGCCGGAGGCGAGCCTCAGCCGGCGGATCGCCCGGTCGGTCACGCGACGCAGGCCTCGAAGCCGGACTTGATCTTGTCGATCGGCAGTTCCCGGCCGATGAACACCACTCGGCTCTCGCGCGCCTCGTCAGCCTTCCAGGCGCGCTGGTGGTCGCCGTCGAGGATCATGTGCACGCCCTGGAACACGAAACGGTCCGGGTCGTCCTTGAACGCCACGATGCCCTTGCAGCGCAGGATCTTGGGGCCCTCGACCTGAGTCAGGTCCTGGATCCACGGGAAGAACTTGTCGGGATCGAGCACCTTGTCGGTTCGGAACGACACCGACTGCATGTCTTCGTCGTGGTAATGCTTCAAGCCGTGGCTCGGATGGTCGCAGTCGTCACCGGTATGGTCGTGATCATGGCGATGATCGTGGCCATGGCCATGATGATGGTGGCCGTGATCATGGTCGTGGTCATGATCGTCGCGCTCCAGGAAAGCCGGCTCGATCTCGAGGATCCGCTCCAGGTCGAAGGCGCCGCGTCCAAGCACGGCGTCGAGTTCGACCGCGCATTTCTGGGTCTTGTGCAGCACCGCATAGGGGTTGATGGCGCGGATCCGCGCCTCGACCTCGCGCAACTGCGCCGGGCTGACCAGGTCGGTCTTGTTGAGCAGGATGACGTCGGCGAAGGCGATCTGGTTCTTGGCTTCCGGCGCGTCCTTCAGCCGGTCCAGGAGCCACTTGGCGTCGGCGACGGTCACCACCGCGTCGAGCATGGTCTTGGCGCCGACCTCTTCGTCGACGAAGAAGGTCTGGGCCACCGGTGCCGGATCGGCGAGCCCGGTGGTCTCGACGATGATCGCGTCGAACTTGCCCTTGCGGCGCAACAGCCCCTCGATGATGCGGATCAGGTCGCCGCGCACGGTGCAGCAGATGCAGCCGTTGTTCATCTCGAAGACTTCCTCGTCGGCGCCGACCACCAGGTCGTTGTCGATGCCGATCTCGCCGAATTCATTGACGATCACGGCAAACCGCTTGCCGTGGTTTTCGGACAGGATCCGGTTGAGCAGCGTGGTCTTGCCGGCGCCGAGATAGCCGGTCAGCACGGTCACGGGGATCTTCTGGAGAGCTTCGGTCATGGGTCATCCGTCGGGGATAAGCTTGCGTCTTAGATAGGGTATGGGGCAGCACTGCAAAAGGCGCGTCAGGCTTGCGCCAGCGCACCGCTGATCTGCCCGATATTGTGGCGCATCATGTCGAGATAGGTCGAGGCCGGTCCGTCGGCGGCCGACAGCGCGTCGGAATAGAGCTTGCCGCCGACACGCACGCCGGTTTCCGAGGCGATGCGCTGCATGGCCCTGGGATCGGTGATGTTTTCCATGAAGATGGCGGTGATCCGGCCCTGCTTGATCTGCCGGATGATCTGGCCGAGGTCGCGCGCCGAGGGCTCGGCATCGCTCGCCACGCCGCGCAATGCCACGAACGCGATGCCATAGGCCTTCTGGAAATATTGGAAGGCGTCATGCGTCGTCAGGATGCGCCGGCGCTCGGCCGGGATCCTGGCCACAGCCGCCTTGATTTCAGCATCGAGCGCATCGAGCGAGGCCGAATAGGCGGCGGCATTGCCGGTGAACAGCGCCGCGCCGGCCGGATCGGCTGCGACCAGCGCGTCGCGGATGGTCCGGACATAGGTCTTGACGAACAGGGCGTTCTGCCAGGCGTGCGGATCGTTTTCGCCATGGCTGTGACCATGGCCGTGACCGTGACCATGGCCATGATCGTCTTCAGCCTTCAGCGCGACCACGCCGGTGCTTGCGGTGATGACCTTGGCGCGGGTGCCGGACGAACGGATCAGGCGATTGATCCAGCCCTCGAAGCCGAGGCCATTGACGAAGACCAGCTTGGCCCCGGCGATGGTCCGGGCATCGGCCGGGCTCGGCGCATAGGCATGGGCATCGCTGTCGACACCGACGAGGCTCGTCACCGCCACCCGTTCGGCGCCGATCGCCCGCACCAGGTCGGCCAGGATCGAAAAGGTCGCGACCACCGGCATGGGTCCGGCGGCGGCCGGAGCCGGCGCCTGGGCAAGCGCGAGCGGGGTGAAACCCGGCGCCAGCGCCAGCGATGACAAGAGCAGGCGGCGCGTGATCATCCGGACGTCCTTTTCGCTGTTTTCAGGCCTCGCGATGGCGCGCGGGCCAATAAGTGGGCACCAAACCACCACGCGGTCCGAACACCAGCGACACCGCGTAGACCAGTCCCGCCATCAAGACGATGGACGGGCCCGATGGCGTCGCCATGTTATAAGATAACACTAAGCCCGCATAGCCTGAAACCACGCCGAACAGGATCGCAATGCCGCAAAGGGCTGTGACATCGCGGCCCCAGAAGCGCGCGGCAATGGCCGGAAGCATCATCAATCCGACCGCCAGCAGCGTGCCGAGCGCATGGAACCCGGCCACCAGGTTGAGCACCACCAGGCCGAGGAAAACCATATGGGCCGGGGCGCCTGCCCGGCTCACCGAGCGCAGGAAACCGGGATCGACGCAGTCGAGCACCAGAGGACGCCAGAGCACGGCGAGTGCGATCAGGGTCACCGTGGTGATGCCGGCGAGCAGCAGCAGCGTCGGATCGTCGAGCGCCAGCACGGTGCCGAACAGCACATGCATCAGGTCGACATTGGAGCCGCGCATGGAGACGATGATGACGCCGAGCGCCAGCGAGATCAGGTAGAAGGCCGCCAGCGACGCGTCTTCCTTGAGCGCGGTGAAGCGTGCCACGACGCCGGCCGCGAACACCACGGCAAGACCGGCGACGATGCCGCCAACCGTCATCGGAATCAGCTGCAGGCCGAACACCAGGAAGCCGACAGCGGCACCCGGCAGGATCGCGTGGGCCATGGCATCGCCCATCAGCGACATGCGCCGGAGCATCAGGAACACGCCGATGGGCGCGCCGCCGAGCGACAGGGCGACGGCGCCGACCAGGGCCCGGCGCATGAATTCGAACTCCACGAAGGGCCCGATCAACATGTCATACATCACGAAATCGGCCCTCAGGCTGCCACGGCGCAGACCGCCGCATGGTCGTCGAAGGCTTCCGTCATGCGCCGCGCCGCCGTCAGGTTCTCCGGCGTCAGCACGTCGGCCGTGCGGCCCCAGGCGATCGGCCGGCGGGCCAGCAGAAGCGCCTGCGGGAAGCTCGAGCGCACCGTCTCCATGTCGTGCAGGACCGCGATGATGGTGCGTTTTTCGGCATTCCAGCGGCAGACCAGGGCCAGCAGGTCGGCGGTCGTCTTGGCGTCGATGGCGGTGAACGGCTCATCCAGCAGGATCAATTGGGCATCCTGCACCAAAAGGCGCGCGAACAGCATGCGCTGCAGCTGTCCGCCGGACAGCGTGCCGATGATCCGGCTCTCGAAACCGGTCAGGCCAACGGCCGACAGCGCGTGATCGACGGCATCGCGGTCGGCCCGCGACAGGCCGCCAAACAGGCCGGTGCGCCGCCAAAGGCCCATCGCCACCAGCTCGAACACCGAAATCGGAAAGGACCGGTCGATCTCGGCGGCCTGCGGCAGATAGGCGATCTTGCCACGCCCGGCGTCGCCCAGCTCGATCGCGCCGCTGAGCGGGCTGATGGCGCCGGCAAGGCCCTTGAGCAAGGTCGATTTGCCGGCTCCGTTGGGGCCGACCACGGCGAGCATGTCGCCCGCCGCGACCGTCCCGTCGAGATGATGCACCGCCGGGTGGCGGTCGTAACCAAGGGTCAGGTTGCGAAACCGGACGGCGGACATGGCAGGGGATGACATCGCGTCTCGCATCAGGCCAGGGCCCAGCCGACAAGCGCCCACAGGACGGCCACGAACCCGGCCGCCACCGCAAGCCGCGCCGGCGCCGACATGAGCAGGACCGAGACCGGCGATGCGGCGGCGGCCGCCGCGGCGTGGCCATGCGCATGGCCCGCCGGCCCGGGATCATGGGACGCGTGGCTGTGCGCGGGATGATCGGGCGGTGAATGAGCGTGTGAAGAATGAACGTGATCGTGCATGACGCGGGCGCCGTCGTTTCAAGCGATCTCGTTATAGTATCACAGAAATGGTGTCCAGAATGCGCCGTCGTGATGGGCGCCGGCCGGCGCCGCTGGCCGGGTCAAACGCCGAAAGCGCCGGCGCCCGGCGGGCACCGACGTTAACAATGCGAGGCGCATTAACGATTTATTGACGATATTGTTGGATGCGGGTGGTGCGCAGACCGGCGAGGCCGTGACGGTCGATCGAATGCTGCCAGTTCAGGAATTCCTCGACCGTCAGCGTGTAGCGCTTGCAAGCCTCTTCCAGGCTCAACAAGCCGCCACGCACGGCAGCGACGACTTCCGCTTTCCGCCGGATGACCCAGCGATGGGTATCGGGCGGCGGCAGGTCGGCAATCGTCAGCGGACTTCCGTCCGGACCGATCACGTATTTCACCCTCGGACGCATGGGTTCGGTCATAGATACTCTCACACAACGCACGCGACAGACCACGTCATGCAGTGAGAGTACGGGCCGGGGGTTAAATTTGGCCTAAATGGGATCCGAACAAACAAGCGATCGTTGTAACCATTCCGAATCGCCTGCAACGACGCGAAGGCGCGCCCGCAGAATGGCTGCCGGAGAGCGCGCGCGGCCATGGTCCGCCGCCTCAGAGCGTGATCGACTTGATCTTGCTGACCGGCACCTTCTGCGTGCCCACCGTCACCGTGATCTCGCTGCCGGAGGTGTCGACCGACGAGACCTGACCGGTATTGACCACGTTGACCTTTGTCGCGGCCGCGCCCGTGCCCTGCCACAGCTCCATCGTATAGGTGCCGGTGCCGACAGGCGAACCATCGCTGCGGTTGTTGTCCCAGGTATAGCTCGACGGCGCCCCGCCGGTGACGGTGACCGCCTGCTCCTTGACCACCTTGCCGGCGGCGTCCCGGATGCGCACCGTGTAATCGCCGGTCGCCGCGGTGAAGGTCCATTTCGTCTCCGACGTGCCCGGCGTCGCCTGGCTCGCATCGAAGGAAACCTTGGTGCCGAGATAACCGAGAGCGGTCGTCGCCTGATTGCCCTGCGAGTTGGCGATCAGCTTGTCCAGCTTGTCGTTGGTGGAGAGCTGCTGCTCGATCTGGGAATATTGCACCAGCTGCTGGGTGAACTGGTTGGCGTCCATCGGCTGGGTCGGATCCTGGTTCTTCAGCTGGGTCGTCAACATCAGCAGGAACGTGTCGAAATTGGTCGACAGGCGCGACCGCGAGGCCGACGTGTTCGACGTGCCGTTGTTGGAAACCGGTGAGGTCGAGTCCACCATGGCTTGGCTCCTCTCAGATTCGGATGTCGACACCGCCGCGCGCGGCGGCGAGGCGGGCATAGGTGGTGATCGTCGCCTGCTGGGCGGTCGATCCATCGGGATCTTCGACGAGGCCCTGCCAATGCCGTGACTGCCCGGCATGCGGCTGGTCGTGCGGCGAGCCCTGGTTGCTCTGGTCCTTCAGCGAGAACTCGAGCGAGCCTTCGGACGCGTTCAATCCGGCCTGGTTGAGCGCACGCTCCAGGTTACGCTGGTCGCGCTGCAACAGCTCCAGCGTCTCCGGCTTCTCGGCGACGATCTTCGATTTGACCCGGCCTTCGCGATCGAGCGTCAGGCTGACCTCGATGCGGCCGAGTTCGGCCGGGTCGAGCTTGATGTCGAACCGCGTCGAGCCGGCATTGGCGCGGGCGGCGATGGTCACGGCAACCGCGTGGACCGGCACGACCGAGCCGGCCGCCGCCGTCTGGGCCGCCACCTTCTGGGCAACCTCGCCGACAAAGGACAGCGGTCCGGACGCCGGCGTGTTCGCCGCCGGCGCCGGTGCCGGCGGCGGCACATCGGCGGGCGGCGCGGCCTTGGCGTCGGCAGGAGCCGCGGCGGCCTGTGCCGTGCTGGCGTCGGCCCTAGACTCGGCCCTGGCTTCGGTCTTGATGTCGGCTTTGGGCGCCTCGCCCGTCGACCCCGGGGCCACCGCGGCGGCGGCACCCGCATTGGCCGGCGTCGCGGCATCGGCCTTGGTCTTGTGCGGGTCGGCTTTCACCGCGTCGGGCGCCACAGCACCAGCTTCGGTCAGGACCGCTGCCAGGCCCGGCTCGAGCTGGACCGCCTCGGCGCCGCCCTTCGCCGCGGCGGCCACCGGCTGTCCAGCGGCGGCGGCAGCGGCAGCGGCCGGATCGACCGCCGGCGTGGCGGTGCCGGCAGCGGCGATCGCTGGTGCCTCGGCCTCGCCTTTGGCGGCAGCCGCCGGCTGGGTCGCCACCGGCGCAGCAACTGACGGCGCCGTGGCCGTGGCCGCCGGCGTCTGCGGCTGTGCCGCCGGGGCATCGTTGGCCGGCGCATCGCTGTCGCTGCCCGTCTCATTTTTCGCCGGCGGCGCGGTGCTCGCCTTGTCCTCGGCCGCGGCATTGCCATCGCCTGTGGCGGCTGCCTTCGGCGCCTCGCGCTTGTCGGATGCCGGCGGCGGCGCGACGACCGGGTCGGTCGGCGCGGGCAAGGTCTCGGCGGCAATCGTCGGTCGCCGCTGCGGCTGGACGCGCGGACGCAGGTTCGGGCGTGTCGGGCCTTGCTTGTCTTCGGCGTCCAGCGCTTCGCTGAACGGCACCGACGCGGCATCGCGCGCGCCGCCCTGGCCGGAGCGCGCGCGCGCGTCGTTGCGCGGGACCGAATTCGTGGTCGCGGTCGAAACCGTTCCTGTTGCCGTCGCTGCCACCGCGCATGCCCCTGTCGCCGGACCTGAAGAACCGCCGTCGGATCAGCAAGCTCCGGGCCAGCACCGCCCCGTCAAAAAGCCAAGCAATTTCAGATGGAGGGCAATGGCCCGGCCGTTTCGCACCCGGAATCCACTGCCGGGCACGGCAAGAATTGCCGGGTGGTCCGGAATGGCTAAGATCGCAGCCCCGAGCGAATCCCAGGGATCCAGGACCATGCTTCTCGGCTGTATCGCCGACGACTTCACCGGCGCGAGCGACCTCGCCAACACCCTGGCCAAGGGCGGCATGGCCACCATGCAGTTCGTCGGCGTGCCGACCGAGGCCGCTCCCGCCGAATGCGAGGCTGGCGTGGTGGCGCTGAAGAGCCGCACCATCGCCGTCGCCGATGCGATCGCCCAGTCGCTGGCCGCTTGCGAGTGGCTGCGGGCTCAGGGCGCCCGGCAAATCCTGTTCAAATATTGCTCGACCTTCGATTCCACCAAAGAAGGCAATATCGGGCCGGTGGCCGAGGCCTTGATCGAGCGGCTCGGCGCCGATGTCGCGGTGGTCTGTCCGGTCTTCCCGGCCACCGGGCGCACGCTGTTCAACGGCCATCTCTTCGTCAATGGCCGGCTGCTGAACGAAAGCGGCATGCAGAACCATCCGCTGACCCCGATGATCGATCCCGACATCCGCCGCTGGCTCGCATATCAGACGAAGGGCGAGGTTGGCCTGGTGCCCTATGCGACGGTGCGCCAGGGCACCGCCGCGATCCGCGCGGCGCTTGCCGCCGAAGCCGCCGCCAATCGGCGCCTCGCCGTCGTCGACGCCGTGGCCGATGCCGACCTCAACGCGATCGGCGCGGCCATGGCCGAGGCCAAGCTGGTCACCGGCGGCTCCGGCATCGCGCTCGGCCTGCCGGCGAATTTCCAGGCCGCCGGCCTGCTGTCCGGCCGCGGCACCAGTTTCTCGCAGGCAACGGGACCGGCGGCCGTGCTGTCGGGCTCGTGCTCGGCCCAGTCGCGGGCCCAGGTGGTCGCCTATACCGCTAGACATCCCGGCTTGCTGGTTCTGCCCGACGAGGTGATCAGCGGCGCCATGACCACCGGAAAAGCCTTCGACCACGTGATGGGCCGCATCGGGCTTGCCCCCATGGTCTATTCCTCGGCCGATCCGGACGAGGTCAAGGCGGCCCAGGACCGCCACGGCAAGGCGGAGGTCGCCGAGGCGATCGAGGGCTTTTTCGGTGAACTGGCGGTCATGCTCGCCGATGCCGGCGTCGCGCGCCTGGTGGTCGGCGGCGGCGAGACCTCCGGCGCGGTGGTCACCGCGCTCGAGGTCGAGCGTTTCCATATCGGTCCGGAGATCGATCCGGGCGTGCCGGCACTCGCGGCCGAGGGCCCGCGGCCGATCCGCCTTGCCCTCAAGAGCGGCAATTTCGGCGCCATCGATTTCTACGACAAGGCGCTGGCCGCCCTGGGGGCACCATGAAGACGCCCTGGTCGGACGAGGAGGAAGCCGCGCGCGAGAGCCTGGTGCGCTGGGGCCGGTCGCTGTTCGAGCGTGGCCTGACGCCCGGCTCCTCGGGCAATATGAGCGTCAAGCTCGCCGACGGTTTCCTGGTCACGCCGACCAATTCCTGCCTCGGCTTCCTCGATCTCGACCGCCTCAGCAAGCTCGATCCCGCCGGCAGACATGTTGCCGGCGACGCCCCGACCAAAGAATTGCCGTTGCATTTTGCCTTCTACGAAGCCCGCCCCTCGGCGCGCGCCGTGGTGCACCTGCACGCAACCTATTCGACCGCGCTGTCCTGCCTCGCCGATGTCGATCCGGCGGACGCCATCCCGCCGATCACGCCCTATGTGGTGATGCGTGTCGGCCGCGTGCCGGTGCTGCCCTATACGCGCCCGGGTTCTCCCGACGTCGCGCCGCTGATCCGCGCCAAGGCGCCGGCCCACCCGGCGATCCTGCTCGGCAATCACGGACCGGTGGTCGCCGGCACCAGCCTGGAGGCCGCGGTCTTCGCCATGGAGGAGCTGGAGGAAACCGCCAGGCTCACCATCCTGACCCGCGGCATGGCGGTGCGCCATCTCGGACAGCAAGAGATTGCCGATCTCGAAGCGACATTCCAATTGAAGGGCTGACCGACATGCCTCGTTTCTCCGCCAATCTCGGTTTCCTCTGGTCCGACCGGCCGCTTCTCGGCCAGATCGAGGCGGCCGCCAAGGCCGGCTTCAAGGCGATCGAGATGCATTGGCCCTATGACACCGATCCGGCGGCGGTGCGGGCCGCCTGCGCGGCCCATGGCCTCCAGGTGCTCGGCATCAACACGATCCGGGGCGACGTCGCCAAAGGCGAGAACGGGCTTGGTGCGCTCGCCGGCCGGCAGGCCGAGTTCCAGGCTGCCATCGACCAGTCGATCGCCTGGGCGACGGCCGCCGGCGGCACCGCCATCCATGCCATGGCCGGCATGGTCGGCCCGGCCGACATTCCCGTCGCCACCGCGGTTTTCGCCGAGAATTTGCGCCTCGCCGCCGACAAGGCCGCGGCCCACGGCCTGACCATCCTGCTCGAGCCCTTGAACCCGCGCGCCGCCCCCGGCTATTTCTATTCGACGCTGCGCGGCGCCGGCGACATGATCGCCCGCACCAACCGGCCCAATATCAAGATCATGTTCGATGCCTTCCACATCGGCGTGGCCGAAGGCGACATCCTGACCAAGCTCGACTATTGGCTGCCCCATATCGGCCATGTGCAGATCGCCGCCGTGCCGAGCCGGGCCGAACCGGACGAAGGCGAGATCCATTTCCCGGCGCTGTTCGAAGCTCTCGACAGGCTCGGCTACACCGGCTGGGTCGGCGCCGAATACCGTCCGCGGGCGGGCACCGACGAGGGACTGTCCTGGGTGAAGAAGCTCGGCGTGACGCTTTAGCGCGTGATCGTGTCGGATCGAAGCATTGCATCAAGGACGGCATTGCTTTGTGCCGAGTGTTTCAGCTTGAGTTGATCACACTCTAGCCTGGACACGGGCGTGTCCGGTCGCCCCGGCGAGGGCAAGGCCATCGTGCATGGCCGGCCGTGACGGACAGGGTCGTGAAGTCGACCATCCCGGCGGGCCTCAGACCCTGGCGAGGGCCTGGGCGAAAGCGAAGCTGTCGGGATAGATCTCGTAGGCGGCGACACGGCCGTCCTCGAAGCGGAACAGATTGACCGCACGCACCTGCAGTTCCTCGCCAGTGGCGCGCACCCGCCAATGGCCGTCGAGCACCAGGGCGACCGCACCCGGCGTTTCGATCCTCTGCACCGTCTCCATCGACACGATGTCGAGATGGTCGGCGACACGCTTGAAGAAGGTGATGACCTTGGCCCGGCCCTGCCACAGGCCGGCCCAAGGCACGATACCGACCGGGCCGTTCCAGCGCAGCGTCACGTCTTCGGTGGTGACGGCTGAAAGCGCCTGGGCGTCACCGGCCTTCAGCGCCGCATACCAGCGATCGAGAATGTCGAGGCTCATTCAGGCTTCATGCCCGCCAGACCGGTTCAGCGCAAGATCCGGATCAGCCGGGTCACGTCGAGCAGCGTCACCAGAGCCGAGGCGACATAGGTGAAGGCAGCCGCCCGCAGCACCGATTTCGCCGCCGGCAGATCGCCCGGCGGCAGGTAGCCGCCCTTGTCCAGGATCGGCAGCGCCCGGCCGAAGCTGGCGTCGAATTCCACCGGCAAGGTCAGGAGATGCATGACCAGGCGCGAGGCCAGCAAGGCCACCGCCACCACGATCTGCAGAATGACCAGCGGCAGCGAATGGACAAAAGCCAGCACCAGCGGCGCCGTGGCGAACAAAATCGCCGCGCCGATCTCCAGCACCCGCGCGCCTTCCGCCATCTTGATCCGCCAGAGCAGCAGGCGGTCGCCGTCGCGGTGTTGCAGGGCATGGCCGACCTCATGGGCGGCAACCGCCACGGCGGTCACCGAGCGGCCGCCATGGATATCCGGACTGAGCCTGACGACCCCGTCGATCGGATCATAATGGTCGCCGCCATCGGTCAGCTCGACCTTGATGCCGGCGAGGCCGGCGCGTTCAAGCAGGTGCTCGGCGAGTTCGCCGCCGGTACCGGGGAAGTCGGCCCGCTCGGCCGCATGCCGGCGCATCTCGGCCTTGACCCAGAACTGTGGCCCAAAAATCAGCAGGAGCACGGCGGCGCCGGCGAGAACGATCAGGATGGGCATGGTCGCAAGCATCGTTGACCGCCCGGGCCGGAACCGAATCCGCCGCGGGCCATGGCCCGAACATGGCGGCTCGCTGCCCGCTATGCCAGCCAGCGCTTGCGTCGCTTGTAGCTTTTCACGTCGCGGAAGCTCTTTTTGTTGCCTTCGGCGACGCCGAGGTAGAATTCCTTGACGTCCTCGTTCTCGCGCAGCGACGCCGCCGTGCCGTCCATGACCACCCGGCCGGTCTCCATGATATAGCCATAGGTCGCGTAGCGCAGCGCCATATTGGTGTTCTGCTCGGCGAGCAGGAAGGACACCCCCTCCTTGGTGTTGATGTCCTTCACGATCTCGAAGATCTGTTCGACGATCTGCGGCGCCAGGCCCATCGAGGGTTCGTCCAGCAGGATCATCTTGGGCCGTGACATCAGCGCCCGGCCGATCGCGCACATCTGCTGCTCGCCGCCCGAGGTATAACCCGCCATCGAGCCGCGCCGCTGCTTCAGCCGCGGGAAATAGCCATAGATCTTCTCCAGGTCGTCGCGGATGGCGGCCTTGCCGTCGCGCCGCGTGAACGCTCCGGTCATCAGATTTTCCTCGATGCTCAGATGGCCGAAGCAATGCCGCCCCTCCATCACCTGGATGCAGCCGCGGCGAACCAGGTCGTTGGGCGACAGACCATGCACCTCCTCGCCTTCGAACAGGATCGATCCCTTGGTCACCTCGCCGCGCTCGGCATGCAGCAGGTTGGAAATCGCCTTCAAGGTGGTGGTCTTGCCAGCCCCGTTGGCGCCGAGGATCGCCACGATGCCGCTGCGTGGCACGGTCAGCGACACGCCCTTCAGCACCAGGATGACGTGGTCGTAGACGACCTCGATATTGCTGACCGCCAGAATGTCGTCATGGGCGGTTTCAGGCGCGATGGGAGCTTGGGTCTGGGCGGTCATCGGCGGGTCCGGTCGCTACAGGAAAACGAAGGGGCCGCGGCCGGCGCGGCCCCTTGATGTGATGGCGGCCTCATCGGGCGAAGCGGCCAACGCTTCGCCCGAGACAAACGCGACAAGGCCACGAGCCGGGGCGTCCGTCCGCTTCGACGAACCGACGCCCCCTGCGGGTTTTCAAGACCGCTGGTCGCAAACCTCGGTCCGGCGCGGCCAGCCGGCATTGGCCTCGGCATATTTCTTGGCCGCATCCTCGATCAGCGGACGGACGACATCGCGCAGCGGTGCGATCCAATCCGACGACCGGACATAACGGGTGCCGTCCCATTCATTGACGAACACGTTGTTGTGGCCGTTGTGGTCGGCGCAATTGAGCCGCACGGGGGCCGCGAAGCCTTCCATGCCGATCTCCTTCAGCCGCGCCTCGGTAATGTTGAGGCTTTCGAAGCCGCGCCGCACATCTTCGGCCGTCACGGCCTTGCGGCCGGTGAGCTGCTGCGCGGTGCGGATGGCTTCCACCATCAGCATCGAGTTGTAGACGCCGCGATTATAGAGGTTCTCGCCAATGCGATCGCGGGTGGCGACGCGCGACAGGTTACGGTCGGCGACGAATTTCAGGATGTCCTGAATGACCGGGAAGTTCGTGCCGGCCTGATGGAAGCTCAGCGAGCGATAGCCGCGCGCCTGGGCGCCGCCGGCGCGGGCGTCGTCATCGCCGCCGGCCCACCAGACACCGACCAGCCGATCGATCGGGAAATTGTTGCGGATCGCCTCGCGCACGGCGGTCGGGTTCATCGCCCCCCAGCCCTGGTTGTAGAGGTAGTCCGGGCGGTCGCGCCGGATGTTGAGCCAGACCGAGCTCTGGTTCTGCATGTCGGCCGCGGCGACCGGATAGAGCTTCAGCTCGAAGCCGTAGCGCGCCGCCAGCACTTCGAGCACCGGGATCGGCTCCTTGCCGTAAGGCGCGTCGAGATGGATCAGCCCGAGCTTCTTGCCGCGCAGCTTTTCAAAACCGCCCTCGCGCTGCGCCATATAGGCGACCATGACGGAAGCGCCGTCCCAATAGGTTGCCGGCGGATTGAAGATCCACGGAAAGATGTTGCCTTCCGCCGAAGCCGACAGGCCATAGGCCATGGACAGCATGGGGACCTTGTCGACCGCCGCGCGCGGGATCAGCTGCAGCGTGATGCCGGTGGAATAGGGGTTGACCACGACCGGATTGCGCGAGCGCAGGGAATCGTAGCATTCGACGCCCTTCTTGGTGTCGTAGCCGGTCTCGCATTCCTCGATGACGATCTTGACGCCGTTGATGCCGCCGTCGCGCTGATTGATCATTTCGAGATAGTCGCGCATGCCGTCGGCGATCGGGATGCCGGAGCTCGCGAAAGGCCCGGTCCGGTAGGTCAGGAGCGGAATGAACACGGTGTCCTGCGCGGCGGCCGGTTCGGGCGCCGCCGATATCAGCCCGGCGACCAATGCCGCGGCCATCGTCCATTTGAAGCGTTTCATGAATGTCCTCCTCCGTGGAAGCCCGGGCGTCTGCGGCCCGCGATAATCCGGTGGTTCGTGCCCGTCTTTGCCGACGGGTCTCGTTTGCGAAGCGCGGCCGGCCCTCAATAGGGGAAAGGCCAGACGCGCAGTTTCTGCTTGGCGATCTGCCACAACCGCGCGAGCCCGTGCGGCTCGACGATCAGGAAGAAGATGATCAGCGCACCCACCATGACGTGGGTGAGGTGTTCGGCGAAGGCGCCGGTCAGGGGGATGCCGATCGCCGGCACGCCGAATTTCAGGAGCGTCGGCAGGGTCGAGATGAAGAACGAGCCGAGGAACGAGCCGAGCAGGCTGCCGAGCCCGCCAATAATCACCATGAACAGCACATTGAAGCTCTGATTGACATTGAAGGCGTCATTGGCTTCGCCGCCGCCATACCAGAGGAACATCATGCAGGCGCCGGCGACGCCGCAGTAGAAGGACGATACGGCAAAGGCCAGCAGCTTGGTCGGCAGCAGCTTGATGCCCATCAGCTCGGCTGCGATATCCATGTCGCGCACCGCCATCCAGGACCGCCCGATGCGTCCATGGACCAGGTTGGAGGCGAGCCAGGTCAAGGCCACGACGATGGTCAGCAGCACCAGGTAGCGCATCTCCGGCGTCGCCCGCGCGCCCGTTATCGCCACTCCGAACAGGGTGCGTTCCGGCACCTCGATCGCGCCCGAGACATTGTAATTGTAGAGCCAGGGGATGCGCACGAAGCACCACTGCAGGAAGAATTGCGCGGCGAGCGTCGCAACCGCCAGGTAGAAACCCTTGATCCTGAGGCTGGGTATGCCGAAGACCACGCCGATCGCCGCCGAGAAGAAGCCCGAGACGATGATCCAGACGATGATGTTCACGCCCGGAAAGAGCGTCGTCAGCTTGTAGCAGGCATAGGCGCCGACCCCCATGAAGGCGCCGCTGCCGAGCGAGATCAGGCCGGTATAGCCGGTCAGGATGTTGAGCCCGATGGCGGCCAGCGCAAACACCAGGAACGGCACCATCACGCTCATGATGATGAATTCGGAGGCAAACAGCGGGATGGCGATGAAGGCTATGGCCAGGATGACGGCGATGCCAATCCGATCCTGCAGGATCGGGAACACCGCCATGTCGGCCTGGTAGGTGGTCTTGTACTGACCGACTTCGCGGTAGAACACGGGGTCGCTCTCCTCAAATCCGTTCGATCAGCTTGTCGCCGAACAGGCCCTGCGGGCGGAACATCAGGAAGGTCAGCGCGATCACATAGGCAAACCAGCTCTCGATGCCGCTGCCGATGAGCGGACCCCAGTAGAATTCGCCGATCTTCTCGCCGATGCCGATGATCAGGCCGCCGACAATGGCGCCCGGCACCGAGGTGAAGCCGCCGAGGATCAGCACCGGCAGGGCCTTCAGCGCGATCGTCTGCAGGCCGAACGAGACGTCCGAGCGGGCGCCCCACATGATGCCGGTGATCAGCGCGACGACGCCGGCGGTGAACCAGACGATGATCCAGATCTGGTTGAGGCTGATGCCGACCGACAGCGCCGCCTTGTGGCTGTCGGCCACCGCGCGCAGCGCCCGGCCGATGCGGGTATATTGAAAGAACAGCGCGAGCGCCGCGATCATCACCGTGGCGACCACGGCTGCCGCGATGTCGAGCATCTGCAGCGAGACCCGGCCGCCGAGGATATTCAGGTCGATGACCCCCTTGGGCAGGCCGAGCTGATCGGCGATCATCACCTTCGGGCTGCCGCCGAAGATCGTCTCGCCGAGCCCGATCAGCAGATAGGTCAGTCCGAAGGTCGCCATGAACAGGATGATGTCCGGCTGGTTGACCAAGGGGCGCAGCACCACGCGCTCGACCGCGACCGCGAGCGCGAACATGACCGCCAGCGCCACCACCACCGAAAGATAGGCGGCGATCATGCCGGTGAAGCCGAAGCTGGCGAATTTCTCATAGACCCCGACCAGCGTCAGGCCGGCGAACACGACCATGATGCCCTGGGCGAAGTTGAACACGCCGGAGGCCTTGAAGATCAGCACGAAGCCGAGCGCGATCAGTGCATAGAGCACGCCGCCGACAAAACCCTCCCAGATCGTCTGGACGAACAGATCGGGCATCGCGGCCATTTCGACGAAGGGCGCGATCAGGATCTTGTGGAGCAGGCTGCCGGCGGCGATCAGGCCGAGCTGGGCGCCCGCGGCGATCAGCACGACCACCAGCAGGACGCCGCCCCAGGCCAGCAGGTCCTTGCGGATCGGCAGGCCGGCCTTGGGGGAGATGATTGCGTCAGTCATCGGACCCTCCTCAATGCGCCACGCCGAGATAGGCGTCGATGACCCGCTGGTCGCCCTTGACGGCGTCGGGCGTGCCGTCGGCGATCTTGCGGCCATATTCGAGCACCACCACCCGATCGGACAGGTCCATCACCACTCCCATGTCGTGTTCGATCAGCGCGATGGTCGTGCCGTACTGGTTCGACACGTCGAGGATGAAGCGGCACATGTCCTCCTTCTCCTCCAGGTTCATGCCGGCCATCGGCTCGTCCAGCAGCAGCACGTCCGGCTGCATGGCGAGCGCCCGGCCAAGCTCGACCCGCTTCTGCAGGCCGTAGGGCAATTTGCCGACCGGCACCTTGCGGACGTGCTGGATCTCCAGGAAATCGATGATCTCCTCGACGAATTTGCGGTGTTCGATCTCCTCGCGCATGGCTGGGCCGTAGCGCCACAATTGCCAGAAGAAATTGGAGTTCATCTTCAGCGTGCGGCCGGCCATGATGTTGTCGAGCGTCGACATGCCCTTGAACAGCGCGACGTTCTGGAAGGTGCGCGCGATGCCGCCGGAGGCTGCCTCATAGGGCCGCATTTTCGGCCGGGTCTGGCCCTTGAAGGTGATGCGGCCTTCGGTCGGATAATAGAAACCGTTGATGCAGTTGAGCATCGAGGTCTTGCCGGCGCCGTTCGGGCCGATGATCGCGCGGATCTCGCCCTTCTTGATATCGAAGGACACGTCGGTCAGCGCCTTGACGCCGCCGAAGGCGAGCGAGACGTTCTCGACGGCCAGGATCACCTCGCCGGCGGCGATGTCGGTTGGCGATGGGCCCCTCATTCCGCGGCCTCCTGAAAGGGTACAGGTCTTACGGCGTGGAGCTCCATGTCGATCACCGCGACATCGCCCTGGATCACGCCCTTGCGGCCGTCCTCGAAGGTCACCTCGGTGCGGATATGGGCGCGCTTGGAGCCGTCATAGAGGCCGGTCACCAGCGACTGGTAGCGCTCCGCGATGAAACCGCGGCGCACCTTCTGGGTGCGGGTCAATTCGCCGTCGTCGGCATCGAGTTCCTTGTGCAGGATCAGGAAGCGCTTGATCTGGGCGCCGGCCATCAGCGGCTCGTCGGCGAGCGACCGGTTCACCTCGTCGACGTGCCTGGCCAGCATCGTGATGACATCCGGGTGGCCGGCCAGTTCCTGGTAGGAGGCATAGGAGACATTGTGCCGCTCGGCCCAGGAGCCGACCGCGGTCAGGTCGATGTTGAGGAAGGCGGTGACGAAGTCGCGATCCTGGCCGAAGGCGACGGCCTCCTTGATATTGGGATAGAATTTCAGCTTGTTCTCGATATATTTCGGCGCGAACAGGGCGCCGGACTTCAGCTTGCCGACGTCCTTGGCGCGATCGATGATCCTGAGATGGCCGGTCTTGGCATCGAAGAAGCCGGCATCGCCGCTCCTTACCCAGCCATCGGGCGTCTTGGTCTCGGCGGTCTTGGCCGGGTCCTTGAAATAGCCCTGGAACACGCCGGGCGAGCGGAACAGCACCTCGCCATTGTCGTCGATCTTGATCTCGACATCGATGTTCGGCTTGCCGACCGTGTCGGCATAGATCTCGCCGTCGGGCTGGGCGCTGATATAGACGCTGGCTTCGGTCTGGCCGTAGAGCTGCTTCAGGTTGATGCCGAGCGAGCGGAAGAACCGGAAGATTTCCGGGCCGATCGCCTCGCCGGCGGTATAGGCGACCCGGATCTTGCTGAGGCCGAAGCGGTTCTTCAGCGGCTCGTAGACCAGGAAGCGGCCGAGCGCATAGTTCAGCCGCGCGCCGAGCGGCACGCTCTCGCGGTTGAGGATCTTCTCGCCCCATTGCTTGGCGACGCTGAGATAATAATGGAACATCCGCCGCTTGAGCGCGCTGGCATCCTCCATGCGCACCATGGTCTGGGTCAGCAGCGTCTCGTAGACCCGCGGCGGCGCGAAGGCATAGGACGTGCCGACCTCGCGGCGGTCCTCGGTCACCGTATCGGCGTTTTCGGGACAATTGACGCAGAAGCCCGCCACATAGGACTGGGCGTAGGAGAAGATGTTGTCACCGACCCAGGCCAGCGGCAGATAGGCGATGACCTCCTCGGTCTCGTCCAGCTTGTCGAACAGATTGCCGTTGCGCGCGGAGATGATGACGTTGTCATTGCTCAGCATCACGCCCTTGGGCTTGCCGGTGGTGCCCGACGTGTAGAGCATGATGGCGAGATCGGAGCCCTTGGCATCGGCGATCGAGGCGTCGAGCGCGGCCGTCTTGGCCGGGTCCTTGCCCACCGCCCGGCCGATCGCCTGGACCTGCTCGAACGAATGCAGCCGCGAATGGTCGTAATCGCGCAAGCCCCGATGCTCGTCATAGATGATGTGGGTCAGCTTCGGCAGGCGGTCGGACACCGACAGGACCTTGTCGACCTGCTCCTGGTCCTCGACGATGGCGATGGTCGTCTCGGCATGTTCGAGCACATAGACCATCTCCTCGGCGACCGAGTCGGAATAGACCGGCACCGGCACGCCGCCCCAGGACTGGATGGCCGCCATCGACCAGTAGAGCCTCGGCCGGTTGCGGCCGACGATGGCGACCTTGTCGCCGCTGTTGAGGCCAAGCTCGCGCAGGCCCAGCGCGAAAGCGTGCACCTCCCGGTGAACCTCCGCCCAGGTCCAGCTGTGCCAGATACCGAGATCCTTGTGGCGCATGGCCGGACGCGTCGCAAACCGCGTCGCGTTCAAGGCCAGCAGCTTCGGAAACGTATCGCCCGCGCCGGAAACGGCGCGCGCGTCGGCGTGGTTTGCCACGACCGGCGTCCTCCCTGGTTTTCCTGGCGGCGCAGCGAGGCCACACCACCCATCCCTCTGACCGACCCGGTTTTCCGGGTTCATGGCGACCGCTCGCGCAGCCGCGTTCCGTCTCGTCAAGACGACCTGCCTGGATAGTTGAACGCGCGGTCGGCGAAATCAAGAGGTCGAAAGGAGGAGGCCAAATCAGCCGGAAGTCGTAGGCACGTCGGCCGTCGCCTGCGGCGAGCCTGCCGGCCTGCGCCGACGATGCCGATTTCGTTCAAGACCGGGCCGGCGCGCGTGGTAAAGCATGGCCATGGATGGGCCGATCACCCAAGCGCAAGCGCTCGGCACCCTGCCGCTTGGCCAGGGCGAGGCGGCGCGCTTTTTCGCAGCCAGCCGCTTCGGCGGCATCGATTGCCTCAGCGCCACCTTCGTCAGCCACGCCTACGCCCTGCACAGCCACGAAACCTATGCCATCGGCAGTGTCCTGGCCGGTTGCGAGGTCTGGAACGCCCGTGGCCGCCGGCACCATGCCGGCCCGGGCGACCTGGTGTTCAATCATCCGCTCGACGTTCATGACGGCGCGCCGCTGGACGGCGGCTATTCCTACCGCATGACCTATCCGGGCCTGGATTTCATTCGGCTGGTGGCCGGCTCGATCGCCGGCCGGGTCGTCACCGAGACGCCGTTCTTCCCCGAACCGGTCGTCCGTGACCCGGAAGGCGCCCGGTTGTTCACCGCGGCCCATGCCGCGCTCGAAGAAAATCATGACGGATTGGCCGGCGAAGAACTGCTGCTGCGTGCCTTTGGCCGCATGCTGGTGCTGCATGCCGGCCTCGGCGAAGCGGCGATCGGCCGCGAGGCCGGCCCGGTCGCCCGGGTGCGCTCGCTG
The DNA here is from genome assembly GCF_005144885.1 of Phreatobacter stygius. Taxonomy (NCBI): domain Bacteria; kingdom Pseudomonadati; phylum Pseudomonadota; class Alphaproteobacteria; order Hyphomicrobiales; family Phreatobacteraceae; genus Phreatobacter; species Phreatobacter stygius. Next base: position 1,837,975 of record NZ_CP039690.1, read on the forward strand.
ATCGAGGCGCGTTATGGCGAGGATCTCAGGTTGGACGACCTCGCCGCAACCGCCGGCCTGTCGACCCATCACCTGATCCGCGCCTTCCGCCGCGAAATCGGCCTGACCCCGCACGCCTATGTCATCGACGTCCGCGTCCGTCGCGCCCAGGACAGCCTGAAGAGCGGCAGCGCACTGGCCGAAACGGCGGCCGCGGTCGGTTTTGCCGACCAGGCCCACCTGACCCGCGCCTTCAAGGCCCGGCTTGGGGTGACGCCGGGCGCCTATCGGCGCGCCGTCGCCGGCTGACCGTTTCGACATCGCCATGCCGATTTCGTTCAAGAGCCTGCGGCGCCCTTGCGCCAAGCTGGCGCAATGACCGACATGCCGGCCGCGCCGCTCTCCACGCCCCTGTCCGAATTCCGTGATGGCATTGCCGACCTGTGGCCCGCCATGGTCGCGGCGGCCCCGATCGGCCTGCTCTATGGCGCGATCGCCACCACCAAGGGCCTGTCGCCGATCGAGGTCGCGCTGTCATCGGCGCTGATCTTCGCCGGCGGCGCTCAACTGGCGGCGATCGAATTGTGGACGGTGCCGGTGCCGGTCGCGGCGCTGGTGGTCTCGACGCTGCTGATCAATGCCCGCTATCTGCTGATGAGCGCGTCGCTGGCGCCGAAGGTGGCGCGATTGCCGCTCATCGGCCGGCTCTTCGGCTTCCATGTGCTGGCCGACGAGAACTGGGCGCTGGCCGAGCGCCGCGCCGCCCGGCAGCCGATTACCGCGGCCTATTTTTTCGGCATGGGCGCGGCCTTCTGGGTCAATTGGGTGGCCTGGTCCTATGCCGGAACCATCCTTGGCCCCCTGCTCGGCGATCCCCGGCGGTTCGGCGCCGACTTTGCCTTCACCGCCATCTTCATCGGACTGATCGTCGGTTTCGTCACCGGTCCGCGGACCGGTCTGGTGGTGGTGGTCAGCGCGCTCGCCGCGACCGGCGCCTTTGTCGCCTTCGGTTCGCCCTGGCACGTGCTGGTCGGCGCCCTTGCCGGCATGGCCGCGGCCGTCCTGGCCTATCGCGACGACGCCGCGCCGAAAGGCGAGACCGCATGACGCTCGACACGATGACCCTGATCGCCATTTTTGGCATGGCCGCGGTGACCTATGCCTGCCGCGTCACCGGATTGCTGATCGCCGGCCGCTTTGCCTTTGCCGGCCGCGCCAAGGCGGCGGTCGATGCCATTCCGCCGGCCGTGCTCACCGCCGTGATCGCGCCGACGCTGCTGGCCACCGGCTGGGCCGAGACCTGTGCCGGTGCGATCACCATCCTGGCCGCCACCCGGCTGCCGCTGATCGCCACCATCGCGACCGGCGTCGTCACCGTCGTGGTGCTGCGGGCGCTGCTGGGCGGCTGAGTGCGCTTGCGTCCGGACCGGGTCTGCGCCCTTCCGCGGCCGCCTCGTCGATCCAGCCGATGATCTCGTCGTGCAGGCGGCGATCCTTGTCGATGGTCAGGTGATTGACGCCGCCGCGATCGCGCAGGTCCTCGTTGACGAACCGGCCGGTGAAGCCCGGGCCGCGGCTGAGCGGCACGGCCCAGCCATTGTTCGACTGGAACAGATTGACCAGCCGGCGGGTACCGCCATGCACCTCCTGCCGTGACACCGGATCGAAGGTGACCACCAGCGCCAGCGGGGCCAGGCCCTCGCGCGCCACCCGGTTGGCGATCCGGACCGCCGCGTCGGCACCGAGCGAATGGCCGATCACCACGATCTGCTCGCCCGGATCGGCGCGCCGCCGCTGCACGATCTCGGCCGCCACCGCCTCCCAGCTGGCGACCCCCATGGTGCGCGCCGCATAACCCTTGCGGCGCAGCTTGCCGCCGAGATTGTCGATCCCCAGCGAAAACACGTCGAACAGGCCGCGGAACAGATAGACCCGGACCGGCGCCGCCGGCGCGACCGCCGGTTGCGGCTGACCACGGCCGGCCATCTGAGCCGGCGCCGCCGCCTCACCGGCCGGCTCCAGGGTCTGGCAGCCGGCAAGGCCGAGGCCGAGGCCGCAGCAGAGCGCCACAACCAGCGGCGGATACAATCTCATTTCATCCCTGCCCGGCAGATCCGATCGACGCGGTTGCCGATTAGCCCAGGACCACTGAACAGGAGGTGAACCGCGCCTCAGGCGACGCCGGCGCGCAGCAGGTCGTGCACGTGCAGGATGCCGATGGGCTTGCCGGCCTCGACCGCGAACAGGGCGGTGATCTTGGTGCGGTTGAGCAGGTCGATGACTTCGCTGGCGAACTGGTCCGGCCGCACGGTCTTGGGCGCCGGGGTCATCACCTCGTCGACCGGCAAGGCCAGGAGATCGGCTTGCATGTGCCGGCGCAGGTCGCCGTCGGTAACGATGCCGACAAGCTTGCCGTCCTGATCGACCACGCCGCAGCAGCCGAAGCCCTTGGTGGTCATTTCCAGGATCACCTCGGTCATCGGCGCGCCGAGGCGGCTGAGCGGCAGCGCCTCGCCGTCATGCATGACGTCGCGGACCTGGGTCAGCACGGCGCCGAGCTTGCCGCCGGGATGGAAGGTGCGGAAATCGGCGGCGGTGAAACCGCGCTCTTCGAGCAGGGCCACCGCCAGGGCGTCGCCGATGGCGAGCTGCATCAGCGTCGAGGTGGTTGGCGCGAGCCCGTTCGGGCAGGCCTCTTCGGCACGCGGCAGGTCGAGGCAGACATCGGCGGCCTTGCCGAGCGCCGAATCGCCGACCGAGGTGATCGCCACCAGGCCGACGCCGAACCGGCGCGAAAAGCCGACGAGGTCACGCAGTTCGACCGTCTCGCCGGACCAGGACAAGGCCAGGATGACGTCATCGGCCGTCACCATGCCGAGATCGCCATGGCTGGCTTCGCCCGGATGGACAAAGAAAGCCGGCGTGCCGGTGGAAGCAAGGGTGGCGGCGATCTTGCGCCCGACATGGCCGGATTTGCCCATGCCGGTCACGATCACCCGGCCCTTTGCCTTCATCAGCAGCGCGACCGCCGCGGTGAACGGCGCGCCGAGCCCGTTGGCCAGCGCCTCCTCGAGCGCGACGATGCCGGCCGCTTCCACTGAAAGCGTGCGCAGCGCCGACGCAAGAATGCTGTTGCGGGCCGAGATCGTGGCCGAGGTCCTGGAGTTCATGACGCCTGTCCGCTGACGAAGGCTGGTCGCTCTACCACGGCTGCGCGCCAAGTGCACCTTGCCGTGATCAACTGACCTGCCGGCGCCGCCATCAACCCGGCGTTAACCACGGCTCTTTACCTCTTGTTGAGGAAATTCGCGCCGGGAAGGGTCATCGTTGGGTCTCGTAGCCCGCCACCTCGCAACTGTGAGTGTGATCGCGCTCGTCCTGGCCTGGACGGGCGCGGCCACGCATGGCCAGGGCTTGCGTGGCTCGACCCCCGCGCCGGGTATCGCGCCGCTGGTCGACGACCCCGGCCGAAACGAGGGCTGGCGCGGCTTGGCGCCGCTCGAATCCGACGCCGGTGCGGCGTCGCGCGCCGGCGCCGCGAGCGATGCCGAGGCGGCCGGCCTGCGCACCGAAGCCCCGGCCGCGCCACCGGGCGCCGCGCGGACCGACGCCGCCGGCCGCGACCGGCAACGCGCGCAGAACCGCCGCGCGCCGTGGATCGACCCGGATCCGCGGCGGGCCAACGCGCTGGCGAGCGGAGGCCTGGCCGCCCCGGCCCCGCCGACCGCGGCGGCCCGTCCCATGTCGTCACGCCCGGCCGTCGTCGCCAACCGGCGCACCGGACGGATGCCGCGACGGCCGGCAGCCGCGGCCGATCCGGCCGCGGCCCAGGCCTCGCGTCCAGCGACGACAACCGCGCGCCGGCCGCCGACGGCGGCCATTACCCTGTCGCGCGACGAGATCCGCGCGCTCGGCCCGGGCGGGCGCGGCGTCGCGACCCCGGTCCAGCCGCGCCGTCCGGTCGACGTGCCCATCGTCATCGACCGGACGCAAGGTGGCGGCCGCGCCTTGCCCAACGCCAATCCGCTCGGGCGCGGCGCCGTGGTCGACCCGGTGACCGGCGAGGTCGTCTCCTTTGCCCGGGCGCCGGTGGTCGAGGCCGATCCCTTCGCGCCGACCGGCCTCAGGCTCGGCACGTTCATCGTGACGCCGGTGGCCGACGCGACGCTCGGCTACGATTCCAACCCGCGCCGTCTGCATGACGGGGCACGAGGCTCGCTGTTCACCCAGTCCTATGGCGAGGTCCAGGCCCGCTCGGACTGGACGCGCCACGAGATGACGGCGCGCCTGCGCGGCACCTATTCCGCCTATTTCTCCGACCCGGGGGTCAATCGGCCCGAGGTCAATGCCGTCGTCACCGGCCGCATCGACCTGGCGCGGACCACCCGCATCGACACCGAGGCGCGTTATAACCTGACCGCCCAGTCGCCCGGCTCGTCGAACCTGCCATCGGCCCCCTCGTCGCTGCGGGACCTGCCCCTGGTTCGCCAATATGGCGCGACGGCGGCCCTGGTGCAGGATGTCGGGCGGCTTCAGTTGACGCTGCGCGGCGCCGTCGACCGCTTCACCTATGATGACGCGACGACCAATGACGGCACGACCATTCCGCAGGCGGAGCGCAACTACAATTCGCTTGGCCTGCGCGCCCGCGCCTCCTACGAACTGACCCCGGGCCTGCGCCCTTTCATCGAGGTCGGCGTCGAGCGGCACGCTTTCGACACACCGGTTTCGTCGGGCGGGCTCCTGCAGGGCTCGACGTCGAGCAGCTACCGGATCGGCTCGACCTTCGAATTGAGCCGGCTGCTCACCGGTGAGGTCGCAGCCGGCTATCTGATGCGCGACAATATCGACCCGACCTTGGTCGATATCCGCGTGCCGACCTTCGACGCCGCCCTGGTCTGGACGCCGACTGCGCTGACGACGCTGCGCTTCGCGGCCAAATCGGTCATCGACGAAACCTTCACCACTGGCGCCGCCGGTATCCAGCGGCGCGATTTCTCCATCGAACTCGAGCATTCCTTCCGGCGCTGGCTGATCGGCACGGCAAGGCTCGCCTATGGGCAGGACATCTATGTCGGTGACCCCAGGATCGATCAGCGGCTGATCGGCTCGCTCAACCTGGTCTATCGCGCCTCGCGCAACCTGCAGATCCGCGGCGAAATACGGCGCGAGATGCTGATGTCGAATCAGGCTGGGCAGAGCTACTCGGCCAATATCTTTCTTCTCGGCCTCAGATTGCAACGCTGATCGGGGTGGTTCGCTGGCCGGCGCCGAGATGACCTGCCACGTCACGTACCAGAAGCAGACATTCAAGTCATCACAAGATCGTGCAAGGAATTTGCATGGTCGATCTTGCGGCGCAAACGACCCAGTCTTTGATCAAAGACGCGCGACCTCTTTGCGTGAACTCACGCCATTTGGCGTCGCAAACTGGCCCGATGTATCCAATTTGCTGACCAAGGATTGGATTCATGAGCTTCAGGAGCACCAAGATGGCCATATGCAACAAATCCGGTGAAGACTGAGTTTCGGCGCACGGATACCGCGACGCGCAGGTTTTAGATCGAACTAAATAGCAATGCATTACCTAACGTAATATGTGTTTACAGAATTCGATTCAGAAATTCTTTAATTGTCACAAGCAATGTCTGGATTATGAGCAGGATCTGGAAATTGCTGTGTCGGTTTCGCCATCGCCAGGAAGGCGCGTCGGCCGTTGAATTCGCCATCGTCGTGCCGGTCTTCCTGATGATCCTGTTCGGGATCATCATCTTCGGCGGCTATCTGAGCGTCGTCCACAGCGTACAGCAACTCGCGGCCGAGGCCGCGCGCGCCTCGATTGGCGGCCTGAGCGACAACGAACGCACGGCGCTGGCCAACAGCAACATCCAGACCCAGGCGGGTTTCTACCCCTTCATCGAGCGCAGCCGCCTCGTCGTCGAATCCGCCTCGACCAATGCGGCCACCAGCACATTCACGGTCCGGCTGCGTTACGACGCCAGTCAGAGCTTCATCTACAGCCTTCCGAGCCTTGTCCCGATGCCATCGCCGCAGATCGTCCGGTCGGCCGCCATCCAACGTGGCGGGTACTGAGGAGGAGCAGGCATTGTTCGCGGCACTCCGTTCCTTCCTTCGTGACACCAAGTCCTTCCTTCGTGACACCAGGGGCTCGATCGCGATCATTTCCGGCGTGCTGGCCGTGGTCGTGATCGGCTTCAGCGCGGTCAGCGTCGACCTCGGCAAGGTCTATGTCGACCGCCGCAAGGCGCAGAGCGTGGCCGACCTCGCCGCCCTGTCGGCGGCGAGCGACCTGACCCGCGCGGCGCGGGCGGCCAGCGCCACCGTCCAGCGCAACAGCCTTTCCGTCGACAGCCCGATCTCGGTCGAGCTCGGCACCTACACGCCCAACGCCAACGTTGCGCTCGCTAGCCGGTTCCAGACGATTGCCGGCGCGACACCCAATGCGGCCAGGGTGACCATCAATTCGCGCAGCGACCTGGTCTTCGGCCGGGTGATCACCGGCAAGGACTATTTTGTCATCCGCACGACGGCGACCGCCGCCACCACGTCCTTCGCGTCGTTTGCCATCGGCTCGCGCCTGGTTGCGGTCGACGGCGGTCTCTTGAACCAATTGCTCGGCAAGCTGCTCGGCACCACCATCACGCTCTCGGCAATGGATTATCAGTCACTGGTGGATGCCAAGCTCGACCTGTTCAATTTCATGAACAAGCTTGCCGAGAAGACCCATCTGACGGCCGGCACCTATGCGCAGCTGTTGAATTCCAACATCAAGGTGGTCGACGTCCTCGGCGCCATGGTGGCATCGACCCTGAGCCCGCAAGGCACGCCGACCGGCGCCAGCAGGGCTCTGACCAGCATCCTTCAGTCGCTGAGCGCGGCAACCAACAGCATGGTCATGGCCTCGCTGATCAATCCCGGCCCCTACAAGGACCTGCCGGTCGGCCAGACCTCGACCATGGGCATCAATCTCTCCGCCCTCGACCTGCTGAACGCGACGGCACAGCTCGCCAATGGCAACCGCCAGATCGAGGTCGGCCTGGGCGTCAACGTGCCGGGGATCGCAACCGCAACGCTGAAGCTCGGCATCGGCGAACGGCCGGTCGGCACCAGCTGGGTGACGGTCGGTGATGTCGGCGCCCAGGTCCACACCGCGCAGACCCGCCTGCTGCTGGTGCTGCGGCTGCTCGGCGCCGGCAATATCGCATCGGTCAATGTGCCGCTCTATGTCGAGGTGGCGGCCGGCACGGCGCGCCTGAACGCCCTCAACTGCGCTTTCCCCGACGCCAATGCGTCGACCATGACGCTCGGCGTCAGGCCCGGCGTCATCGACGCCTGGATCGGCAATGTCTCGGTCGCCGATTTCAACAATTACACCACCGCACCCCGCCCCGACCGTGCCGCCCTGGTCGATACCCCCCTGCTGGCGGTGCTCGGACGCGCCCATGTCCAGGTCACCAACATGGCGCAGACGCCGGTCACCTTCACCATGGCGGAAATCAACCGCCAGACCAAGAAGACGGTCGGCACCACCCAGTTCACCCAGTCCTTGCTGGCCGGCCTGCTCAACGACCTGCAGCTCGACGTCTCGGTGCTCGGCGGCCTCAATCTCGGGCTCGGCGGCGCCGTCGGGCCGCTGGTCGCCAGCATCCTTTCAGGCGCCACGCCGTCGATCGACCTGTTGCTGGCCAATCTGCTGCAGACGCTCGGCGTCAGCCTCGGACAGGCCGACGTCTGGGGCCTCGGCCTGCGCTGCGACGGCGCGGTGCTGGTGCAGTGAGCGCCGGGGTCCGGCCGCGTCTCAGCCGGCGCTGAGCCGGGCAAGTTCGGCCTTCAGCGGCCCGCCCAGATCGTCGCGGCGCAGCGCATAGGCGACATTGGCGGTGAGGAAACCGAGCTTCGTCCCGGTATCGTGGATCTCGCCATCGAAGGTGAAGCCGAAAAACGGCTGCTGCTGCTGCAGCTTCAACATGCCGTCGGTGAGCTGGATCTCGCCGCCGGCGCCACGCTCCTGGGTCTCCAGGATCTTGAAGATATCCGGCTGCAGGATATAGCGGCCGGAGATCGCGACATTTGACGGCGCGGTGCCCTTGGGCGGCTTTTCGACCATCCGGGCGATTTCATAAGCGCCACCGGCGACCGGCTTGCCCTTGCCGATAATGCCATATTGATGCGTCTCGTCATCGGGCACCTCGTAACCCGCGACATAATTGCCGCCGGTTGCCTCATAGGCCTCGAGCATGGCCGCGATACAGCCTTTGCCGCCACGCCTGGCCAGGTGCAGCATGTCGGGCAGCAGCAGCGCAAAGGGCTCGTCGCCAACGATGTCGCGGGCGCACCAGACCGCATGGCCAAGGCCGAGCGGCTCCTGCTGACGGGTGAACGAGGTGGCGCCGGCGGCCGGCAGGTCCCGCTTCAGCTCGTCCAGCGCCGCGGTCTTGCCGCGCGCCTCGAGCGTCGCATCCAGTTCGAAAGCCTTGTCGAAATGGTCCTCGATCATCTGCTTGTTGCGGCCGGTGACGAAGACAAAATGCTCGATGCCGGCTTCGCGCGCCTCGTTCACCACATGCTGGATGACCGGGCGATCGACGACGGGCAGCATTTCCTTGGGGATCGCCTTGGTGGCGGGCAGGAAACGTGTGCCAAGACCGGCAACGGGGAAAACAGCCTTGCGAATGCGACGGACCATGGATCAAGAACCTCGTCAGGTTGGCTGGGATGCCCAGCACATAGCGCGCAATTTCTGAACGGCGTGTGACCAGCCTATCTCTGGATCTGGGCGGCCGCGCTCGCCGGCGGCTCCGGCCGGAAGGCGTTGAACACCATGTCGGGCGCCGAGGTATTGTGCCGCGACGGCACCAGCCGGCCAGCCCACAGGTCGGTCGCATGGGCGCGGCGGAACGGCAGGATCGCCTCTTCGCGCCAGCCGGCCGCATCCTTCTCGCGCACCGCCACCCGCGCCACATCGGCATTAAATTCAGTGACATACATCGAGCGAAGCGCGGCGAACGGGCCGCCGGTGATCGGCCGCGCAAAGGCGACGTCGAGGCCGATCAGCTCCTGGTTGAGGGTCGCGAGCCGCACCGTGGCGGAATTGCCGTCCGGATAGCTCAGCGTGAAGGTCTTGGTGGCGGGATCGAAGGCGATCTCCTTGATCTTCACGATCGGCCGCTCCTCGACCACCACCGGCCCGATCAGGAAGGAGGAGCCATAGGCGGTCCAGCGCAGATTGGCCGGCGGCAAAGGCCGGGCGCGCCAATAGCCGTCGGTCGGATAGACCACCAGCACCTCTTCGGCGCGATCCTGGAAGCGGTACCAGATCTGGATCAGGTGAATATTGCGCTCGGTGCGGTCGCCGACCCGCACCACCGTGTCGGAGGGGCGCCAGAAGCTCTTCTCGCGATAGCCGATCACCTGCCATTCCACCGTCTCGTAGAGGGTGATGCGATCCGGCATGGGCTGGGCGAGTGCCGCTTCCTTCATCGGGCAGGCGGTCCAGTCGGCGGCGAAACGATCGATGCTGAGCGCGCCGATATAGGCCGGATGGGCTGCCTCGATCCGGAACGACCGCACCGCCGGATTGGCGAGGTTCAGGGTGACATTGTCCTTTTCCGCGCAGAGCACCGGTTCGGACCCGTTGGTGATCTCGACAGGCAGGCCGTCGAGCGTCGCGGCCCGGCCGGCCCCGGCAAGGATCGGCGCGGCCAAAATCAGCGTGGCGAGGACGGAGACGAGCTTCATGCGTTCATTCCCTCGAGAGCACGGCGTAGACGTCGCCCGAATTGGCCTGATGCGGAAGCCCGATCAGGTGGGCTGCCATGGTGTCCTTCGACACGAAACGTCCAAATGTCAGCTGCTGGCTCTCGCCGAGCGCCACGTCGAAACCATAGGGTCCGAGCTCCGCCAGCCGGTCGAGGCAGGCGAGCGCGACCTCGCGCTGGATGGTGGTGAATTCGAACGACAGGGCGGGAAGCGCCCGGGTCAGTCCGGCCAGCACATCCGCCTCGAACCCCTCGACGTCGATCTTCACGAAGGCTGGCACGCCATGGACTTCGATCAACCGGTCGAGCGTGGTGCAGGCCACCGTGATCTCCTGGTCCCAGACCTGGCCTTCCCAGCCGCCGGCGCCGGCGGCCGAGGCGATGAAATCGGCCGAGGCGGTGGTCACCGTCGGATTGTCGGTATTGACCTTGAGCGTGAGCGACCCTTCGGCTGCGCCGCAGGCCGCGCGCAGCAGCGTCACGTCCGGATCGTGGCCGAACAGGGTCTCGATCACCCGCGCCGGTCCGGGCTGCGGCTCCAGCGCGACGACTGTTGCGCCGAGGCGGCGGAAGCTCGCGACCCGGTCGCCGACATGACTGCCGATGTCGAAGGCGAGATCGCCGGCGCCGACGAAGCCGGCATAAAGCGCATCCATCGCGGCGGCCTTGGCCGGATCGCCATGATAGGTGACGACCGAGCGCGCCACCGCGACCAGCTCGGCAATGCGCCGGTCGAGCGTCATGATGCCTCCCCTGCCCTGGCCGAAACGATCTCGTGGGGCGGATTGAACTCTTCCGGGACGCCGCACAGCTTGAGCGCCACGAACAGGCGCCCGAGCAGCGGCGAAGCGGTGATGACCGCGAAGGGGATCGCCACCAGGAAGCCCAGCGTCAGCGGCAGCGACCACCAGGCGGCCCTCGGCGAACCGAGCCACAACAATCCGACCACCGCCACGCCGAAGGCCATCTGCGGCCAGAAGGCGTCGAAGGCTTCGCGCCAGGTCAGCGCCATGGCGTCGCGCTGCTGGCCGCCCCAGACGACCGAGCGGCCGAGCGCCAGCCCGATCATGAACACGGTGATGCGGAACGAGGTGAGCGCGCCGACCAGGAACGAATAGACGAATTCGATCGCCACCGCCGCGGCGAAACGGACCCCGCCGCCATAACGCCGGACACCGCCCTCGGTGAGCAGGATATCGGTGATGCCGGCGATCTTCGGCATCAGATACATGATGAAGAACAGGATATAGACAAAGATCGCGAAGCCCGCCGGGAAGCTGGCGCGCGACGGCTCGTGCAAGGCCAGGAACGGCGACAGCGCGATCATCAAGGTCCAGGCCGGCACGCCGACGAACATCAGGATCGCCCAGACGAGCTGGAAGCGGCTCATCGGCAGCAGCCCCTTCTGATCGAACAGGTTGAGATATTGCATGTTGCCCTGGCACCAGCGCACGTCGCGACGCGAGAATTCCAGGATGGTGGGCGGGTTTTCCTCCCACGACCCGTCCTCCTCGGGCAGCACCCGCACCTCGTAGCCGGCGCGGCGCATGAAGGTCGCCTCGACCTGATCGTGGCTCAGCACATGGCCGCCGAGCGGCGGCTTGCCCGGCAGGATCGGCAGGGCGCAATGCTCGACGAAGGGCTTGATCCGGACCAGGGCGTTGTGGCCCCAGAACGGCCCGCATTCGCCGACCCACCAGGCCTGCCCCATCGTGTAGGTGCGCATGCCCTGGCGCATGCCGAACTGGAAGATGCGGGCGAAGGCCGATGACGACGGCATGCCGACGACCAGGCTCTGCAGGATACCGATCTTCGGATAGGCCTGCATCATCCGGACATGGCGGATGATGGTCTTGCCGGCCATCAGGCTGTCGGCGTCGAGCGGCAGCATGAGTTCGTAGCGCATGCCCCAGCGCTCGCAGAAATCCCGGACATTGCCGGCCTTGAAGCCCTGGTTGTCGGTGCGGCGGCGATAGACGACGCGGTCGGAGCCGGCCTCGGCCGCAAAGCCGGCAGCCAGCGTCTCCTCCTTGGCGGCGACGTCGGGATCATTGGTGTCGGACAGAATGAAATAGTCGAAGCGATCGCCGAAACCGGTGGCGTCGACGCTCTGCTTGACGATCCTGAGCCGCGCGATGGCGCGCGCCGGATCCTCGTTCCTGAGCGTCATGAAAATGGCGGTGCGAATGGTGATCGGCGTGTCGGTATCGCCGGCCGCGGCGAAGGGCGCGACCTGTTCGAAACCGTCATCGACGCCATGCAGCAGCCAAAGCCCGATCAACGCGTTCCAGAACCCGAGCACGGTCCAGGGCGTGGCGATGGCGAAGGCGACGGCCAGCACGATATCGACGATGGTCCAGCCGCCCGAGCCCAGGATCGACCAAGCCGCCCAGTTCAGGATGAACCAGGTGCCTATATTCAATCCGACCACCAGGCGGCGGCGGTCGCGCAAGTCGGCCATGGACTGGAGCCCCGCCGGCGTCGTAGAGCCTTGATCCGCAGGACGGCCGCCATCGTTCGAGACGGTGGGCATGAGCTCGTTCATCAACGGACCTCCGTCGCCCCTGCCGGGCGGCGTCAAGGGAGAAGACATCATGGCCCTGGCCGCCCGCGCGCTCTGGTATGCCTCGCGTCGCCATGTCGAGCTGCGCGAAACCATCTTGAGCGAACGCAGCGAAACCGAGGCACTGGTTCGCATGCTGTATAGCGGGGTGAGCCGCGGGACGGAAAGGCTCGTGTTCAACGGCCTGGTGCCGGCAGCCGATCGCGAGCGCATGTGTGTTCCCCTGCAGCAGGGCGAATTCCCCTTTCCGGTCAAATACGGCTATTGCGCCGTCGGCCTGGTCGAGGCCGGGCCGGAAGCGCTGGTCGGCAAGACCGTGTTCACGCTGGCGCCGCATCAGGACCGCGTGCTGGTGCCGCTCGACAAGATCCCGCCGGTGGTCCTGCCGGCCAATGTGCCGCCGCGACGGGCCATTCTCGCCGCCAACCTGGAAACCGCGCTGAACGCCGTCTGGGATGCCGGCGTCGGCCCGGGCGACCGGGTCGTGGTGGTCGGCGCCGGCACCGTCGGACTGCTCGTCACCTATCTCTGCGCCGGTATCCCCGGCACCGAGGTGACCTTGATCGATGTCGACCAGAGCCGCCGGATCTATGCCGAGCTGTTCGGTGCCCGCTTCACCAAGCCGCTCGACGGGCCGGCCGATGTCGATGTCGCCTTCCATGCGTCCGCCACGGCGGCCGGGCTTGCCTGCGCGCTCGCCTGCGCCGGCGACGAGGCGACCGTCGTCGAACTGTCCTGGTTCGGCGACCAGGATCCGGCGGTGCCGCTGGGGGCGGCCTTTCATGCCCGCCGGCTGAAGCTCGTCTCATCCCAGGTCGGCCAGGTCGCCACCTCGCGCCGGCCACGCTGGACCTGCCGGCGCCGGCTCGAAAAGGCCGTGGCGCTGCTCGCCGACGACCGCCTCGACCAGTTGATCACCGAGGAGATCGCCTTTGCCGACCTCGCCCGGGAAATGCCGCGCATCCTGGCGCCCGGCGCGCCGGGCCTCACCGCTGCCGTGCGCTACTGACATTGGCGGGCCAGCCTTCTCAGATCCGCCCGGGATGACCTAAGGTTGGCCCGGCTCGATCGGAGCCACATCAAGGGAACTCCAGGAATGTACAGCGTCGAAGTCCGCGACCGCATGATGATCGCCCACTCGCTGCCCGATCCGTTCTTCGGGCCGGCCCAGGGCAAGCATGGCGCGAGTTTCGTCATCGACGTCGCATTTTTCCGCGAGACGCTGAACCGCCAGAATGTCGTGGTCGACATTGGCGCGGCCCTGGATGTGCTGGGCAAGACCTTGAAGGAGCTCGCCTATCAGGATCTCGACGGCTTGCCGCAGTTCAAGGGCCAGCTGACCACCACCGAATTCTTGTGCCGATATGTCTATGACGCCTGCGTCGCGGCGGCGAAATCGGGCGGGCTCGGCACCGACGGCGCGACGCTCGCCAAGATCCGGGTCACGCTGCACGAGCATGACCTGGCACGCGCAAGCTTCGAGGGGCCGGTTGCGTGACCAGGGCGGTCTTCGCCATTCCGGGCGATCTCAGCCTGCCGACCGGCGGTTATCGCTACGATCGCGAAGTGCTGGCCCGCGCCGCCGCGCATGGGCTGGAGCTCGGCCATCTTGGCCTCCCCGGCTCCTTTCCATTCCCTGACGAAAGCGCGCTCGACATCACCCGCACCGCCTTGGCATCGCTCGCGCCGCAGACGGTCCTGCTGGCCGACGGCCTTGCCTATGGCGCCTTTCCCGAGGCGCTGTGCGCCGCGGTGACCTGCCCCATCGCCGCTCTCGTCCATCATCCGCTGGCGCTCGAGAGCGGGCTTTCGCCAGCCGCTGCTGCCGCCCTGAAGGCCAGCGAGACCATCGCCCTGGGCCACGCCCGGGCGGTCATCGTCCCCAGCCCGACGACCGCGCGCATCCTTGTCGACGACTACCGCGTGGCCGCGGCCAAGATCACCATTGCCGAACCTGGCACTGCGCGGGCGGCGCGGGCGACCGGGTCGGGCGGGACGACAACCGAGCTGCTCGCCGTCGGCGCAATATCGCCGCGCAAGGGTTATGGCGTGCTGGTCGCGGCGCTCGGCCAATTGAAGGAACTCGACTGGCACCTGACCATTGCCGGCGCCACGGATCGTGCCCCGGCAACCGTCGCCGAACTTCAGGCGAGCATCGACCAGGCCGGATTGGCCGGCCGCATCGCGCTTGCCGGCGCGGTCGACGACGGGAGCCTCGACAAGCTCTATGCCGCGGCCGACCTGTTCGTCATGCCCTCGCTGTTCGAGGGTTACGGCATGGTGCTGACCGAGGCCATGGCGCGCGGCCTGCCGATCGTCACGACGACCGGCGGGGCGGCTGCCGAGACCGTGCCCGACGCCGCGGCCTTGAAGGTGCCGCCGGCCGACGAGGCGGCGCTGCGTGATGCGCTGGCGACGGCGTTGAAAGACCGCGGGCTGAGGGCGCGGCTTGCCGAGGCATCCTGGGCGGCGGCACGCGCCTTGCCGACCTGGGACGACACGGCGCGTGTGATCTGCGAGGTTCTCGGCAACCTCGCCGCAAGGACGATGAGACCATGAGCTTTTCCGCCGACTGGCTTGCCTTGCGCGAACCCGCCGATCACGCCGCGCGGTCGAAGTCCTTGCTGGCCGAAGTCGCCGGCCATTTTGCCGGACGCGAGGCGATCAGCGTGGTCGATCTCGGCTGCGGCGCCGGTTCGAACCTGCGCGGCACCGCTCAGGCCTTGCCGGACCGGCAATATTGGCGGCTGGTCGACTATGACCCGAAACTGCTTGCCGCCGCCCGAGGCCGCCTCACGGCCTGGGCCGACGGCGCATCCAGCGACGGCGACGTGCTGGTGCTGGCCAAGGGCGCAAAATCGCTGCGTGTCACCTTCACCCAGGCCGATCTCAATACCGATCTCGACCGCGTGCTGGCGCCGAGCGCCGATCTCGTCACCGCCGCCGCCCTGTTCGACCTGGTGTCGGCAACCTGGATCGAACGGTTCGTCGCCGCCCTCGCGCTGCGCCGGCTGCCGCTTTACACCGTGCTGACCTATGACGGCACCGATGCCTGGACACCACCTCATCCGGCCGACCAGGCCATGCTCCAGGCCTTTCATGCCCATCAGGCGACCGACAAGGGCTTCGGTCCCGCCGCCGGCCCGCAGGCCACCGCGATCATGGCCGCGGCCTTCGCCAAGGCCGGCTATGCGATCAGGCAGGCGCCGAGCCCCTGGCATGTCGGCGCCGATCTCGCCGCCCTTGGCCGGCAATTGGTGGCCGGTTTTGCCGGGGCGGTCGGCGAGACCGGGCGCCTGTCCCAGGCCGAGATCGATGCCTGGCTCGCCGCCCGGCTAAGCGGTGTCGCCTGCGAAGTGGGCCACCAGGATCTGTTCGCGATCCCGCGCTGACCACCGGCACCGACGACTCGCTTGCCTGGCTTGCGGGCGCGGCCGGCTATTGTGCGCTGCAGCAAGAAGACAAGTTTTCTCAAGCCGTTACGCAATCTCCTTGCGCCTGCGTAGTTTAGAATGAAATCGACATAGGCTTTTCGGCGTGACAGCATCTCTGTCCTAAGGGCCGGGCGTTCCATGCGAAGTTCATGGGACCGACGAGGCCATGGGGCGCGGCGCCGACGGCGGCGCAAGACGACCGGGAGACCGCGATGGCCAAAATGCCTGGGGCCGAGACACCGTCTGTGTCATCCGATCTCGTCAACAGCCTTCGGCTCGACGACGTCAGTCTCGACGACAAGTTCGACCTGACGAAAAAGGACATCTTCGTCACCGGCGTCCAGGCCCTGGTTCGCCTCACCTTGATGCAGAAGGAGCGCGACCGGCGGGCGGGCCTCAACACCGGCGGTTTCGTTTCCGGCTATCGCGGTTCGCCGCTCGGCGGTCTGGACCAGCAGTTCGCCCGGGCGCAGCGCAATCTGCTGGCCAATGACATCATCTTCACCCCCGGCCTGAACGAGGACCTCGCCGCGACCGCGGTCTGGGGCACCCAGCAGGCCGAAATGCGCGGCGAAGGCAAATATGATGGCGTCTTCGGCGTCTGGTACGGCAAGGGACCGGGTGTCGACCGCTCCGGCGACGTGTTCCGCCACGCCAATCTCGCGGGATCGTCCGGTAATGGCGGCGTGCTCTGCCTGATGGGCGATGACCACACGGCGGAATCCTCCACCGTCGCGCACCAATCGGAGTTCCACTTCGTCGACGTGATGATGCCGATCCTCAATCCGGCCGGCGCGCAGGAAATCCTCGACTACGGCCTGCTCGGCTGGGCGCTGTCGCGTTATTCCGGCAATTGGGTCGCGCTCAAATGCATGAAGGACACGGTGGAATCAACCGGCGTCATCGACGGTTCGATCGACCGGATCAAGGTCGTCATTCCCGGCGAGGACGAATTCGCCATGCCGCCGGGCGGCCTGTCGATCCGCCCGGAAGACGACCGTCACGAACAGGAGCTCCGGCTCCACATGTACAAGCGCGCGGCGGCGCTCGCCTTCGTCAAGGCCAACAAGATCAACCGCATCATCACGTCGGGCGGGCGCAAGCCGAAGCTCGGCATCATCACCACGGGAAAAAGCTATCTCGACACCCGCCAGGCATTCGACGAACTGGGCCTCGACGAGGTCAAGGCCAATGACCTCGGCATCCGCCTGTTCAAGATCGGCTGCACCTGGCCGCTCGATCCGGGCGAACTGAAGAGCTTTGCCGATGGTCTCGACCTGATCATCGTGGTCGAGGAAAAGCGCTCGCTGATCGAGGTGCAGGTGCGCGAGGAGCTTTACGGCTCGGCCAACCAGCCGGTGGTCATCGGCAAGAAGGACGAAGACGGCAACTGGCTGTTCCCGGTCCACGGCGCGCTCGATCCGAACGACGTTGCCATCTGCATCGGCGAACGCATCCTGAAACATGCAGGCTTCGTCGAGGACATCGCAGCCAATGTGCAACGCCTGAAGGCGGCCCAGGAGGTCTTGAAGACGACGCCCTCGATCGCCGCCCGCGTGCCCTATTTCTGCTCGGGCTGCCCGCACAACACCTCGACCGTGGTGCCCGACGGCATGCGCGCCTATGCCGGCATCGGCTGCCACTACATGGCGCTGTGGATGGACCGCAAGACCGAGGGCTTCACCCAGATGGGCGGCGAAGGCGCCAACTGGGTCGGCGAGGCGCCGTTCTCCAGGCGCGGTCACGTGTTCCAGAACCTCGGCGACGGCACCTATAACCATTCGGGTTATCTGGCGATCCGCTTCGCCGTCGCGACCAAGACCAACATCACCTACAAGATCCTGTTCAACGACGCGGTCGCCATGACCGGCGGCCAGCCGCACGAGGGCAGTCTGACGGTACCGATGATCGCCGCGCAATTGCGCGCCGAGGGCATCGAGCGCATTGCGGTCGTTTCCGACGAGCCGGACAAATATGGCGCCGCGGGCGCGGTTTTCCCTGCCGGCACGACCTTCGACCATCGCGACGACCTGCAGGCGATCCAGATCGAACTCGCCAAGCTGCCCGGTGTCACCGCGCTGATCTACGACCAGACCTGCGCCGCCGAGAAGCGCCGGCGCCGCAAGCGCAAGCAGTATCCGGATCCGATCAAGCGGGTGATCATCAACGAAAGCGTCTGCGAGGGCTGCGGCGATTGCGGCGTGCAGTCGAACTGCGTGTCGATCCAGCCGGTCGAAACCGAATTCGGCCGCAAGCGCACCATCGACCAGTCGTCCTGCAACAAGGACTTTTCCTGCGTGAAGGGCTTCTGCCCGAGCTTCGTCACCGTCCATGGCGCCGAGATCAAGAAGGGCAAGGGCCTGAGCGTCACGGCTGATGTTTCGGGCCTGCCCGAGCCGGTGATCCCTGAAATCGGCCACACCTACAACGTGCTGATCGCCGGCATCGGCGGGACCGGCATCGTCACCGTCGGCGCCATCCTTGGCATGGCCTGCCATCTCGAAAAGAAGGGCGTCGGCCTGATCGACATGGCGGGCCTGGCGCAGAAGGGCGGCGAGGTGTTCTCGCATATGCGCATTGCCCGCACGCCCCAGGACATCCACTCGATCCGCGTGCATGCCGGCTCCGCCGATCTCGTGCTGTCGGGCGACATCGTCATCGCCGGTGGCAAGAAGGCGCTGGCTTCGATGAAGCCGGACACCAAGGTGGTGGTCAACACGGTCGAGATGTTGCCGGGCCAGTTCACCCGCGACGCCAATTTCTCGCTGCCGTCGGAGCGGCTGAAGCGCGCCATCATCACCCATGCGAGCCGCGAGACGACCCATCTCATCGACGCGCAGCGGCTGGCCACCGCCTTGATGGGCAATTCGATCGCCTCGAACCTGTTCCTGGTCGGTTATGCCTATCAGATCGGCGCCCTGCCCTTGAGCGCTGCGGCCATCGAGCGGGCGATCGATCTGAACGGCGAAGCCGTGCAGATGAACGTCACCGCCTTCCGCTGGGGCCGGCTCTCGGCCCATGACATGGCGGCCGTCGAGGCACTGGTAAAGCCGGCGGCCGGGATCTCGGCGCAGGAGAAGATTTCCGAGACGCTGGACGAGAGCGTTGCCCGGCGCATCGCCTTCCTCACCGCCTATCAGAACGCCGCCTATGCCGAGCACTATGCCAAAGGTGTCGCCAAGGTCAGGCGGATCGAAGCCGAGCAGGCCCCGGGGAAGCAGGCTTTGAGCGACGCGGTCGCCCGCTACCTGTTCAAGCTGATGGCCTATAAGGACGAATACGAGGTCGCCCGGCTCTATACCGATGGCGGGTTCCAGAAACAGGTTGCCAAGGCCTTCGACGGCGACAACCTGCGCTTCGAATTCCACCTGGCGCCGCCGCTCTTCGCCCGGATCGACCGGCATACCGGCCTGCCGCGCAAGATGAGCTTCGGCCCGTGGATGATGCGCGGGTTCAAGATCCTGGCCAGGTTCAAGGCCCTGCGCGGCACCGCCTTCGACGTTTTCGGCTATAGCCACGAACGCCGGACCGAGCGCCAGCTGATCGCCGACTACGACAGGCTGATCGGCGAGATCCTGGCCAAGCTGACACCGGACAATCACGCGCTGGCGGTCGCACTTGCCGCCATCCCGGAAAAGATCCGCGGCTTCGGCCATGTCAAGGCGCGCCATCTGGCCGCGGCGAAAGCCGAGGAGGCGGCGCTCATTGCCCAGTTCCGCAGCCAGCCGAAGCCAGAGGTGCAGCTCGCCGCCGAATAAGTTCGGGCCAGCCCCGACAGAACAGGCCTGTCGGGGCTGAGGCACAAGCGGATATCGGCTCGGATTTGCCTCAGATCTTGAGCGAACGGTTCTGTTCGCGGCCGAAACCGCGGATCTCGAGGCGGTCGGCATGGACCTCGACGATCGAATAGGCGGTGGTATCGGGCGTATCGACCATGCCGCAGAAATTGACGAAATATTTGCCGCTGACCTCGGCGAAATTGCCGGCATGGTTGTGGCCGCAGAAATAGGCGACGAAATTGTCGAAGCCGGTCAACAGCTCGACGATCCGTTCGGCATCCCAGAGATTGTGGATATTGACCGGATAGATCGGGTAGTGGCCCATGACGATGACCTTTTCGCCTGATGCCTTGGCCTTGGTCATGGTTTCGCCGAGCCAGGCGAACTGGGCATCGCTCAACGATCCGTTCCAGGCCTGCGCGTTGATCGCGTTCTTCTGCTTCAGCGCCGCCAGCCGTTCGGCGGCGAGCTCCCGGCGGGCATCGCCGCGCGGCGGCGCGAAGGTGCTGACGTCATTGCCATCGAGGATGATGAAGCGATAACCGCCTCCGGCGAAATCGTAATAGGCCCTGGGCATGCCGGTATTGCGCACGACGGAGGCGAGATAGTCGTTGGCGACATCGTAGTCGTGATTGCCGAGCAGGAAGAAGCGCTCGTGCTTCAACTGGTCGTAGACCGGCAGGACATGGCCGAAGCTCTCCCAATGCCGGTCGATGATATCGCCGAGCGTCGCGACGAAGCGCAGGTCGTGCTTGTTGAACTCGCCGATCGCCGCCGACAATTTCCACAGGCTGTTGGCGTAGTAGCGGTTCATTCTGAGATTTGGCACGACCGGCGCATATTGCGGATCGGCAACGATGCCGAAGCGAAACAGCGGCCCGGCCTGGCCACGCGCCGGACCGGCCAGAAAGCCGCCGAACGGCGTGACCAGCGTGGCCGCCGCGCCTGATGTGAGAAGATTGCGCCTGGTGATCATCATGGGCTCCGGATGCCAGCTATCGTCAGGCGCGATCCTGCCTGCCGCCGGCTACGTCCTTGTGACACCGGCGAATGCGGCATGTTCCGGAACTGCGACAGGCAAACATCTTGATCCCGCCGGCTTTTGCCGCCAAAAGAACGGTCGAAACCGTTTCTCCCCCGAAAGGGGCCGACGACTGGGACCTGAAGATCCATGGCCGCTGCCGCTGACCGCCCGATCAAATGGACGAACGTCACCAACGTCGTCTGCGCCACCGTTCTGATCGCCTGCGAGACGATCGGCACGGGCGCCGCCGGCGGCTGGGCGCTGGCCGGCCTGCTGAAGATGGGCGACCTGGCCGTGCATGTCGCCGTTGGTATCGGTTCGCTGATCGGCCTGGTCGCGACCGTCGCCTTCTACCGCTCGGCGATAAGGGCCGAACCCTTCCGCTGAGCAGGCCGGCGCCCGGAATAACCGGGACCCTAGCCCAGAGTCTTCTTCATGTGCTGAGCCGCCCGATCCGGCAATTGCTGGACATGGGTCGGCTCGAAGCCCTTGCGGGCGTACCAGGCGATCCGCTCGGTGAGCTTGACGTGGGTGTAGAGCGTCATCGCCTTGGCCCCGAGCGCCCTCGCCCGGGTCTCGCAAAACGCCAGGATGGCATCGCCGTAACGCTTGCCTTGCGATTTCGGATGCACCGCCAGCGAATAGATGACCGGTTCGGGTCCGGGCTCGAACACCGCGCAGGCGGCGAGGTGATCCTCGCCATCGGCAACCCAGATCTCATGATTTGATATCAGGGCGCCATAATCAGCGGTGCGCGGCATGGATGCGACGCCGATGATTGCCTCATTGGGCAGGTAGGCTGCCGTCTTCAGCGCCTGGATCCCAGGCACATCGGCGAGTGTCGCCCGGCGCAGCGTCAAGGGGCCTTCGGTCGCGGTCAGCTGGTTGAACACGCCAAGCGCCACCTTCTGCCGGCCGGCGGCATCGAAATTGGCAGGATCGAGCCATCGCTCGAAGGCAAGCTTGCGTTGCGGCCATTCGATGTCGAGCATCGAGAACCAGGCGGTGTCCCGGTTGTGCCCCTTGGCGATCACGTGCTGGCGGAACAGGCCCTCATAGGTGAAACCGAAACGGATCGCCGCGCGCTTCGACGGCGCATTGAGATCGTTGCACTTCCATTCGTAGCGCCGATAGCCGAGCGTCTCGAAGACATGGGCCGCCATCAGATATTGGGCTTCGGTTGCCGCGGGCGTCCGCTGCAGGGCCGGCGTATAAAGGATCGAGCCGACCTCGATGACCCGGTTCGCCGGATCGATGCGCATCAGCGACAGCCAGCCGATGGCACGATCATCCCGGTCGGCGATCGCCCAATAGACCTGATCGGTCGTGCCGGCGGCGATCTTGGCGACGAAAGCGCTAAATTCGGCCTGGTCGGAAAAGGGCCCGGCGGACAGATAGGCCCATTGCGCAGCCTTCTCCGGTCCGTGCGACAAGGCATAGAGACCGTCGCTGTCGCGCGCCGCATCGAGCGGCCTCAAGCGGCAGGAACGCCCCTCGATAACACAGTGGACCGGGCGCGGAGCCGGGGTCGTGTCGATCACCGGCCCAAGGTCTATGGCAGTCACGTTGCAGCTCCAGTCATGCGGGGGCAGCGCCGGCATCCTTCAGGATTTGGCGCCATGCTCACGGAAGAAGGTGTTGAGCGCGCCGAAGGGTTCAGCCTCGCCCAGCGCATTGAAGGTGCCCGGTCCGGCGATCTCGCGTGCCGCTTTCAGGAAGCCGCCCCAGGCGGCGCGCGCCAGCGCCGAACCGACGCTGATGCGGCGGACACCGAGTGCTTCGGCGTCGGCGACGCTGATGCCGATCGGCCCGGAAATCAACAGGTTGACCGGCTTCGGTCCGGCCGCCGCGACCACCTCGTGGATGTCGTCGGCCTTGCGCAGGCCGGGTGCATAAAGCACGTCGGCGCCGGCCGCCGCGAAGGCCTTGAGCCGCTTGACCGCCTCGGCCTGGGCGTCGGGGTAGCCGACGAGATGGGCCTCGGACCGTGCGGTCAGCAAGACACCGGTGCCCTTCAGCGCTTCGACGGCCGCCGCGACCCGCTCGACCGCCAGATCGAAGTCGTAGAGGGGTTTTGCCGGATCGCCGGTATTGTCCTCGATCGACAGGCCGGCGACGCCGGTCCCGGCGCAGAGCCGGACATTCTCGGCGACCCCTTTCGGGTCGTGGGCATAACCCGACTCGTAATCGGCATTCACCGGCAGATCCGTCGCCTTGACGATCTCGGCAATATGCGCGAGCGCCATGTCGCGCGGCACGGCCCAGTCCATGTCCGGCAGGCCGCGCGAGAACGAGAAGCCCGACGAGGTCGTCGCCAGGGCCTTGAAGCCGAGATGTTTGAGCATCAGGGCCGAACCGGTATCCCAGGGGTTGGGAATGACGAAACAGCCGGTTTCGTGCAGGCGACGGAAGGCTGAGCGTTTCGCTGCGATGTCCATGACACCCCTCATCAAGGCTCGATCGCGCCAGCCTTCCGCCGAAAGGCCGCGCGCGCAAGACAATCCTGCTGATGGCGCCGATCGCAGGGGCGAATAGGCGATTACTTCGCCGGCAGCACGGCGGCGAGATCGGCCTCGCCGAGGATGCGATAGCGTCCGGGCGCGAGATCATCCGGCAGCGCCAATTGCCCGATACGGTCGCGATGCAGCGCCGCGACGTGATTGCCGACGGCGGCGAACATCCGCCGCACCTGGTGATAGCGTCCCTCGTGCAGGGTCACGATCGCTTGGGTCGGCGAGACGACCTCCATTTCGGCCGGCAGGAGCGGCTTTTCGTCGCCTTCCAGAAGCAAGGTGCCGGCGGCGAACCGCGCCGTCTCGTCGCCGCGCAGGGGGCGTTCGAGCGTGACGCGATAACGTTTAGGGACATGGTTCTTCGGCGAGATGATGCGGTGCAGGAGGGCGCCGTCATCGGTCAGCAGCAAAAGCCCGGAGGTTTCCTTGTCCAACCGGCCAACCGTCGAGATCGCCGGATCGCGCCGGCGCCACCGGTCGGGCAGCAGCGAATAGACCAGCGGTCCAACCTCCTTGTGCGAGCAGGTGACCCCGAGCGGCTTGTGCAGCATCAGCGCCACGCCCGGCGGCGGATCGAGCGGACGGCCGCGCACGACCATGCGCTGCGACAGGTCCGGCGTCACCGCGATCCGCTGGTCGGCATCGTCGATGATCTTGCTGTCAAGCGTCACCAGCCCGGCATGGACGAAGCCCTGCACCTCCCGGCGCGAGCCATAGCCGAGATTGGCGAGCAGGCGGTCGAGCCGGAGATTGAGCGCCGGCTTGCTCATTTCTGCGCCTCATAGACCTTGTAGGCGCCGGTCTCGACCCGCATCGTCACGGTCTTGAACAAAGGCGCCAGGACCGCTTCGTAAGGCAGGTGGCGATTGGCGACAAGCCAGCAGATGCCGCGGGCTTTCAAGAGTTCGGCGGCACGCCGCACGAAGGCCTGGCCAAGCGCCTTGTCCTCGGCCCCGCCGTCGTGGAACGGCGGGTTCATCACCACGAAGTCGAGCCCCTTCAGGTCGCCGGGCGGTTGGCGCAGGTCGGCCCAGATCCGGGTCACGCGCGCGTCGGTGACATTGATCCTGGTCGCCTCCAAAGCCCGGCGATCGATGTCGACCAGGGCGAGCTGGCTGACCGCGGGCGAAGCCAGGATGGCCCGCGACAGGACCCCGATGCCGCAGCCGAGATCGGCACCGCGGCCGGCCAGATTGGGCAGGTGTTCGACCAGCAGCGCACTGCCTCGATCGACCCGGTCCCAGGAGAACACACCGGGCTGGGACTGCAACCCGATGTCGGGCACCAGGCGCTGCGCACCTTCGACCAAGGCGGTGTCCAGGCCGCCGAGTGCCTGCGGCCGCGCCACCGTGCAGATGCGGTGATGGCGGCGGGCGGTCTCTTCGACCACGCAGCCGAAGCCTTCGAGCTCGCGGCGCAAGCGCGAACCGCCCTTGTCCTTGGGCGCCAGCACGACAAGCCTTGCCCCCGGCGCCAAGGCCTTGAGTGTCAGCGCCAGCGTATAGCGGCGCTCCAGCGTGCCAGGCGGCGCCGACACGATCATGCCGGCAAGCGAGCCCTCGCCTTGCGCTTCGAGCGCCATTGAGCCGGGCATGAGCGGCGAGAACTGGATGGCGCCGGCCGGAACCTCGGCGAGGTCGGCGGGCGGCAGGCCATAGAGGCCGAAGGCGGCGGCGTTGTTGGTGGGTGAAGACAGGGTCATGGCGCGCTTCTTAGCCTCAAGCCCGCCGCAAGGCCATGGCGGGACGGCGCCAATCGGCATAGGGGGCGGTCGTTTGACCGCACCCCTGCCACACCACCCGGCATGCGGGTCCGCACCGGGCGGTTCGAGAGATTGAGGTCAGGCGAGCCTGGGCATTCCCAGTTGGTCGGCCCATTTGATCGTGAGGACTGAGTTGAGGAGCATCCCGCTGTTGCGCCACCAGCAGCGGGAGTTTCCCGCTACCTTCTGAGCGACGTTGGGTTTGGCTCCCATCGCTATCAGCTCCCGAAGGATTGTCCTGCCCCGCTTCCAGTGCTTGAGCTGGATGGCCCGCAAGCGATGACGCATCCACTCGTCCAGCTCGCGCCAGACCTTGGGTGTTTGCGCCAGTCGGAAGTAGGCTTTCCACCCCAGCACGAAGGAGCACAACCGCGCCGTCACCGCTGTTAACGATCGCCCGGTCACCCGGGGTGTCAGTTCACGGATCCGGGTCTTGAACGCCTTGATCGCCTTGTCGGCGACCCGCCGTTTGACCACCCGACCCGGCGCCACCCAGAAGGCGTAGCCGAGAAAGCGGCGGCCGAAGACGGAAGCCACGGCACTCTTGGTCTCGTTCACCGTCAGATGAAGCCGGCCGTAGAGTCGTCGCAGCAGAGCCATGACCCGCTCGCCCGCCCGCCTGGACCGCACATAGACGTTGCTGTCGTCGGCATAGCGGCAGAAGGCATGGCCGCGTCGTTCAAGCTCCTTGTCCACCTCGTCGAGCAGCACGTTGGCCAGCAGCGGTGACAGCGGGCCACCTTGCGGCGTGCCCCTGGTCCGCTTGATGACCGCATCCCCATCAACAATGTCAGCGTTCAGGAAGGCACGGACCAGACGGATAACGCCGGGATCCGGGACCTTCCGGCGCAGACGATCGATCAGGATGTCGTGGTCCACCCGGTCGAAGAATTTCTCCAGGTCGACATCCACCACAACCCGCCGCCCGGACTGCACGAACGATTGCGCCGCCAAAACGGCATCGTGTGCGCGTCTGCCCGGGCGGAAGCCGTAGCTGTGCTCGCTGAAGGTCGGATCAAGGATCGGCTGCAGGACTTGCAGGAGCGCCTGTTGGATCAGGCGATCCAGCACCGTCGGGATGCCGAGCTCGCGCTCGCCTCCCCCCGGCTTCGGGATCATCACGCGACGCACCGGCTGCGGCTGGTACGTCCCCTTCAGCAGACTGTCGCGGATCACGGACCAGTCGGTTCGCAGCATGCTGGCCGTCTGGTCGATATCCAGACCATCCACGCCTGCCGCACCCTTGTTGGCGCGCACCTGCTTCAAGGCCCGCAGAAGGTTCTCTCGCGCCAGAACCGCTTCGAGCAGTCCCGGCCCCGTGTCGTTCCTGGTCCGGGGCGGGGGCGCGGCTTCGTCGAGACAGGAGCCCGAGCGGGCTTCACCCGTTCGCCTCTCCCGCTTCCCGGGCGTACCCGGCATCTGACGCATGGCCTTGCTCATCCTTGGGGGAACTTCACTCTCTCTCGTTCGGTCCTTCGCCGACGGTGGCCCGCCGGCTACTACGACCTCGGCTGACTTCTCGCTCCGGTTCGACACTGTCGCCCTTTCAGGCACGAGGCGAGATCTCCCCAGGTAAGAACGCAATCCTTCCCCGCACAAACGCCGGATTTACGTCATCGAGCCTTGACCACAAGGGCTTTGCGGTTCGTTGCCCGCTCGCCCTGCTCGACACCGCCTTCTATCCGGTTCTTGTCCATCGTCTCGCGGGTTACGCTCCACGCTTCCTCCCCACGGTCGGTCGCCCTTCCGCAGTTGCGCTTCGCTTCGTTCGCTGTGGCCAGCTTACGGGAGGACTTCCACCTCCAAGATTGCGCCCATGCTGGGCGCACAACGAAAAGCGCTCCCCGCCGGTCAGGCGAGAAGCGCTTATGAGGCGATAACCCCTGGGGCTTTAGTGGTTGTCGCGCGGAATTCCGCGTTTCTGGGCGATCTTCTGGTATTTGACCGCCGGCTTGAGCACCATGCCGTCGGACAGCTGGCTGACCATCGAGCGCTGGATCTCCTGCCAGGGCGTCTGGCTCTTCGGCACCTTGTAACCGCCATTGGCCTTCAACTCGGCCATGCGCTCGTTGAACTCCGCCTCCGAGATCAGGATATTGGCCGAGCGCTTCTTCAGGTCGACACGCACCTTGTCGCCGGTCCTGAGCACGGCGAGCCCGCCATTGGCCCCGGCCTCCGGCGACGCGTTGAGGATCGACGGCGAGCCCGAGGTGCCCGACTGGCGGCCGTCGCCGATGCAGGGCAAATCACGGATGCCCTGTTTCAAGAGCGCCGCCGGCGGCTGCATGTTCACGACCTCGGCCGAGCCCGGATAACCGAGCGGGCCGACGCCGCGCACGAACAGCACGCAGGTCGCGTCGATCTTGAGCTCGGGATCGTCGATCCGGTGGTGATAGTCCTCCGGCCCGTCGAACACGATGGCGCGGCCCTCGAAGGCCTCCATGTCTTTCGGATTGGACAGGTAGCGCTTGCGGAAATCCGGCGAGATGACGCTGGTCTTCATGATGGCTGAATCGAACAGGTTGCCCTTCAGCACGATGAAGCCGGCATCCTTCACCAGCGGCTTGTCATAGGGGTGGATGACCTCCTCATCCGAGATGACCGCGTCCTTGACGTTCTCGCCCATGGTCTTGCCATTGGCGGTCATGGCGCCGGCGTGGATCTTGCCGGCCTTCAGGAGCTGGTTCATCACTGCCGGCAGGCCGCCGGCCCGGAAATATTCCTCGCCGAGGAAGGCGCCGGCCGGCTGCATGTTGACCAGCAGCGGCACCTCGTGGCCGACCTTTTCCCAGTCGTCGATATCGAGTTTGACGCCGATATGTTTGGCGATGGCATTGATATGGATCGGCGCATTGGTCGAGCCGCCGATCGCCGAATTGGCGACGATGGTGTTCTCGAAGGCTTCGCGGGTCAGGATGTCAGAGGGTTTCAGATCCTCCCAGACCATCTCGACGATGCGCTTGCCGGTGGCATAGGCCATTTGCGGCCGCTCGCGATAGGGCGCGGGAATGGCCGCGCAGCCGGGCAGCGACATGCCCAAAGCCTCGGCCAGCGCGTTCATGGTCGAGGCCGTGCCCATGGTGTTGCAATGGCCGATCGAGGGCGCCGACTTGGTCACCACGTCGATGAATTCGTCATAGGTGATGGTGCCGTCGGCCTGCAGCTTGCGCGCCTCCCACACCACCGTGCCGGAGCCGGCGCGCTTGCCCTTCCACCAGCCGTTGAGCATCGGCCCGCCCGACAGCACGATGGCCGGGATATTGACGGTCGCCGCGCCCATGATCATCGCCGGCGTGGTCTTGTCGCAGCCGGTCAGCAGCACCACGCCATCCATCGGATAGCCGTAGAGGATCTCGACGAGCGAGAGATATTGCAGGTTGCGGTCGAGTGCCGCGGTCGGCCGCTTCAGGGTTTCCTGGATCTGATGGACCGGGAATTCGAGCGGAATGCCGCCGGCATCACGGATGCCGTCGCGGACACGCTGGGCCAGCTCGATATGATGGCGGTTGCACGGCGAGATGTCCGAGCCGGTCTGGGCGATGCCGATGATCGGCTTGCCCGAGCGCAGTTCCTCGACGGTGAGGCCCCAGTTGACCGTGCGCTCGAGATAGATCGCGGTCATGCCCGGATTGTCCGGATTGTCGAACCACTGCCGCGACCGCAGGGCCTTGGGCATCTTCTTCCGGCGCGGAGCCATGCATTGTCCTCCCTAGGGATGCGCCGGGGATCCAAATCGATTGAACCGGCCCCGGCATCGTCGTTGAGAATGAGTTGAACCTGGAGATATCAGGAAATCAACGGCGAAACGCGGAAGGCGCTCATGCGCGGGCAACGACCCGACGGAGTTGCTTGCCGGGATCGTCCTCCGCGGCCATCTTGTGCTTCGGAAGCATATGCTTCCACGAGAGCTCTGATGGCCATCACGCCGCGCAACAAGAAGGTCGAAGATCAGATCCGGCGCCTTGGCCGGCGTTTGGGCAAGGGGCCGTCGGCGGTCATCGCCGAGGTCGTCGAGCGGGCGATGCAAGCCGACACCACCGGCAGGAACCAATTTCCGCCGGAGGAGATCGTGCGGCGGAAGGCGCTGATTGACAGCTTCCTTGCCGACATGGCGGCGAACACCACGGAGGACGATCGCAGGATCGCCAGGGACCTCGACAAGGGGCGTCACGACGACGCTGGGGTGCCGAAGTGACAACCGTCGTCGATACGCCGGCTCTCGTCGCGCTCATCGTCGGCGAGCCGAAAGCGCCTCGGCGACTGGCGCGCCTCGCACTTCTCCAGCCATCAACCGTCCCGGCCTCGTGCTATCTCGAAGCCTCCATGGTGCTTGCAATGCGCGCATGGGCGGCGCGGTCTCGATCAATTGATCGCCGACTTTTCGGTCCCGTTTACGTCTCTCGACGAGCCGATTGCCCGTCTGGCCGCCGATGCCTTTGAACGGTTTGGCAAGGCCATCGGCCATCCCGCCAAGCTCAATTTTGGCGATTGCCTTGCCTATGCAACCGCCATGCGGCTGGACGCGCCCTTGCTTTTCAAGGGCGATGACTTCCGCCATACCGATGTCCAGGCCGCGCTCTGACATTTGGCCGCTCAAGCGAAATAATCCCGAGGAAGCCCGATGACATTCCAGACCGTCCCGCATTTCGACCGCATCGGCGAGGAGAACGCCTTTGCCGTATTGGCGCGCGCCACCGCGCTGATGCGCGAAGGCAAGGATGTCATCAATCTGGGCATCGGCCAGCCGGATTTCGCCACCCCCGGCAACATTGCCGAAGCGGCGATCAAGGCAATCCGCGACGGCCATCACGGTTATACGCCGGCCAACGGCATCCTGCCGCTGCGCGAGGCGGTGGCGGCCGATCTCGACCGCCGCTTCAAGGTCCAGGTCTCGCCCGAAGAGGTGATGATCGTGCCGGGCGGCAAGGTCACCATGTATATGGCGATCCTGATGTTCGGCGAGCCGGGCGCCGAGATCCTCTATCCGGATCCGGGCTTTCCGATCTACCGCTCGATGATCGAATATACCGGGGCGACGCCGATCCCGGTGCCGATCCGCGAAGAGAACGGCTTTGCCTTCTCGGCCGACGAACTCCTGTCGCTGATCACCCCGAAGACCCGCCTGATCATCGTCAACTCACCGGCCAATCCGACCGGCGGCGTCACGCCCAAGGTGGAGATCGACAAGCTGGTGAAGGGCCTGGAGAAATGGCCCGATGTCGCCGTCCTGACCGACGAGATCTACGACCAGATGGTCTATGACGGCGAGCAGCACGTCTGCCTCCTGTCCTACCCGTCGATCCGTGACCGGACCATCCTGCTCAACGGCTGGTCGAAGACCTATGCCATGACCGGCTGGCGCCTTGGCTATTCGGTCTGGCCCGGCAAACTCTACGACTATGCCCGCAAGCTGGCGGTGAACTCATTCTCCTGCGTCAATGCGCCGTCGCAATATGCAGCGCTCGAGGCGCTGACCGGCCCGCAAACTGAAGTCGGCAAAATGGTCGCCGAGTTCGACACCAGGCGCAAGCTGGTGGTCGAAGGCCTGAACAAGCTGCCGGGCGTCTCCTGTATCGTGCCGAAGGGCGCCTTCTATGCCTTTCCGAATGTC
Source organism: Phreatobacter stygius (assembly GCF_005144885.1). Lineage (NCBI taxonomy): Bacteria > Pseudomonadati > Pseudomonadota > Alphaproteobacteria > Hyphomicrobiales > Phreatobacteraceae > Phreatobacter > Phreatobacter stygius. Next base: position 1,868,419 of record NZ_CP039690.1, read on the forward strand.
TCCAAGACCGGCTGGAAGGCCAAACCGCTCGCCTCGGCACTGCTCGAGGATGCCGGCGTCGCCACCATTGGCGGGCCCGATTTCGGAGTGTTCGGCGAAGGCTATATCCGCCTCAGCTATGCCAACTCGGCCGAGAATATCCTGAAGGCGCTCGACCGCATGCAGGCTTTCCTGGAGCGGCGGAACGCGCCGTAAAGGCGCTCCGGATCGACCGCCATGGACTGATAATCGCGACCGCTCAATCGTCCCCGAGGATCGTGTCGAGAAACTTGGCCGGATCGGCCAGGAACCGGCGCGTCACCTGGACATGGTCCAGCTCCTCGTAGCCGACCTGCCTCGGCCCGTTTTCGCCGAACTCGTAGATCCAGGCGTTGGGATAGGCGAGCAGGATCGGCGCGTGAGTCGCGATGATGAACTGGCAGTCCTTGGCGGCCAATTCGTGGAGCCGGCGCAGGAAGCGCAGCTGCCGGGTCGGCGAGAGGGCCGCCTCCGGTTCGTCGAGCAGATAGATGCCCTTGGCCCGGAACCGGTGCTCCATCAGCGCCATGAAGCTCTCGCCATGGGACTGCTCATGCAGCGAGACCCCGCCATAGGCGTTGAGCGGGTTCGGTCGCGGGCCCGCTTCCGCCGCGGCGCGGTCCATGATCGAGGCGAAGTTGAAAAAGCTCTCGGCGCGCAGGAAGAAACCTTCCTTGACGATCCGCCGGGTGCGCTCCAGCCGCAGGAAGCGATGCAGCTCGGAATGGGCGGGATAGCTCGCCGATTTGGCCTGCAAGGATCCACCCTCGGCGCGAAAACCGAGCGCGAGCGCCACCGCTTCGAGCAGCGTCGATTTGCCCGAGCCGTTCTCGCCAACGAAAAAGGTCACCTTCGGATGGAAGGCAAGGCTTGCAGTGTTGCGGACTGAATCGAGATTGAACGGATAGGCCTCGTCGTCCCAGCCGTCGGCATGGTCGAGCCGCGCCCGGAACAGGATCTGCGGATGACGCCACAGCCGGTCCAGCTCGGCATCCTCATCCTCGTCATAAGGCCTTTGCCGGCCACGCCGGTCATTCGCCATGGAGCCTCCAAACGAGCCTGGACTCTCAGACCCCGAATTATACGCGCCCGGCGTCCGCGCCAAGCGGGCAAGGCAGGTCAGCCGATGACAGAGGTCACTTCTCGAAACGGCCTTTCCGTGAAAGAATGGCGAAATAAATCGATTGAAATGACATCTGGAGACGAAATTATGTTGCTCAAGGGCAAGATCGCCATCATCACCGGAGCGGCGTCGAAACGCGGCTTGGGGCTTGCCACCGCCCGCCTGTTCGCCGAACACGGCGCCAAGGTCGTGCTCACCGACCTTGACCTGGCAAGCGCGCGCGACGCCGTGAAGACGCTTAAGGGACGTGGCCATCTGGCGCTCAAATGTGACGTCGTCAGGCGCGCCGATTGCGACAAGGTCGCGGCCCGCACGCTGGCCCGCTTCGGCCGCATCGACGTGCTCATCAACAATGCCGGCATCACCTCGCCGAAGCGGCTGATGGACACCGACGCGGCAACCTATGACCGCATCATGGACGTCAACATGCGCGGCACCTACCAGATGACCCAGGCCGTGGTGCCGGCCATGCGCGCGCAGCGATCCGGCTCCATCGTCAATATGAGTTCAGCCTCCGGCCAGCGTGGCGGCGGCATTTTCGGCGGCTCGGCCTATGCCGCGGCCAAGTCCGCCATCCTCGGCTACACCAAGGCCTCGGCACGCGAGCTCGGCCCCGACAATATCCGGGTCAATGCCATTTGCCCGTCGATGATCGATACCGACATTACCGGCGGCACGCTGTCGACCGCCCAGATGTCCGGCATTGTCGCGACCGTTCCCATGGGCCGGCTCGGCACGGCCGACGAAATTGCCGGCTGCTACCTGTTCCTGGCATCCGACCTCGCGGGTTACGTCACGGGATCGGAGCTCGACATCAATGGCGGCAGCCATATTCACTAGGTTGGCGGATCAGCGCCCGCCGAGCAGCATGACCCCCCAGGCGGCCAGGAACGGCAGCGGCAGCGAGGCGACGACGCGCAGCCACACCACCCGCGCCGGCATGACCGGCAGTTCCCAGACGAACAGGCGCTGCACCGCGAACAAGGCCCAGGCGGTGGCATAAGCGACCACCGGCACCAGGCCCGCGCCGCTTTTCAGCGCGGTCGAGCCGATGGCGAAACCGACCACCGGGCCGCCGGGCGTCAGCGCGCCGGCGACGGTTGCGAGCAGCAGCCCCGTGATCCCGGATTGCGGACCGAGCCAGGAGCGCACGACGTCCGGCGGCAGCAGGGCGGCAAGAAAGCCTGATCCGATCACGCCGATGGCGAGCCGCGGCAGCAGGTGCAGGAAGTCGAAGGTCCCGGACCTGAGGCCGGCCTTGAGGACGTCCTCGCCGCGCCGCCAGGCGATCCCGACCAGCACGATGACGATGAACCAGAGCGCGACCGACAGGACGAAGACGATCATGCGCGCGGCCCGCCGGGCACCAGCTTGGCCAGGAAATGGGCGCCGAGCCCGGCCAGGATCGGCAAGGGCAGCGAGGCGATGGTGCGCAGAATGACGAAATCGATGCCGAAGAACGGCACCTCCCAGATGATCGCCCGATTGAGCCCGATCAGCGTCCAGCTCGTCACGAAAGCGACCGCCGGCCCGACGCCGGCGCCGATCGCCAGGAAAGCGCCGGCCAGCGGATAGATGGTGAAGGGGCCGCCCGGCAGGATGGCGCCGATGGCGGTGGCGATGATCAGCCCGGTCAGGCCGGAATCACCGCCGACCCAGCGCGACACCACTTCGCGCGGCAGCAGCAATTGCACGAAGGCGCCGATCAGGCAGCCGGCCAGCACCTTGGGCAGGATCTCGACGAACAGCCAGGTGTCCTCGCCGAGGATTTCAAGGAGCCCGCGGGCGCCCTCCCGGCGATAGACGAAGAACGCGCCGGTGAGCACCAGCGCGAGCACGACCAGCGTCGAGATATCGACGATCTTGCGGGACTTTTTCGGAGTGTCTGGGGCGGGCAAGGAGGCAGGCCGGGCATGAGGCGGGCGGGCTGACCAGCCCACCCGCACCCTAGTCAGCCAGACGCCATCGGCAAGCCGAAGCTTGCGGAGCAGCCCTGCATTGCCGGACCGAAGCCCCGATCGGGGGATCCGCCCGGACGGCGATCAGCCTGCCCGTGCTGCCTTGGCTTCCGCCGCCGCCTGGTCGAGATGAGCGACCAGTTGCGGATCGAGGCCAAGGGCGGAGGCGAAGTCCTGCAGGAATTTCGTCTCGGCCGGATTGTCCAACGTCATGCCGAGGTGAGCGGCGAGATAGGCCTGGGCCTTCATCTCGTCGGTCGTGCAGGAGGCCGCGATCATGCGCAGGCTCAAGGGCGCGGCGAGCACGCCGTCGAGATAGGACTTCTCGGCGGTGCCGAGCCCCATGGCGTCGAGCTGGCCGACGATCATGGCGCGCTCATCCGGGCTCAGCTCGCCATCGGCATAGGCGCCGGCCACCATCGACCGGAGCAGGATGGCGGCGGTCTCGTCGACCGTGCCGGCCGCATCGGCAAAGCCCTGCGGCGGCTTGCCGAGCCCGAGGATCGAGGTGACGTCGTCGATCGTGCCCTGGACGACCGGCTTGCCCTGCTGGAAATTGCGCAGCGCCACATAGGCAAGGCCGCCAATGGCGGCGAGCCCGCCGAGGCGTGCCGCGGCGCCGGCGATCTGGCGGCCGGCACCGGTGCCGAGCAGCAGGCCGGCCAGCGTGCCGGCGCCCGCGACCCCGGCGAAACCGCCGCTGTTCTGCTGCAGCGTCTCGGCCGCCTGTTTCAGGAAACCGCCGAGATTGCCTTCGGCCTGGGCCTTCTGAAGGCCTGCGGCCAGATCACCGAAAATATTGCCGGCCTGGGTCTGCGCGGTGCTGGCGCCGGACTGGGCGGCATTGGCGAGCCCGCTGAGCAATCCGCCAAGACCGCCGAGACCACCGCCGAGACCACCGCCGAGACCGCCGCCGAGGCCGCCTGGTCCGCCGGCCTGAGCGCCCGGCGCCTGGGCTGGGGCCTGACCCTGGGCGCCCTGCAGCGCCCGCGCCAATTGTTCGAGCAGCGAGCCGCCCTGCGCCTGGCCCGCCTGGCCCGCTTGGCCGGCCTGTCCCGCCATCCCGGCGAGCTGGCCGAGCAATCCGCCGCCGCCGCCCGGCTGGGTGCCGCCCGACAGCATGGAGGTGAGAATCTTCGAGATATCGGTCACATGACTTCTCCCTGAATGCCTATCCCCGGGACGCATGATGGCATGCAACCCGCGAGCAGCAAGAGGGAGAACTACGCCCGTTTCGTGTCAGGCGCGCAAAGCGCTTGCCGCCCGCGCCAGGGCTTCGATACGGCCGAAGTCGCCGGCCGCGATCGCCTCCTCCGGCACCACCCAGGATCCGCCCACCGCGCCGACATTGGCGAGCGCCAGATAGGCCGGCGCCTTGGCCGCGTCGATGCCGCCGGTCGGGCAGAAGGCGAGCCCCGGCAGCGGCCCGCCCAGGCTCTTCAGGAAGGCGACACCGCCCGACGGTTCGGCCGGAAAGAACTTCAGGCAGGTGAAGCCGCGGCCGGCAAGCGCCATGGCCTCGCTGACCGTTGCGCAGCCCGGCAGCACCGGCACGCCGGCGGCGGCCAGGGCCGTCGCGAGCTCTGGCGGCGTGCCGGGCGAGACCAGGAATTGCGAACCCGCCGCCAGCGCCCGTGAGATATCGTCGGGCCGCGTGATGGTGCCGGCACCGACGATCGCGTCGGGCACGCCGGCCCGCATGGCGGCGATGGCTTCCAGTGCCTGTGGTGTTCGCAACGTCACCTCAAGCACGCTCAGGCCACCGGCCGCGAGCGCGCGGGCCAGCGGCACCGCGACGGCGACATCCTTGATGGTCAGCACCGGGATGACCGGGCTGATGGCGAGCAGCGGGCGGGCGTCGATGACCGGCATGGGCAATCCCGATTGAAGGCTCGAAACGACTAGCCCGAACTGCTCACACGGGCCGGCGCCGGGCGGGCGCGCCGTCGCCGGAGACATCATGCTGATCTCGCCACCGGCGCGATAGCCAGTCTTTAGCGGCCGAGCGCCGCCGGGTCATAAAAGAACCGCTCGCGAAAGATCTTGTCGCCACGCCAGAGCTGGAGCGCCAGTTCGTCGAGCTTGCGGGTGACCCCATCCGGGCCGGTCATTTCGAACACCCAGTTGATCGCGACATGGTCGCCGTCGACCAGAAAGGTGGTCACCTTGTGGGTGTTCATCTTGATGCGCTTGAGAACCGCGGCTTCGTGGGCCACCAAGAGGTCGCGCCCGACCCGCGGCGCCTGCGTGTTCTCCTGCATCGAGGCGTCTTCGGTGTAGAACTCCTCGATGGCGCGGACGTGCTCGTTGGCCTCGACGATGGCGATGAATTTCTCGACGGTTTCACGGCTGGGCATGATGTCGATCCCTTGTGTCTTGTCCTTGGCGGCGCAACCTGACCGATGCCGGGCCGCCGCGTATATCGGGAACGATGCGGACTTGTGACTAGCGCGACAGCGGCAGGCGCGGATCGTCCTTCAAGGTCTCCAGCACGATGGAAGAGCGCACCCGCGCCACGCTTTCGTGCGGCAGCAGCACCTCGTTGACCAGCGCCGACAGCGATTTGAGATCGCGCACCACCAGTTTCATCAGGTAGTCGGCGTCGCCGGTCATGGCGTGGGCCTCCTGGACTTCGGGCATCGCGCGCACCAGATCGCCGAAGCGCTTGGCATTGAGGCCGGAATGGGTGGCGAGCGACACGAAGATGAACACGGTGACACCGAAGCCGAGGCGCGTGGCGTCGAGATCGGCGCGGTAGCGCCGGATCAGGCCGGTTTCCTCCAGCCGCTGGCGCCGCCGCGACACCTGCGAGGGCGACAGCCGGACCAGGTCGGCCAGTTGCTGGTTGGTTCGTGCGCCGTCAGCCTGCAAAGCATCGAGCAGGCGCAGGTCAAAGCCGTCAATCTCGACAGAAGTGTTCATGAGGAGAGAGTTTAGCACACGGAACGTGCATGTCGAGCTTGGTTTCCGGCGCGCTTTTCACACCCCTTGCATCGGTTCTGCACGACACTGGTCCCATCGCCAAGAACCGCCGCCGAGGAGACCGCCATGGGCCCGTTCCCGCACGATGCGCCGCCATCCGCCATTACCGAGCAGAACCCGATGGGGACCGATGGTTTCGAATTCGTCGAGTTCGCCCATCCCGATCCGGCCGAACTCGGCCGCGTGCTCGAACTGATGGGTTTCAAGCCGGTCGCCAAGCACCGGTCCAAGAACGTCACGCTCTACCGCCAGGGCGACGTCAACTATGTCGTCAATGCCGAGCCGGATTCGTTTGCCCAGGGCTTCGCGGCCGAACATGGCCCCTGCGCCTGCGCCATGGCGTTCCGCGTCCAGGACGCCAAACAGGCCTATGAGCGGGCGATCTCGCTCGGCGCCGAGCCCCATATCGGCAAGGTCGGACCAATGGAACTGGCCATTCCCGCCGTCAAGGGCATTGGCGGATCATTGCTCTATTTCGTCGACCGCTACGGCGACAAGGGCTCGATCTGGGATGTCGACTTCGTCTGGGCCGCCGAACGCGATCCGCATCCCGAAGCCGCCGGCCTCTATTACCTCGACCACCTCACCCACAACGTCCATCGCGGCCGCATGGACCATTGGGCCGGCTGGTACGAGAAACTGTTCAACTTCCGCGAAATCCGCTTCTTCAACATCGAGGGCAAGCTGACCGGCCTGATCTCGCGGGCGCTGACCAGCCCCTGCGGCAAGATCCGCATCCCGATCAACGAAAGCCTCGACGACAAGAGCCAGATCGAGGAATACCTCAAGCAATACAAGGGCGAAGGCATCCAGCACATCGCCTGCGGCTCGCGCGACATCTACGCGACCGTCGAGGCGCTGCGCGCCAATGGCCTGCCCTTCATGCCTTCGCCGCCGACGACCTATTACGAGAAGGTCGACGCGCGCGTGCCCGGCCATGGCGAGGACGTCGAGCGCATGCGGAAGAACGGCGTGCTGATCGACGGCGAAGGCGCGGTGGCGGTCGGCGACAAGGAAGGGCGCATGTCGCGCGTCCTGCTGCAGATCTTTTCCGGCACCGTGCTCGGCCCGATCTTTTTCGAGTTCATCCAGCGCAAGGGCGACGACGGCTTCGGTGAAGGTAATTTCCGCGCCCTGTTCGAATCGATCGAGGAAGACCAGATCCGTCGCGGCGTGATCGGCGGCAAGGCCGCCTGACCGGCAGTCTCAGATCAGCGGATAGACCACACCGACCCACGGCAGCGCCGCCGCGATCACCGCGGCGGCGATGACTTTTTTGTTGCCGGGATCGAGGTCGTCGGCGGCGGTGACCTGACCGCTGGTCGCGACGATCTGGGCCTGGCTCAGCAGGATGAAGCAGAGCGCCAGATTGCCAAGGTGGCGGGCATAATCGAAGGTGATGATATTGGTCACCAGAAAGCCGCCGAGCACGATCGCCGCAACCGCCAGATAACTCCGATAGGCGAGCGGCTGGGTTGTCCTGAGAGAGGCGATCCGCCGGGCAAAAAAGGCGATGACCGGCACGTGGATCAGCACGATCGCGGCATAGATCGGCAGCCGCTTCAGGTGTTCGGGGAACATGCCGAGCGAGATGCGGATCTCTTCGTCGATGCTCGAATACCACATGAAGGCCTGCCGGTCGGGTACCGGCTGCATCGCCCGATCGCGCAGACTGTCGAGAAATGTCTCGGCCGGAATCTTGGCGGCAGTGCAAGCGAGCAGATAGCCGAACAGCCCGGCGAGCAGGGCGAGCGAGCCGGCGATCATGGCAAGATCCACCGGGCGGAACCGGCCATGGCGTCCAAGCGCGCGCACCAGCAGGATGCCATAGATCGTCGGGATGTAGATTGTTGCGTGCACGTGGTGGATGAACAGCAGCAGCGCGCTGAGCGCGCCGATCGCGACATAGGTCCAGCGGGTCAGCGGCAGCAGCACGGCCAGCATGGCGACGATCGCGCCGAGCACGTCGAACTTGCCGAGATTGCCGACGAAATTCTTGAACAGCAGCGGCGATCCGAACAGGAAGCAGCCGAGCACCAGGGCTTCCGGAAACTTGAGCCGATAGGTCCTCACGAAGATCGCCGCGAACAGAGTTCCGGCGACCGCGATGGCCAGAAAGCCTTCGATCCGGACGGCCCAGGGTGACACCAGGTGGGTGAACCAGGAATAGATCTCGCCGATCAGACCGCGGCGGATCAACCCCTGTTCATAGGTCACCAGGCGATGGACATATTCCGAATCCGGCAGCGGCGTGACGCAGCGATGGGCGACCACCACGGCGAAGGCCAGCAGATTGATCAGCACGATCATCCGATAGACCGATACCAGATCGGCCGATCTCGAATCGATTGCGGTCATGCCCCGTCACCCCCGACGTGGCACGTAACAATTTGTTTCTCAGGCGGCAAGCCTCCCCTCGGCGACCGCGTGGCAGGCGACCGTGCCGAACGCGTCGGTAACGGCCGCCGGCATCTCGATCCGGCAGCGGCCATTGGCCAGGGGACAGCGCGGATTGAACGGGCAACCCGGCGGCGGGGTGATCGGATTGGGGATTTCGCCATCCACAGGCTTGCGCGCCCGGCCCGACATTTCGAGGTCGGGCACGGCGTCCAGCAGCATGCGCGTATAGGGGTGGCGCGGCGCTTTGAACATCTGCTTGGCCGGCGCGACCTCGACCAGGCGGCCGAGATACATCACGCCGATCCGGCTCGCCATGTGCCGGACCACCGCCAGATTGTGCGAGATGAACAGGTAGGTCAGGCCGAACTCGTCCTGCAGGTCGCGCATCAGGTTGAGGATCTGCGCCTGCACCGAGACGTCGAGCGCCGAGGTCGGCTCGTCGCAGACGATGAATTCCGGCCGCGACGACAAAGCCCTGGCGATGGCGATCCGCTGGCGCTGGCCACCGGAAAATTCATGCGGATATTTGCCGCCATCGGCCGGATCGAGTCCGACCGTCTTCAGCAGGCGGCCAACCTCGGCCTCGATCGCGCCGTTGTCGCGGATCAGGCCGAAGGCGCGGATCGGCTCGGCAATGATCCGGTCGACCCGCCAGCGCGGATTGAGCGAGGCGAAGGGCGACTGGAAGATCATCTGGATCTTCTTGCGCAGCGCCTTGAGCTTGCTCTGGTCGTCGCGCTTCCACATGTCGATGCCGTCAATGGTGATCGACCCATTGGATGGCGGCAGCAGGCCGACCACCATATTGGCGACCGTCGACTTGCCCGACCCGGACTCGCCGACCAGCGCGAAGGTCTCGGTCCGGTCGATCGAAAAGGACACGTCCTGCACGGCCCGGAGAAAGCGCTTCTCTTCGCGCTCGATCATCCGGTTGAGCCAGGGCTTCGAAACGTCGAATGTGCGCGACAGGTTGCGCACGGTCACGAGCGGCTCGGTCACGCCACTTTCTCCTTGGGTTCGGCATAGAGCCAGCAGGCGACCGCGGTTGCCCCCACCGGGATCGGATCCGGCCGCTCCACCAGGCAGCGGGCGAACACCTTGGGGCAGCGCGGGTTGAAGGCGCAGCCGTTCGGGATGGCGGTCAGCCTGGGCATCGAGCCGGGGATCTGCACCAGCCGGTCGGCGCTGCTGTCGAGCGTTGGGATCGAACCCATCAACCCCTCGGTATAGGGATGGCGGGCGCGCTTGATGACGTCCTGCACCGGGCCGATTTCGGCGATGCGGCCGGCATACATCACCGCCACCCGATCGGCCGTCTCGGCGATCACCCCCATGTCGTGGGTGATCAGCATCACCGCCGTGCCGTGATCCTTGCAGAGCTTTTTCAGGAGCGTGATGATCTGCGCCTGAACCGAGACGTCGAGCGCCGTCGTCGGTTCGTCGGCAATCACCAGTTCGGGCCCGGCGCAGAGCGCCAGCGCCAGCACGACGCGCTGCCGCATGCCGCCGGAGAACTGGTGCGGATAGGCGTCGATACGCTTTTCCGGCGCGGAAATGCCAACCTCGGCCAGAAGATCGATCGCCTTGTCGCGCGCCTGCGCGGCCGACAGCGTCGAATGGGTGCGGATCGTCTCGACCAGCTGCTCGCCGACCGTATAGAGCGGATTGAGCGAGGTCAGCGGGTCCTGGAACACCATGCCGATGCGCCTGCCGCGCAGCTTGCGCATGGCCTCGGCCGGCAGGTTGTCGATGCGCTCGCCCTTCAGCAGGACCTGGCCTCCGGCAATGCGGCCCGGCGGCTCGAGCAGGCCGATCACGGCGGTGCCGGTCATCGACTTGCCGGCACCCGATTCACCGACGACACCGAGCACTTCGCCGGGCTGGATGTCGAAGGAAATATGGTCCACCGCGGTGAGGATGCCGCGGCGCGTCGGGAACTCGACGACCAGGTCGCGGACGGACAGAACGGGTGTCGTCATTTCAACTCGTCAACTCAACGCAGCTTGGGATTCAGAGCGTCACGCAGCCAATCACCTAACAGGTTGATCGACAAGGCCAGCAGCACCAGGGCCAGCGCGGGAAAGAACAAAATCCACCATTCTCCCGAGAAAAGATACTGCTGGCCGAAGCGGATCAGCGTTCCCAGAGATGGTTGTGTTGGCGGAACCCCGACGCCGAGGAACGACAGCGTCGCTTCCTCGATCACCGCCAGCGCCAGATTGATGGTCGAAATCACCAGCACCGGCCCGGTCACATTGGGCAGCACGTGGCGCAGCATGATCAGAAAGGGCGAGCGCCCCATCACCCGGGCGGCCTGGACATATTCCTTGTTGCGCTCGACCATGGTCGAGCTGCGCACGGTGCGGGCATATTGCGCCCAATGCGACAGGCCGATCGCCACGATCAGCACCCAGATCGCCACCTGCTCGTGGTTTGCCGCGGCAATCACGCCGCGGGCGACGCCGAAAAACAGGAGCGCGATCAGGATCGCCGGGAACGACAGCTGGATGTCGGCGACGCGCATGATGAAGGCATCGGTCCGGCCGCCGAGATAACCGGCGATGAGGCCGAGCGTGACCCCCATGGTCACCGAGCAGAACACCGCCGCGAAACCGACGAACAGCGAGACGCGCGAACCGTAGAGGATGGCCGAGAACAGGTCGCGGCCCTGGTTGTCGGTGCCGAGCCAATAGACCGTGTTCGAGCCGAGGCCGGCCTCGCCCGGCCTGGTATAGGCATCGAGCAGGTTCAGCACCGCCGGATCGAAGGCATTCTGCGGCGCCAGGTGATTGGCGAAGACCGAAGCGAGGATCAGGATCACCGTCATGATGGCGGCGATGATCGCCACCGGCGAATGGCGGAAACTCCAGGCGATATCCGAATCCCAGGCTTTCGCCAGTCTGGTCCTGAAGCTCGGCTTGGGCGGGTTGGTCGAGAGGGTCATCGCGGCCTCAATGCGCCGCGGCCGAGCCGGCGCCGCGCAGGCGCGGGTCGAGCGCGAAATAGAGCAGGTCGACGACCAGGTTGGTCACCACGAAGACGAAGGCGACGAACATCAGATAGGCCGCCATGACCGGAATATCGACGAATTGCACGGCATTGACGAACAGTGCGCCGAGGCCTGGCCACTGGAACACGCTCTCGGTGACGATGGCGAAAGCGATGACCGAACCGAGCTGCAGGCCAACCACCGTGGTGACCGGGATCATGGTGTTCTTCAGGGCGTGCCGGAACCAGATGGTGCGCTCGGGAACGCCGCGGGCGCGGGCAAATTTGACATAGTCGGTGCGCAGCGTCTCGAGCATTTCCGCGCGCACCAGCCGCATGATCAAGGTGAGCTGGTAGAAGCCGAGGGTGAGCACCGGCATGACCAGCGATTTGAGGCCGGAGGCGGTGAGCAGGCCGGTGGTCCACCAGCCGATCTTGACGACATCGCCACGTCCGAACGAGGGCAGCCAGCGCAGCTCGACCGCGAACAGCCAGATCAGCCCGATGCCGATCAGGAAGGTCGGCAGCGACACGCCGATCAGCGAGATCGACAGGATGGCATGCGACAGGAAGCCGTCGCGGCGGATCGCGGTGACCACGCCGAGCACGACACCGGCGACGAGCGCGAACAGGGCCGACAGCACGGCCAGTTCGACGGTCGCCGGCAGCCGCTCCTTGATCAGATCGATGACCGGCCGGCCCTGCCGATAGCTGACGCCGAACTGCAATTGCGCGGCATTGCCGACGAAACGGGCGAATTGCACGGGGATCGGGTCGGCGAGACCCAGGTCGCGCGCCAGCTGTTCGCGGTCGGCGATCGTCGTCTCCTGGCCGACCAGGTTCGACACGGGATCGCCGACGAAGCGAAACATGGAAAAGGCGACCAGCGCCACGGCCAGCATGACCAGGACAGCCTGCGCGAGGCTCTTCACGGCATAGACGATCATGGTTCGATCCGTCCCGACAACATCGCGAGGCGCGTCGCCCGCCGCCGAAAAACGGCGGCGGGCGACGGCCGGGGATCCGAACTCAACCGAACGCGGTCACGACGTCACAAAGCGAAAATACTTGAACCAGGCCTGCGCATCCGGATGCACCTGCATCTGCAATCCGCCGCGCATGGCGTGGCTGATCGACTGGACATGCAGCGGCACGTAGATGGTCTCTTCCTTCAGGATGCGCTGCAGCTCGGCGATTTCGGCATTGCGCCTGGTGACATCGGGCATGGTCTGCAGGGCGATCATGCGGGTGTCGAGCGACGGGTTGGAATAGCGCGTGCCGTTCCAGGTGCCGTTCGATGCCGAGCGGGTGTGGAACATGAAGGTCAGCACATATTCGGCGTCATAGGTCGGAATGCCCCAGCCGACCAGGTAGAAGTCGAGCTCCTCGCGCTGCAGCTCGGGGAAGTGCTGGGCGGCCGGCTTGGCGACCAGGTTCACCTTGATGCCGATCTGGCCCATCATGCCCACCACCGCCTGGCAGATGTTCTCGTCGGCGACATAGCGGTTGTTGGGGCATTGCAGCGACACCGAGAAGCGGGTGTTGCCGGCATCGGCCCGGCGCGGATAACCGGCCTCGTCGAGCGCCTTGTTGGCGGCCGCCACATCCAGGCGCGGCACCGCCGCGATCTCGGGCGAATAGCCGGAGATGAAATTGGTGCCGACATAACCGATCGGCACGCCCTGGCCGCGCATGACCACCCGGGTGATCGCCTCGCGGTTGACAGCGATATTGACGGCGGCCCTGACACGCCGGTCGGCGAAGGGGTTCTTGCCCTTGATGTCGGAGGTTTTCAGTTCGGCCGGACCGACATTGAAGCCGAGAAAGATGACGCGGTTTTCCGGGCCGGTGTTGACCTTGACGCCCTGGCTCTGCTGCAGGCGGCTGATGTCCTGCACCGGCACGTCGTGGACAACGTCGACCTCGCCCGACAGCAAGGCGGCAATCCGGGTGGCGTCCTGCTGGATCGGCACCAGGATCAATTCGGACACTTCGAGCGGGAACTGGTTGCGGCCCCAATAGCCCTCGAAGCGGCGCATCACGGTGCGCACGTCCGGCTCGCGCGAGATCAGCTGGAAGGCGCCGGTGCCCATGGCCTGGCGGGTCGCGCCATTTTCCTGGCGCTCGCGGATGTTCTGCGGCAGTGCCGCATTGTTCGCCTCGGCCCAGGCCTTCGACATCATGAAGATATTGGTGAGGTTCTCGAACAGCAGCGGGTTCGGCGCCTTGGTCTTGATCCGGATCGTATGGGCGTCGATCTTGGTGACGCTTTCGATCGAGGTGATCAGGCCACGGAAATCGGAATTCGGCGAGCGCGCGCGATCGAACGAGAACAGCACGTCGTCGGCGGTGAAATCGGTGCCGTTGTGGAACTTGACGCCCTGGCGGAGCTTGACCTCCCAGACCGTCGGGTCGTCGGGCAGGTTGCGCCACTCGGTGGCAAGCGTCGGCACCAGCTTGCCGTCATAGCCGCGATGGACCAGCGGCTCGTACAGCTGATGGGCGACGACCGTGGTCGGGCCGATATTGGCCGACATCGGGTCGAGCGTCTGGGCATCGAGCGAACGGGCCCAGCGCACCGTGCGCGCCTCGGCGCCGGCCGTCGTCAGCAGGCCGGCCGCGATCAGCGCGCCGGCCAGCCAGATCCTGTTGAAGCGTCGCGTTCCCTTGGAACGCCAACCCCGTCCGAAATCCATGGACCCCTCCAGATGAATATCTGCCGGGACAGCAACCCGGCGGCTGGGGGGATCATAGCAATGCGCTTGACGGAGTCACGGACGGATCACAAGCGACAAAAGGCCACGGAACAGGCCAATATTCTACCGCGGCGCAGCAAATGTCAGGGCTTTATTTCGATCTCGATGAACGCATAAGGCTTGCCCGAGGCATTGATGATGTTGTGCTCGACGCCTTCGCTGCGGAAGTAGGGCACATGGGCGGTCAGCACCGCTTCCGACGACGTGCCGCCGGGCAGTTCCGCGACGAGCTTGCCGTCGGCCAGCGGCACCACGACGTAGTCCCAGCCGTGGCGATGCCAGCCGGTCTCGGCGCCGTCGGCGAAATTCCAGCGCGTCACCTTCACCTTGTCATTGTCGACCAGGACATCCGGCTCGGCGGGCGTGCGGCAGGTGAACGTCATGCTTTCGATCCTTCGACGGGTTGAATGCCGGCGGAACGGCCGGCGACGAGCCAGTAGAGCAAGCCGGCGGCAAGGCCGGCGATGAGATGAATGGCCAGCCGGTGGACCGTGAAGGCCGGTCCGTCGCCGAGCAGGTCGTCGACCGGTTCGCCGGCGGCCTGAAGGACCACGTAGCCAAGCGCGCCGAGCGCGCCGGCCAGCCCGACCCCGAGGTGCAAGACCAGCCCGCGCCAGTGCCCGACCTCCGCCGCCAGTTCGACCAGCAGCAGCGGCCAGATGAAACCGGCGACCTGAACCACCAGGAACCCGACAAAGAAGCTGCCGGCGAGCAGTTCCGGGATCCGGCCCTCGTTGAGATCGAAGATCAGCACGATCGCGCATCCCGCCGCCACCGCCAGGGCGAAACCCAAGGACACGCGCAGCAGCCGAAGCAGATAATGGGCGAAGCGATTCATCCCGCGAGGGTAGCTGTCGCCCTTATCCGTTGGAAGCCTGCTTTGGTCACGGGAGCCCTCCGCCGCGGCGATCTCTCAGCCGTCATCGGCGACCGGCTCCAGCCAGCCGCGACAACGCACCGCCAGCCCGAACAGCCGGTGGCCGATCTCGACATGGAAGTGGAACCGGCCGTCCGCCGCGGTCTCGAAGGCCTCGCCGCCGGGCGCCAGCACCAATGGCAGCGGCACGCCGAGCACCGACCATCGACGCGGAATGAGCCTGAGCCGGCCAAAGGTGCCATAACCGCCGAGGATGAGAACACGCAGATGCCCAGGCTTCATGCCAGGAACCGGTCTTCGTCGCCCTTCTCGGTCAGATAGCAGCGGTCGCGCCGGCCGAGGCGAAAGCGGTTGCGGGCGATGAGGTCATAGACCCGGTCGCGCCAGGCGAGCGGCAGCAGCCGGCCGGCCCGGATCAGCGACCAGGGCAGGCCCAGCGCCTCGAAGATGCGCAGGATGCCCTCGGCCTTCAGAAAGGCCCTGCCGTCCGCGATCAGGATGCTGGTGGTATAGTCATGCGGATCGAGCTGAAAATGGCGGAACAATGCTTCGCCGAGCGGCGATTGCGCCGGCAGCAGGCGGAACCGCCTTGCCTTGTCGTGCTTGATGATGAAGCGCGCCCAACCCGAGCAGAACGAGCAATAGCCGTCGAAGACGATGACCGGGCGGTCGTCCGGAAAGGCCGGCACCGCCGGATCGCGGCGCCAGCCATAGGGCTCCCTGACCTCACCTGCACGCATGGGCTGAGCCTAAGGCCCCACCTCCATCGGGGCAATTGCCGTCCTGTCGCAGGCGCCGTCCCGGGCCCGTCTGCAGCGGCCCCGGGGTCATTGGCGCGATGCCGCTTCAGCGGACCACCGCGCCATAGATCAGGTTCTTGAACAGCATGCGCGTATGCACACGGTTCGACGGCCCCTGCGCCATCAGGATGCCGACGATCTGCTCGCGCGGGTCGATGGTGAAGCTGGTGCCCCAGGCGCCCGCCCACATGGCATCGCCGGTCGAGCCCGGCGCGACCGCGAAGCCCTCCTGCAGCCTGACCGCGAAGCCGAGACCGAAGCCGTAACCCGGTCCGGTCGAGGCCGCGGTCGTACCGCCCATGCCAACCAGGTGGTTCGACAGCATGAAATCGACCCACTTCTTCGACAGGAGCCGGCGGCCTTCGAACTCGCCGCCGTTGAGGATCGCCTGAGCGAACTTGAAATAATCCTCGGCGGTCGAGACCATGCCGGCGCCGCCCTTGAAATATTGGCTGTTCTCGGCCGGATTGTCGAAGATCCGGTAGCCCGGCCACATCACCGCCTTCTGCGGATCGGAGTCGAGCGCTTCGGCGAGCCGGGCACGCTGGCCTTGCGCGACATACCAGGACGTGTCCTGCATGCCGAGCGGGTCGAGGATCATCTCCTTGATCAGGATATCCAGCCGCTTGCCGCTGATGCGCTCGAGCAGCAGGCCGAGCACGTCGACCGAGATCGAATATTCAAACGCGGTGCCCGGCTGGTTCGCCAGCGGGATCTGGCCGAGCCGACGCAACATTTCGTCACCGGAAATATTGGCCGCGCGCGCCTCGATATTCTGCTGGTCATAGAGCTCCTTCAGCCGCGACGAGCGTACCGAGCCGGCATAAGAAAAGCCCGCGGTGTGGCGCAGCAGGTCCTGCACGGTGATCGGCCGGTCGAGCGCCACGTCCTCGCTGGTGGTCTGGCCATCGGCGCCGGTGCGCCGCGCCTCGACCTTCAGGTCACGCAGCTCCGGCAGCCAGGTGGTGATCGGGTCGGAGAGCTTCATCTTGCCCTGCTCGATCAGCATGACCGCCGCGGTCGAGACGATCGGCTTGGTCATCGAGGCCAGCATGAACAGCGTATCGCGGGTCATTGGCACGGTCTTGGCCGCGTCGCGGAAGCCATGCGCCTCGAAATGCACGATCCGGCCGCCACGCGCGATCAGCGTCACGGCGCCCGGAAACATGCCGCGATCGACCTCGCCACGCATGACCGGCGCGATGCGCGCCAGGCGCTCGCGCGACAGGCCGAGGACGGTGCCGCCGTCCGGCCCGCCGCCGCGACCACGCTCACGCCGGGATCCACGCTCGAAGCCAGGGCCGCGCTCGAAGCCAGGGCCACGCTCGAAGCCGGGGCCACGCTCGAAACCAGGCACGCGGTCGAAGCCGCGATCCGGGCCTGGGCCACGCTCGGGACCGGGGCCGAATTGGGCCTGCGCGGCATCGGACAAAAGGACGGAAGCGAGCGTCAGAACGAGCGCCGCAGCGCTCGGGCGTACCAACCGCATGGGATCCTCCCGGGATCAATGGAGTGAACCTTGTCCGGTCTTGCCGCCGGCTCGGCCAAACTCACCACTGGAACCATCGATGGGTCAAGCCGGCCCGCCCTATCGCTGGCCGGTCGTCAGGCCGTGGGCGCCGGATCCGTCATGGCGTCGACGCGGCGGGCCTCAGACGGTTGCCGCCCAGATCGTGGCCGGCGGCCTTCATCGCTTCGGTATGGGCGGCGATCACCTGTCCGATGGCCGCTTCGCTCGCGCCGCGCCGCCTGGTTTCGTCCTCGTCGATCAGCAGCAGCTATTGCATGACGGTCTCCTGGTCCGGTCGCGGCACATCGCGCGCCGCCGGTTCAGTGACGTTCCGGCCGACCGGATTTTGACAGGCGGCAAAAATAATGGCGCTTCGCCGCGCCAGCCTCAAGCTGGCGGCGAAGCGCCTCAGGAGAGCGACGCGGCGTTGCTCAGTCGACCATCGCCATGGCGCGGAAGGCGTCCTGCTCGCTCTTCGACATCAGCGCGGCGCGATCCTTGGCGCGTAGCTTCTCGGTCTCGCTCTTCAACTGGCCGCAGGCGGCCTGGATGTCGCGGCCGCGCGGGGTGCGCACCGGCGACGAATAGCCGGCGTCGAACACCACGTCCGAGAAGCGCTCGATCTGCTCCCAGTCGGAACATTCGTAGCGCGATCCGGGCCAGGGATTGAACGGGATCAGGTTGATCTTGGCCGGAATGCCTTTCAACAGGCGCACCAGCCGGCGCGCATCGTCGATGCTGTCATTGACGTCCTTCAGCATCACATATTCGAAAGTGATGCGCCGGGCGTTCGACAGCACCGGATAGTTCCGGCAGGCGTCGAGCAGTTCGGCAATCGGATATTTCTTGTTGAGCGGCACCAGCTCGTCACGCAGCTCGTCGGTCGCCGCATGCAGCGAAATGGCCAGCGACACGCCGGTGTCGGCGCCGATGCGCTCGATCATCGGCACGACGCCGGAGGTCGACAGCGTGATGCGGCGCTTGGAGAATTGCAGGCCGTCCTGGTCGAGCATCACTTTCAGCGCGGTCGTGACGTTCTCGACATTGTAGAGCGGCTCGCCCATGCCCATCAGCACGATATTGGTGACGAACCGGCCGCCGTCATCGGGCACGAAGGCGCCCTCCGGCGCCTCCTGGCCGGGCCAGTCGCCCAGCTGGTCGCGCGCCACGATGATCTGCGCGACGATTTCATCGACGGTCAGGTTGCGCACCAGCTTCTGCGTGCCGGTGTGGCAGAAGGTGCAGGTGAGGGTGCAGCCGACCTGGCTGGAAATGCACAGCGTCCCGCGATCCCGCGTCGGGATGTAGACGGTTTCGATCTCGTGCCACTTCTCGCCTTCGAACTGCGGCGGAATCCGCAGCAGCCACTTGCGCGTGCCGTCGCTCGACACCTGCTCGACCACCACTTCAGGCCGGTCGAGCGTATAGGCCTCGTCCAGCGCCGCGCGCAGATGCTTGGAGACGTTGGTCATCTCGGCGAAGGTCTTGGCGCCGCGTTGATAGATCCAGGCCCAGAGCTGCGACACGCGCATGCGTGTCTCCTTGCCCTCGATACCGATGGCACCGAGCGCCTCCTTCAGCCCATCGCGGTCGAGACCGACAAGCGAACGCTTTACCGGCAGCGGCCGGATCGCGGCCGCCGGCGGCGGGGTAACAGTGGGCTTGGCATTCGTCAGATCGAGCGTCGGCATCGGGTCAGGCCTCTGGCCATGGCATTGTCGGGCGACATCGGCACCGGTTCGCCCGCGGGACATGCCATGGTGGAATGGGTTGCTGCATCGCTCCGCTTCCGCGAAGCCGGAGAACGCGTTAGCGGCGCCTATAACACGAAAGGCCGCCCAAAGGCAGCCTTTCGACAGGACCCGGCGCCGAAGCCTGGGTTCAATGCGTCAGCGGCATTCCTGCGCGACCCGATCGAGCGCCTGGCCGAGGCCGGTGAGCGAATAGGTATCGGTGGTGACATTGCCGCGCTGTGAGGTCGAGCGGACCGTCAGCTGCGAGCCGGAGCGCATGGTCGTGATCATCCGACCCTCCTCCGCCGCGTTCTTGACCCAAGCGCCCTTCTCCTGGGTCCACATGGCGAAACTGGTCGGCCCGACCGCCACCGTGGCATCGCCGCGCAGCGCAAAGCCGAGGGTCAGCGAAATCTCGTTGCGGACATTCTCGCCGGGACGCGAGGTGATGAAGAAGAAGGCCGGGTCGCGCTGCAGATTGGCCGGTGCGCGCGTCTTCGGCTGCGAGGCGGCGTAGCAGACCTTGCCGCGCTGGGTGGACGAGGTGAACACCCCCCAATCGCCGAACTGGGCAACCGCCGCGCCCTGCTGGCCGCCGGCGGCCGGACGGGCAGCCTGCGCCGTGGCCGCACGGCCGCCATCGGGCGCTCGCTGCTGCGCTTGCGCCGCGGTCACCGTGGCAACAGCGGCGGCCGAGAGAGCCAGGATCATCAGGAAAGGGGTGGAGCGCAGCATCGCATTGACTCTACGGGTTCGTTGGGCACCGGGCAGGATCGGTTCCGCCCCATATTCCCGTAGCTTTCGAAGATCACGGTAAAGATGGGGTAAAGGATGAGGTAGATCCATGTGAAAGGCGCGCGACAGGCAGGTGACGAAGCGGCGTCTCGCTTCTGGAGTGTGGTACTCACCAGCCAATCCGGGCAAGACAATGGCAAAGCCCGTCTGGCGCACCGAAACGGCTCGGGACGCAGGCCGTGGCGTCGAATCGCGACCGCCACATGTAACCATGTTAACAAACCATATACTATCATACCTCCCGCGGCATGCGGTCTTTATGCTAGGTTTGGTTGTGCTCGGGGGTGAGGAGCCTCTCGTCTGCGTGAGGGTAGGTCCTTGGTATCGCGTGACCAACTGGCGGACTTAGTGGATGCGGTAGCTCGCAAGCGCGACCGACAGGCCTTCAGTGCCCTGTTCGACCACTTCGCGCCGCGGCTCATTGCTCATCTCATGCGGCTTGGCGCCGACCCGGCGACCGCCGAGGAGCTGACCCAGGAAGCCATGACCACGCTCTGGCACAAGGCTTCGCTGTTCGACCGGTCGAAGTCGTCGGTTGCCACCTGGCTCTACCGGGTGGCGCGCAACCGCCGGATCGACGTGCTCCGACGCGATCGGAGCGACTGCATCGACATCAACGAGCCCATGCTGATGCCGTCAGCCGAACCCGACATGGACGACGCCATCTCGCTCGCCCACCGCGAGGAAACCGTCCGTGCGGCGCTTGCGCATCTGCCCGAAGAGCAACTCTCGCTGGTTCGTCTCGCCTTTTTTGAGGGCATGTCGCATTCCGAGATCGCCGGCCAGCTCCATTTGCCGCTGGGCACCGTCAAGAGCCGCATCCGGCTCGCTTTCACGCGGTTGCGCCGGACGCTCGAAGCGAGCGGGATCAGGCAGGAGGCGTGACCGCGGCCGCGACGGCAGCGGTGTCGCGCACGAGCCGGTCGTGGAGCGCGGCAAGACGGCTGGTCCGCGCATTGACACCCAACTCGTAATCCGCCGCTGCGACGGCATTGCGCTGAAACCCGTCATGGCTTTGGACGGCGGCTGCGAGCGAGTGGTGGAACGCCTGAACAATGGATGACAGCGCCCCCATCAGCGCCAGCGTCGCCGGATCGTAACGACGCCCCGCTCCGTCGAACAGGCCGGCGATCGCGTCGAGCTCGGCATCGATGCCGATGATCGCCTCGGAGATCCGGTTCTCGGCCAGGAGCTTGGCGCTGACATTGGAAAAATCGTGGCTCAGCGTCACCGCGCCGCCGGTCTCGACAAAACCAAGCGTCCGGGCGCCCAGATTGGACAATTCCGACATGTACCAGGAATGGTCGTCGATCAGGATCCGGCGGAGCTGCGAGTTGAGCGACGCCTGCAAGGAGCGCTCATACTCGTCTTTCATGATCTGGGTCTGCGCCGCCTGCTGCTCGACCGAATTGTTGAGCTGCTGGACCTGCAGGAGCAGCGCCTCGCGGTTCTGCTTCAGCTCGGCGCGCTGCGCCTCCAGCTCGAACTTCTGCAACAGCGCGGTGATCACCAGCCAGAGAAAGGCGATGGGCGCGCAAAGCCCGGCAAGCGCGTCGCCGATGTCATTCAGTGCCAGGCCTGCGAGCGTGTCCCTTTTGAGGAAGGCGACCAGCCCCCCCAAAGCCAGCCAGATGCCGGTGAGCCAGCGGGCCCACCGGACCAGGCGATCGCTTCGGTTGTCGCTCTCGGGTGTCGCCACCCATCACCCCCAGTGGCGGACATCCACGAAATGGCCCTCGATGGCGGCGGCCGCCGCCATGATCGGCGAGACGAGATGGGTGCGTCCCTTATAGCCCTGGCGCCCCTCGAAATTGCGGTTCGAGGTCGAGGCGCAGCGCTCGCCGGGCTTCAGCTTGTCCGGGTTCATCGCCAGGCACATCGAGCAACCCGCCTCGCGCCATTCGAAACCGGCGGCGAGGAAGATCTTGTCGAGGCCTTCCTGCTCGGCCTGTTCCTTCACCAGGCCCGAGCCCGGCACGATCATCGCCGAGACGGACGCGGCGACCTTGCGGTCCTTGACGATGCGGGCAACCTCGCGCAGATCCTCGATGCGCGAATTGGTGCAGGAGCCGATGAACACCTTTTCCGGACGGATGTCGGTGATCTTCGTGCCCGGCTTCAGGCCCATATAGTCGAGCGCACGCCACTTGGAGAGGCGCTTGTTCTCGTCCTCAATCTCGTCCGGGTTCGGCACCACGCCGGAGATCGAGATGACATCCTCGGGGCTGGTGCCCCAGGTGACGATCGGCGGCAGGTTGGCCGCATCCAGCACCACGGTATGGTCGAAATGCGCGCCCTCGTCGGTATAGAGCGCGTCCCAATATTTGACCGCCATGTCCCAGGCCATGCCCTTCGGCGATTTCGGCCGGCCCTTCAGATAGGCATAGGTCTTCTCGTCCGGCGCGATCAGGCCGGCGCGGGCGCCGCCCTCGATCGACATGTTGCAGATGGTCATGCGGCCTTCCATCGAAATGGCGCGAATGGCTTCGCCCGCATATTCGATGACCGAGCCGGTGCCGCCGGCCGTGCCGATCTCGCCGATGATGGCGAGGATGATGTCTTTTGCCGTGACCCCGTCCTTCAACTGCCCGTCGACCCGGACGAGCATGTTCTTGGCCTTCTTCTGGATCAGCGTCTGGGTGGCCAGCACATGCTCGACCTCCGAGGTGCCGATGCCATGGGCCAGCGCACCGAAGGCGCCATGGGTGGAGGTGTGGCTGTCGCCGCAGACGATGGTCGTGCCGGGCAAGGTGAAGCCCTGCTCCGGCCCGATGACATGGACGATGCCCTGCCGGATGTCGGCCGCGTCGTAATATTCGATGCCGAACTCGGCGGCGTTCTGGGCGAGCGCCTCGACCTGCAGGCGGCTTTCCTCGTCCTTGATGCCGAGGACGCGATCGCTGGTGGTCGGCACGTTGTGGTCGACGACGGCGAGCGTCTTCTGCGGCGCGCGCACCTTGCGGCCGGTATTGCGCAGGCCCTCGAAGGCTTGCGGGCTGGTCACTTCATGGACCAGGTGCCGGTCAATATAGAGCAGGCAGGTGCCATCGTCCTGCTGGTCGACGACATGGTCGTCCCAGATCTTGTCGTACAACGTGCGGGCCTTGGTCATGGCGGACCTCTTACGATCATTCCAACGTGGCTGGTCTCATATCGTTGAATTCGTTTTGTGAGAAGAGGCGCAAACCTCCTGCATGGCAGAGTGCCATGATCGAAATGGCCGGTCGCCACGCGCAAGATTGCCATATCCGTCCCCGATAGATGGCGTTCCCTCGCGGCCATCACTAGATGTCGCGGAGGTGACGGCACGCGACATGGGACCGCACGATGATCCATCAACTGCGCATCTACGAGATCTTCCCGCACAACAAGCCGGCCTTCCATGCCCGTTTTCGCGACCACGCGGCACGGATCATGAGCCGGTACGGCTTCGACATCGTCGCCATGTGGGAGAGCGCCGGCGCCGACCGGATCGAATTCATCTACATTCTGCGCTGGCCGGACGAGGAGACCAAGACCGGCGCCTGGGCGGCTTTCATGGCTGACGAAGAATGGGCCGAGATCAAGCGGCGGACATCGGCCGAGCACGGCAGCCTGGTCGGCGCGGTCGAAGACCGCATCTTGCGGCTGACCGACTATTCCCCGGTTCCCGGTCGCCCGGCCTGAACGGCCGGGCTTGCCGAGCACTCAGGCGTCGAAACACCAGGCCAGCACGCCCTTTTGCGCGTGCAGCCGGTTTTCGGCCTCGTCGAACACCACCGATTGCGGTCCGTCCATCACCTCGTCGGTGACTTCCTCGCCGCGATGCGCCGGCAGGCAATGCATGAACAGGGCATCCGATTTCGCCGCCGTCATCAATTGCTTGTTGACCTGGTAGGCCTTCAGCAGGTTGTGCCGGCGGCCGGCATCCTCGTCGCCCATCGACACCCAGCAATCGGTGACGATGCAGTCGACGCCTTCCACGGCGTGATAGGGATCGGATGACCAGGTCACCTCCGCGCCCTCGCGCTGGGCCGCAGCGATCAGCTCCCGGCGCGGCGCCAGTTCCTCGGGCGTCGCGATGTTCAGCTTGAAGCCGAAACGCGAAGCCGCCTGAATCCAGGAGCCCAGCACATTGTTGGCGTCGCCCGCCCAGGCGATCGTCTTGCCGCGGATCGAGCCGCGGTGCTCCTCGAAGGTCAGGATGTCGGCCATGATCTGGCACGGATGCGACATCTTGGTGAGGCCGTTGATCACCGGCACGCTGGCGGCGTCGGCAAGTTCCTTCACCGCATTGTGGTCGAGCATGCGGATCATGATGGCGTCGACATAACGCGACAGCACGCGTGCGGTGTCGGCAATGGTCTCGCCGCGACCAAGCTGCATCTCGGCGCCGGTCAGCATGATCGTCTCGCCGCCGAGTTCGCGCATGCCGACGTCGAACGACACGCGGGTGCGGGTCGACGGCCGCTCGAAGATCATCGCGAGCACCTTGCCGGCGAGCGGCTTGTCGGCCTTGGGCGTCCGCCGCACGCGCTTCAGGTCGCGCGCCCGGGTGAGGATCGCCCTCAGCTCTGTCCCGGCGAAATCGCTGAGATCGATGAAATGCTTCGGCCGGTCCGCTGCGGGCCGATCGCCCCCAGCGGTTGCCGTCTTGGGCTGAGTGGTCACTCGGCGGCTCCCTTGACCAGGGACGCCTCGATCAGGCGCGCGGCCTTTTCGAGCTTGTCGACCGCCAGGCCGATCTCTTCCTCCGATACGATCAGCGGCGGGATGAGACGGATGACGTTGTCGCCCGCCGGCACCACCAGCAGCCCCTCGTCGCGCAGCGCATTGGTGACGTCGCCGTTCGGCAAGGCGCATTTGATGCCGGTCAGCAGGCCGAAGCCGCGGACCTCCTCGAACACCTTGGGGTGCCCGTCGATCAGGCCGGCAAGCTTCTGCTTGAACACCAGCGACACCCGCTGGACGTTTTCCAGGAAGCCCGGCGCCAGCACCACGTCGAGCACGGCATTGCCGACCGCCATGCCGAGCGGATTGCCGCCGAAGGTCGTGCCATGCGTGCCCGGCGTGAACACCGCCGCGCATTTTTCCACCGCCAGCACGGCGCCGAGCGGGAAGCCCCCGCCAATGCCCTTGGCGATCGACATGATATCGGGCGTGATGCCCGCCCATTCATGGGCGAACAGCTTGCCGGTGCGGCCCATGCCGGACTGCACCTCGTCGAGGATCAGCAGGAGCCCGTGCTGATCGCAAAGCTCGCGCAGGTAGCGCAGCTCCTCGTTCGGCACGACGCGCAGCCCGCCCTCGCCCTGGATCGGCTCGATCATCAGCGCCGCGGTATCCGGGCCGATCGCCGCCTTCAGTGCGTCGTGGTCGCCGAACGGCACCTGGTCGAAGCCCTCGACCTTCGGGCCGAAGCCTTCCAGGTATTTCTTCTGCCCGCCGGCGGCGATGGTCGCCAGTGTGCGGCCATGGAAAGCACCTTCGAAGGTGATCACCCGGAAGCGGTTCGGCTCGCCGCGCGACGCGTGATATTTGCGCGCCATCTTGATGGCGCCTTCATTGGCCTCGGCGCCGGAATTACAGAACATCACGGAATCGGCAAAAGTCGCCTCGACCAGCCGGCGGGCCAGCCGCTCGCCATCGGGGATCTGATGCAGGTTCGAGACATGCCACAGTTTCTTGGCCTGTTCGGTCAACGCCTCCACCAGGTGGGGATGGGCGTGACCGAGCACATTGACCGCGATACCGGAGCCGAAATCGAGGACTCGTCGCCCGCCCGCCGTCACCAGCCAGCACCCTTCACCCCGCTCGAAGGCGAGTTCGGACCGTGCATAGTTCGGCATCAAAGGCGTAATCACTTCGATCTCCTCCAAGGACTCCATGGCGCAAAGAAAACGGCCGCCCCGAAGGGCGGCACGGCGGAAAGCTAGGACAGATCAGCGGAATGTCAAGGAAGATGGCGACCGCCTGCCCTGCTGACCGGCTACCTGCAAAGACGGCGAGGCCCAGCCCAGCCCGGTAAACCAGCCATGCAACACGGTCGTGACGGCCTCCGCGACCGGCCCGGCAAAGCCCGGGTCGCCGGGCCGGGAAACCGGTTTCAGGTTGTGGCTGACGCCGGGCACGATGCCGATGGCATAGGCGTTGACCGGCAAGGACCGGCGCGCCAGGGCGGCTCCGAGAGCCAGCGCGTCACGATCGGGCGAGACCTGGGAATCCTCCCCGCCCGCCAGCACCAGGACCGGCCCGCCATATCCGGCGACCAACGCGACCGGATCGAGCGCCGCGGCCGCCTGCCAGAACAACCTGAGATAAGGCGGGTAGAGTGCGCGCAGGCCCGGCGCAATGTCGGGCATGAGCTCGCCGGTCGCCTCGAGGCGCGCGACGATCTGGTCGTTCTGGTCGAGCAGCGGCTGCAGGATCGCGTCGGGCGCGCCCTGCAACCGGCCGAGCCGTTCCAATTGCTCGCGCAGGACCACGCCCAACGGCCGGCCCGGCGTCGCGGCCAGAACCAGCGCGGCCGGCACCGCATCGCCGCCCGGCCGGGCGGCCATGGCGAGGCCGATCAACCCGCCTTCGCTATGACCGAACAGGCCGGCACGCGCGGGGTCGATCTCAGGCCGGCTCTTGAGCGCGCGGAATGCCGCCGCCGCATCCTCGACGAAATGCCGCCAGCGAACGAATTCCGCCAGCGCCTCCGGATCGCGCGGCAGGCTCGCGGCATTGGCGTGCATGCCGCGCTTGTCATAACGCAGGCTGGCGATGCCGAAGCCGGCAAGCGTCCCGGCAATCTGCTGGAGGAGATCGGTGATCAGGGCCGGCGGCTGGTTGCCGTCGCGATCGGTCGGGCCGCTGCCCTGGACCAGCAGCACGGCCGGCACGCGACGCCCGTCGGCGCCGGCTGGAAGCTGCAGGGTGCCGGCGAGTGCGGTGCCGCCGGAGCCCCGGAAGCTGACATCGATGGACCGGTTTTCCGCCATGGCGACACCGACATTTTTGCAACAGTCGCGAAGGATGACGCAACGCGCCGACCCGCAACGACCGGCTGCGGAGGCCCGTTTCAACCGATAACCGGCATGCCGCCGCGAAAGTAAGGTCTTGTTATGACTCTGACTTCTGAATCGACATTAACACCTTGTGGATGAATTTCCGGTCGCGGCGAAGCTTTTGGGGAAAACGGGTCGCCGATTCCCCAGACTCTTGCATGAGATTCAACGAGTAGCGTAATGTCCGGGCGTCGGCATACGACATCTCGTGCGGCGGACCTGATCTCCCGAGTAAAGGCATTCCAGCGGCAACTCTTTTGAGTTGGCGTGGGCCGAGGGATTCAAGCCGTACGCGATGCTCAACCCAGGAGGAGACGACCAGATGCAGCAACTGCAGTGGACCGACGAACGGGTCGAGCTCTTGAAGAAATTGTGGAACGACGGCCTGAGCGCCAGCCAGATCGCCGGAGAACTCGGTTCGGTCACCCGCAACGCCGTCATCGGCAAGGTCCATCGCCTCGGCCTCTCCGGCCGGGCCAAGGCACCGTCGTCCTCGACGCCGCGCCCGCGCAAGCCGCCGCGTGCGACCCCTTCGGCTCCGCCGCGTCCGTCAATGCCAGCCTCGCGCGGCAATCTCGCGCTGAAGCCCCATGCGATGCCCTCGTCGAGCCCGGATCTCGACCTCGCGCCGCTGCCGGAAATCGACAATGTCGTGCCGATGGGCGAGCGCTGCACGATCATGGAGCTGAAGGAATATTCCTGCCGCTGGCCGATCGGCGATCCCGGCAAGGAAGACTTCCGTTATTGCGGCGCGCGGTCGAATACCGGCCTGCCCTATTGCGCCTATCACTGCCGCATCGCCTACCAGCCGGTCGCCGACCGGCGGCGCGACCGCAGCAAGACGGCCGTCGCGCGCTAACGTTAGAAAGGCATGGTCCGTTCCATGACCAGATAACCGGTCAGGAGACCGGCGCCGAACAGGACCACGATCACTGCGGCGGCGACCTCCGCCGCGCTGAGCACGACGGTGGTCAAGCCGGTTCGCGCGGCGGCTAGCCGGACCGCCAGGCCCTTGGCGCCGGCCGCCAGTGTTGCGATGGCCGCCACCGTGATCGCCGTGCCGATCGCCATGGCGAAGGCCGAGACGACGCCGGCATAGACGATGCCCTGCGCCATGGCGAAGACCAGCACCAGCACCGCACCGGTACAGGGCCTCAGGCCGACGCCCAAAACGATGGCCAGGGTCTCGCGCCAGGAATGGGCACGCGCCACCTGCTCGGCCGCCGGCAAATGGGCGCAGCCGTCGTCGCAGGCCATGCCGGCCACCGGCCGGCCGGACCGCCAGGAAGCAAAGCGCGCGGCGAAGGCCTTACCCTTGGCCCATAAAAGGCGCAGCCCGATCAGCACGATCAGGCCATAGGCGACGATCTCGATCCAATCGACGACCCGGCCCATGGTACGGGCCGTGGTGCCGAGCACCAGCGCCAGCACACCGACCAGCGAGATCGCGGTCACCGCCTGCACGATCGACGAGAGCGCAGCCAGCGTGATGCCGCGCCGGACCGTCTCGCCGGTGGCGACGATATAGGACGAGATCACCGCCTTGCCGTGGCCGGGCCCGGCGGCGTGGAAGATGCCATAGAGAAAGGACAGGCCGACCAGGGTCGCGAAGGCGCCCCGGTCACCGGTCCGGATCGCCCGGACCGCGCCGGAGAGCTGGCGGTAGAACATCGCCTGCTGCTCGATGATCACCGCGAAGAAGCCGGAAGCGGTCGGCGCGCGCGCCGGCCCGCCAAAGGCCGACGGCGGCGACTGGGCGAGCGCCGGGTCGATGAGCAGCGGCACCAGGACCACCGCCGCGGCGAGCGCCAGCGCGACGGCGAGCATCACGCGGCCGGCCAGACGCATGTCGCTCACGGGCAGTTCACCGTGTAGCGGCCGGCGAATTGCTGGCCGAAATTGGCGCTGGCATTGAGCGACTGGAAGAAACTCTCGGACAGGTTGGCCGCAGCACCGGCGCTGCGCGGCGGCGTGTAGTCGAGCTTGCAGCCCTGCGGCGCATCGACGAGGCGCATCGGCTCGCCATCGGCCGGCTCGAAGGCGACGAAATATTCGGGATCATAGACCTCGACCACCAGCGGCTTGCCGCCAGGCCTGAACGGCGTCGCCACCGGCACGGTGAAATGCAGGGTGAGTTTGCCGCCGCGCACCTCGGACCAGGCGTCGCGCACCGCGCCGAAGGAGACGAAGCGGCGCTCATGGCGCAGCACGGTGAAATATTTCTGCTCGCCGAGGTTCTCGATATTGATCTTGGTCAGCTCGGCGAGCTCCTCGCGCGAGTAGGTGCCGTCGCGGTTGGTATCGAGCCCCTGGATCGCGAAGGACGAATACATCTCGTCGAAGGTCCAGATCTGCTCCACGGCGACGGTCTGGCCCTGGGCATCGAAGACCATGCGGGTCTCGGTCTGCACTTGCACATGCGGATGCGCCATGGCGGGCTGCGCCACCCAACAGGCAGCGAAGACGCCGATCACGAGTGGCAGCCGGAAGCGCGGCACGGCAAGGTCCTTGGGACTTGAAGAAAACGCCATCACTCAAAGGCGGCGAAGGCGGCCAAGATAAGGCGAGCATCATGGTTAACGAAACGTGCATGGCGGGCTTTTGCCTGCGGCACTTGCCTTGAGGGGGGTCGCGGTGAAATGGTCGCGCCCCTGTGATCAACGCCTGACCGGAGACCCCATGAGCAACCTTACCATCGACGGCCGCCGGCTCTGGGACATGCTGATGGAAACCGCCGCCATCGGTGGCACGCCGAAAGGCGGCATCCGGCGCCTGACACTGTCCGACGAGGACCGGCGCGTGCGCGACTGGTTCAGGACGGAATGCGAGGCGCTCGGCTGCACTGTGCATCTCGACACCGCCGGCAACATGGTGGCGATCCGGCCGGGCAAGGACAATACCAGGAAGCCGATCGCCATGGGCAGCCATCTCGATACCCAGCCGACCGGCGGCAAATTCGACGGCGTGCTGGGCGTGCTGGGCGGCCTGGAAGTGCTCAAGACGCTGCATCATGCCGGCTTCGAGACCCATGCGCCGGTCGCCCTGGTCAACTGGACCAATGAGGAGGGCGCGCGCTTCTCCCCCTCGATGGTCGGCTCGGCGGTCTATGCCGGAGCCTATAGCCAGGCCGAAATGGATGCCTTCAAGGACGGCGACGGCATCACCCAAGGCGAGGCGCTCGACGCCATCGGCTATCGCGGCAAGGACAAGCCCGGTGCGCTCGGCTTCCAGGCCTATTTCGAGCTGCATATCGAGCAGGGCCCGATCCTGGAGGAAGAAGCCAAGACCATCGGCATAGTCACCGGCATCCAGGGCATCAAGTGGTTCAATGTCAGCATCACCGCGCGCGAGAGCCACGCCGGCACCACGCCCATGCCCTACCGGCGCGACGCGTTGGCCGCCTTCGCCGAAGCCGCGACCGCCATTCGCCAGATCGCGCTCGACCATGCGCCCAACGGCCTCGCCACCATTGGCATCGTCTCGGCCCATCCGGGCTCGCCCAACATCATCCCGGGCGAGGTCCGCTTCACCCTCGACATGCGCAACCCGAGCGACGACGAACTGGCGGTCATGGTGACCAAGGCGAAGATCGCCATTGCCGAGGCGGCCGCCCGCCATTTCGGCGCCCATGAGATCAAGCCGCTGCAGGATTCGCCGGCCACGCCGTTCGACAAGACCTGCATCGCCATGGTGCGCGGCGCCACCGAGAAGCTTGGCCTGGAAGCGCGCGAGATCACCTCGGGCGCCGGCCACGACGCCATGTATGTCGCCCGTGTCTGCCCGACCTCGATGATCTTCGTACCCTGCAAGGAAGGCCTGTCGCACAATGAGGCGGAGAGCTCGACCCTCGAGGACTGCGCCCATGGCGCGCAGGTGCTGCTCGAGGCCGTGCTCGCCTATGACGCACGAACCTGACGACGGCGGCGAGGAGCGGCGCTCGGGCGCGCCGCTTTTCATTGGTCGGCGTCGCTGCTAGACCGCGCGGCAAGCCGTACTGCCGTCCGAACCCGAGAGTGCGAGCCCAAAGGCCCGAGCCCCGAGAGGAAGCCATGTCCGAGATGCGCCTGGTCGTCGCTGGAGCCGCCGGTCACATGGGCCGCGTGCTGATCCGCCTGGTCCAGGAAATGCCGGGCCTGAAACTGACCGGCGCGCTGGAACCATCGGGCCATGTGGCGCTCGGCGAGGATGCCGGCCTGATCGCCGGCGCCGGGCGGGCGCTGGTGCAGATCACCTCGGATGCCGAGGCGGCGCTGGCGGCAGCCGACGGCCTGGTCGATTTCACCATTCCCGGCGTTTCGGTCCATTTCGCCGGCCTCGCCGCCAAGCACCGCAAGGTGCATATTGTCGGCACCACCGGCTTCAGCCCGGCCGAGGATGACGCCATCGCCTCCTCCGGCGGCACCGCGACCATCGTCAAGTCGGGCAATTTCTCGCTTGGCGTCAACCTGCTCGCCGCGCTGGTCAAGAAAGCCGCCCAGGCGCTCGACGAGGACTTCGATATCGAGGTCGTCGAGATGCATCACAACCGCAAGATCGACGCTCCCTCCGGCACCGCGCTGCTGCTTGGCGGCGCCGCGGCGCAAGGCCGCAAGATCGCCCTCGCCGACCATTCCGAGCGCGGCCGTGACGGCCAGACCGGCGCCCGCAGGCGCGGCGCCATCGGCTTTGCCGCGCTGCGCGGCGGCACCGTCATTGGCGAGCACACGGTCACCTTCGCCGGTCCGACCGAACGCATCAGCCTGACCCATATTGCCGAAGACCGGGCCTTGTTCGCCCGGGGTGCGCTGAAAGCCGCGCTCTGGGCGCGCAACCGGCCCGCCGGGCTCTATTCCATGGCCGACGTGCTCGGCCTTTCCGACGTCTGAGAACCAGGATCCCCTTATGACTGAACGGCTTCTCGTGCTCACCCGCCACGGCGAGAGCGAATGGAATTTGAAGAACCTGTTCACCGGCTGGAAGGACCCCGGGCTGACGCCGAAAGGCGTCGACGAAGCCCGCCGCGCCGGCCGCCAGCTCAAGGCGCTCGGCATTGGCTTCGACATCGCCTTCACCTCGGCGCTGGGGCGTGCCCAGCACACCTGCGAACTGATGCTCGAAGAGATCGGCCAGCCGAACCTTGCCACGATCAAGGACTGGCGCCTGAACGAGCGCGACTATGGCGACCTCTCCGGCCTCAACAAGGCCGAGACCGCCGAGAAATACGGCGCTGAACAGGTCCATATCTGGCGCCGCTCCTATGACGTGCCGCCGCCGGCCGGCGAAAGCCTGAAGGACACGGTGGCACGCGTGCTGCCCTATTATGTCGGCGAGATCCTGCCGCGCGCCATGCGCGGCGAGCGCGTGCTGGTGGCCGCTCACGGCAATTCGCTGCGCGCCCTGGTCATGGTGCTCGACGGCCTGGATGCCGAAACCATTCCGTCGATGGAGCTGAAGACCGGCGTGCCGCTGGTCTACCGGCTGAATGCCGACACGACGGTTGCGACCAAGCAGATCCTGGAGGGCTGAGCCCCGCCGAGGCCCCGCCCCGGCGATCGCCTTGCGCGAGCGCCGGGTTCAGGCCGCCTTCAGAAAATCCGGCATGGCCGTGTTGACGTGCACGACCTCGGCAATCGTCAGGTCGTGGCCGGCATTGCCGATCATGGCGGTCCCGATCGCCGGCGCGAACTTGCTAGCCGGCCGCCATATAGCCGGCGAGATTGCGGCGGATCCGGTGCAGCACCGGGCCGATATTTTTGGACGGGTCGAAGACCTGTCCGGTGATGGTTTCAAAAGCCTCGATATAGACCGCGGCAGTCGCCAGGATGACATCCTGCGGGATATCAGGGATCGCGTCCTTGTAGGGATCGCAGCGCGCGACCACCCAGTTGCGCACGAAATCCTTGTCGAAGCTCTCCGGCTTCTCGCCATGGGCGAAGCGATCCTGGTAGCTCGCCTGGCGCCAATAGCGGCTCGAATCCGGCGTATGGATCTCGTCGGCGAGCACGATGCTGCCATCCGGTGCCGTGCCGAATTCATATTTGGTGTCGACCAGGATCAGGCCGCGCTCGGCGGCGAGCTTCTGGCCCCGGGCGAACAGCGCGAAGGCATAGTCGGACAGGGTCCGCCATTGCGCCGGTGTCAGCAGCCCCTGGGCCAGGATCTCGTCGGGCGTCAGCGGCTCGTCATGGCCGCCGTCGAAAGCCTTGGAGGTCGGCGTGATGATCGGCTGCGGCAGGCGCTGGTTCGCCTTCAGGCCGTCAGGCAGCGTCACACCATACATCTGCCGCTGGCCCGCCTTGTAGAGGGTCAGGATAGAGGTCGCGGTGGTGCCGGCGAGATAGTCACGCACCACGATCTCGACCGGCAGGATGTCCAGCCGCTGCCCGACCACGACATTGGGATCGGGATAGGCAATGACGTGATTGGGACAGATGTCGCGGGTCTGCTCGAACCAGTAGCGCGCCGTCTGGGTCAGCACCTCGCCCTTGAACGGGATGGCCGCCAGGATCCGGTCGAAGGCGCTGATCCGATCGGTCGCGATGATGATGCGGCTGCCGTCGGCGAGGTCGTAATTGTCGCGCACCTTGCCCCGATAATGGTTCGGCAGTTCGGCGATCGTCGCGTCATTGAGCACCTGGCCGGCATGCGCCTTCAGAGCCGTCACATCCATGGTCCTGTCTCCTCGTCCATGCCGGTCATGGATGATATCCGCCGCGCGTTCCGCCCATTTTCCATGGCCGCCCGGCGAACCTGTCTTTAACCGGCGCGGTCGCCGGCGTCGACCATCCCGTGCCGGTTCGCGCCGGGTCTTGCCGCCGCGCGGATCGGCTGCTAGCCTCATCTAAATCGATTTAAAAAAACGAAGCGGAGAGGAAGCCATGCCGTCGCGCGCGGTGAAGAATGTCCCGAAAGAGCTGGTCAAGGACAAGGCCAGGCTGATCCGCCGGGAAACCGTCCGGCTCACCGACATCTGCGGCTCCGGCCACTATGGCTCGGCTTTCTCGATGGCTGAGATCGTCGCGGTGCTCTACTACCAGCTCCTGCATGTCGACCCGGGCCGGCCGAAATGGGCCGACCGCGACCGCTTCACCATGGGCAAGGGCCACGCGGCCATCGGCCTGTTCCCGGTGCTCGCCGACCAGGGCTTCTTTCCTGAGGCCTGGCTCGACAGCTATTCGCGCATGGGCTCGCCGCTCGGCGATCACCCGGAGATGAAGAAGACGCCCGGCATCGACTTCTCCTCCGGCTCCATTGGCCACAATCTGTCGGTCTC
The DNA here is from genome assembly GCF_005144885.1 of Phreatobacter stygius. NCBI lineage: Bacteria > Pseudomonadati > Pseudomonadota > Alphaproteobacteria > Hyphomicrobiales > Phreatobacteraceae > Phreatobacter > Phreatobacter stygius. The sequence continues at coordinate 1,902,642 of NZ_CP039690.1, forward strand.
GGTCGGCATGGCGCTCGGCGCCCGGCTGAACAAATCGCCGGCGCGCGCCGTCTGCCTGATGGGCGACGGTGAACAGAACGAGGGCCAGATCTGGGAAGCCGCCATGGCCGCGTCCCATTACCGGCTCGACAACCTCGTCGGCATTGTCGACATCAACGGCGCCGGCTCCGATGGCGTGGCGCAGGAGACGCTGCGCTCCGAGCCGCTGAAGGACAAGTGGCAGGCCTTCGGCTGGAATGTCGTCGTGCTCGAGGATGGCCACGACATCGACCAGACCTTCGATGCCTTGAACCGGGCGCTCAACGCGCCGAACGGCAAGCCGACCTGCGTGCTCGCCTATACGGTTGCCGGCAAGGGCGTCTCCTTCATGGAAGGCACCTGGCAGTGGCACCTCGGCTTCCTCGGCCCGAAGGACATCGCCCGCGCCTATGCCGAGATCGACGCCGGCGACATCGGCTGAGGGAAACGAGATCATGAGCCAGACCAACAAATACCGTGCCCATCCGCCGGCTCCCGGCATGGCCTATATGTCGGCCGAGCTGAAACAGACCATCGACCTCACGGAATCGACCGTCACCGATGATTTCGACGAGCGGTCCTGGGACATGGTCGTGTCGCTTGGCCTGTCGCGCCAGCTCACCACCGGCAAGACCCTGATCGAGCTCGCCGGCGAAGGCCATGACGACATCGTGGTCTGCACCGCCGACCTTGGCCGGCCGACCCAGGTGATCGATTTCGGCAAGGCCTATCCGGAGCGCTATTTCAATTTCGGCATTGCCGAACGCAACATGATCGGGGCCGCCGCCGGCCTCGCCACCATGGGGCTGACGCCGGTCATCTCGAATTATTCGTTCTTCCTGGCGCTGATGGGCGTCGAGAATATCCGCAACGACATTTGCTACACCCATCTGCCGGTGAAGATGGTCGGCACCCATTCCGGCATCGCCATGGGCTTTTACGGCACCAGCCATCATTGCTGCGAGGATATCGGGGCCTTGCGCGCCATCCCCAACCTGATCTTGATGGCGCCGTGCGACGGCACTGCCCTGACCTCGGCCTTGCGCAGCCAAATCAAACACCCCGCGCCGATCTATTTCCGCGCCGGCCGGGGCCGCGAGGCGGTCGTTTATGACAGCCCCTTCGACTTCCGGATCGGCGGCTCGAACACGCTGCGCGAGGGCCGGCACGCCACGGTTCTGGCCATTGGCAACCTGGTCAAGGCGAGCCTCGACGCCCACGATATCCTTGCCCGCGAAGGCATCGGGCTGACCGTTGTCGACATGTATTCGATCCGCCCGATCGACCGCGAGCCGATCCGCGCCGCCGCCAGGCGCGGCCCGATCATCTCGGCCGAGGAGGCCAATGTGACAGGCGGTTTCGGCGCGGCGGTGGCCGAGGTGATCGTCGACGAGGGTCTGGGCGTGAGGCTGACCAAGGTCGGCATGCCCGACGCCTATTCGGTGCTCGGACCGCCGACCCATCTCTATCGCCACTACGGGCTCGACGGCGAAGGCGTGGCCGCGGCGGTGCGCAAGGCGCTGGACGCGGCTCGGCCGACGGCCTGAAACGAAATGGCGCCGGCGCGCTGCGACAACGGCGTGAGACCGAAACGCTTGACCGGCAACCTGCGATCGTCTTGGGTCGCTGACCTGTCGTCGTGAGATCTCTATGGACCTCCAGAGCTATGCCGGCCCTATCATCGAATTCGTCAAAGCCAACCAGGCCTGGGCGCCCGCCATCATCTTCGCGCTGACCTTCGCCGAATCGATCGCCGTTCTGTCGCTGATCGTGCCGGCCTGGGCCATGATCGTCGCCTTCGGCCCGCTGATCGGCGCCGGCGGCATCCCGTTCTGGCCGATCCTGATCGCCGCCTCGCTGGGGGCGGCTGCCGGCGACTGGATCTCCTATTGGTTCGGCCGTTATTTCAAGGACAGCATCGGCAATGTCTGGCCGCTGTCGAAATATCCGGAAATGCTGCCGAAGGGGCATGCCTTCTTCGAAAAATGGGGCGTCTGGGCGATCTTCTTTGGCCGCTTCTCCGGGCCCTTGCGCGCCTCGGTGCCGCTGGTCGCCGGCATCGTCAACATGCCGCAGGTGAAATTCCAGGTCGCCAATGTCGTCTCGGCCTTCATCTGGGCCGCAGCCCTTCTGGCGCCGGGCAATTTCCTTGGCCGCTATCTGCACTGGTTCGGCTGAGCCGCGCCGGCCTCAGACGGTCGTCCCGGTGCCGAGCTTGTCGACCGGAAACCGGTCGACATCATCGAGCAGGGCGACAAAGGCCGCGGCGGTGAACTCGGTCGCCAGCCGGCCGTTCTCGGCGTTCGCCGCGGCAGCATTGCCGATCGCGCCGGCGGTCGAGAGATCCTCGCTCATCCAGCCGAAGCCGACCGGGGTGATGGCGCGCAGATGGCGGTAGGCCTGTTCCATCGCCACCGCCGCCGAGACGAAATCGCGCGCCTTGTCCATCTGCACGAGATCGGGCCGGAAATGCAGCATCTGCGAGGTCTCGACCTCGCCGGCGTGAATGCCGTGCTGGGTCTCCTCGGCCGAGAACAGCCCTTCCGGCGCGCCCAGCCGATGCCAGGACACCTGCACCGCGAGCATGCCGTGGCGCACCCTCAGGTCGCGCGTGACGATATCCATGGCCGCGACATTGCCGCCGTGGGAATTGGCGATGACCAGCTTCTTCACGCCGGCCCGCGCCACGCTGTCGCCGATCTCGGTGAGCAAGCGGATCTGGGTCTCGGCGCTGAGCGTGATCGTGCCGGGAAACTGGATGTGCTCGTTCGACTTGCCGGCCCACATCGTCGGCAGGAAGGTCACCGGCAGGTGCTCCGGCAGGATCCGGCGCACCGCCTGGACATTGCCCTCGGCGATCGCGGTATCGACCAGTACGGGCAAATGCGGCCCATGCTGCTCGACCGCCGCGATCGGCAGCACGGCGATCCAGCGCGAGGTGTCCGCCATGCGGAACTCCTCGGTGGTCATCTCGGCCCAGAGCTGTTTCGGCAGCATCTGATCAGTCCACCTTGGCCGCGACGATCTCGACCTCGACCTTGAACTCCGGCCGGGTGAAGCCGGTGACGATCATCAAGGTGGAGGCCGGCGGCGGGTTCGGCATGTGCCGGTCGCGCGACGCCATGTAGCCGGCCATATGAGCGCGATCGGTGACGAAGGCATTGATCCTGACGATATCGGCAAAGCCCATGCCGGCATCCTCGAGCATATGGCCGATTGCCGTGAAGCAGAGGTCGGCCTGTGCCCCGGCATCCTCGGGGATCGTCCCATCGGCACTGACACCGAGCTGGCCGGAGCAGAACAGCATGCGGGTGCCGGCCGGCACGATCACCGCATGGGAATATTTGGCGAAAGGCGCGGGCATCGCCGCGGGGGTGCGCTTGTCGAGCATGAGGGGATCGTAGCGTCTCTGGTTGCCTGGACAACGGCGAAAGTCGGGAGCCTCGGCCTTACTTGTCCGGCGTCGGCCGGACATTGAGCGGCAAGGCGGTGGTCTGCTTGATTCGCTCCATGGCGAAGCGCGAGGTGACATTTTTCAACGGCGCCTGGGCGATCAGCCGCTTATAGAAGCCGTCATAGGCATCCATGTCGGCGACCACGACCCGCAGCATGTAATCGACATCGCCGGCCATGCGGTAAAACTCCATCACCTCGGGCATGGCCGAGACCAGTTCGGCAAAACGGGCGAGCCAGGCCTCCGAATGATCCGAGGTTTCCACCGAGACGAAAACCGTCAGGCCGAGGCCGAGCTTCTTCGGATCGAGCAAGGCCACACGGCCGCGGATGATGCCCTCGGCCTCCAGCTTCTGGATGCGCTTCCAGGCCGGCGTCGTCGACAGCCCGGCCCGCGAGGCGATCTCGGCGATCGACAGCGACGCGTCGGTCTGCAGGACGGTGAGGATGCGGCGATCTGTATCGTCCATTCGGCTTGATCCCTCGGGTTCGGGCATGCGGGCGGCTTGACGGTTTTCGATTTAGCCGGTCAATCGGCTCTTAGCGAGCGGCCGAGGCGCCGGGCAGGAATTTGGAGAACCACCCATGTTCACCTTCAATACGGCCAAATCAATCGTTTCCGGTGCCGGCGCGATCGCCGAGCTCGGCACGCTCGCGACCCGGACCATGGGCACAAGGGTCGCGGTCGTCACCGACAAGGGCATCATCGCCTCCGGCCTGCTGGACCATGCGCTGAAAAGCCTCGAGGCGGCTGGCTGCGAGGCCTTCGTGTTCGACGAGGTGGTGGCCGACCCGCCCGAGGCCATCGTGCTGAAGGCGGTCGCCATGGCGGTCGAAGCCAAGGTCCAGGGCGTCGTCGGCTTCGGCGGCGGCTCGCCCATGGACGTCGCCAAGCTGGTCGCGCTGCTGGCGCTGGAGAAGGAGGAGCTCGCCGGCATCTATGGGGTCGGCAATGCCAAGGGCCCGCGCCTGCCGCTGATCCTGGTGCCGACCACCGCCGGCACCGGTTCGGAGGTCACTCCGATCTCGATCATCACCACCGGCGCTCACACCAAGATGGGCGTGGTCTCGCCGGCGATCCTGCCGGATATCGCTCTGCTCGATCCCGACCTGACACTGTCGGTGCCGCCGCATGTCACGGCGGCCACCGGCATCGACGCCATGGTCCACGCCATCGAGGCCTATACCTCGGCCAGCCCCAACAACAATCCGCTGTCGCGGGCGCTGGCACGAGAGGCGCTGCGCCTGCTTGGCGGCGCCATCCGCACCGCGGTCAAGACCGGATCGGACCGCGCCGCGCGTGCCGACATGCTCACCGGCGCCATGCTCGCCGGCCAGGCTTTCGCCAACTCGCCGGTGGCCGCCGTCCATGCGCTGGCCTATCCGCTCGGCGGCCATTATCACCTGCCCCACGGCCTGACCAACGCGCTGGTCCTGCCCTATGTGCTGCGCTTCAATGCGCCGGCCGCGGCCACCGGTTATGGCGAGCTGGCGCCGATCTTGTTCCCGGACCTAGCCGGGCTGCCGCTCGCCGCCGCGGCGGATGCTTTCGCCGACCGCATGGCGGGGCTGTCGCTGGAACTCGGACTTCAGCCGCGCCTGCGCGACGTGAAAGTGCCCGAGGCCGATCTCGCAATGCTGGCGGCGGACGCGATGAAACAGACCCGGCTGCTGGTCAACAACCCGCGGCCGGTCACCGAGGCCGATGCGCTGGCGATCTACCGCGAGGCCTGGTGAGCGCCGCGCCGTGACGATGCCGGCGCGGCGATCGGCGCTCTTGTGCGACGCAATATCGAGCGCTATGCCGGTTGGGCTTGCCGGTCGTCGACCGAAGCCCTGACGGAGGCTCGACAGCATGGCCAACCGCCGCCGCTTTCTCCTGGGTCTCGCCGCCACGGCGCTGCCGGGCCGCGCTGCCCTGGGACAGGCGCTGGAGCCGGTCAGTTTTGGCACCAACTGGGTCGCCCAGGCCGAACATGGCGGTTTCTACCAGGCGGTCGCCGACGGCACCTATCGCGCCCACGGCCTCGAGGTGACGGTGGTTCCCGGCGGCCCGCAGGTCAATAACCGCCTGTTGCTCGCCGCCGGCCGGCTCGATTTCTACATGGGCGGCAACATGATCCAGGCCTTTGCCGCGGTCGATCAGAACGTGCCGACGACCGTGGTCGCGGCGCTGTTCCAGAAAGAGCCGCAGGTGCTGATCGCCCATCCCGGCCAAGGCATCGAGAGCTTCGCCGACCTGAAGCGGCTGCCGACCATCTTCATTTCGCAGGCCGGCGTTGCCACCTTCTGGCAATGGATGAAGGCCGAGCACGGTTTTCGCGACGAACAGCTCAAGCCCTATACGTTCAACGCGCAGCCGTTCCTGGCCGACAAGCGGTCGGCCATGCAGGGCTATCTGACCTCCGAGCCCTATGCGATCGAGCGGTCCGCGGGCTTCACGCCGAAGGTCTTCCTGCTCGCCGACCAGGGCTTCGACCCTTATGGCAGCACGATCGAGATCCGCCGCGCCATGCTGACCGAGCGTGCCTCCACCGTGCAGCGTTTCGTCGAGGCCTCGATCATCGGCTGGTACAACTATGTCTATGGCGACAATTCCGCGGCCAATGGCCTGATCAAGCGCGCCAACCCGGACATGGATGACGGCAAGATCGCCTATGCGCTGGCGCGGATGCGCGAGCACGGCATTGTCGATTCCGGCGACAGCCTGACGCTCGGCATCGGCACCGTGACAGAGGCGCGGGTGAAGGGCTTCTTCGACAAGCTGGTCAAATCCGGCATCGCCAGGCCGACGCTCGACTGGCGTCAGGCCTTCGACCCGCGTTTCGTCAACCGGGGCCTCGGCCGCGAACTCAGAAAGGCGCTCTAGATGCCGGCAGCAAAAAGCCGGCCTCGAGGACCGGCTTTCGTTCGTGTCGTCCGTTCCGTTGGCTCAGTCGCGCGCGTAGAACGCCGCCGGCCACGGCCACTGCACGGTCCAGCCGGGCTGGCCCCAGAAACGGTCCGCGCCGGCCGCGCCGCGCATGCTGGTCGACATCACCGCCAGATCGCCGGTCGCCGAATCCGAGGCGTAGCGGATGTCCGGGCGCATCGTCATGTGGTTGCCGGGGAATTCGACCTTCGGTGTCACCAGCCAGCTCGGCCGGCTCACCCGCACCTCCGGAACGGCGCGGCGGCGCGAACGCGCCTCCGCATCGTGGGTCGCCGCTTCGACGGCAAAAACAGCGATTGCTGCGAGAAGGCCAGCGGCGACATTGCGGATCATGATCGACTCCCGATGCTGCAGGGAAGTCTACCGTTCCCTTGCGTCCTGGTCGAGAGCATGACGATCACAGATTGACGATGTGTGACCGTCGGATCGCCTCGCTTCAGGCGGCAACGCGCGCGTCGGCGGCGAGCTCCCAACCGCGCCAGCGCGGCATGCTGGCACCGGTCGCGCTGACCAGGCCGCGCACGCCGTCGAGCGCGCCGTCGACGAGCTCACGCCCGAGCAGACGGGCGCGATCGACCGGGCCGGGCAGCCAGAGCTTGTCCATCCTGGCGGTCGAAAAACCGAAACGCCGATAGTAGGGCTCGTCGCCGACCAGGACGATCGCCCGATGGCCGAGCGCTGCCGCCCGGGCCACGGCCTCGTTCATCAGGCGTCCGCCAATGCCTGCCGAGCGCAGCGCCGGATCGACCGCGATCGGGCCGAGCAGCAAGGCCGGGCGGCCTGGGCCGAGCGTGACATTCCACAGCCTGACCGTGCCGACCAGCCGGTCGGCCGAGGTCGCGGCTAGAGCCAGGCCGTCGGCCGGCCGCCGGCCTTCGCGCAGACGTTCGGAGGTCTTCTCGCGGCGATCCGCGCCAAAGGCGACGTCAAGCAGCGCCTCGCGGGCGGCGATGTGGCAGTCACGCTCGTCGGCGACGACGATGGCGGAGCCTGGGAAATCGGTGGCGTGCACGGTCATGGCCGCGGTCCTTCTCAAGGTTCGAGACAGACGACAGCCCTCGTGCCGGACAAGGTCCGGCCGGTCGGGACTTTTTTGGTGGGGGAAACCCGCCCGGTAGCCCGGGCGGGAAAGTCTCAGATGCAGACGCTCGCGAGCGGCGCGAAGCCGTTGAAGCCGACCGTCGAATAGGTCGTCGTATAGGCTCCGGTCGCCTCGATCAGCACCTTGTCGCCGATCTCAAGCGACAACGGCAGCATGTAGGGCACCTTCTCGTACATCACGTCGACCGAATCGCAGGTCGGTCCGGCGAGCACGCAGGGCACCTTCTCGTCCGCGTCGTGATCGGTGCGGATCGGATAGCGGATGGCCTCGTCCATGGTCTCGGCGAGGCCGTGGAACTTGCCGATATCGAGATAGACCCAGCGCACCTCGTCGGCGTCGGACTTCTTCGAGATCAGCACGACCTCGGTCTCGATGATGCCGGCATTGCCGACCATGCCGCGGCCCGGCTCGATGATCGTTTCCGGGATGCGGTTGCCGAAATGCTTGATCAGCGCCTCGAAGATCGACGCGCCATAGGCTTCCGCCGCCGGAACGTCCTTCAGGTACTTGGTCGGAAAACCGCCGCCCATATTGACCATCTTCAACTCGATGCCCCGCTCGGCAAGCGTGCGGAAGATCGACGAGGCCGTGGTCAGCGCCAGGTCCCAGGCGCCCATATTGGTCTGCTGCGAACCGACGTGGAACGACAGGCCATAGGCGGAGAGACCCAGCCGGTGAGCCAGCTCGAGAACGCGAGGCGCCATCTCTGCGGCGCAGCCGAACTTGCGCGACAGCGGCCATTCGGCGCCCTCGCAGTCCTGCAGGAAGCGGCAGAACACCTTGACGTCGCGGGCGCCGAGAAGCGCCGCCTGCCGCGCGATCTTCTCGACCTCGGCCTCGCAATCGACCGCGAACAGGCGCACGCCGTACTGCAGCGCGCGTCCGATGTCCTTTTCCTTCTTGATCGTATTGCCGAAGGAAATGCGGTCGGTCGAAGCCCCCGTCGCCATGGCCTGCTCGATCTCGACCACCGAAGCGCAGTCAAAGCACGAGCCCATTTCGGCCAGCAGGTTCAGGATTTCCGGCGCGGGATTGGCCTTCACGGCGTAGAACACGCGCGTATCCGGCAGAGCCCGGGCAAATTTCATGAAGTTCTCGGCGACGACGTTCAGGTCGACGACCAGGATGGGCCCGTCCTCGCGGCGGCTGCGCAGGAAATCGCGGATACGGTCGGTCATTAAAGCCTCCCCTCAGATCCCCCTGGATCTGGAAAGGGTTGAACCCATGGGAGCGAAACGTTTCCCGGGTCCGCTTTGGAGACGGAACACCGGTGACGGTCACAACCCGATGACGTTCGCCGAGACATCACATCACGCACTGACCGTTGCCGGCCGGTACAAAAAAGGACGCCTTCGTTTGGCTTGGGAATGACCCCGAACCGCACGGCCGGCAAGAAGAACAAGCCTCTTCAGTCGCCGGCTCTGGACACCGGCTGAGACCAAAAAAGCCCGATCGTCGTTGCTTCAAGTCGCGTCCTCTGCGGAGGGCAGAGTTCGCCGGTTTGCCTCCGGCTGCCGGTTAGGTATCGAAGACCCCGCGTCTTGCGACGCCCCTGGAATACGGCCCGACGAGCGCCGGCGCATTCCCAAGTCTTCGGGCGGCTGTCCGGCCTCTTGTCCGGATGCCCACCAACCGGCACGCAACCACAGGCACGTGCGAAATTGGGCGAGGCGACAGATAGCAGATTCCGCCCCCTGCGCAAGACCTTTTTCGGCCCCCGGCCTCAAGAAATTTCGCCTGTCCGGTCATGGTGTTAACAACCGTTCAGAAAAGCGCCGGAACCATGGCGGGAAAGCCTTTCGGCGACCGCGATCGAGCGCTTGGCACCGACGGCATAAAGAATGCATAAAGATTGGAGGATTCGCACAAACCGAAGGACAGCGTAGCGTGGCAGCTACCGTCGATCTCGCGGCTTATAAGGATGTCCTGATCATCCTCGGCACCACTGCGGTCACGGTCCCCGTTCTTGCCCGTTTCGGCATCAGTTCGGTCATCGGTTTTCTCGGCATCGGCGCCTTGCTCGGCCCCTTCGGGGTTGGCCGGCTGGTCGACGGCCTGCCCTGGCTGAAATGGATCGCGGTCACCGACAGCCGGGAGATTTCGGTCTTTGCCGAGCTCGGCGTGGTTTTCCTGCTGTTCCTGATCGGCCTCGAACTGTCTTATGAGCGCTTGACGCGCATGAAGCGCCTGGTGCTCGGCCTCGGCACCGCACAGGTGGTCGCCTCGACCAGCATCATCGCACTTGTCGCCTGGTGGGCTGGCCAGCCGATCGCCGCGGCGGTGCTGATCGGCGGCGCGCTCGCCCTGTCCTCGACGGCCATCGTGGTCGAACAGCTCGCCGAGACCAAACGGCTCGCCACCACGACCGGGCGCACCAGCTTCGCGATCCTGCTGCTGCAGGACCTTGCCGTCATCCCCCTCCTGTTCCTGGTCGGGGCGCTCGCCACCCGCGGCGGCGATTCGGTCGTTCTCGGCCTGGTGATCGCGGTTGCCCAGGGTGTCGCTGCGGTCACCCTGGTGGTGCTTGTCGGCCGCCTCGTGCTCCGGCCGTTCCTGCGTCTCGTCGCCTCCGCCGACGGCCCGGAGGTCTTCATGGCCGCCACCGTGCTGATCGCCATTGGCATGGGCGTGGTGACCGCCGCCTTTGGCGTGTCGATGGCGCTCGGTGCCTTCGTCGCCGGCCTGCTGCTCGCCGAGACCGAATATCGCCGCGCGATCGAGGCAACCCTCGAGCCGTTCAAGGGCCTGCTGCTCGGCGCCTTCTTCTTTTCCGTCGGACTGTCGATCGACCTGTCGCTGATCGCCACCCGGCCGATCGTCTTCGTTGGCGCCCTGGTGGTCCTGATCGGCGTCAAGATCGCGGTGCTGGTGCCGCTGGTGCGCGCCTTCGGCCAGAGCTGGACGGTCGCGGTGCGCAGCGCCCTGCTGCTCGGACCCGCCGGCGAGTTCGCCTTCGTCACCATGGGGCTTGCCACCGCCGCTGGCGTGGTGGCCACCGAAACCGGCGCCTTCGTCACCACATTGACCGCCTTCAGCATGGCCACCGTGCCGCTGCTCGACTATCTCGGCGCCCGTTTCGCCGATCGCATCAAACCGGTGGCGCCGATCGATCCGGCCCTGCTGGTCGCGCCGCCGACAACGCCGGACAAGCGGGTCATCGTCGTCGGTTACGGCCGGGTCGGCCAGCTCGTCTGCGAAATGCTCGCCCATCACAAGGTACCGTTCATTGCCGTCGACAGCGATGCGCGCGAGATCTCTGACCTCAGGCGAGCCGGCCACGAGGTCTATTATGGCGATGCCAACAACCAGGCCTTCCTCGAATCCTGCGGCCTGCGCGAAGCCGCGGCCCTGGTCCTGACCCTGCACACCGCCGGTGCCATGGACGAGATCGCCGGCCTCGCCAAATCGATCTGCCCGAACCTGACCATCATCGCGCGCGCCCGCGACGCCGACCACGCCAAGGCGCTCTACAAGCTCGGCGTCACCGACGCCGTGCCGGAAACCATCGAGGCGAGCCTGCAGCTCTCGGAAGCCGTGCTGTTCGACCTCGGCGTGCCCGCGGGCCTGGTCATCGCCTCGGTGCACGAACGGCGCGACGTGTTCCGCAAGGAGTTGCAGGAAGCCGGCGCCGACGAGAGCCGCATCAAGCACGCCGTGCGCTCGCGCAAGACGCTGTAAACCGCCTCAAAATCCGGTTCTCCACCTCGCGCGGGATTGTCTTGCGGGCTTCGCGTTCCTGCGCCATGATCAATTGCTCATTGACGGCCCTCCGCCAATCCCGACGGGGGGCCGTATCCGTTCCATGAGGCCATCGGGCCATCGAGGACAGGATGAGCGTCAACAAGTCGAGCCATATCCGGCTCACCTCCCACCCCGGCGCCGGCACGCCGTCGCGGTTCAAGATTGCCTGGGGCGCCAAGACCGCCGCGCTGCGCGGCCCGGTCGTCGCAACGGTCAATGCCGGCCCCGACCGCAACGCCATCGGCACCCATGGCGGCTCCTATGCGCTCTACCGGGCGCTCGCCGTCTCGGCCGGCGCGCTCAATCCGATCCAGCGGCCGGATCTGACCAACACCCATCCGGTCGTGCAGATCGGCCCCTTCCCGCGATGGTCGGAACCCGGCCGCATCGTCTCGATCGACCCCTGGGGCCACATGGTCGGCGAGGCCTTCCGGCCGCAGATCGCCGAGGGCGTCGATATCCGCCCCTCGATCGCCATCACCAAGGCGCGGCTGACGCTGCCCGAGTTGAAGGAGCATATCGGCAAGCGGCTGAAACCCGACGGCACGATCGTGCGCGACAGCGGCGACATCGCCTGCGTCAAGATCGCCATCGATCCGGTCTGGTACCTGCCCGGCATCGCAGAGCGGTTCGGCACCTCGGAGACCAACCTGCGCCGCACCCTGTTCGAGCAGACCGGCGGCATGTATCCGGAGCTGGTCACCCGCCCGGACATGAGCGTGTTCCTGCCGCCGATCGGCAATATCACCGTCTATCTGTTCGGCGACGTCGCCAAGCTCGGCGACCCCAGGACCTTCGTTTCCGGGCGCCTGCATGACGAGTGCAACGGCTCCGACGTGTTCGGCTCCGACATCTGCACCTGCCGGCCCTATCTGGTTCACGGCATCGAGGAAGCCGCCCGCGACGCCCAGAAAGGCGGCGTCGGCTTCGTCGCCTATAACCGCAAGGAAGGCCGGGCGCTCGGCGAAGTCACCAAGTTCCTGGTCTATAACGCGCGCAAGCGCCAGGAAGGCGGCGACCAGGCCGCGACCTATTTCGAGCGCACCGAATGTGTCGCGGGCGTCCAGGACGCCCGCTTCCAGCAGCTCATGCCCGACGTCATGCACTGGCTCGGCATCCGCCGCATCGACCGTTTCATGTCCATGTCCAACATGAAATACGACGCGCTGGTGGCTTCCGGCGTCGACGTCGTCGAGCGCGTGCCGATCCCCGATGATCTGGTGCCGCAGGACGCGTCGGTCGAGATGGAGGCCAAGAAGGCCGCCGGCTATTTCACCCCCGAGGCTCCGCCGAGCCAGGACGACCTGGCCAAGGTGGTTGGCCGCAAGATCGAAGACTTCTGAGCATGGCTTTCGCACAACTCGACGCGCCGCGCGCCGCCCGCGCGCTCTTGACCACTTCGGCCGTGCGGGAGCGGGCCGCCAAGATGCTGGCGCTCGGTCTCGACGGCAAGCTGACCGCCTTCACCGTCGACCTGGCCAGGCTGCCGGCCGCCGCCGACCTGGTGGTCGAGGTGATCCGCGCCAACTATCCGGACCTCAAGATTCCCTTCCATGCCCGCTGGCGTCATTTCGTCGCCGCCGGCCGCGATCTCGGCCGCGAGGCGCTGGCAAACATTGCCGACCCGGCCGAACGCGGCCGCGCGGCTTTCGACCTCGCCATCGCTTCGGTCCTGCTCGATGCCGGCGCCGGCATGGGCTGGCGTTACCGCGATGCGGGCACCGGGATCGAGATGTCGAAATCCGAAGGCCTCGCGGTGGCATCGCTCCGGATGGCCGAAGCCGGCGCTTTTGCCGGCGACGGACAGAGCCTCCGGGCCGACGCGGCGCGCCTTTCGGCGCTGACGGCCGACGATATCGCCCGCGGCTTCCAGGTCTCGGAGACCAATCCGCTGGTCGGCTTGGAGGGTCGCGCGCGACTTCTTTGCCGGCTCGGCGATACCGTGGCGGCCAACCCGGAAGTGTTTGGCGCCCGGGATACGCCGCGGCCGGGCGGACTGTTCGATCATCTGAGCGCCCAGGCCGAGACCGCGACCCTGCCGGCGACCAAGATCCTGGCCGCGGTGCTCGCCCATCTCGGCGCGATCTGGCCGAGCCGGATCACGCTCGGCGGCATCGCACTCGGCGACACCTGGCGCCATCCCTTGATTCAGGCCGGCGATGCCAGCGACGGGCTGATCCCGTTCCACAAGCTGTCCCAGTGGCTTTCTTATTCGCTGATCGAGCCGCTGCAATGGAGCGGTATCACGGTGACCGAGGTCGACGGCCTGACCGGTCTGCCTGAATATCGCAATGGCGGGCTGTTCGTCGATATGGGCGTACTGGCCTTGCGCGACCCGGCTGCCGCCGACGCGCCCAACACGGTCGATTCGGCGCTGGTTGTCGAATGGCGCGGCCTGACGGTTGCCTTGCTTGACCGCATCGCGCCGCTGGTGCGTGAGCGGCTGGGCGTCGACGCCGAAGCCTTTCCGCTGGCGCGCGTGCTCGAGGGCGGCACGTGGTCCGCCGGCCGCAGGCTGGCCCGCGAGAAGCGTGCCGATGGCGGCCCGCCGATCCGGGTGGTGAGCGACGGAACCGTTTTCTAGAGACTTTAGTAGCCGGCGAAAGACCGGGAGGGGTAGTGATGAACAATGTGACCGTCGTCGAGCATCCGCTGGTGCAACACAAACTGACGCTGATGCGCGACAAGAGCCGATCGACCAAGGGCTTCCGCCAGCTGCTGCATGAAATCGGCATGCTGCTGTGTTACGAGGTGACACGCGACCTGCCGCTGCAGCAGGTCGAGATCGAGACGCCACTCGGCGCGATGATGGCGCCGCAGATCGGCGGCAAGAAGCTGGTCTTCGCGCCGATCCTGCGGGCTGGCCTCGGTTTCATGGACGGCATGCTCGAGCTGGTGCCCTCCGCCCGCGTCGCCCATATCGGCCTCTACCGTGATCCGCAGACGCTGACCGCGGTCGAATATTACTTCAAGGCGCCCGAGGACGTGGCCGACCGCCTGGTCATCGTCACCGACCCCATGCTCGCCACCGCCAATTCGGCGATCGCCGCGGTCGAGCGCCTGAAGGAGCGCGGCGTCACCAATGTCCGTTTCGTCTGCCTGCTCGCGGCCCCCGAAGGCATCGCCAATTTCCATGGCCATCATCCGGAAGTGCCGATCTGGACGGCTGCGATCGACAGCCACCTGAACGAACACGGCTATATCGTGCCGGGGCTCGGCGATGCCGGCGACCGCATGTTCGGCACCAAGTAGCCCAAGCATGTGAGCAACCGCGCGCCGATGTCCTGGGCCCTCCGATCGAGCAGCTTGCGTCTGCCCGGCGAAACGGGCAGGATATCGGTATTAGATCTTGTTCTATGTCAGCTGATTCTCAGCTTATATATGCGAGGTCTAGGTGCCCGACGGCCGCGAATCGCGGTTTCTTCCTCCCAATCTGCCCCACTCCGCCCCCACGGAGTGGGGCCTTTTCTTTTCGGCCGCGGCCCTGGCCGGGCTTCGGGCGCGGTCAGGAGCTGCGGCTCCGGAGAGCCCCTCGATGCCGGAGCGCCTCCGCCTCTTCGCCTGCCGGCGCCACGGCAGGGCCACCTTGCCGGCGCTCCGCTCATCGACCGGC